>JAOAPI010000042.1 GCA_025462865.1 Candidatus Sulfotelmatobacter sp. | reverse complement strand
CGAATGGCTATATGAAATCAAACTTGACGGCTATCGCGCCGTCGCGATCAAGACCGGCGGAAAAGCTCAGTTGCGCTCTCGCAATAACAAGGATTTCAGCCTCCGTTATCCGCGCATTACAAAAGCTCTGGCGTCTCTCCCTGACGGAACCGTCATCGATGGCGAGGTCGTGGCGCTCGACAAACTATCTGGGAAACCGTCCTTCGACACTCTTCAGAACCATGTATCGAGTTAGACTGACGGACGGCGGCTTAGGCTGCCGAGGGCAGAAGTTCGGTTTTAATAAATCCGCATCCGGTCATTTTCGGAGTGACACCACCGGTCACCACAGGAGCTCACCGCCAAGTCCCTTGGTTTCCTTTATTGATCTCGCGCACCGACAGAGTGTCCCGCCGGTTTTTCGCCACAACATTCAGCCTCAACTCCTGACTACGCAGAAGAAGCCCGCGCCTGAGAATCACGAGATCACAATCATCTCCAGGTCAGGAGAACCTGATCCGGCCCGCCTTTCCGGTTACAACCTCGAACATGCCTCAAGCGATTGCTAAAATGCCTTCCCGTCTCTTGTCTCAGGAGGTCCTCTTGGTAGAATCTACAAATGCCCAACACAGGTGAACGAGGAGAGATCAAGAGCCGTGCCAACGCCAGGGAGACGGAAGTCGTTCGGGAATCGAAGAAACTGACCTCGAAAACGAAGCAGCTCTCTGAGAAGATGGACGCTAAGAACCGACAACGGCGTGCTAAAGAGAAGCCATCCGCCCCGCGACCCAAGCGATAACTCGGTGATTATCCGAATCACTCCGAGCCCCCCGCTGCTGAGCGACCGCATGTGGAGTCTTGGGGAAATCGTGCTTGCGGCGGATTGAGATATGCCGCAACCTGGCCTCGCGGCCTTTTCCAAAACGCCAAATTCTCAGTGTCTCCCGCTCTTGGCGGAGCATGGACGGGTACAGTTTTGCAACTTTGAACGGATAGGTTCTTTCGGATTCTGGCGGTTGAGGCGATGTTATAGCGAGGACCCGGTCCGGTTCGTTGGAACCCCCACGGCGATGATAATTTTCCTAGTCTTTGGGGGTAATGGTGCAGTGTGAATTTAAGGCGTCTTGCGTTTTGAAGAAACTGCAAAACCGCCCAAGCAAATCCAGTACCGCACTCCTCAAGAGAAGGTAATTGTGGGTCAAAATGTTCAGGTCACTATTACATGGCTTGAGGCCAAAATACTTGCGGATTTCCTACAGGCCAATGTTAAGGCCCATGAGGAACTTAATGGCGGCCCTCTTTAAGCTGCCGAAAAATCTCGATAAAATCATTCTGCCGAACACTTTTGATCTCTAGCGGCTAGTGGTCTTCCGTAGCTTCTCTCACCACCCGTAAAGCGTTCTGGCTTTCGTCCAGCGAGACTAGCTCCGACCACGCTATGTTTTGATGGGTGACAACTGGAGCAGCCGTAGTCTTAATGTCAGCTGTCTTCGCACCATAGTCAACATCTTCCACGACGTACGAGACAGGCGGCTCGCCATAGAATACAGCATCGCCTACTTTGATCTTGGGCATGCGGACAGTTTCCCACAGGTGCGCTGGCTTTGCTAGCCCTGTGGATTCCAAACTGCACCACTACCGCTTTGGGCGGCGGATTCCGGATGCTTTCCGTGCTTGTCCGTCATGCTACTCCATGTTCGCCATAGCTTCGGGCCGCTCGCAATACATCCGATTGATTGCCGGCACGCAATGCTGCGGAAGGCGTGATTGCGCTCAGACCATCGTTTGCATTCACCAAGAAAACTAATTGCATCCATGGATCGAAAGTTTTGAATTCTTGCGGAACCTCTTCAAGCCTTCGCAACGTCTTTCCACCTTCAAATGAAAACAGGGATAGCTATATCCGCGCTTTCCTTGCGTGACCGGCGTCCCATCTGTCTCGGGAGCGTACCTTGATCAGAGACACCTCGCGGAAATGAAGGTCATGGGTTCTATGAATTGATTGACCTGTCGGCGAGTGCCGGTCTCGCCCGTATTGGCGCATACGGACCTCTTGGATGGGTCGCATGCTATTGCATAACGCTGGTCAGCGGCTCTGCGGAATCATCCCGCAAAGCCCGCCGGAATCCTTTACCGGACACGGCATGACCCTGCCAAGCTGGTGTTTGCAATTTCGAATGTCCAAGGAACGTTTTTCCGACCACCTTGCGGGGTTCATTGCGCGACCCGCGCAACGTAGAGTTGTTAGGTGAGATTCTGGATCACTACAAGTTTGGCCCAATAGACCCGTAAGCTGGTTCGGCCGCAATGGCCGAAATGTCGATGACTCCTGCTGCGCGGTGAAATAACATGCGATCTCGTTTCAGTTGTTGGGTCAAGAATGAAACAGTCGCCTCTTGGGCCCCAGTGTTGGCCTCCCCGACCACAGCTAGGTCGGATTCGCGAACAGTCGCTGGCGCTGCATCGCAAGCAAGATCCTGTATTTCCACCAAAACTCAACACAATTGAGAGAAAGGCGAACGGCGCGCACTTTGTATGGACGATTGCGTAGCGCGATGCCTATGCTTCAGTTCCGAAGTGCCTTTCGGATGCCAGTTCACGAAATGCGAGGTCGTTCTGTCCCTACAGATTCCGAGCGAACTGCATTGGCTCTCAAAGCAGATTCGACCATTTGTCCCTTTGCATGTAGCCAGTTTCCTCTGCATGATTGCGGGCAGCCTGCTTGGGCTCCTCACGCCGCTGGTTCTCAAATGGCTCATCGACCAGGTTCTACCCCGAAGAGAAACCGGATTGCTTCTAGCTGCGGCCGGCCTGATCTTCTTTAGTTACCAGGGAAGGACGGCGCTGACAAGCATGGGAAATTATCTAACCCTAAACGCCGTGCAAAAAATGGCGCTCCGGTTGCGTATGGATATACTGCGGCACTTGGACACGCTCTCTGCCGACTATTACGAAAGCACACTGCCCGGGGCGGTGATGTATCCCCTCAAAGAACCGATCGAAGAGGTGGCCAACTTCGGCTCAGATCTCCTGCCATCGATCCTGCGCATGTGCCTGACTACCAGCTTCACGGTCGTAACCATGTTTGTGCTGAGCCCAGTGCTGACCCTAGCCGTCCTTCCTCTTGTTCCGCTCTTTCTCGTCGCACGGCAACATTTTCGCATGAAATTATCCAACGACTCCGATGACGTGCAGCGGAACCTGGTCGCATGGAACAGTTTTCTCGAGGAACACATCTCTTCTGTTCTTCCGATTCAACTGCTCGGCCAGGAAAGGCGCCAAGAAAGAAAGGCCTTTCGGCTCCTGGCCCGGACAACCCGTTCCCATATCGCGCTCTTCAAGACCGGGGTCTGGTTCACCGTCGGGACTTCCGTAGCGGTTGTGCTCGCCATGTCCGCAGTGATCGGTTATGGAGGTTGGAGCGTTGTCGCCGGAACTCTTAGCCTCGGTAGTCTGGTGGCCTTCTACAGCTTCGTCACGCAACTCTTTGATCCGCTGAGCGGGGCGGCGGAGTTGTATGCCAGAGCACAGAGAACGTTTGCAAGTATTCGGCAGTTGCAGGCGGTGTGCGCTTTGCGCCCGAGCATTACCGATCCGCCCGTATGCTCTCAGTTCCCAACCCAGCATTGGGGATTGGAATTTACGGAGGTGAAGTTTGGTTATGAACGACAGGAGAATGTGTTTCGCATACCGTCTCTTCGAATCGCCGCGGGCGAGAAGATCGCCATCGCCGGCGAGAACGGCGCCGGCAAGAGTACGTTGGCGAGACTTATTACGCGGGTCTATGACGTGCAGTCGGGATCGATCCAAGTCGGCGGGACCGATATCAGAAACGTTCAGCTCCAGACTTTGCGCCGCTGTATCTGCTATCTCCCGAGAGATCCAGTCTTGTTTGACGGCACTCTTGCATCCAATCTCCGCTTTGTCAGGCCGGGGGCGTCAGACCGCGAGTTGCGCGAAGTAATCCAACTAGCCGATCTAGTCGGGCTCGTCGAAACACTTTCAGAGGGTCTCCATCAACACATTGGACCTGACGGCTGCCAATTGTCCGGAGGCCAGCGCCAGCGCTTGGCGATTGCACGAGCGCTCTTGCAAAAGCCGCGCATCCTGATCCTGGACGAAGCCACTTCGTGTCTTGACCCCGCCTCGGAGACTCTGATTCTTCGGAACGTGAGGGATTATCTCTCGACGTCCACCTTGATTGTCGTCTCCCATAGAGCTTCGACCCTATCGGCCTTCAACAAAATCCTAGTGCTTTCCGATGGTCGGATCCTCGAAGATTTGAGTTCAGACGCGCTAGTGTCCCGTCAAGGGGTCTTTCCCGAGCCCCAGGGTGGGGCGGGGGCAGACTGCCCCCCGCCCGGGAATTGCTGAAGGACGTCGTAACTTCAGCTGTGGCTACAGGCTGTGCTCTTTGCGACGTGAGTCGGCGGGGTTTCCGAACAACGATGAGGCAGCCCACTATGGATCCCTCCACTAAAGTTCAGGCGTAAGTGTCAAAGCAAACACACGGTTGACAGATGGAATCCGCAGCCAGCGTCACGCCCCCATTTCGATCAGCAAATTCTCAGGCAGCCCGTCCTCGTTCTTTCGTCCAAGGTGCATTGTTGCCGCAGCGAGATTTCGTCGATTTGAGATGAATCCGATACTGGAGTACCTTGGTCCTGCTGAACGAGAGCCTCGGCTCTGAGCAGTACCACTCCATGATTCTTCAATGGCGTGCCGGTAACCGCGCTACGCGTCTGCAGAGGTCACGCTGTTCAGAACGGAACGGCGGATTTTGCCCAATTCAAAATCGAGTAGGCGAAGAACTGCTTTGGGCTTGAGGCGAGTTCGTTTTCGAGGCAGCCTTCCGAGCCATCGTTCGCGATCATCCTTAACCGCGCTACGATGGTCTGCCTACCTCAGCCTGTTTACGGATTGCCCGTTATATTGAACAAGTGAGCTTCGCTTTGTAATAGCAGTGTTCCAGTCGAGACCAGGCAGCCAAAGCCGAGAAACTTCGCGATGCTGCGGCGGTAGCACTTGTTCTTAATAGGGCGAATCACTGCCCAAGGGTTATTCGCGACCCACGTCTTGCGGCCGCTTGTCTTCTCTTAAGGCGATAAACCTGGTGTGCCGTAGATGCAGATCGCTCGTCCACTCGACGAACTCGAATTGTCCGACAAGTGACGGCTTCAGCCACTTGCATTCTTTCATCTTCGCCGCCGTCAATCCCGCTCCCCACCGACCGCTTTTCCTTTCAGGGAGATTGGCAAAAGGACAATCGTCTATTTGCAGTGGGCCCATCTTCTTAAATAGTTGCGCTCTTAACGCCGGCGTGAAGCCGTTTCGCGTTCGCCCTGCGTAAAGTAGCTTCCCTTTCTCGTAATAGCCGATGACCAGAGCGTCGAAATTCTTGTCGCTCGGCGTGTAGCCTCCGATGACGAATTCCTGTCCCTGATTGATTCTCATCTTCTGCCACGCACCGGATCGCTGGCCGGGCTCATATCGACTGTCGCGGCGCTTCGCCACTAGACCTTCCAGGCCCTGAGTTTTAACGGAATGAACCAAGTCCGACAGGCTGGCATGTAATTCGGGAGAGTAGCGGATGGGCTTTGCGAGTTTCGGAAGAATATGTTTTTCGATTAGCTTGCGCCGACTAGTCAGCGGTTCATTCATCACGTCGCGCCCCATCAGCACGAGCATATCGAAGACGTAATAGAAAATGCGCGCTTCAGCGCTGCCGTAGTTCTGAAGAGTGTTGAAGGATGGTTTACCGGCGTCATCGAGCGCCACGACCTCGCCATCAATGACGGTTTCGTCAGGGAGAGATGCCAGAGCTTTTGCGATACCCGGATAACGCAGACTGAAATCATTGTCATTGCGCGAACGCAAATGAGCTTTTCCGTTGCTCTTGAACGCGATGGCGCGATAGCCATCCAGCTTGATTTGATAAAGCCATTCCGCGCCTTCGGGGAGCCTATCTTTGCGCAGCAGCAACATCGGTTCGATGAACCCAGCTTTGACCGTGCCACGAACCATATTTCGAGTTTAACGCCGTTTCAATTTAGTTTGCTCGAAAATGGGCCTGGTGTGGCGATGCTTTTAAGCTTGGAATAGTATTGAAATTATGAGCGAAGAAGATTTATCGACGGTGACGAACTCGTAGACGACCGCTGGTTTTGGGGCCACGACGGAGCGGGACAACCGATCAATCCGCTCTCACTGACGAAGGCAGTCAAGGCATGGTGGGAACTGTGGGGAAATGCTCTTTTCGACTGCGGTCCGCAGGATTACGAATTTATGGCGAAGGAGATAATCCGCACCTTCGATTTAACAGATGAATTGGAGGATCGCCTTGATCTCCCAGAAGTGCAACGACGTCGTAATGAACCGACCGTACCGCTCCGAAGTAAAGAAGAAATTGGACCTCTAGGCAAGAATAGGAACGGGACTAGAGCTAGGCGCGTCTATGTTACCGAACACAAGTTGCCGCATGTACTGACGGAACTTAGTGTCGAAGAGAGGACAGATAAATGTCTGACCATTCCGTGTGCGCTGATCGGCGTAGACCTCAATAGAAAATGAAGGGTCACTGCGGGTTTTGGCAGTGACCAATATCCAGATCGGCTGTGGAGCGTTGAGAACTTGGTGGCCCTCTGGGAAGCCTATGAGCAGCGGAGGGCGGAAAGAGCGGCGTAAAAATGGAACGCTTCTTCATCTGCAAAAACGGACATTCTTTCGCAGTAAAGAGCGAAGGTGGGGAACCACCACCCGACGCTAACCAGACGATTATTGATGTGCCGTGTCCGCATTGCGAATCACCATATGGAATCACTTGGCCAATTGGGCACCGTTATATCGTGGTTCCAAAGTAGCCCACTACCGACGGAGTGCGCTACCGCACATGGGTAGTATCCGGTGGTACACTGAACGCGTCTCATACACATCCCTCCGACGTGCCCGCTCTGGGCGACGGTCTCTTGTGCAATCTGATGATAGGCACTGGAGATCCTATGGATGCATTCGACTACGAAGGGACCTCACCCCCGAAGAAATTCTGCTGCGGTTCAAGAAGGTCATGGGCAGAGAGATGACCCCCGAAGAGAAGCATAGGTTTTTCTTGGTAGAGGCACCCGAAGCACTTTCCGCGCGACTAAACCTCAGCGACAAATCCTAGCAACCACCTCACGCCTTTGGATGCGAAAGCTGCTTCGGGCGGCTTTTCTGTCTAACCCCGGAGGCCCGATGTGACAACAAGCGCTAGGCCGTAGCCTTCATCCGCCCGACCACTTTCCGGGAGGATCCTCTAGATCAACACATTTTTGGCAGATGCAATTGAAGTCTGGATCATTGGGAAATACGAGATGCCCGCACCGCTCGCACTTGTACCAGTCTCCGCCCGAAATAGGAGACATGAGTTTGAATTGCTCTCCTTCGACACAGTAAGGACAGCGGATTGGCCGTAGCTTGGGCATAATTGCGATCTTGGATGCCGACCGTGTCGAGCCGGATGTCCCCGCCGAGGATGGAGCTAAAACCCGATTCAAAGCTATTCGTCGGAGCGATTCGCCCGCGATGGTTCGACTGAGAACAGGCAACCGTGGGGCAACCGCACAAAGCCGGTCCACATCCAAAGCCCGCGTATAAAACTAAGGAGGTGCCCCGCCGTGAAACTGAGTACCGTGATCCTCGTTACTGCATCGGGTTTGTTGCTCGTGGCCGCAGCAAGTTTCCGCCGTAAGACGCGACCTGTAAACATAACAACGGACGACCTCGGCTATCAGGAACACTCGCCCGAGGAGCTTGCTTCCGAGAACCTACTGGATTTGAATACCACGAGCCCATCTGAGTTCTTACGACTTGGTCTGGACAGGGAAACGAGCGACCGGATTGTGGACAATCGCCCTTACCGAAACAAATTGGATTTACTATCGCGCATGGTGATACCGGAAGGGGCGTATAACCTGATCAGGAATCAGGTCGGCGTGGCAAGAGCGACGGAACCCATCAAGGCTTCGGGTTAAGAGGGACTACTGCTCGGACTGTAATTATGCAGAAGCGAAAACTCCGGATCGAAAAATAACCAGTTTAGCGCCAGTGTTCGGTGTGTTCGAAATCGAACAGTAAAGGCAGCGACAAAGCATCCCGCCGTATTCGAAAAATATCTTGCGGCCGGGAGCGTCCAGGATTCCCGCGTCAACGTCACTCCGCGCAATGCCCCCTCTGACAACTCGAACGCGATCACAAAAAACTGCTGGCCGCACACTCAAACGAAGGCATCCAACTTCGAAATCACTTAAAAAGGAGTCAGCACTTTTATGGAAACGGAAACCAGAGTAAGCCGCGGTCAGGCCAATGAAGACAAATTCACGGTGCCATCGAGCGCCAAACCTCGCAAATCCCCTCCAGCGTTTATCTCGGACTCGCCCTGGGATCAATGGCCGCATCGCTAGTCCTGAAGATCGTCAAACAAAATCACTGGGCGCTGTTTGTAGGTCAGTGGGCCGCTCCCTTCCTTATCATGGGAAATTACAACCAGCTGGTCAAGCAACACGGCTCCGTCGCGGATGGTTCTCACTCAACCCTGAGGGCCGCATAAAAAGCGGACTTAAAAAAAAAGAACCTGAATGCCCCATTTCTCACGCCGCCTTTGGGAGAAGTGGGGCGCTTTCTTTTGGAACGACCTCGACAGGCCTTTCAACGGTGCCCTACTCGCGCTTCCCAACAGCT
Organism: Candidatus Sulfotelmatobacter sp.; assembly: GCA_025462865.1. GTDB lineage: Bacteria > Acidobacteriota > Terriglobia > Terriglobales > Acidobacteriaceae > Sulfotelmatobacter. Next base: position 18,059 of record JAOAPI010000042.1, on the reverse strand, counting down.
GCCCAAGTTGGCGCTTGCATACGACGCCAAGACTTAAGAGCAGCGGAGGCTGTCACACAATAAAAGCAGTTATCAGCGGCGGAGATTTTGTTTTGATCAACTAGACTAGGTCAGGGAAGGGCACAGATGCTTTCAGCATGGTACCTGTGGAATCGGACTCGATTTCCAATCTACCGCCCAGCTCCTTAAGCCTTTCCCGCATCCCAGCGATCCCGACTCCGACATCTGATCCACTGCCTTTCATCTTCGCAAGTCTCTCGGCTGAAATTCCCTTGCCGTAGTCCCTGACTGAAAGAGATATTACGGTTTGGTCGACTTGCAGGAGCACATCTACCGTCGCAGATCCCGCATGTTTGGTGATGTTCGTCAGACTCTCCTGCAAGACTCTGAATAAAACAATTTCAACCGAACCGGGCAGACGAATGCCCTCCGGCAATTGGAGCCTTACTCGGATAGGGCTGCGCTTATTAAACCCGTCGACGTACCAGGCGGCGGCAGCAGCAAAACCTGCCTCGTCGAGAAGTGGAGGATGCAAAAGATAAGATGTGGTCCGGATTTCCCGAAGCGCCTGATCGGCAAGTCCGTTTAGATCAGTAAAAAAATCGGCTGCCTGAGGGTATCGCGCCACCGCATTTTCCAGCGTACTCAGGGTGATTTTCAACGCGGTCAGGGTTTGGCCGACTGTATCGTGCAAGTCCCGGGCCACACGACGCCTTTCCTCATCTTGAATTCGCAGTACGCTTAATGAAAGCTCTCGTAACTTTTCTTCTGTCTTCCGGTGGACGCTAACTTCTTCTCGAAACGCAGACAAAGTATTTTCTAGTTCGCTCGTTCGTTCCCGAACCTGCCGCTCCAAGTCATCCTGAGCCTTGCGTAGTGCCTTTTCGGCGCGCTCTAGTCGAACGTTTCTTTGGACAACTTCCCTCTGCGCATTGATCAGCTCATTGTTCACGCGGGATAGCTCGGTATACAGACGATCGTCACTATTGACGTCATCCAAAAAATCTGCGTCCATAAAGTCCACCATTAGCAGCTCAGGAGGTCCGTCGTCTTGCAATAACTATAGATCTATAGGGCATTAACCACATTATCGTCCAGCCCGCCTATCAGGGATATCGCGTCGGAAGCGTCCTTGGCCCAATAATTGGCTCCGACATCGCGCCAGAGATTCGGTGCTATTTTGAAGGCGTAACCGCCGACGAGAATCCTCGTTGCTGGACTTGCCAAACGTACCGCCGCGATTACCTCCCGCACGGCAGGGATGTGGAAAGTCATGGACGCAGAGACGGCAAGAATGGTGGAATGGTTGTCGCGAAGCACATCGACAACGCCGGCTGTCGGCACATTCGCCCCGAGGTAGATTGTGTTCCAGCCTTCCATTTCAAGTAGATCGCAAAGCATGCGTGCGCCAATTTCATGCAACTCCCCACTCACGCAGGCAGCCACAATCGTGCCTCTGCATGTTCGATCCGAACGAAAAATGTAGGGATAGAGCTGCGACATAATGAACTGCGTCGCAGCCGTGCAGTAATGCTCCTGAGCGATACTGACAACATTCGATTGCCAGAGACGGCCAATCTCGTACTGGCAAGGCTCAAAAACGTGGCAATAGATTTCCTTGATGCTGATTTTGTTTCCCACGGCTCGCAAAATGAGATCCGAGGCCGAGTGCCGGTTATAGCGAAGAAGAGCACTTAGGTATTGATTGGCGAGTTCGGCAAGCGGTTGGCCAGGGTCGAGAAATGAGGGGCTATCGTTTGCAAGTGTCAGACCCCGAATGGCTGATTTCACATAATCCATCGCGGGTATTTGCATCAGCGCAGGAAGTTCTTTTCCTAAAACATCCGACATCGCCTCGAGATTGGCTACCAAATCCTCAACCGGGATATTGCGCGCGATAAGCATTGTTTTGGCCCATGTGACGTAGTGAACGAACAGAGCCGGCTCTCCCGCCCCTACAGCTTCGGAGAGATATCGGAGGTGGTAACGGGCATCTTCCAAACACCGCGCTCTCCCTTGTTTTCCATACGATTGTTCCAAACCGGGCCTGAGTTGCCAGTGGCGCTCAACGATTTCGCGAGCGAGGTCCTCTAGCCGTTCAATTATAAAATCGCGCGTTGGTTCGAGTAGCTCCGACATCGATTCCACGACCCAAAAGCTGTTGACCGCTTGGAGTGGCGGCCCAGCCACGTCTCCGTTTTATTGATTGCGCTTGCGCAGTGATCAAGGCTGAATCGCTCAGACAAGCCGACGGACGCACAAACAAGTCCCATGCCCATGCCCGCCATCTTTCAGGAGATCATTGTTAGGAAGCAATGAGGTTGAATATACGCAAGGCGGCGCTGCCCGGCACAAGCTTCAATCCCTTCGGTATTCCGGCATGTGATTCATGATAAGCGTGGCTCTTATGCCATGTCCGATAGCTCGCAATATCGGCCCAATATGTCATGAGCCAGATTTCATTCGGCATGTCCTCCGGGCTGAGGACATCCATCCGGACAAACCCAGCGGCATTGTCGACCAGATGCGGACGGAGAAGGAAGGCCCGCTTGACCTCGGCACCCATGTCATTGGCCACGACGAACCTGCTCAGAACGCCAACCGCTTGCTTTTCCAATTGAGCAACTCTTCCCGAAAGCACTTCTTCACTGAGTATAGGCCTACAAACGGTCGACAAGGCGATCTCCCTCGTGGCTGCAATTTTGACGACTGATTATGCCGAAAACTTTATACGATAAGGGATAATAAGAATCAAACTCGTGCGTTCGTTGTGTCCGCGCATAGCAAACCTCTATCCCCGCTTGGCCGCGCGCCAGTCGCCCCGGAGGCGTTGTCATTGCATTAGGTCGCATTTACCAATCTGGTGGAGAAAATGTCTACGTTGACGTCAGAATCGTCGTTCATTTGTTCCTCCTCATCGGCCAGAATACGCCATTGTGCCTGACAGATGCACACGCCCCGCGCGGTGCCATTCTTGTTAAAGCAACGCTGACTTTATCCTTTTCAAAAAAATATTCGCTGCGATGGCGCGGGTTTTTCAGAAATTAGATCAGAAGGCGAACGTATTCGATTCTGCTGAAGCGGGCCACGAATGATGCATGTTGTTGAGACGACAACCTAGTTCCAAAACGTCCGATTGTTTCCCGAACAAATTCACAAATCAGTGGCCATTCCACTGCTGCAGGTGGCAAGGTAGGCCACACGCGATTCAAAAACATACCGCACCGAGCGGGGCAGGCCGATGCACAGAGTTTCTGATGGAGTTCGAAGCACCCACGGGCAGGATGGTGCAATCGTGCTTGATGTCCAGCAGGGACAGATGTTCAACCTGAATCCCGTCGGGTCGCGCATTCTCGAACTTCTTGAGAAGGGGTCAGCAGCGGCGGACATCGTGAATGTGATCAGTCGTGAGTTCAACACCAGCCGGGAAGTCGTCGAGAACGATTTACGTGAATTCATCGAGTCGCTGAGGAAGCACAAACTAGTCGCGGACCGCTAGCAAAGCGACCGACTAAGAATGTGAGCGGAAATTGGCAACTGCAAAACAAAACGAGTGCGAGAGCTACCGTGTCATTGTGCTGGGGCAAGACGGGACCGAGGTCCTTGTGGCTCCTGATGGCGACAGATTCGCACTACCTTTCGTGAATATTCCGCGCTGGCAACGAGTGGCAGAGAATCTCACCGTGGCGGTAAAGGCAGAGTGGGGAGAAGAAGTCATCTGTCTTATCGAGCCGGATGTTTCGACGTCGGCGAATGCGACCCAGATCCGCTATCAAGCCATGGAACACTGGCGCACCTGCGGCAAACCTACGGTGCCCACTCAATGGGTGCCGCTTTCAGCTTTATCCCACGATTCATTGATTGGTGCTTCTGACTACCTGGCGATCCAGCAATCGATCGCGCTGTGTAGCCCCGGAGGGAAGGGGTCGCCGTCTGGCCCATTCGCGCGAGTGGGCTGGTTCAAGGAACTGACCGAGTGGGTCGAGACGGCGATCGAACCACTGGGTTTCCATCTCAACGGGAATTTCTGCCACTTGAACGCCAGTCCGTCGTTCACCCTGGTTCGATTCGAAACGGACGGCCCGGCACTTTGGTTCAAAGCGGTGGGCGAGCCCAACCGGGAGGAATTTCTTATTACCCGTACGCTTGCGCAACTCTTCCCAAACTACCTTCCGGGTGTACTGGCAACCCGGCCAGATTTGAATGGGTGGCTTACGCAGGAGGCCGCAGGAAGACTTCTCGGTGAAGTAGGGGAAGACGCGCTCTGGCAAAGAGCAGCGGCGGCTCTGGCCGAATTGCAGATCGACTCCATCGACCATGGTGCCAGGATCCTCGGGGCTGGTGCGCGCGATCTGGGAGCAGCGAAGCTTTCCAACCTGATTCAGCCTTTCATAGAGAGCATGCTGCAACTGATGTCGCGGCAAACGACAGTGCCGCCAGCGACTCTCGGTCACGACGAATTGTTTCTCCTGGGCGACCGCATACAGAGTGCGCTTGATGCTCTGGAAGCTTTAGGAATTCCTGAGACGCTCGGGCATCTCGATCTCAACCCGGGAAACATCATTGTTTCGCCAAGTCGATGCACGTTCCTCGATTGGGCCGAGGCGTATGTGGGGAATCCTTTTTTCAGCCTTCAGTATTTGCTCGAACACCTACGCCGTGCGAACGGGACGGACTCAGCAGCCGAAACAAAGTTGGTCGAAGCGTACTGCGCACAATGGGAGCACGTCGTCCTGACCGCCGCTGTCGCCGAAGGCTTGCAGCTTGCTCCGCTTCTGGCCGTCTTTGCCTATGCGGCCGGAAGCAATGTATGGGAGCACACGGAAAGATTGCCGCCGGCCACCGCCGGATTTTTTCGAAGCCTGACACGGCGGATGCATCGCGAGGCGAATGCACTGGAGAGTCGGAGGTCCCTATGTCTGCACTGATGGAACCCCCGCCTTACTCCCACGTCGAAGCGGTCACCGAAGTTTTGCACGGCGTGCCAGTCACTGATCCCTACCGCTGGCTGGAACACCAAGAATCGCCGCGCACTCGCGAGTGGCTCCAGGCCCAAAACCTATATGCGCGTTCTTATCTCGACGTCCTCCCAGGTCGTCGTCGCATCCGGGAACGCGTTCGCGAACTTCTCGACATTGTGACCTATGATTCGCTGCAAAAGGTCGGCGACCGGTACTTCTTTCGAAAGCGGCTGCTCGGGCAGGAGCAGCCCTGCATATGCTTCCGTGAAGGTCTCGACGGATCCGATCAGGTGCTCATCGATCCAGCGTTACGGGCCACGGGACCTCACACGGCCGTGAAGCCGCTTCGGATCTCAGCCGACGGCCATCTACTGCTGTACGAAGTGAAGGAAGGCGGAGAGCGAAGCGGAACATTCGAACTTCTGCACATTCAGACCGGCGAAGTCCTGGCTGATGTCCTCCCACGTGGTTACTTGCGGGGGTTCGCGTTTGCCCCTGATTCGCGCAGCTTTTACTACGTCCACGAACCCGTTGACGCCAAGAGGCCGTGCCGGTTGGCTGCCTATCAGCACGTTCTGGGCACGGACTTCAAAGAAGACAGAGAGATATTCTTTGCCGGCGACAGCGAGAACATCCGACTGCACATCGTTCCAGGCAAACTCCAAATTGGCTTCCTTCTATACCGCTTTCTCGATAGGACGTACACCGATTTCTATCTCTGGACCGCGGAAAGCGCACAGACTCCAGAGCCAGTAATTCGCAATGCAAAATATAGGTTCGGCCCTTTGCTGTTGAAGACCGGTCGGATCCTGGCCGTTACTGACCACGAAGCCCCGAACCTTCGCATCGTGGAGGTCCGCCGCCGAATCGGCACGGAACCGGAATTCATCGATGTCATTCCCGCGAGGGACGCGCCGATTGTGAGTTGGGTAGTCGGTGAGGAACGGATCTGTGTCTCCTATCTCCGAGGGCTCAAGACCCGGATCGAGATCTTCGATCTGAATGGGAATCGGCTCAGCGAATTGCCACTCGAAGACGCTGAGACGATACGTCTGATCGCTACGGCTGACGCTGACGACGAGGTCTTCGTCGAACGGGAATCCTTTACCAAGCCAGCTCGGATCTACAGCCACATGGCCAAAGACGCGCACGCGAAGCTCTGGGCCGAAAGAAACATCCCGTTCGATTCGCGCAACTTTGCCCAGATACGGCATTGGTTCACCGCCAAGGACGGCGTGAGCATTCCGATGTTCGTCGTCGGGCGTCGAGATATTCTCGAAGGCGGATCACGCCCGGCGATTATGACATCTTACGGCGGTTACGGTGTCTCGATGACGCCCCAGTTCAGTGTGTTCGTGGCATTTCTGATGGAACGAGGTTGCCTATTTGCACTACCGAACATTCGCGGCGGATCAGAATTCGGGGTCGGGTGGCACGACGCCGCCAAGCGGCGAAACCGGCAAGTGGCTTTCGATGACTTCTTGGCTGCTGCGGAGTGGTTGATCGAGACGGGACGAACCGAAGCGCGAAAGCTCGCGATCTTCGGTGGCTCCAATTCTGGGTTGCTGGTCGGAGCCGCCATGACCCAACGGCCGGATCTGTTCCGCGCTGTGGTTTGCATCGCGCCAATGCTGGACATGCTCCGCTACCACCTGTTCGACAATGCACATATCTGGAAGGAAGAGTTTGGAACCGCCGATGATCCGGGGGACTTTGAAGCCCTTCTGGGTTACTCCCCTTATCACAGGGTTCGTGACGGCGTGAGATATCCGGCGACCATGATCGTCTCCGGAGACTCCGACCAGAACTGCAATCCGCTTCACGCTAGAAAGATGGCGGCTAGACTGCAAGCCGCGAATATTTCCGGGAACCCGATAGTACTGGATTACAGCCCGCACCGCGGGCACTCGCCGGTGCTTCCTTTGAGCGAGCGAATCGACGCTCTGACGGATCGAATGGCGTTTCTTTGCGATCAGCTCCAGTTATCGGTTTGAAGGGAGAGATCCAAGATGTCAATTCTTGACTTGCACGCATATCTGAAGCTGATCAACATCGATTTGTACTTGGCGCGGGGAAATTTCGCGGCGCTGTACAGCCAGGTTCGCTGTTACCCGGTATGTGGAACAGCCGAATCGCCCGACACGGTCGAGAAAGTGTGCGCGGCGGTCGATATGGCCTGCATTTGGTACTGGAAAGAAGTGCTTTGCTTACAGCGGTCCGCCGCAAGTGCTTGCTTGCTAAAGCGCCACGGCGTCGTCGCTCAAATGATGATTGGAGCTCAACAGATGCCATTCAAGGCCCACGCATGGGTTGAAGTCGACGGTCGGGTGGTGAATGACAAGCCGTATATGAGGGAGATGTATGCAGTGCTGGACCAGTGTTAGTTGGCTGAAGTCTTGAGAGGGCAACCATGAGCGTACAGTTCGGGAAGTGCAATCTCGATGGTAAGCCGGTAGATCCCAGGGATCTCGACCGGGTCCGTTCCGTGGTTACCCCGTACGGGCCGGATGGTGAGGGCTACCTCTGCCGGGAAAATTTTGGGATTCTCTATCGAGCGTTCCACACCACAAAAGAATCCCGTAATGAGGTGCAACCCCGTGTATCCGGCTCAGGGGCCGTCATGACCTGGGATGGCCGCCTTGATAATCGCGAAGACATCATCGGCCAGTTGCACGGAAAGGTCTCGGCGGACTCAACCGATCTGGAAATCGCAACTGCCGCCTACGAGCAGCACGGCATCGATTTCTTGGCCAGGTTGATCGGGGATTGGGCTCTTTCCGTTTGGAACCCAAAAGACCACTCGATCATTCTGGCGAAGGATCTTGTGGGCACTCGACATCTTTACTATTCAGTCGAAAACGATCACGTGACCTGGTGCACGATTCTTGATCCGCTTGTTTTATTCGCAAATCATTCCTTAAGGCTCGAAGAAGAATACCTTGCCGGCTGGTTGTCGTTTTTTCCCGCACCACATTTGACCCCATACGTCGGGATTCACTCGGTTCCCCCTTCGTGCTTCGTCCGCTTGGGCAAAGGAACGCACCGCCTAAGCAAATATTGGGATTTCGATCCAGCGAAGAGAATTCGCTATCGCGACGATGTTCAATACGAAGAACATTTTCGTACCGTCTTTGCCCAATCGGTTCGTCGACGACTCCGTTCCGACGGTCCTGTTCTTGCGGAGTTGAGCGGTGGAATGGATTCAAGTTCAATCGTGTGCATGGCCGACGCCCTCATATCTAACGGCGTGGCCGACACGTCGCACCTCGATACCATCTCCTACTATGACGACTCCGAACCTGGCTGGAACGAGCGACCCTATTTCTCGAAGGTGGAAGAAAAGCGCGCCAGGACTGGCTGCCATATCGACGCGGGGTCCCACGAGCTTTCTCTGTCCGGAGACCGACAGTTTCTCGCGACACCCGCCTCGGGTCGTCACACTTCCGCGACGGCGCAGAAGTTTGCAGAATGCCTGCTCTTGCGGGGCAGTCGGGCCATCCTCTCCGGGACGGGCGGTGATGAAGTTATGGGTGGTGTGCCAACACCAATACCGGAGCTCGAAGACCTTCTCGCGAGAGCTCGATTCGGAAGACTTGCACATCAACTAAAACTGTGGGCATTGGAAAAAAGAGTGCCATGGTTCCATCTGCTTTCCGAGACTCTGAGGGCCTTTCTTCCTCCTCATTGGACGCGTGTCCAAGTTCACAGGCAGCCTGCCCCCTGGCTCAACCAAGGCTTCGTGAAACGCAATCGAGTTGTACTGCAAGGCTATGGCGGCAGATCGAAGCTGTTCGGTCCATTGCCCAATTTCCAAGAAAACCTATCCGCATTGAGTGCATTGCAAAGGCAGTTCGGATGCGATCCCGCTCCCAAAGAACCTCTCTACGAAAAACGCTATCCATATCTGGACCGCGACTTAATGGAGTTCATCTACGCGATCCCGCGGGAACAGATCGTACGACCGGGGCAGCGCCGCTCCCTGATGCGTCGCTCCTTGGTCGGACTTGTTCCAGGAGAAATCCTGAACCGGAAACGAAAAGCATTTGTCGTTCGAGCCCATATTGATGCGATTTCCAAGCAATGGACCGGCGTGATGAAGATCTGCGATCAAATGATGAGCAGTTCACTCAACGTCGTCGACGCAAACAGGTTTCGTGAAGCGTTGCAGCTTGGGCTTCATGATCCACACTTTCCAATCGTTTCCGTGCTTCGCACCTTAAATATTGAGTTGTGGCTGAGAAGCATTTGTGAGCAGGGGATAGCAAATGGATTTGCATCCCCCAATTCCGACGGGCTGTCCCGCCCCTTGGAAGAGCATCCTCACAAACTCATCTCAGCAACGAAGGTCGGCTAGCTGGTCATAAACAAATAAAGAATAGGAAGGAGGTGATAGTCATGAAATACGAGAAGCCAGAACTGAAAGTTGCTGGATCTGCTGTTCATGCAATCCAAAATCAGCAGACGCTGAAACCGCACGTGAGCCGCGCGGACGGCAGTCCGAACCAGTACTTCACGGTAATCGCATACGAAGCTGACGAGTAAGGCTGAATCGGCCGGAGCACCTAAGGTACCAGGTGCTTCGGCCTTAATTCTGAGGGTGCGGGGGGGTGGATTCAGTTCCCGTGCTTTTGCGCAGGCTGCCGTGCTCTTCACTCGGCCGAGTCGGCCATTCGATCAAAGGCTTCGGAGTCGCCATTGTGGGACGCGAAGACCTGCATTCTCAACTTCAGCAGGTTGACGGGTCGCGCTGCAGCAGGATCCGCCGAAGAACGGTCGAAGTGGAATCCCAGACAGAACGGATTGCTGCTCGCGCCGGCCGGAATCTGGTCGCCCGTAAGAGAGTTGCTGATATCCCAAGCGGCACCTTCTCCAGCAACACCATTGGTTGCATTCGTGATGGTGACGGATCCTATAGAAGACCGAATCTCTGAGGCTTTCAGTCTGATTGGGACCCTCATCGGTTGGGACCCTCGGTTTCTCAGAATCAAACACACTGTCAGGGTAGAAGTGGTGACGTCGAATTCCTGCATTCCTCCGTAGAGGACGACACTATGTTCGGTCACATCGCCGATGTCGGGAGGCTTGTCAGTGTTTCCGCCTTGACTCGAATTCGCACGCGAGAGAATGGCCGAGTGCAGTTCCATTGCTCCGTCGTTTATCGAAGGCCAAACTGCGAGAAACTTATCATCTCCAATGGACAACAATCCGCTGCCTCTCCACACACTGCTACCTTCATTGTGGACGTTTAATACGATCAGGTCCCCGGGCGGGTTTGTCAGTTCCGAAGTCGATGATGAATTCGAATGTTCAGTCCAGGTTAGAAGCGAGTCGTTGCTGACCTCTTGTTTCCTGGTGGTGCCTGACACTTCGATAGCTTGCCCAACCACTTTCTGATCTTGAATAGAGGAAAATAACCAGTGCCCAGTGGCTTCCCCCGCCTCCCAAAGGACCGCTAACCCGTTCCTTGCTACGACCAGTGAAGGATCGGTGAAGTTCCTCAACGAATTCGTGGTTCCGACTATAGCCACACCCTTTGACCAGGTCCTGGCTTGATCACCTGACGACGTCAACATGACGCGCTTTTCTGTGCATCCTGTGACGTAGAGCACAAATAAGCGGTCCTGCAGCGGATCGTAGGCGAGCGAGCCTTGGTTCAAGGCAAGACAATCTCTTGCGCCATTCGCAGGGGAGATGCTCGTACTTTCCAAACGCGGTCGCGGCGAATTGTCGGCTCGTAGGACGTTCAGATCCACGTTCATGCCCGCCGGGCCGAGCCTCTGGCCGTACCAAAGCGTCACAACAGTTCCACTCTTCAAGGAAATAGCGCCGGACGGATAAGTGCCTTGATAGGCGTGACTCTGTATTGAGGGGAGGAAGAACGGGCCGGATACGCTCCTTCCATCCGGGGAAAACATCAATAGACCGACATTGCTGCCAAGGTTTCTCGTGGGGTCGGCGGCAGTGTAAGCATTGAAGAATGTATAGAGCCTACCTGATGCAAGATTCACTGCCGATGTCGACCAATCGGCCCAACCTGTCTTCGCGGATTCTTTCCAGGTCAGACCGGCGTCGAAAGAGATGTAGAGTCGAGTAGCGCCTAGTTCATGGTGGGCTTGTCCGTCGATCACTTTGGATGCTTCAGAGATGAAGAATGCCCGGTGCTTTGGCCCGAACGCGCATGACTGTTCCGTTACCCAGGCACTGCTCCTATCCTCTAAGACGCTTCTCCATGTTTGGCCCCGATCCGAGGAAGCATAGACGAAACCGAAAGAAGTGTTCAGCCGAGCATCCCACTTCGTGCCACAGATAAGCAGGTTGTAAGGATTTTCTGGGTCAACTTTTGCTTCGTACCAGGGATGCCAGCCACCTGCGATTTTGCTTTTAGAAAGAATCTGAATTTTCTGTGCCTGCAGAGAAGAAAAGCAAATGAGGGACATCACAACAACGATCCAAGAACCTAGTTGTGCATTTTGATGGAGGAGTCTCATGGGAAGGCACTCTCGGTAGAGGCGTCAGAAGACCAACTTGAGCGCGAGTTGGATGGAGCGCGGCCCGCCAACCTGGTATAGAGGACTAAAGCCGCCGCCTCCCAAGTTTCCGCTACTGAGACTCTGTCCAAGCATTTGGCTCGACAACCCGAATCCACCAGTACCGAAGAATCCGTTCGGTTGGCCAAAATTCGGATGATTCAAGACATTGAACAGTTCTGCCCGAAACTGCAAGCGAACGGATTCATGAATCGCAAAGTCGCGGTGTACGGCAAAGTCCCACTGCACCGCTCCGAAACCTCTCAAAAGATTTCGAGGCACATTTCCCTGCCGAAGCGGCAGCTGCGTAATCGGATCGACGGGAGGGTCCGTGAATGCGGCGGGATTGAACGCCTTCCCACCCGGGAACTGAGCCCCGTAGAGATACAGTGGCTGCTGCGGAACAAAATCGGGGCGAACATTTGCCACCGCACTTCCGGGGATGGTGCTGCCGTAAAGATGGAAATCCGTGAGGTCCACCGGTGGCGCTGAACGGGCCATGATGAAATTCTCAGTTGACCATCCACGCAGCAATGCATTTGTGAAAGCATTGATCTTTGGTGCGGGAACGTCATACGTCAGGCCGGCAGAAAAAGAATTCCGGGTATCGAAACTGGAAGGGCCGCGGTTTGGATTTGAGTTCCCCCCAATGCCCGCATTGGACACGCTTCCCAAGTATGAACCAGCTGAAGCGGTATCAATCGAATGGGACCATGAATAAGACGACAGCACTTGCAGACCATCCGAGAGGCGCCGTTGGAAACTGATTTGGAGCGCATTGTAGTTCGAGGTGGCCGTGTTATCCACGAAGTAGCCATTCACGTTGGGGTTCGAGGGAGGGGACACAATATGGGACGTCTGCAGAAGACGCCGACCGGCGGCTCCAACATACGAAGCAGTGATTGATTGCGCTTTTCCAAGCGCTTGCTGCCATGCCACGTTCCATTCCAGCGTGTAGGGAAGTCGGAGGCTCGGATTAAACGTGAAGAGCTGGGAAATGTTTCCTGTCGGCGAGATCGCGGGGGGAGCGGCATCTGCTGGTGTGTAGGGAAAGATGGAATTAGATCCGAACGAAGGACCAAGAAGTAGCTTTAGGGCTCCAAACGGAGGGTTTCCCGTACCTACCCCAAGCGCCTGTCCAGTTTCCGAGCTCACAAGGTCATAGAACACGCCAAATCCACCGCGAACGACACCTTGCCAACGCTGGTTCCGAATGAGCTCATAGGCAAGTCCGATTCGAGGCGCGAGGCTAGAGTAGGGAGTCTTGAATGCCGGAGTTCCCGCTGGCGTGATCGCCAGCCGCGAAAAATCACTGAGACTATAGCCAGTCACGGCCGGGATGGTTGGGCCGCTCAGTGACGATGGGGCGAAGTCCACGTCCCACCGCAAACCGTAGGTCAGGGTTAGGTGTGGGGTCATATGCCACGTGTCTTGCGCAAACACGCCCAAATTGTGAAATACGAGCGTTTCGTTGGTATTCGGCTGGATGAGGCCCAAGCCATCGCCGGTCTGAGCATGTGCGAGATCAAACAGAAACACAAACTGCTGGTACAGTTCCGGTGCAACCAGTGGCGACAAACGCCTGAAGTCGACACCGAACTTCAGGCCATGAGAGCCAACCTGCATCGATAAGTTATCGACGAGGTTGAGTTGCCGCTGCAGATTTTGTTCACTTTTGCCAACCTGCAGAACGCCGTTCTGTAGAGGGGCGATGCTAAGTAGCAGCTCAGCGTTCCGGAAATCGAATGAAGCGGGGAAAGGCAGGGCGCCCAAGGGGACGGCTCCTCCGAAGCTATCCAATTGGTAATTGCTCAAAGCACTCGTTCTGCTGTAATTCATGCGTAAATCGTTTGCAACGGCCGGAGAGAACGACCACGTGGCGCCCGCTGTCGCCGTCTGTGTCGTAATGCGTTCGGAGTTGATGACGCTCAGGGCGTTGCTTCCCCGTTGCGAGAGGGTTGAAGGCGAGTAGTTGTATCGTGCAAACATCGCAAGCCTGTCCATCAGCCTGTGATCAACGCGAATGCTGTACGCATCAAGCGAAGCTGTGCTGGAGTAGCTCCTATCGAAACGAGCGATACCCTGGTGATTGCCGCCAGAGTCGAGAATCTCCGGGCCATTCGGCAAGGGAAATGCCGCAAGAAACGGCTGCATAGCCGCGGAGGCGAATTGGCGAGAGAACGGATCAGCGGGATTCGTATCGGGTACGGTCGAGAGGGTGGTCTGTGGAAGTCTTAAGCGGAGCCCTTCGTAGGAAAAGAAGAAGAACGTCTTGTCTTTTAAAATCGGGCCGCTAAAGGTTCCTCCAAAATCATTCTGCCGTTCTTCGGCCTTCGGCAAGGGAGGATTGTGCCCGTATCCGTTGAACCAGTCGCTCGCATCCAAGACATCGTTGCGAAAATAGTCAAACACGGTTCCGTGAAATCGGTTCGTGCCCGAACGCGTAACAATGGAGATCTGCCCGCCAGGTGTTCGGCCAAATTCCGGAGCGTACGTGGAGGTCTGGATGCGAAACTCCTGCATCGCGTCCACCGACACCAAACTGTTTGTCCCTCCAAGAACACTGAACGAACCAAGCGTACCCCCCAGGCCATTGCCAGGACCAAAGCCTCCGGGCGATGCGCTCGTCCCGATGTTGGCGCTGACGCCATCAACCATCCAATAGTTGGAGGAGCCACGCTGACCATTAATGCTGAACTGCCCGGAATCGGCGGAATTCGTGCTCACAACCGTGACTCCGGGGGTGAGCTGAATCAGAGTTTGAAAGCTTCTGCCATTCATGGGCAAGTTTTCGGCGAACTGCCGGTCGACAACTGTACTCACGGCTGCGTTTTCCGTGTTGACCAGAGGCACGCCTCCCGTAACTGTAACCGTCTCAAGCAGCGCACCGATGGGAAGAGTGAAGTTTATGGAGAGGGCGTCCTGAACGTTTAGAACGATGTCAGGTTTGACGATCGTCTTGAAGCCCACCTTAGAAACCTGGAGCCGATAGGGTCCCGGAGGCAGATTGGGCAGGACATAAACTCCTTCGTTGTTCGTCTTGGTGGTGAACTGCACGCCGGTTAGGTCATTCACTGCGATGATCTCGACGCCAACGACGACTCGATTGGTTGGGTCAAGGACCAAGCCGTTGATATTCCCATTGGGTGATTGCCCTACAGCGTAGAGAGCAAACAGAACAGCGCAAGCAAGGGGGAGGGTGATCCGAGGGAAGCGCATACTGATTTCTCCAGCGAGCAACGAATCTCAGCCACTCCTGAGTTATTCGCAGGAAGCCCCTGGTTTTTATCAAGTCCACTCTTAGAACTTATCAGTCGGGCAGTGCGGGGCGGGCAGGCTGTATCTTGAATTCCTTGAATCGTAAATTGTCGGGGAAGGGAACCACAAAATGTGAGGCAATGGTGCGAGAGTCCTTTGATACGAGGAATGGATGCACCGCCGGTTGCACTTCGCGGAAGCATAAAATGTCAGCTATAGGTAAGGAGAAGGATAAGCTGTCAGAAAGTGCGGTTTGGAAGGAACCGCTGCTGGAATCCGCCTGGGTGATAACGCGACCATATCCAACGAGCCACTGAAACCTCGTGGCCGCGGCCATCAAAAGCTGCAAGACAAAAGTTTAAGCAGGCATAGTCCTCGTATGTTGTTGGAAGGACGAGTCTCTCAGTTAGTGACTTTTTTATGCTTTCAAGCACGCAAGGTTAGGGATGGTTGGGATTAACTCGGAGATAGGCAAACAGAAGGGGCTTCCCGCTCGGCTTGTTGCTTCCGCCGTGTGGTTCCAAGGTTACAAAGACAGCATCGATCTGCGCCAGCGTTTTGGGATCGTCCAGTTTCAGAATCCAGCGTTTCTTGGAAGCGTTGTCCTCATAGAAGATGCCGAGATTCAGCGCCTGCTTCCAATCCGGTCCGCGCCGGCCCCATGCCTGAAATGCCTGGGCACGCTTCGTTTCCTGCTGATCCAGATCGTAAGCATAGAAGATCAACGACTTTCCTTTGGTGTAGAACACGCGACCGTACGGTTTTCTGGTGGCCCCGTTGTCGCCGACGTCATAAACCTCTGCGATGTAGAGATCACGGGCACCCATGAGTTCCCGAATGTCGCGGTCATGGGAAAGCAGCTCTTCTTGCCGACCAAGGGATGCTTCACGATCCTGAAGCAGATGAGTGAGATCGTTGACTTTGCTCCCCAAAACCTTGGCGTGCGCAGTTTCGTCCGTAGATTGTTGGGTGAGTGAATCCACCTGCTGCTTTAGTGAACGAGATTCCACTTGTGCCGATTCCAATTTCTGTCCCAACTCGGCGCGCTGCTGAACGAGATCTTGCTTACCGGTCTCATCGCTTCGAAGGTTGCTCTCTAGTTGATCCTGCGTTTCCTTCATGCGGCGGATGTCGGCTGACTGGCGCGCCAGTTGGCGGCGGAGATCTGCGAGGGCCTTATCCCGCTGGGCGATTTGGGCGCGGGCAATTTCGCGTTCGTGAGCGGCATCACTTAGCTGCTCTTCGAGGGAAGACGGACTCTCGAGTGCAACTTGATCTCGAGAAGTTGTGCCTGGAGTGGTTGTGGCTGGCCCAGTGGCTTTCGCTACATCTGTGCCATGTCGCACGCCCACCCAGTACGCAGAAAGGCCAAGTGTTATAAAAAGCAAGACCCCCGCAGCGTACAACATCCAAACGTGCCGCCAAGTTGATTCAGGAGCGATGGGGAGAGCTCGACGAAAAGCGGCCGGTACGTTGTTTTTTCTTTCGGGAACGCCGGGCCGTTGCCCCTCCTCCTGTGCCAAACGCTCGAAGAACTCTTTTTCCGCTCTCGATTGAGACCAGGAGGGGCCGGGATCTATCCGCGATGAATGCTCTGCGCCTATGGCCGGAATCGCGTCGTGGACAACGGACTCGTACTGGCGGAGGGCTTCACGGCACTCAGGACAAACAGCGAGGTGTTCCTGAAGCCGGTTCTGTTCTTCCTCGCTAAGCTGGCCGGAGGTCGAAACAGCACAGAGCTCCAAGAACTCGTCATGGGGTCCGCTTGGCAACAACGCACCCACTCCTACGATGGCTAGCACCTTTTATCATATTGCTTCTTTGCCCGGCAATTTGCCAGCAGAAATCTGCATCCGCAACTTCTCCAACGCACGGTAGTAGTGATTTCTGGCATTCCCGACCGTCTGACCCAGTCTGGCAGCGATCTCGTCAAATGAGTACCCCTCGAAGAAAAAGAGGTGCAGAGTCTGCCGCTGGCTTTCTGAGAGTTCGGCAAACCACTTTTGCAAGGCCCCTCTTTGGTCAAGGGCTCCATCCATCGAATCCTCAAACCCTCCACATTTCGTCAGCGGGTCACCCAACTGATTCGCCGCCTGGTCCAGATCCACGTGGGTGTAGAAGTGTCGCGAGGTCAAGTAGCGCCGACGGGAAATAGCGCGGCGGTGGGTCATCTGCAGAATCCAGAACCGCGCCGGACCCTTAGAACCGTTAAAGGTTCCGCACAGGCGATGCACCAATAAGAAGATGTCCTGGAGGAGGTCGTCGGCTTCGGCGGTATCTCGAAGGACCTTGTAGGCGACTCCGCGGACCATGCGGGCGTAGCGGCGAAACAGAATCGAGAGCGCCTCCTTGCTCCCGTGACAAATCTCCTGCATGAGGACTTCGTCCGAAGGGCTGGGTGCTGGAAGCGAAGAATCAGCGATGGCGGAAGACTTCTCGTCCTCGCGGGGAAGCCTCAGGGCGGGGAAGCGGAATGTGACAGAGGCATCCATGGGTGCTACTTGCGAGCCCGACGGCTTCAGCTAAATCCTGTGAAACTGAGCGGTTGGTCCTGAGATCTTCATTTATGCGGTCGTCGAGTCCTTATCCTCTTTATAGGGCTTTTATAGGGCGTGTCCTGTAAACGGTTTCTAAAATGGGGGAAGAGCAATCCGCACACATGGCAACACACCTAATCGATTTACTTTCAATGACCTACATTCTTGTCTGGCGTGGAGCGGACTCAGTCTTACCTTGCACCTTCTTGTTCTTAATCCGCCGCCGTTGTCGTTTCTTTTCGAGCTGTTTCGTGAGCCGCAAGTCACCGGAACACTCATTGTCTATTCCGTATTGGAATAATCCATTTTGGAGTAATTGTCAAATGATTCCTATGCTCCGTGCATGGAGCGGATCGGAGGACTCTCTGCTGAGCGGCAGCGTGATCGAAAGGCATTCCTCCGTTTGCTTCGTCGCGTTCGAATAGAGGCAAAATTGACTCAGGCACAACTGGCGAAAATCCTCGGGGTGACTCAAGCGCGTGTCAGCAAGTATGAACAGGGCGAAAGACGAATCGACATGCTCGAACTCAAGGCAGTCTGCGATGCCATCAAGTTGCCTCTCACTGAATTTGCAAGACGCTTTGAGGAAGCCTGCAAATGATAACAATCAATGATAACGACGCGTAATCCATTTTGGAGTATTCCATGTTGGGTACCTATGCTGGCGCTCAATGTCGGGATCGGTACAGCGCGCAAGCAGAAAACAACGCGAACGTAAGATTCTGCTTGAAGTCCTACGCGAACTGAGAAAACAACGGAATCTGACACAAGATCAA
>JAOAPI010000035.1 GCA_025462865.1 Candidatus Sulfotelmatobacter sp. | reverse complement strand
TCCTTACCCGGAAAATGATTTGGTAAATGCCCGCTGGTTTCCGGCGAAAGGAAACCGCGCCGTCGTGCTCTTGCCGCACTGGAACTCTGACGCTATTTCCTATGTGGGCCTCTGCCGACTGTTGAACTGGCTCGGCGTTGCGGTGTTGCGTCTTAGCATGCCCTATCTCGATATCCGCAGGCCTGCAGAAATTAGTCGCGCCGACTATGCTGTTTCCGCAAATATTGGGCGCACGTTGGACGCCACCCGTCAGGGCGTGATCGATATTCGTGCTTGCCTGGATTGGCTTGAGCAGCAGAACTATACGCAGCTCGGAATATTAGGGACGAGCCTTGGCTCGTGCTACGCGTTTCTCGCCGCAACACATGATCGGCGCATTTGCGTCGCCGCGTTCAATCACGCCTCAACCTACTTCGCCGACGTAGTCTGGCATGGACAATCGACGCGGCATATTCGCCAGGGGCTTGAGGCCGAGATCGATGAGGAGCGCCTGCGAAAACTCTGGAGCGCGATCAGTCCCATGTCGTACTTCAAACAGTTTGCGCGATGGCCGAAAAAGTCGCTGGTCATCTATGCAAATTACGACTTAACCTTTCTTCCCGAGTTTTCCCGGGACACAGTTGCGGAATTCGCGAAACATGGGTTGGACTACAAAGTAGCGGTGCTCCCCTGTGGTCATTACACAACCGGAGAAACGCCCTACAAATATATGGATGCATGGCACTTGGGAAGATTTTTTCGCACCGCGTTTGAAAATAGCCCTTCTCGGTCTTTCGCTGCCGGGAAGTCATGAGTACTCCTGAACAATTCGACATCGAAGAGCACCACAGAGACGTCTTCCTCATCAGCACAGACCGTGCTCGTCTTAACCTCGATGTGATTCACGATTTTCTCGCCAACTGTTATTGGTGCAAGGGCATTCCCCGCGAAATTGTTGCTCGTTCGATTGAGCATTCACTATGTTTTGGAGTTTATGATAAGGATGTCCAAGTCGGCTTCGCTCGGGTGATCTCTGATTTTGCGCTTATGCCTACATTGGCGATGTGTTCGTTCTGGAAAATCATCGCGGGCGCGGACTCTCCAAGTGGTTGATGGAATGTATTCTGCGACATCCGCAGTTGCAGGGATTGCGACGCTGGAGTCTAGTTACCGGTGATGCTCACGGCCTATACTCGCAATTCGGATTTACGACCCTGCAAGCGGCCGAGCGCTGGATGGAAATTCACCAGCCGGACGTGTACGCTAAAGTTCCCTGAAGAGTGCTCCTATGAAAAATACTTCGATGTCGCGGTCTCTGCACGAATCTGATCCTGAGATCGCAATTGCCATTGATGACGAAGCTCGCCGTCAGCATGAAGGCCTCGAACTCATTGCCTCAGAAAATTTTGTCAGCGAAGCCGTGCTCGAGGCTGCGGGGTCTGTCTTCACTAATAAGTATGCTGAGGGCTATCCCGGCAAGCGCTACTACGGTGGCTGCGAATACGCCGATGTAGTCGAGAACCTCGCCCGCGACCGGGCTAAGAAGCTCTTTGGAGCAGAGCACGCCAATGTGCAGCCGCACGCCGGATCGCAAGCCAACATGGAGGCGTACGCTGCGGTGATTCAGCCCGGCGACACGATCTTAGGTCTGAACCTGGCACACGGCGGACACCTTACCCATGGCTTTCATCTGAATTTCTCCGGCAAAACTTATCGAGTGATCCCTTATGGCGTCACTAAAGAAACTGAAACCATAGACTATGACGACCTCGAAAAGCTTGCCAAGAAGGAACACCCCAAGCTGATTATTGGCGGAGGTAGTGCTTATCCTCGCATCATCGACTTCGCTCGGATGCGGCAAATCGCGGACAAAGTAGGTGCGCTCTTTCTGGTAGACATGGCCCACTTTGCTGGGCTCGTGGCCGGGGGCGTGCATCCCTCGCCAGTGCCGCATGCGCACATCGTGACCTCGACGACGCACAAAACTCTGCGCGGCCCAAGGGCAGGCATGATCCTCTCGAAGCAAGAGTTTGCTGTCGCCGTCGACAAAGTCGTTTTCCCGGGAATGCAAGGTGGTCCGCTGATGCACATCATAGCGGCCAAAGCCGTCTGCTTTCAGGAAGCCATGCAGCCCAGCTTTCGCGACTATGCCAAACAAATCGTTGTCAATGCCAAAGTACTTGCAGAGACCCTCGCGGCAGAAGGATTTCGCATCATCTCAGGGGGCACCGACACTCACCTGATGTTGGTCGATGTCTTTTCCAAAGGAATGCTGGGCAATGAAGCAGAGAAAGCGCTAGGTGAGGCAGGGATTACGGTGAATAAGAACGCGATCCCGTTTGATACGAATCCACCCATGAAGCCGAGCGGGATTCGCATAGGCACGCCGGCGCTGACCACCCGTGGCATGAAAGAAACCGAAATGCGGCAAGTCGGCCAGTGGATCTCCGAAGTCCTGCATCACCAAACTGACTCAGGAGTACTCAATAAAGTGCGCAAGCAGGTGCTGGGATTGGCCGAAGCATTCCCGCTCTACGCCGAACGCCGGGCAAAGGCACAAGCCGAGATTAGAGCGTAAGCGTCAGAGTGACGGTGCAATCAATTCGCTAACGGAGACTCACTACAAAAAGATCTCCACGACAATTTCCCTGACCCGAATTTAACAGAAACCCGCGTCCGCCTTGATCGTTCACATGCAAGGCGGTGGAATTTGTGTTCACTAAGCTGCCCACATTTCCCGAGCCTCCCTGACCACCAGCGAATGAAAAATAAGGATGCGAGGTTTCAGTGAAGGCATCCGTGCAACGAATTATGGGATCCCAGTTCGCCGAAGGAAAGGATGTATCGTAGACCACGGTGTCGTTGCTGTTCCACCCGCCCACACTCGGAATCGTAGTGGGCAGCTGCCGACGTCGTTCCCAAAATATGAACATAAGTAACCCGGCGCGCCACAGCTGGCTTGGTTTTCGTTTTGCGGCTTAAGATTTGCAGACAAGAGTCTTTGGCCGAAAACCGGGGCGTTAAAGCCGAGTAGTACGGTTAGAACGGTTCTTACGATAAATCGGAGGGGAAGATTCTGAGCCATGCTGCTGTCATCGGCAGTCCTGTACGTTCAGAACGGCAAAAAATGCCGCATGAGGCAAAACTTACCGAGAAACTTCCGGAAATGAGTGCTTATTCCATCCACGGTATACCCACTCTTGACGAAACATGAGCACTATCCCGATGCGCGCACTCCCATCATTCTGCTTCGACGTCCTTGTTTTTCTCCGGTACGGCTCTGTCTTCTGTGGTTAAATCTTTTTGGTGAAGATCGCGATCGATATCCGCCGTATGACCGACTTCGGCGTGGGTACTTACACCCGCAACGTAGTTCGTGCACTGGGGAGGTTAGATCACCAGAACGAATATGTTCTGATCGGTTCTCTGGAGAAGGTTTCCGAAATCGGTTTTTTGCCGCCAAACTTCCAGACTGTGGCCCTCGACGAAGCTGACACCACCGTAAAGGGGTTCCTCGAATGCCGCGCGATTCTGCGGCGACTCAAGTGTGACCTGGTTCACATCCCACACTTGTTCTCGATCCCGCGAGCGCTCCCCTGCCGCTATGTAATGACGGTGCACGATTTGCTGGAGCACA
>JAOAPI010000019.1 GCA_025462865.1 Candidatus Sulfotelmatobacter sp. | reverse complement strand
CCTGCGCCTCGCAGGATGCGCAGGACGTTGTATTGCTGCGAGGTGATGCCCTGTTGATCGAACACCGGCGAACAAAAACGGCCCAAATAATTGGCGGCGCGCAGAATGCTTACTACTGCGTCTTGCTGGCGCGAATGCACAAGCTGCTTCTGCTTTGCTTCGCCGTCCAATTTTGTTTTCACTTGGGCCACTGGCATAACTATACATATCAATAGTTGTCCTGTAAAGTGTCGTACAAAACGGTCGCTTCTCCCGATCTTGCCGGTGACAAAAATTGCGAACCGGCAGACCAGTGGAGGGAGCCGGGCTGGCACTTATTCGGTCACGCTCGGAGGCGCTTGCTCTGGGTTGCGTTCAAACTACGAGAAGCCTCTGCGTGTAGAGCACCTGGCAACGATTGCAGCATGAGTCGATCTACGCTGCACCTCCATTTTCGCGCCCTTACGGCGACGAGTCCGCTGCAATTTCAAAAGCAGCTTCGCCTGCATGCCGCGTGGCAGACGTCCAGGTGAGCCGTCGAGCGGTTGCACAAAAATATGGTCCGCACCCCTTTCCCGTCGTGCCGGGAATACAACACGCGCTCGCGTGTCTTATGCGCTGTAGTCCATAGAGTTGCAAAACCAGAAAGCGGACTGACAAACAATGATTGCAACGGACACGACAAATGAATTTGGGACCACGGCAGCAAAAGACTTGCGGACTGTAATGCAAGGCAAGGTCGCAATCGCAGGTGAGGCATCCTACGAGGGTCGCCCGACCAGGTACTTCTGGCAGAAAAAATCGTTAACGATTTCGATAGAGCTTCCCCGGAAGTGGTTGTCGACTTCGCGTTGATGGAAGTGAGCCGCGACAAAACGCATACCCTCGGAATCAGTCCACCGACCAGCGCCTCTGTCCCGGTAGCTCTGCATGCAACATAGTGCGCTTTTTTTCGCGGTACGGATTGCGGTACGTAAATGTCTTGGCTTGTATGGACTAGCAAGGACTTAGGTGGCCGCCCGCCTCTTGCAAGTCGTTGTATTTCCTTATCGTGGTTGTTCTTTCACGACGGTGGCAACGTCCGCGATGGCGACTGTGGAGGGTATGGGCACACTACATTCATTCGTGGCCCACAAAAAAGCCCACAAAACGGTTGACCTCAGGTGACTATCAATGACTTACGGTGTCGTCCGTGCGTTCCAAGTCATTGTAAACACTCTAGAGTCGAGCCCTGAAAAGGCTGGCGTCGGCGGTTCAACTCCGTCCCTGGCCACCACATTTTCCAAGGTTTAGCGGCACCGCTCCGAAATTTTCCACTTACAATTCCCGCTATGCTTCTCACTGAACTTGCCCCGTGAGAAGGTGGATTTTGCCTCCCATTATTTGTTTTAAGAACTTTTCCATTGCGCATCCCGCATCGATTCAATGTCGGATGGAAGCAGATTTCGCTATCGCTTTGTCACGTGCGCGGGTGACCAACTTTTGACAAATTCTCCCAGACGATGCAGGGCGTCGGGAAATTTGTCGGTCATGGCTGCGAAGCCAAGGCGGAAATGCGAGGGCGCATCGAAGCAATCACCCGGCGCAAGCAGGATGCCCTGCTCGGCAGCGGCTCGGCAAAAAGCGCGGCTGTCCTCTCCACTCAGTAACCATGGGAAAGCGGTCATCCCGCCACGAGGAGGAATCCAGCCAAACGTCTCGCGATGCTCGGACATGAAGGCGGCAAGCTGCCGAAGATTCTGAGTTGCGGTGTCCTGCGTTTTCCCGAGGACGATATTCCGGTGGCGCATTGCGATCTCCGCCAGCATTTCTCCGGCAGTGTTGTTTGAAACGGAAAAATAGGCGCGCGCATTCCAGTAGCGCTCGCGGCGCTTGGCATCGTGCTCGATCATCCACCCGGTCCGGACTCCGGACAAAGAAAACGCTTTCGAGAAATCATGGATGACGGTTGCATGCGGCAGACGGGAAGCCGATTTTGTTGCGTTTCCATGATAGATAGGATGGGAGACCTCATCATTGACAAGTTGAATTCCACGCGATGACGTGAACTCCTGCAAGCTCTCCAGGTCCGCATCACTCATCGTCGCGCCCGTAGGGTGATGCGGGCTGTTCACCAAAATCAGGTTCGTCCTTGCATCCGCGAGCTTCATGATCTCTTCGATGTCGATTCGAAAATTGTTTTCCCTGCGTATCCCGTAAAAGCGGGTCTCAATACCTAGCGACTCGGGCAGCGCAGAAAAGGTCGCGAATCCAGGCCGAGGCAGTATCACGTTAGCTCCAGGCTCAGCTGCCAGCCACATCAGGACAAGAAGTGCCTCGGAGGCGCCGGTTACGACTTGGACAGTGTCGACGCCAACATCCTGCATATCGGCGATTGCTGCGCGTAAACCCTCGGCTCCTCCCGGGCGGCTGTAAACCAAATCGTGATTCAAGAAGCGCTGCCGCTCCCCCTCACTAGCGAGACTCAGGATCTCATTCAGGGTCCAGCGCGGTCCGGTGCTTGCGGCCAAGTCAAATTCGATGTTGTGCTCGTAGGTGTCCAGCCACATGTCCAACAGGAAGGGTTTCAATCGCATGCGGCACCTCGAAGGATTAGATCACGCGATTGTCACGCCGGCTCACAAAACTTTCATGCACGTTGGGGTGACGCACGTTACGGGCTCGATCACAGGGGAGAAGGATACGAGCTGTTCTGGACATTCAACTTCTTACGGGGTTCGAAGGAATTGATTCGATACCTGCCACTTCTTCCATCCGCTGTAAAACTGCGGAAAAGTCCTTTTCATCTTCGTTGGCGACAGCCAATTCTTCGGAATTTACGTAAAACGCAGCTTCTGTTGCAGGCATAGCGACATGTTCTTTTGCCGCCGCCTTCAAAATCAATTCAAAATCTTTATTCATCAGGCGCAGAGGAAACTGCGGACGATAGTCGTTGACTGTTACACTGGCCAGTTTTCCCACATGGGCGGGAGCGACCACGGCCGTCTCTGATAAGACCTGGAGCAACCGCTCACGATTAAGACCAACTCTCTCGCCCAAGACCACGGCCTCGGCAATTGCCTGCATGCCGACACCCAACAGCGTATTAACCACTAACTTCATCGCTGTGCCGGAGCCTGCGCCACCCAGAAGAAAATAGCGTTTTGCGATTGCCTGGAATATTGGCTGAGCGGCGCGAAACAAGTCCCTATTGCCGCCTGCCAACAGCGTCAAGATGCCTTGCTCGGCGGCAGGAGTGCTGCCCGAAATGGCGACATCCAACATGTCGATGCCAACACTGGCGGCAAGGGCATGCAGTTCGCGCGAGGTATCTGGGGAAATCGTGCTCATCTCAAGCACGATGGTTCCTGGTCGTGCGCCAGCAAAAACTCCGTCTGGCCCGGTGTAAACGTTGCGAACTACCTCATCGTTGGTCAAGCAGGAGAGAACCACGTCGACTGTGCTTGCCAGTTCCCGTACGTTCTTCGTGACGGTACCGCCTCGCGTAGCAATGCCTTCCGCCTTAGCAAGATCCCTATCGTAAACGGAGAGTTCGTATCCATGATCAAGGAGTCTTTGCGCGATGCGGCTTCCCATGTTTCCCAGGCCAATGAATCCGACTTTTACCTGATCTCTCGTAAGATATTTCATAAGATATTCGCTCTCCTCGAATGACGAATCGCGCATAGCTAATTCACAAATCCCTCCTGCACATGGTGAGTCCTGGAATGCAGTTGGGGTTGAAGTTGACCCATGAACTGCTGAATGCATTTCTTCTTCCAAAGTGTGAACCAGGTTTTTGGGTCTGCCACATAGCTCCATGCGTCGTAAGAGACGTCGAATACAGGATTAAAGTCCACCCCATTTTCCGATTTTGACGATCGTGAATCGCCGGGCAGTCGGGAGCTGTCCACATACCGGCGTGGTGTCAACGCTACGACATTTGGAAAACCCCTTATCCGAAATCGCGCTTCGCTTCATTGCTTCCAATTCTTGAACGAGGCAAGTTGACCCGGAAATTGCGGTGAGCCTAGAGGCGCAGAGAATTCCAGTCGTAGCACTCCGCACAAAAGGATCATGAGTGGCCGCGAACTGTAAATATTCAGCTTAGTAAAGTAAATGATTGCGGTAGCTAGCAACTACATTGGGAATCTTTCATCTGAGTGGGTAGCAATGCAGAGACGAGTCGAACTCGACGCCGCAGCGGCTTGATGTTGGTCTGGATGACACTGACACATCTTCCGACGATGGTCAGCACGTACGTCAAGCCATTTGGATTCGTGTCCGACACAATTTAATAGGCGGGTTCGGAAGGTCGCTGTCTTTCATTTCAGTCTAGGAGGAAAACATGAACCTAATACAAGTGTTGGTGGTGGGCTCTGCGGTAGGAAAACGAAACGCTTTAATAGACATCCTTGAAGAATGTGGTCTGAAGCCAGTGATTGCTTCGAATTTGGGAGAGGTTCGTAACATCCTCGGGAGAAGGCCCATTCATGTCGTGTTTTGCGAGGACAACTTGCCCGAGGGAGGCTTTCGCGAAATCCTTCGCCTGGTCAAGGCAAACAGACCTGAAGTTCAGGTAGTCCTATCATCTATGTTAGGAGACGTGGATGAATACATCGAAGCCATGAACCTCGGAGCCTTTGACTTCGTCGCACCTCCTTACCGCAGGCCTGAAATCGTAACTGTCGTTGACAGCGCATCCAGGCGCTACCGGCTGAAACGGAAAGATGAGGCCATCCCCTACGATCAGACAGAAGTCCTGGTGCAAGGCGGCAAGTTACCAGCTTGAGGCTTTTGGTTGCGCCAAGTTTGACCAGAGTAAACGTTTACTCACTTCAGCATATCGGGTTACAAAGCTTTGCTTTCCTTTACGGACTCTTTACCTCAAACAGATTTGCCGAGGCGCTATCATCAATTCTGGAATCTTCAAGATGAATCGATTGACATGGGTGGCCTGTGGGATAGTCCTGATCGTGCACCCGCACACCCTGCTAGCACAGCGTCGGGGAGGGCCCGGCGCCGGAACTCCGTCACGCCCTACGGGAGTATCCGCCACCGATGATTTGAAGGACTTCAAGCGAGCGATTGCTCTCCAAGCCAGCCCAGGCCAGATCGTCCAGTTCCGGCAGTTGACCGAGAGCACTCAGGCTGCCCGAAAAAGCGCGCAAGATCTCTCAAAGCTTGCTGAGAAAACAAACAAGAGTGAATTACTCCGCTCCACTAGTCCCTTAGCCAGCGCGCTGGAAGAGGTCCAGGCTGACAACCAGAATTTTTTGCAGAGCTTCTCGGCCGTGCAGAAGTCAGGACTAAAGGACGTCACCAAGAAGCTTGGGAAGGCCAATGCGGATGTCACGAAGCGGAATAAGGCTCTCGCGCGGGACTTGGAGCAGTCGCGGATCGCCGGCCAGCAGATTTCTGGGGTCGCAGAAAAGCTTGATAAAGCACTAAGCGATCTTCAGGCGCGGCAACTTGCGATGGGGAGTGAGATGGGGATTCAGAGTGAGGCAAGCGCTCAATGACTGCAGCGTTTGATAGGCCACGAGGCGTAGGATCTATCGCGGTTCGCGCGCACATCTCCTGCCAGATTCTGGCACTGTTCGGTCTGCTGTTTGCCAACAGCGCTGCCCGTGGCCAGGACCCGAACGCTGCGGCCACGCTTTCTGTCGACGTCAAGCTCGTCACCCTGCCCGTCACTGTCCGGGACAAACATGGCCAGATCGTCCGTAATCTGACCAAAGACGATTTCCTACTCGAGGAAGATGGTCACCCGCAAACGATCCGCTATTTTGCGCAGGAAGCCAATCTTCCCCTGACACTCGGCCTGCTTGTCGACACCAGCATGAGTCAGCGGAATGTTCTCGATCAGGAGCGAACGGCGAGCAAGAGTTTCCTGAATCAAATGTTAACCGCTGCCAAAGACCAGGCATTCATTATTCATTTTGACCGAGAGGTGGAATTGCTGCAGGATCTCACTTCCTCGCATGACAAATTGCAGACCGCTCTTGCGTCGCTGCAAACCCCCAGGCCCGATCGTGATACGGGAGGTGGTGGCGAATCGGCGCCGGATTCCTCCCCCGGCGGTTCGCATCGGATGCACGGCGGCACTCTGCTTTACGATGCCGTTTTCCTGGCCTCCGATGAGCTGATGAAGAAGCAGCAGGGCCGCAAAGCGCTCATCATTCTTTCTGACGGCGTTGACCGGGGCAGTAAGGAATCCCTGCCAAGCGCGATTGAAGCCGCCCAGCGCGCCGACACCGTCGTCTATTCCATACTCTTTGCTGATAACCATCAAGACCATCAACAAGGCGGCGGCTTCGGCCGACCTGGTGTCGGGTGGCCGGGAGGAGGATGGCCGGGTGGTGGAGGTTCCGGAGGAGGAGGTGGTGGAGGTCGCAGAGGCGGTGGTCAGCGACCTTCTCAAGAGGCTCGGCCTGATGGAAAGAAAATTCTCGAGCGGATTTCCAAGGAGACCGGCGGCCGTCTGTATGAAGTTTCGAAGAAGGAAACAGTAGATAAAATCTATACGAGCATTGCAGAGGAGCTGCGCACACAGTACAGCCTGGGCTATACACCTGACAAAGCCGACGCTGCCGCCGGCTACCACAAGATCATCTTAAGGGCAAAGGATAAGAACCTGTCAGTGCAAACTCGCGATGGGTATTATGCCGACCGCTGAGTTGCGCGGGCCGGCGTGCTTTCTCTAGCGATGAGTGTTTGTCCCGCCGCGTCTTCGTTTTACAATTCCATTGTTAAGCATCGATACTGTCATCCGCGCACGGTTTCCTTTTCTGTTGCCCGATAAATGTCCACAGGCCTCCCATGCCCAGATCGCGCTGTCTCGGGGCCCATCGGGTTTAAAAGGCCGTCAACAGATCCCAGCTGATGTCCAAGAGATCTTTCGACCGGCTTCATACTAACGACAAATTGTCGCTGAATGCTTGATGAAGTAGCGGTTCCCCGGCTCACTGCATGCAAGGCAGCAACAATCGAGCCGACGATACAGACAGCCGTCAATAAAATCATCGCGATAAAGAATAGACCGTTCAGCAATTCAACTGTGCTTTCGAGCATTTGCAGCTCTCTCCTGCTTAAATTGTATTTACGGTAGATTCAGAGCAATCTGTCGAAATACCACGCACTCAATCTATTAGAGACGCTTTTGGAGATGAAGAAGGTAAAGAATGGTTCGGATCAGGTAAAAGCTTGTAGAGGGCGTGAAGGGAAGGTTGTCTCAGCAAAACCGAAGTTAGAACCACAGAGCACTCACACGTTAAGGTACGGATCAATAACCGTTTGGTCCGGGAGCCTGTTCAAACTGAGCAGGCCCGATCCGTATAGGGAGGGGTGGAGAAGTCTACTTTTGCGGTGATGCCGCAGGCGGAGCAGACCGCTGATTTTCTTCACCATTGTGCTCGCGTTGTACCATCGCCTTTTCCAGTTCTTTCTGGTGATCGGAAAGCAGGGCATGAATCTCGTGGTGCGTTTCGTCGCTGCTTGCGTGAATCTGCGGACCAAGATCCCGCCTCGAAGCCGTCGGATTCCTATCGAGCAGCGCCTGAATCTTATCGTGATGCTCCTGAAGCAGAGGCCGGACCTGCTGCTGCTGTTTCGGAGTCAACTCCAGATCTTTTGTAAGGCTGGCAAGTTTCTGATCAATCGACTGCGGTGTATGGATATGCTGAAGTTGCTCGCGTGCTGAGGGTTGCTGTCCTCCATCCTGGGCTACGCCAAGACCGGCCGTTCCGAGCATGAGCATAACCCCAAACGCAAGGGTGTAACGTGAATTTCGCATGTATCTCCTTAAGAGTCCTCGACACAATCCCGGAGGAGACTCTGATTGACACCTCGACTACTCGACTCTTAGGCTGCTCACTTCATTGCCCTGTCTGAGCTTCTCGATTTTCCTGCGCTGCTCCGAATTCAACAAACGCGAGATCTTAGCTTGCAAGTCCGTGTTCTCGGCGACCAATTTCGCCAGCAGTTGCGCCTGTGTGAGTGCCAGAGATGAGATCTGTTTCTGGTCGGGATGGGCACTCTGTGTGGCCATCGCGAGCTTTTGGCGTGTCGCATCGAGTTCCGCCATGAGTGGAGCAACGTGGGGACGTTCTCTTGCCATCACCTGCGTAATGGCGGAACTTTGTTGTGGAGTTAACTTTAAATATTGCGCCAGGTCAGGATTAAGTTGTAAGGAAGAAAACGGTAGCGCGAGAACCAGTGACTGCCCGCTGGCTGGGGAATCACTCCGGGTCGGTGGTGGAGAGGCTCGTGCCACAGACTTTTCGAGGATCGCATGCAATGCGCTGAGCAATTGAAACTGCATGGTCGCGACCTGATACCGCTCGCGAGCCAGGTACTCACCCTGTTCCCTTGAGAGCTGACCCTTCGCCATCGCCTCGTAGATCGCTCCTAGTTCGTGGGACATTTGGTTCGTTATATTCGCCATTTCGGCCTCGTAGTCTTCAAGAATGTCGTTAGGACCGCGGGGAAGTTGAGGCTCAACTTTAACGACCTCCTTCGCTACCGAATTGTGCTCCGGCGAAACAAAATACCGCACGTGTGGCGCCGGAACGTCTGCGTCAGTTCGGTCTGCTACTGCGAACGCCTGGGGGCGTGCAATGAATGACAACACAAGAACTGCAATGGAAGAAAAAATAATTTTCATATAATTCCTTTCTGTCTGTCGACTCCTACTATTCAGCGGCACGCGGCTTCTGTAATTCGGAGTGAAGTTCGTTCATACAGATAAGACGCGAGCGGAGGAGATGTATGCGTAAAGAGTCGCTTTCAATTCAGTGAAGATTTGTTGATCTTATTGGCGATGGGAAGAGTCGTGGAATGGACTCGCAATCAGCACAAGCGCTGATTCCGCCGGAGGGAAAACTCTAACCGACTCTGACTTCTCAGCACATCACTGGGAAGTCCGGCCACGAAGGGAACACACCCAGGATACGATCACACACGCGAAGCAGGCATCCCGGAACGGCCCGAGCCGACGCTAACGAACAGTCGCTGGCGTGCTTTGCACGCGAAGTTCCGGGCGCAACTTCAAAGTCTTGCCCGCCACAACGTATACCTTTTGCTCGAAGGTTTCGCGCCCCGGTGCACGAACCGAAATATCATAGCTGCCTGGACGCATCATCATCGTCTTCAGCTCCCGAACCTTCCCTGCATAGCTGCCCTCGATAAATACCTCAGCGTCTTTGACCTGAGTATCGAGTTTTACCTGGCCCGCGTTTGCTAGAGGATAAGGTCCGTACGAATACGGGCCGTAATAAGGACCATACCACCCGTACGGCGCAAATCCTGGTCCCACAACAACCACTCCTCGACCCCGGGCAAAAGCGGCCGCAGGAAGTAACGCCATCAGAATGACACTGACAAGAAATAGTTTTCGCATAATTCGCCGTTAAGTCTTCCTTTTGCAGTTTTCTATTTAAATAGATGCTCGTTGAACGAAGTGAAACGAAAAGAGTGTGTAACGATCAAGTAAAGTTTCGAAAAGCTATGACAACGTTGACATTGAACTTTTGAGTGAGGCCGACAAGATCGGAGTGTTCCGAGCCAGGCTTTCAGCCGTTCGCAAAAGATCAAACCGGCATTCGAATCACGAGGTTTGAATCAACACGGGGGCAGAAATCGCAACGGGGAAGCTGATCATCACCTCAAGGCCTCGTCCGGCACAGTTCTGGGCCCTGATTTCGCCACCATGAAGCTTCACAGCCCTTTGCGCGATTGCCAACCCCAGGCCAACTCCGCCGGTGGAACGTTCTCTTGACTCGTCGAGGCGAAAGAACGGTCGGAATAACTCATCGAGGGAAGACTCGGGTACACCAGGCCCATGATCTCGCACCGAGATCGTCGCTTCGGAAGCGGCGCCATGTGTTTCACATGTGAGCTGAACCTCCACTTCAGTCTGCTGCGCGGTGTAACGAATCGCATTACGGATTACATTTTCCACCGCGCTCCGAAGCAGATCGGGATTGCCGATCGTCGAGCAATCTTCGGACCCGTAGAGGATCACCCGGCAGTCGTGATCGTGTGCCTCGAAGTCGGCGTCGTTCACAATTGTTCGCAGCAGGTCGGCAACATCAATCGTCTTCTTACTGGTAAGCGATTCGCACGCGTCGATCTTGGAAAGTGTAAGCAGGTTGCTGATCATGCCGTTCAGGCGCTCTATCTCTTGCTCAATCCGCAAGCTTGCCGTCTTCACCGCGGGATGATTTACCTTGCGAATCAGTTCTGCGGCAAGATACATCCGCGTGAGCGGTGAGCGGAACTCGTGAGAAACGTCGCTGATCAGTCTCTTTTGCGCGCACATAAGCGATTCAATCTGCACCGCCATCCGGTCGAACTCTTGTACCAGTTGTGCGATCTCGTCATGCCGGTTGCTGAGCTGCCTTCCGGCACGGGCGGCTAGATTTCCTCTAGCCAGTTCGTGCGCGGCGTTTCGCAAGCGAACGATTGGAGCACTCAAATACCGAGCAAGCCAAAAGCACACGATTCCTGAGATTGCGATTGCGACTGCCAAGCCGCGCAATAGAGGCCGCCCCGGCAGACCGGGCACCTCCAAAAATCTGGCAACCGCTACGTACCGCGTGTCATCAATCGACACGACACGCTCGGCGAGCAAAGTGTCACCTCCGACACGAGCAAATTCCACTTTGCTATCAGCGGTAACGCGTTTAGCGACACGTCTCGCCTGCGGCGTCACTTGCTGCCCAGCAACGTCGTTGCCTTTGGCATCGAGCAAGAAGATTTGGTCGTAGGAACTTTGCCGAAGGCGTTGCATCAAGCGAACGAGTTCGGGCTGACCGCCTCTCTCGTACGCTTGTACAAGGTTCTGGCTTTGGATGCCAAAACCGGTGGAAACCAAGTTTTGCCACGCCGGCAGGGGCGCTGCGGGTCTGAAGAACAAGCTGCCAACAATCGACGCTGCCACCACCACCCAAAACGACAGAAATATTTTCCAGAAGAGAGTCCGCATAGCTGGTTAGTTCTCTTCCATTTGGGCCTGCGCGGTATAGATATACCCAACACTCCGGATGGATTTGATCCGTTCCTGTCCCGACGCTTGCGGTCCTAATTTGCGGCGGAGCTTGCTAACGTGAACGTCGATGCTGCGATCGAAAGGCGAGAATTGCCGTCCCATGATCGCTGCCGCTACCCGTTCTCGCGTGACAACCTGGCCTGCCATCCTCAATAGCAATTCGAGCAGATTGAACTCAAGCGCTGTCAGCTCTATGTCAGATCCCGCTCGCCTCACGCTGCGGGTTCCCTTGTCCATTTCGACATCGCCGAGCACGACAATCGACGAGCCTCGTGAGTTTGCCGCCGGACCAGTTTCGGGTCTTCTAAGAATCGCGCGTATGCGTGCCAGGAGTTCACGAGCGCTAAAAGGTTTGGGAACGTAATCATCTGCACCCACCTCCAGGCCTATGATGCGGTCGACTTCCTCTCCTCGCGCAGTTAGCAGCAGCACACGAGCGTTAGACTCCGTTCTTAGCCGCCGCAGTAATTCAATCCCATTGATCTTCGGGAGCATGATGTCGAGCAGAATAAGAGAGTGCTCTCCTGACAATGCTCGTTTGAGACCGTGCTCGCCGTTGTGGACCATTTCGACTTGCAGTCCTTCCGATTGAAGATATTCGGCGAGCATGCCGCACATCTCAACGTCATCATCGACCACAAGAATGCTCTCCATAGCGGTGTACTCCTACGGAGTTGGATTCTGGCTAAGCGAATAGAACAATAAAGATTTGTAAAGATTGCGTAAACATGCTCGACAGCTACCGATCGATTCACGCAGTCTCTCTCAAGGTTCCGCGCGAAGGATCGCAATTGCGAAGTTCGAAACCTCCACGTGATTTCATTAGTTGAGGTCCGAGAGCACGGCTGTCTCGTATCCACCTGATTCCCCGTCCAAACCAACGACGGTGCGTATCTGTTGCGACGTCAGTGTCAGAGGGCCGCTATCGATCACCGCGGATTTTTGGCCGGGCTGCGTGAAATACACTTCATAGTTGCCCGCACTGAGGGATTGATAACTGGACGCGGATTCGAAATTCAGACTGGTGACTACTGGGGTGGCACTGCTCAGGCTGCTTCCGGGTGCGAGGACATACACATCTGCGGTTCCCAGCGTCGGCGAGGCATTCACGAGACGAATGCTAACGTTTCCAGACGCAGGCGTTGTGTTGTCGTCGCTGAGAATTGTGGCGTTAATTGCGGAGGAATAGTTCCCGGCAAGCACCGTATAAGAGGTGTTAGAACTCAGAGTGATGCTCGCGTTGATAAGCAGGCTTGTCGTGCCAGCGGCTTCCACCGCAAGAGTTGCCGAACCCGACGGGACGGAGATGTAGCTCGATGCAGTTCCATAATTTACAGTGGTCGCGATGGACGTGCCTCCAACCGATGCCGTTAAAGATGACTCACCCGGGGACGCGTTCAATAATCTGATCTGGCTGTTTCCAGTTCCGCAAGCGAGTGTGAAAACTATACTAGTCATCCACAAAAGGGTTACAAAAGACGTCCCAATATTCGATAGCGCTCTCATTGAATTGCTCCTGCTGCCAAGGAATAAAGAATAGTGTGTGACCTATCGGAAGAAGATCCACGCAGCGCCGGTTAACTCTTCAGCTTTAGTGAAGAGGCAGTCCGGCGCACTGCCATTCGCTGGCGTCGTGAAAAGAGGACGAGTGATCCACCGGTCTTGACGCCGCTTGACGGCGAATCACTGTGTGCAGAACCGGCAACAGGTCGTTCCACAATCTCGCCTTATCGATGAACGCGCTGACCGACAGCATAAGGGCCGGCGCGTGCAGGGGAATGCTGGCGTTGAACATGCCAACAATCTGGACCTTGGCCGCAGCAGT
Organism: Candidatus Sulfotelmatobacter sp.; assembly: GCA_025462865.1. Classification (GTDB taxonomy): domain Bacteria; phylum Acidobacteriota; class Terriglobia; order Terriglobales; family Acidobacteriaceae; genus Sulfotelmatobacter. The sequence continues at coordinate 184,986 of JAOAPI010000019.1, read as the reverse complement.
AACTATGGCCGCGATTGCCACCATCGCCGAGGGCATTTCCATATCCAACAGAACCAGGTCCGGCCGCAGATTTACCGCCAGTTGGATCGTCTCCTCGAAGTTTGCAGCTCGTCCAAGTAGATCCACGCTGTCATGAAACTCCAACACACTGCGGACAGTATCGAGGTATCTGGGTGTTCCGTCCGCAATGATCAGCTTCAATCTCTGAGCGTATTGGGCCGGTACGCTCCAGCTACGCTCGCTTCTTTCGTTTGCAGTCATCACGCGGTCCCTCCAATTCACTGCTCCACAGAATTTAGCCGAGATGCAGAAGGAACGAGGTAAAGAGTTCGAAAACGCGACGTAAACTTTTGTTAACCCCACCCTGGCTTTGGAGGTCTGGTTGTAGCAGCGCTGTCTCATCATCACGCTTCGAGGTCGAATTCAAACTGATCTCAAGCGTCAGAAGAACCTGGTGGGTTGATTGGGTAGAACAAGACTTTACTTTGCTTTGCGAACTCTTTACCCCTGCGAGTCTCGTGCCGTGTTTGTATAAGGAGCACGGAGGCTAACATGATTAAACGACTGTACCCGCTTTTGTTTTCTTTTCTTCTTGCCGCACCGTTATTGCTCGCGCAAGACTCACAATCGACTAATTCCCAGGCTTCGAATATTGTTGGGGGCTGGCAGATTTCATGGCAGGGCCGGAATGGCTCTCAGCAAGCCACAATGCAAATCCAGCAAGATGGTTCGAAACTCAGCGGCACGTTTGAGGACTCAAGCGGATCTTCCTCAGTGTCTGGAAGTATTTCTGGAAACAACGTGTCTTTTAGTGTGCAAATACAGGGACGTCCCATGACCCTGGCGTTTACAGGGACCATTGATGGCGACAAGATGAGCGGCACCTTTCAGCCTCAGGGCGGAGGTGGCGGCGGACGTGGCGGGCGCGGAGGTGGACAGGGAAGCCATACTTGGAGCGGCGTTCGCCAGGGCAATTCCGGTCAGAGCGAGCCTGAACAAAGTCAGGATGAAGAAGATGAATACGGACTTTGATTGCAACGCTCTTCTCAGCTTCATCAACGCTTCGCTGGCTACATCACACCAAACGCGACACATGAGTTCCCTTTTCCGATGCCGCGAACCACGAGTCTTCGCGGAGAGCGACACAAGGATAGGATGCCTCGGCGACTCAGTAGTGCCGAGGCTCTTTCCCGCGATCGCCAAATCGAGAACTTTGTTTTGCCACGGTCCTGGCGCGTCTTCCAAATGCCTATGATGGCTGCGCTCTTCAAAAAGAACTTCCGGTGGTGCGCTGCAACGGATCTTTGCACAGCTTTGCCAACTCTTTACGCCCGTCGTAGTCCTGGACGCTTCTAATTAATTACGCACACCGAACACTGGATGTCTCAACGTGAAGTGTGAGCATCATGCGATCGGCACACCGAGCTGTGATGCTGTTGGACTGGCAATCATCTTTTTGGGAGAAGCGAAAATGCATAAGGTAGTCCTGATGGCGAGAGATTCATGGTTCATTGCCATCCCGAACTGCGCTTATGCAGTGAGCACATGCTTAGCGCAACCGAGCCTGCTGGGCATTTGTCTCGCGGCGGCATGGCAGGCAATAGCCTTCATCATCTCAACCAAGCGCAGGTTGAAAGGCTTTGTTGAGTCAGGATTCGCTCGAATCCATTTTCGCGTGAGCGCCACCCCCGGGCAGAGACACGAGTTTCTTTAGGTTCCTGCGCGCGGAGACTAATCTTGTGCACGGTCCGAGGGTCGCTATTTAGACATTTCTGTCAAGAAGTGTCAATTCGCGGACAGGTGACTCCATTTAACGAGGTGCAACCTACGGTGAATACTCGATCAGCCCGCATGGTCTCCAAAATGCTTTCTCGGTGGAGAGGAGACGGCCTATGGACACGAGAATTACGAACCGCGCCATCATCACAATCGAAGCCATTAGTTGGACGGCAATCATCATCGTGGTAGCAATGATCTTAACCATCATCGGGGCAGGCATTTACGGATCGCTTGGCCTGGTGCAGTGAATCACTTATCGAATTAAAATTGCGATTACGAGTATGTCCCCAGCGCCTGCTCCCCTCAGACGTCGTTTCTTTCCGCATTACCCTCCGCGCAATTAATGTAGGTAACGCGAAACTGGCGCGGATCTTCCTCAGGCCCGTGGTCCTTGGCGTGCTTTTAGTTGATCACGCAAAACACCGCGAACATGAAGTTAGTGAGGAGGAACCGTGAGCCGCATGAAGTGTCCGGAAAGATTTTCATTCTTCTCGACGGCGTGTCTGACTGCGCTCGTTAGTCTAATGGCAATTCCAGGTGCATCAGCACAGGGGACACCACCACCGCAACTCAATTTTCTACTGCCAGCTGGTTTCCAAATTCCGCCGGCGGATCAGAAGTGCATACTGAAAGGCGAAAGACTTGACCTTCAATGCATCATTGCAAATGATCCAGACGCGAAGAGAGTTCGGGCTGAAGAAGCCATGCTCGAAGCGCAGGCCCTGGCGGCAGCCAAGTCAGGGAAATTGGATCCCTATCATCAGGTCGAAACTCTGGGCAAGCTTGAGATCTTCGACCCCAACCTGTCCGTGAACAAGAACATCGCCTGCAGTTATTGCCACGACCCGGCCGCAGGTTATGGAAATGGCGTATCGATCTTGAGCGTATTCACAGGTGGATCGAATCCAGGATCGGTTCCTATCACAGTACCCGGAGCTTATCCGAATAACCGGATCGCGAAGCGAAATCCGCAGAGCTACGTTTACGCAAGTTACTTTCCACCTCTCCATTTCAACCAGAGCCAAGCCGATTTCTATGGCGGCAATTTCTGGGATGGCCGGGCGACAGGATACAAGCTGCAGAATGCAGCGGCGGAACAAGCACAAGACCCGCCATTGGATCCTGAAGAAATGGCCAATCCAGATTCTGCTTGCGTAGTGTGGAAACTCTCGCAGAGTAACTACAAGTTTTTCTTTGAAGTCGTCTTTGGCGTCGGCTCACTGGAAATCAATTGGCCTTCAAACGTCGAGAGCATTTGCAGCACTCCGAAGGGCGCCGCTGTATTGGGTGGAAATCCCACTCCGGTTCAGCTTAGCACCTCGGATCGCACGCTCTCCAACAAGGACTTCGACGAGTTCGCGCAGGCCATTGCCTCTTACGAGTCTTCGGATGCGGTCAGTCCCTTTACCTCGAAGTTCGATTATGTTCTTGCGGGCAAGGCAACTCTGACCCCACAAGAGCAAAACGGCTATGACTTGTTCCGCGGCAAAGGCAGCTGCAACACCTGCCATTTGGATGGAAGGGCGAGCACTCTACTGGGCGGAAGCGATACCGGCCAGGCAGCAAGCGTTCAGCCTTTGTTCACCGACACCACTTACAACAACATCGGTCTCCCCAAGAACGTAAAGCTGCCCTGGTATTCGGAGGATACTCCGGACCAGTGGGGATTTACCGGCAACCCGCTCGGCTTCGGCTTCACTGATGAAGGAATGGGATTATTCCTTGACGGTTACTATGGCGCTTCCCCTAACTTAAGCTGGGGAACAAAGTTGCCGCAGTTCGAGGGCAAATTTCAGACCTCGACCACTCGCAACGCCGCCATGGTCCCCTATCCTGGCTTCGTGAAAGCTTACATGCATAACGGCTACCTTACGAGTTTGAAAGAGGTAGTCCACTTCTACAACACGCGCGATGTGTACCCGTTCCCCGTGTTGTCTGGCAATTGTCCACAAGGAACAGTAGAGAAGGTGACTTGTTGGCCGATGCCGGAAGATCCAAACAATGAAAACACAACCATCGGTAAGCTTGGCTTGTCTCCTGAGGAAGAAGACGACATTGTCGCCTACTTGCAAGCTCTGGTAGACGGCTACAAGCCCTGACGAACGTTCACTGATCTGTGGGGCGAACGGTAGGTTCGCCCCACGAATTCTCGCCGTCTTATTCTGGAAGGGAATTCTGTTCTCGTAATGTTCAAAAGGAGGTTTGAAATGTTCCGAGTAAATACGTCATGCCCAACGATCGTGATCAGCACTGTGGTTCTAGGCCTGCTGTTTGCACAACCTCGGTTCGCATGTGCGATTCAGGGCTCGAGTCCGGTCCAGGTCATCGCTAGTCCCACGGTCGAATCCATCAGTGACACGTTAGCTTTCGTCAGTTGGACTACGCAAAACCCGGGAGGAACGATCCTTCACAACGCCGTTGTGCGCTACGGCAAAGATCCCAACCATCTTGACTTGACGGCAGAATCTCCGACCAGGATCAACCCAAGTCACAGTCAGATGACCTTTCGGGTGCGCATGCACAATCTGAAGCCCGCAACAACCTATTACTACAAAGTTTATTCCGAGCAGGCCAACGGCGTTTCCGATCCGGCCACGAGCGTCGTGAACCAGTTCACTACGCAACCGGACAATCGAATGAGTGCGAAAAAATAGTTATATTTCGTAGACGCAGCCTTACTCTATTGGAACTCAAGCATCACAATTTCCGGATTCGATCCCAGACGCAGTGGCGGTCCCCAGGTTCCAGCTCCACTCGAAGTGAAGACTTGCATCTTTCCAATCCGGCTTAATCCATACACGAACTGCCGATAGATCCGGCGCGCCATCCAACTCCAAGGTACGAACTGACCAAGGTGTGTATGCCCAGACAGCTGTAGGGAAACGCCCGCGGCCTCGGCAATCTCCGGATGGTCCGGTGCATGCGTTAGCAGAACGCTCGCTCGATCGCGGTCCAAGCGGAGAGCGCGCAGCACCGACGCAAAGTGGCCATCGCGCGCCGCATTCCGGTAGGGCACGCCGATAATCTGCAAACCGTCCACTTCCACCTTCTCGTTGCTGAGTACGCGGACTCCGGCCGCGGCAATGGCATTCAGATATTTGCTGTCGTCCCCGAATTGCTCGTGATTTCCGGCGACAAAATATACGCCATGGGGTGCCACGAGCTTGCTCAACGGCTCCGCCGCTCGCCGTGCATCGATTGCCGTCCCATCATATAAATCTCCAGCGATAAAAATCGTGTCGGGCGATTCCTTCAAGATTTTCGCAACCATGCGCCGCAGAAAGCCGCGGTTTCGTACGTGCCCCAGGTGCACGTCGCTGATGAGCGCCGCCCTTCGTCCGCGCCACGCCGCAGGCAAGTTCTCAAGGCGTACCGTGGTTCGCGTAATCCGTGTCCAACCGGCGTTGAAGACGCCGTAAAGGCCGGCTGCTAGTGCGGCAGTGAACAGCAATTCCACGGTCCAATGGAAGTTCATCCCCAGCCCCGCCAGCCGTGAAACTCCGAAAATAATCCACGAGAGGATCGCCGCCAGAACGAGAAAGCTCCCCAGCCCTATCCACACCGCGGCGATCCTGTAAAACACTCGCAGGGCGGCGTTGGTATACCGGTACGCCAGCAGCGAAGCGGTGACAAAGCTAACCGACAAGAGGGCAAGAAGCAGTTTGATCCACGCTGCTCCGGGTGTATTGCTTCCTCCAGACGAAAATATCCAGGTCTGGTAAAGGAGAAAATGGATCAGAAAAAGAACGGATTGAATCACTGCAATAAAAGCGACCAAGCGTTTTCGTGTCATCGATTCGTTCCTTCTGTGCGTTGTCTGCAGACCACCGCTATCCTGTTCCATTCGTTTCTCAAAGTATACCGTATAGTCTGTTCTGGTATACTGAGTGGTTCGATGTGTCGCCGATGAAAAGGGTTCATAAAAAACCGGGCTTAAGGGAGAATGCTTCCCCCAAGCCAAGTGCCATCGTGCTGGCAGGATTGCGGTTGTTCACCCGGTATGGATATCGCAAGACCTCCGTTGATGATATTGCCGAGGCGGCGCAGGTGGCAAAGCGCACGGTGTACCTGCACTTTGAGAACAAAGCGGCGGTCTTTCTGGCGATTCTTGACTATCTCGCCGACCAGGTTCGACAGCGGTGCGTTGCCGCCGAGAGCGCGGGTCGCACGCCAGTGGCAAGACTGACCGGATTGCTTGAGGCTTTCTTTGGAATGGGGTTTGAGCTGTTCAGCAAATCCGAACACATGCCGGAACTGGAAGAAACATTTTCAAAGCTGGCTCGGACAAGGATCGGCGACCTGAATGCGGAATACGAAGATCGGCTCGTGAGGTTTTTGCACTCGCTGCGGAAGAGGCGTGAAATCGGAGGGCCACCGCAGGGACTCACGGTACAGCAGATAGTCCACATCGTGGTGCAGGCCGCTGAAGGGGCCAAGCACGATGCAAAGCTGCAGGGAGATCGCAAGGCACTGCAGCGAAGTCTGCGAGAGCTGGCGACACTTGCCATCGGCGCGATGAAAAAGTACTGAACAGGAAATGTTTGCCTCATCGGCCCGTTACATCCGAGCCGCCTGCAGCATAGGCCGTGAAATCCCAAGCTTTTGCATTTTGTGGATCAGCGTAGTTCGTTTCAAGCCAAGTCTCGTAGCTGCGCCTTTCGGGCCGCCGACCACCCAACCGACTCCTTCAAGGGTACGCAGAATCAGAGTCCGTTCCGAGTCCCTCAGAGTAGTGGCAGGTTCAGACGTGGCAACCGATGCGACCGTAACGGCATGCGTTGTTGCCGCCGTGGGCAAAGGATTGGCAAGCACACCATCATTTGAAAGAATTACGGCGCGTTCGATCAGGTTTTGCAGTTCGCGAATATTTCCCGGCCACCCGTACGAGCTAAGTGCAGACATGGTTTCGTAAGGAATGTGTTCAATCTCCCGGCCCATCCGGCGGCCAAAAGTCTCGACAAAATGCGTCACCAACGCCGGAATGTCTTCAGTGCGATCCCGCAACGGCGGCAGTAGGACCGGAAACACATTCAGACGAAAGTAGAGGTCGCTGCGGAATTCGCCGCGATTCACCATTTCCGTCAGGTCTCGATTCGTTGCCGCGACCAGCCGAACGTTCACCTGGTGAGTGCGCGTGCTCCCTAAACGCTCAAACTCCTGTTCTTGCAGGACGCGAAGCAATTTGGGTTGCAGCGCCGGGGGGATATCACCCACCTCATCCAGAAAAAGTGTGCCTTTGTCGGCGAGTTCGAAACGGCCAACCTTCTGCGCAATGGCTCCAGTGAATGCGCCCTTTTCGTGGCCGAAAAGTTCGCTCTCCAAAAGATCCAGAGGAATAGCGGCGCAATTCAACCTTACAAAAGGACGTCCGCAACGCGAACTGAGATTGTGAATCGCATGCGCGATGAGTTCCTTGCCGGTACCTGTTTCTCCCTCGATAAGAACGGTTGCATCCGTAGGCGCAACTCGCTCAACTTGTTCGAGCACCGCTTCAAGGGCGGGACTGTTGCCAATGACCTGCTCGAACCTACGCTCCGACGAAACCTGCTCACCGTATCCGAATCTTTCGAATGCTGCCATAGAGAACCTCCTGGCGCGCGTATGCAAACTTCGTTAACGAGCTTAACTGTCCAGTGCCGCTCGAACACTTCCGAGCAGCGCTTCATCGTCGAATGGTTTTGTCAGGAACTCCAGTGCGCCTGCTCTCAACGCCTGGGCTCGCATTTGTGTGTCTCCGTGCGCAGTAATGAAGATGGTCGGAATCTGGCAATGCTCGGCGTTCAGCTTGGCCTGCAATTCCAGACCGGACATCCCTGGCATGCGGATATCCGCAATCAGACAGGCAATCTGGCGCTGTTGGCCAGAATTAAAAAATTCCTCTGCTGAAGCAAAAACTTGCGAGGTCAATCCCACCGATTTCAGCATGCCTTGCAGCGCGCTGCGCATCAAGTCATCGTCATCGACGATCGCCACTAATTTCGTCTTGGTTGGGATGGCCATACTCAGAAAGTAGCAGCGTCGGAAAAGTCGCACAATCATACTTTGGTATGCGAGTGCTCATACCTCGGTGCGAGGCTTATTCGTGGACTTCGGCTTTGCTGGGAAGAGTGAGGTGAAAACTGGCGCCGCGCGGAGTGTTGTCCGCCGCCCATAGGCGTCCGCCATACGATTCCACAATGGACCGGCTGATCCGAAGCCCCATGCCGGTGCCGTGAACTTTGGTCGTAAAAAACGCATTGAAGATCTGGTCGGCTTGATGTTTGGGCAGACCGATGCCGGTATCGATGACCGATACCATCACTTGCTCGTTTTCCGATGGCTGCGACTGAATGATTAGCTCGCGCGTCCCATCCACGGTCTTCATGGAATCGATGGCATTCATAATCAGGTTCATCAGCACTTGCTGCAATTGCACGCGATCCCCCATGATGTCAGGCAGGCCCGGGCTCAGCTTCATTCCCACCGCAATCGAATATCTCTGCGCCTCGTTGCGCAGCAGTACCGTCATCTCCTTGATGACTTCATTTACATCAACCAGCTCTCGCTGCGGACTACCTTTCTTGAAGATCAGCCGGATCCTGCTAACGATTTCCGCTGCACGAGTTGCGTCTTTTACCATCCTCGAGGCAGCCTCGCGCGCTTCTTCCAGGTCGGGCTGGTCGCGCGTAAGCCATCGCAGGCACGTATTGGCGTCGGTAACGGCGGCGGCAATCGGTTGATTTACCTCGTGCGACAGGGAGGCTGTCAACTCTCCCATGGTGGTTACCCGGTTGACATGTGCCAAATCTGACTGCGCCATACGCAATGCCTCCTGAGAGCGAACGCCGGATTCCTCGACCCGCCGCTTTATCTCCATCAAGACGGTAATCAGAAAAGTTGCTATCAGGAAGACTGCGAACCGCAGGAGAGTAGCCGACTCGCGGGCGGGCGCAAATGTTCTCCAAAGAAAAAAATGCTCAAAGACGAAGGCCGAGAGCGCGACCGATAAAAGGCCCGGACCCAGGCCTCCGAAAAGGCTACTCACGGTGACAGCTAGAAGAAAACACGACGAAGGAGCATCGATAGGCCAAGCCACCGCCAGCGCGATTCCGCAGGAAATTATCGCTAGTCCATAACGTTGAAGTCTGGAGAGTACTTTCATTCGCATCAGTTTCTTGCGCGGCTCAAGCTACTTCTTTGTGGGGGAAAGGCCGAGCTTCGCCCCCATTCTCACCAAATCGGCTAGTGATTCAGCCTGCATTTTTCGCATCACATGCCCTCGCTGGATCTTCACTGTAATCTCGCTGGTTCCGAGATCGAAAGCCACCTGCTTGTTGAGCATCCCCGAAACCACCATGCCCATGACCTGGCGCTCCCGCGCGGTAAGCGACTCGTATCGCTCTTTCAACTCGCCGAGGTCGCTCTCTTGTTGGCGCATCAGCCGGTCGCGATCCAAAGCCTGTTGGATTGCATCCAGCAAATCCTGGTCGCGGAATGGTTTGGTCAGGAACTCCACCGCGCCGGACTTCATGGCTTTCACCGACATCGGGATATCTCCATGACCGGTGATAAAGATGATGGGAATCCGAATGCCCGCCTCAGCCAACTCGCGCTGAAAATCCAGACCGCTGAGTCCGGGAAGTCTCACGTCCAGAATAAGGCAACTTGGCACGTCCGGCCGCTTGCTACTCACGAAGTCTTGTGCCGTCGCGAAGGTCTCGGAACGCAAGCCGACAGACTTCAGCATTCCATGGATGGAAGCGCGCACCAAATCATCGTCATCGACGACGAACACGATTGGGGCTGCGGGTGTCATTCACGCGCCTCGGCATTGGTGGTGAGTTTGAGATGAATGCTCGTGCCGCTTCCGGGCGGAACGACGACACGCTGTCTACGCAGCGCCATGGCCTGTCTTACCTTTCTTCCATGGATCGGGTTCTCAACCTAATTGAAAAACATCATAGCGCAGTCGCCTCAGTCCCGAAACGGAGTTTGCGGGATAGGTGGCGAGAGGGATTCGAGGTGACGAGCATCGTCATACCGTCCAAATGTCGACAGCATTATCAACAGGCTGACACTTAGGCCCGTAATTTTCTTCCTGTCACTATCCGAATACGTTGGAATGACTCGCTTTAGCGGTAATGCAGAGTTTGGAGAGCCATATGCACTCAGCTGCTAGGACGTAGTTGCGATGTAGTCCGTCGCAAGGAGAACCTATCGTGAATCTTCTGAAACAGAGTCTATCGTTTGTGCTTTCTTGTTGCCTTCTCTTCGTAACGGCGCCAGGAGCGTTCGCCGCGCAGGCCGACCAATCTGTCGCGCCAGCGCCGGTTCAGGCCGCGCAACAGACTCCAGAACAACTGCAACAATTGGTGGCGCCGATCGCATTGTATCCGGATGCGCTGGTAGCCCAGATACTCGCAGCCGCCACTTATCCAGACCAGATTGTGGAAGCGGAGAGGTGGCTGCAGCAACATAATGACCTTAAGGGCGAACAACTCGGCACACAAGTTGATAAACAGCCCTGGGATCCAAGTGTGAAGGCCCTGGTGGAATTTCCTTCCGTGCTCGCCAACATGGACAAGAATCTCTCATGGACGTCCTCGCTCGGCGACGCATACGTTAACCAGCAAGACGACGTAATGAAGGCAGTTCAAGTGATGCGCGACCGTGCCGATAAGGCGGGAAACTTAAAGAGCACATCACAAGAAAAAGTGAAAAAGGAGGGGCAGACCATTGTGATCGAACCATCCGATCCTGAGGTTGTTTACGTGCCTGAATACGATCCGTGGCTCGTTTATGGAGCGCCCATCGGGATCTGGCCGGGCTGGTATTCCTATCCAGGCCTTTATCTCGGAGGCCCGGGAATTGCGTTTGGCTTTGGGTTTGGGGTCGGCTTCTTTGGTGGATATGGCTGGGGCTGGCACAACTGGGGATACGATTGGCATCACCACGGCATCATTTACAACCACAACGCTTACATCTCCCACAGCAGAATTTTCGTCAACCGCAATAATTTCAATCGTGCAGGCGGATTTCGCGGAACAGGCGGATTTCATGGCGGAGGTGCAAGAGGATTCAGCGGTGGCCAGCACGGATTTGCATCCTCACATGGCCAGGTGGGCACCCATTCCGGCGCATTCAGCGGTTTCAATCATGGAGGTGTCTCGAGAGGATTCTCTTCTCGTGGGCAGTCTAGCTTTGGCGGAGGATTTCATGGTGGCGGGGGCTTTCATGGTGGCGGCGGCGGTCACGGAGGAGGGGGCGGTCATCGGTAACTCTGTCCGTAGTTCAGTTCATAACTGCAATAGCAATGTTGACATGGAGAAAAGATCATGCAAACGAATATGAAGCTTGAGGCTTTTGAAGCGAGACTGGCGTGGATATTTGCGTCCGCGATCGCCCTACTGCTACTGGTGGCTGTTCTGCTGATAATGGTTGGCTTCGCTGGATCCAGCTTCGCTCAATCGTCACAACCATCGCCACAACCGTCGTTACAGCCAAAGATGTTCGCGTCGGCGGGCGACGCTAGTAATGCTCTTTTTGAAGCCGCGCAAAAGCAAGATGAGCAGGCTCTGGAGGCGATCGTTGGAAAAGGGAAGGAAGTCACTTCCTCCAGCGATGAAGTGGAGGACAAGCTGGAACGCGAACAGTTCAGCAAAAAATATCAAGAGATGCACCGTTTGGTGCGGGAGCCCGACGGAAGCACCGTGCTCTACATTGGCGCGGAAAACTGGCCCTTTCCTATTCCTCTGGTTTCAAAGAATGGTGAGTGGTATTTCGATTCCAAGACTGGCATGGACGAAATTAAGTACCGAAGAGTGGGAGAAAACGAGAGCACTGCGATCCAGGTGTGCGAGGAATTCGCAATGACAACGACAATGACAACGAAGAAGACCGAAGGCAACGCACAAGCACGTAGCGACAAGGCCGATAGTGAAGACCCGATCACCCGTTTCGCCCAAAGCCTTGTCACTGGCGGCACAGGCAGCGCTAACAGCAGTGGGCCATTACTGTTTCACGGATACTACTTCCGAACTCTAAGTGGAGATTCCGAGGCTGGCAAAGCCAAGTATGTTTCCGACGGCAAGAGCAGGAAAAGAGGCGCGGTAGCTTTGGTAGCGTATCCCTCGGACTACCGGTCGTCCGGGGTTAAGACCTTCATCGTCACCCAGAAGGGAATTGTTTTCGAAAAAGATCTCGGGGCTGCCACGACGACTGAGGCTCAAACTATTAAAACGCGCAGTTCCGGCTGGCGAACCGCGGAATAAATGTATTGATGGGCGTCTCTTTGAGCCACGAAATTTGAGGCCGAAGACAAATGCCGCCATCTAATGAACAGAAAGTATTTTTGGGAGAGTGAACTCATGGAAGAGAGCATCAAGAAAACAACAGATCTGACGGCTGCTCGTGCCGGAACAATTACACTCGGCGGCGAACTCACCGTCAACCGCCTTGGCTACGGGGCCATGCGCCTGACAGGCGACGGAATCTGGGGTCCGCCCAAGGATCGTGCGGGAGCAATGGCCGTTCTTCGCAGAGCCGTTGAGCTTGGCGTCAACTTCATCGATACCGCCGATTCGTACGGACCCTACGTTAACGAAGAGTTGATCGCCGCGGCGCTGGCTCCGTATCCCAAGGATCTTGTTATCGCAACCAAAGGTGGATGGAATCGGCCCGGGCCGAACCAGTGGACTCATGATGCCAGTCCTGCGCACCTGCGTCAGGCGGTCGAAGGCAGCCTGAAGAGACTGCGCCTCAACCGGATCGACGTCTACCAACTGCACGCGCCCGATCCAGTAGTGCCGCTCGATGCGTCACTAGAAACTCTGGCGAACATGCAGTCGGAAGGAAAGATTCGCCTGGTCGCCTTGTCCAATGTCACTGTGGAACACATCGAACGCGCGCGGAAGATTGTGCCGATCGTCTCGGTGCAGAACAGATACAGTTTTGCCGATCGTGAATGGGACTACGTGGTGGATTATTGCGAACGAAACGGGATTGCGTTCATTCCATGGTTCCCGCTGGGAGCCGGGACCGTCGCCGGTAGGCTCCTGGAGAGGATCGCGAAGGCCCGCGGGGTGAAGCCAATTCAGGTCGCACTGGCGTGGTTGCTGAAACGCTCGCCAGTCATGCTGCCCATTCCGGGGACGTCTTCGGTTGCGCATCTTGAGGAGAATGTCGCGGCGGCATCGTTGCAATTGAACGAAGAAGAGTATTCGGAACTGAATGGGATTGTCGCGGTCGCTTCCTGAGGTCAATGGCCACGAATCAACGTTTCGGAGCGATACGGCTGCCAGCGCTCGTGGTTGTGGCGTGACCCCTGAGTTGCCACAGGTTCGATACAATCAGTCAACTTCAGACTGGTGAAATCGAATTGATGACTTTTTCGGGAAGAGTGTCGCTCATCACGGGCGCAGGCAGTTCGCACGGCATAGGCTTCGCGACTGCCCGCGTGCTCGCACAAGCAGGATCGAAGATAGCAATCACTTCCACCACAGAACGCATCCACGAGCGTGCCCGCGAACTCGCCGCGGAGGGCGCCGATGTTTTCGCTTTTGCTGCGGACTTGCGCGAGCACGAGCACACTCAGCAGCTGGTGAAAGAAGTCTTCGCCCGTTACGGCCGCCTCGATATTCTTGTTAACAATGCCGGCATGACTCAGGTTGGCAGCCCCACAGAAACCACCTCGCGACTTCTCGCGGAACTCTCGGAGGAGGAGTGGGAGTACGGCATGGCGATCAACCTGAAAACCGCTTTCAACATCACCAAGGCTGTTCTGCCCTTCATGCTGGCAGCAAAGTATGGACGGATCGTGAACGTTTCTTCGGTCACTGGCCCGGTTGTCAGTAACCCTCGTGAAACGGTCTATAGTGCGGCCAAAGCCGGCATGGTCGGGCTTACTCGCAGTCTCGCCCTCGAGGTTGCCCGCAAAGGAATTACGGTAAACGCCGTCGCTCCCGGGTGGATCGAAACCGCGTCCTCAACCGAACACGAAATCATTGCCGGTAAAAATACTCCAGTCGGCCGCCCTGGTCATCCTGACGAGGTGGCTGCTGCCATCGCGTTTCTCGCCGGTGAATCCGCCTCCTACATCACCGGCCAGTTGATCATCGTTGACGGAGGCAATTCCGTTCAGGAGTACAAAGGGCCGCCGACGTCGTATTACTGAACGAATCAGCTTGTGGAAATAAATATTTCCAAGCCTATCAGCAGGGGCATCCAGTCAACAGGCGGATATTGCAGAAGCATGCGAGCTGGAGATAATTGTATTGCGATGGTGAATCATAGAACGAGGCTGCGGTCGCTCTTCCGGCTTCTTGCTGGTGCACAGATGTTTATCGCCGCTTGGGGCTGCGCCCAGACTATTTCACTGCCGCAGTCTCCGCAGGTGGGAGCCAAGAATCGCGTCGTATCCCTTACGCTGCATGCGGTAAATGAAAACGGCAAGGATGCCTTCGCCTTCGAAGGGAAAACGGTGGCGCCTGTGATCCGCGCATCTCCCGGCGACGTTCTCAAAATCACATACATCAACGATCTTCCGGCGAAGTCCCCGGAGTCGTGTGCGATCAATCCGTGCATGGAGATGACGAACTTGCATTTTCACGGACTCAGTGTCTCGCCAGGCGCTCCGCAGGATGACGTACTCACAATGCTGGCTAAGCCTGGCCAGACATTACATTACTCGGTTCGTATTCCGCGCGATCATCCTCCGGGCCTGTTTTGGTACCACACTCATCCTCACGGCGAGAGTCATCGGCAAGTGTTGGACGGAATGTCGGGAGCCATTGTCATCGAGGGGATGGAACGTTACGTCCCTGAAGTGAAGGGACTCCGAGAGCGTGTGCTCGTTGTGCGCGGACGCTCCATCGAGCATGATCCGAATGCGCACACGCTGAGGCGCGATGTAGACATCCCGGCCCACGCGTGCGGGGGAGAAGCAGAGGCAGTTGAAGAAATCTTTACAGTGAACGGAGCGCTGCGACCGCCAATAGAGATTGCGCCTGAAGAGCGGCAGTTCTGGCGCATCGTGAACGCCTCAGCGGATCGCTATTTGAACCTGCAACTTGCTGGACAGACGTTTGAAATCGTGGCGCTTGACGGGATGCCGCTCGCGTTCCACGATCCCAAAAACCCCACCAGGACTGCGGACCACTTATTGGTTGCACCTGCGGGGCGTGTCGAAGCCATCGTCACCGGCCCGTCCCCTGGCGCACATGTTTCCCTGCGCACGCTCTGCGTGGATACGGGCCGGGACGGGGATCCCAATCCAGAAATGGTGCTGGCAGACTTGGTGCCGCCCAGTTCAAGTCAGTCGGGCACAGATCAAGCGTCTGAGCAAGCGCGTGCCATCGATTCCCGCCCGCCGCTATACAAGCCCGTCAACCTTGCATCGCTGGAGAAAACTAAGTTGAACTTCACCGTCACGTTTACAGAGGACAAGAACGGCTTCTATATCAATGGCCGCAAGTTTGCGATGGATGAAAGTCCGATGACGAGCGCTCGCGTCGGTACATACGAGCATTGGCGTATCGTGAACCGAACTGCCGAGCTGCATCCCTTTCACATACATCAGGTCCACTTTCTGGCCTATGCGGAAAACGGCGTCCAAGTCCCGCACCCTGTCTGGCTGGATACCGTGAATGTCCCGTACGACGGCAGCGTCGATGTCATCCTGGACTTTACCAACCCCATCATCAAAGGCATGTCGGTATTTCATTGTCACCTGTTAAATCATGAAGATAAGGGAATGATGGCCAAGATTCTGTTCAAGTAGTTGTGCATTACAGTCATCGACATTGCAGGAACGGACGATCGAAGACCGAAAAATGACGAGCCACGTATCTAGCTGTCGAAATGCGGACACCCTGTCAGCAGCGCGACTTTCCATCTGGGTTTTAAAAGACTTCCTCAGCAACATCCTCGCTTCCAAGATCTTGAAAACACACACTTAGATGTTTGGCCGCCGATTGGAATGCCGCGTGCACCTCCGTCTGTACGGGAGACACAGACGATGCGAGCCACAGAACAAGACCTCGGCAACGAACAGCAACTGGAAATCCGAATCCCTGACTCGAGAGCGGGTGAAATGCAGGGCATTCTCTCACGCTACCTTCCAATGTTTTACAGAAAGGCCTATCGACACCTTCGCAATGAAGCTGACGCCGAAGATGCAGTTCAGGAGGCCCTCCTCTCTGCTTACAAACACCTGGACCAATTCAAGGGACAAGCGCAATTGTCGACGTGGTTGACTGCCATTGTTACGAACGCCGCGCGAATGCAATTGCGCCGGCGGCCACGCCAAATCCATGTGTCATTGGACGAGCGACTCGGAGAAGATCAGGAATTTTGTCTCTCGGATCAATTGGCGGCGGACGAACCCAGTCCTGAAGATGAGAGCCGCGCATCCGAACTGCACAGAAATCTGCTGCGATTCGTAGCCCAGCTCTCGCCTCCGTTACGCCGGGCATTTCAACTACGCGAATTGGATGGCTTAAGCACCAGCGAAGCAGCAAAAGTCTTGGGAGTAGCAGACGGAACGGTCAAGGCCCAACTGGCGCGGGCGCGCGCCAAGTTGAAGCGGCTTATGAGCTCAACACTCGCCAAGCCTCGTGTAGCGCGCGCGAATTGACGGCAGTCGATTACTGAATCACGGAAAGAAATTTTATGTGGATTGTTCGACTAGCATTACGGCGGCCCTACACCTTCGTGGTGATGTCCATCCTCATCCTGATCATGGGTGGGTTGGCGATCGTCCGTACTCCCACCGACATCTTTCCCACGATCGATATCCCCGTCGTCAGCATCATCTGGAACTACAACGGTCTTGTGCCACAGGACATGAGCGACCGTATCGTCACTATTACGGAGCGGAACCTTACTACCACCGTCGATAATATTGAGCACATCGAGTCGCAATCGCTTTACGGAATCGCGGTTGTGAAAGTCTTCTTGCAGCCAACCGCAAATCTTCAACAGGGTATCGCGCAGGTTACCGCGGTTTCACAGACGCAACTCAGGCAGTTGCCGGCGGGAACAACACCCCCGCTCATCATTGCGTATAGCGCATCGAGCGTTCCTGTCCTTCAATTGGCTCTCTCGGGGCAAAATCTATCGGAACAGCAACTCAACGACTATGGCCTGAATTTCATTCGCACTCAGATCATTACAGTGCCTGGGGTTTCAGTGCCCTATCCCTACGGCGGCAAACAACGCCAGGTGCAAGTGGATCTGAACACGACAGCGCTGCAGTCCAAGGGACTATCGCCGTTGGATGTAGTGAATGCGATCAGCGTACAAAACCTAATTCTGCCCACGGGCACATCCAAGATCGGCTCCAAGGAATACGACGTTTCGATTCCCAACGCAGCGCCGCAAACCATTGAGGACCTGAACCGAATTCCGATCAAGACCATCGGCGGCACTACGATCTACATCAAAGATGTGGCGTGGGTGCGCGATGGTTTTCCGCCGCAGACGAACATCGTTCGCGTCAATGGCCAGCGCTCTGTATTGTTGACGATCCAAAAGGCAGGGAATGCCTCGACGCTGAATGTGATCGCAGGGATCAAAGCTCTTCTTCCGCAAATCAAGTCGACACTTCCACCTCAGTTGCAGATATCGCCGCTCGCGGATCAATCGATTTTCGTTCGAGGTGCGATCAGTGGAGTGGTGCGAGAAACGCTGATTGCCGCGTGCCTTACAGCGTTCATGATTCTCACATTCCTCGGCAGCTGGCGAAGCACCGTGATCATCGCCACCTCGATTCCGTTGGCGATCCTGACCTCGATCATTGTGCTGGGTGCAATCGGAGAAACCATCAACATCATGACCCTGGGTGGATTGGCTCTCGCGGTCGGCATCCTGGTGGACGACGCCACAGTCGAAGTCGAGAATATCAATCGCAATCGGGAGGCAGAACCGGATAAGGATCTGGACGGAGTTGTTCTCGACAGCGCATCGCAAATTGCGACACCCGCTTTCGTCTCCACGCTGTCGATCTGCATCGTGTTTGCTCCGATGTTCCTATTATCGGGCGTGGCGCGGTACCTGTTTGTTCCGCTGGCTGAAGCTGTCGTGTTTGCCATGTTGGCTTCGTATTTCCTATCGCGGACCATTGTTCCAACAATGGCCAAATACTTGTTGCGGGGAGAAAAGAAGGAAGCCGGACACGCCCCCAGCCGCAATCCGCTGGTACGACTTCAAAAGGGTTTTGAAGCAGCCTTTGAGAAATTTCACGCCAGCTATCGCAATCTGCTCGAAACTTGCCTCCATCACCGGACTGCTTTCCTGATTGCGTTCTTTGCGGTTTGTCTCGGCTCTCTTGCGATTTTGATTCCCTGGCTTGGTCGGGATTTTTTCCCGAGCGTGGATAGCGGCACTTTCAAACTCCACATGCGCGCTCCCACGGGAATGCGAATTGAAGAAACTGCGAACCTTTGCGATCAGGTGGAGCAGGCCATTCGAAAAGAGATTCCTGCAAGTGAAATGAAGAATGTCATAGACAACATTGGCCTGCCTTACAGCGGCATCAACCTCTCTTACAGCAATTCGGCGCCGGTGGGCACATCGGATGCGGACATCCTTGTGACTCTAACCACAAAGCACCACCCCACCGATGACTACATTCACCAGCTTCGTCTGGCGCTTCCAAAACAGTTTCCGGGTGTTTCGTTTGCCTTCCTGCCCGCGGACATGGTCGCGCAAATTCTCAACTTTGGATTGCCTGCCCCTATTGATGTTCAAATCGTGGGAAATGACTTGCAGGGAAATCGCCAGTATGCAGACACACTGCTGGCGAAGCTGAGATATGTTTCCGGAGCGACTGATCTGCGAATTCAGCAGCCGTTCGATCAACCTTATCTGCGGCTACGAGTTGAGCGCACGAAAGCTGAGCAACTTGGTTTTACGGCGCATGACGTCGCGCAAAACCTTTTGGTATCGCTGAGCGGCAGCTTCCAGACTTCTCCGTCATTCTGGCTTGACCCAAAGAATCACGTCAGCTACCAGATTGCGACGCAGACGCCGCAATATCGCACGGACACGTTGCAGGATGTGGAGAACATTCCAATTACCGGGACGGACCCGAACGCCCCTCCTTCGCTCATGGCCAGCCTGGTGTCGACGCAGCGAGGAGCGGGGATGGCCGTGTTGTCGGATTACAACGTTGCCCCGGTAATTGATATCTTTGGCGCCGTAACAGGGCGCGATCTGGGTGGAGTGTCCGGCGATATCAACAGAATTATTGCTGACACACGCCAGCAATTGCCCCGTGGTTCTCACGTAGTTGTGCGTGGCCAGGTGCAGACTATGCGCGCCTCCTACATCGGCCTATTGGGCGGATTGGTGTTCTCGATTCTTCTTGTATACCTGCTGATCGTTGTCAACTTCCAGTCCTGGCTCGATCCCTTCATCATGATTTCCGCGCTGCCCGCCGCACTTGCCGGCATCGCCTGGTTCTTGTTCATAACGCACACCAACCTGAGTGTCCCGGCGCTGATGGGAGCCATCATGTGCATGGGCGTAGCGACTTCAAACAGCATTCTGGTCGTGAGTTTTGCTACCGAACAAATGCAGGAAGGGCATGATTCCATCAGCGCGGCCCTGCAGGCTGGCTTCACGCGTTTCCGCCCAGTATTGATGACCGCTCTCGCCATGATCATTGGCATGGTGCCAATGGCCTTGGGTCTGGGTGACGGCGGTGAACAAAATGCTCCCCTTGGCCGCGCCGTGATCGGTGGGCTTGTTTTCGCAACCGTCTCAACTTTGTTCTTTGTCCCGGCATTTTTCAGCCTTCTGCAGGGTTCACGCCGGCATGCAGTCCAGGAAGAAGGACGCTAGACACTAAGGCGTGAGGAGTTATTTTTTATGATGCCCCAAACTGAAGTTCGACCAAAAGAAGATCGACCAAAAGAAGATCGACAACAAATAGGCGAACCGGCAACCCAATCCACTGATGTAGGTGCGCGGCACCGTTCGCGCAAGTCGTGGCTCGTGCTGGTGATTGCGGCGATTGCGGTTGCCGCGCTCCTGGTGTCGGGGATCTGGTCGCGCGTGAAAGCGGGCACCACCCTGCGCGCGGAGACTGCTCAAGCAGCACTTCCAGCGGTGTCCGTTGTCTCGCCGAAACAAACTGCGCCAACCGATGAAATCATCCTGCCTGGAAACGTGCAGCCTTTCATCACTTCGCCCATCTACGCGCGCACGAATGGCTATCTCAAAAAATGGTATTTCGATATTGGGGCGCACGTTAAGCAGGGCCAATTGCTTGCGGTGATCGAAACGCCAGAAGTCGATCAGCAACTTCAGCAAGCCCGCAGCAATCTGCTTACGGCACAGGCAAATCTCGAACTCGCTTCCATTACAAAGACCCGCTATCAGGGACTGTTGAAGAGTAACGCCGTATCGCAACAGGATGTTGACAATGCCGTCGGCACCTTCAATGCAAATAAGGCGATCGTCGAGGCCGATAAGGCAGCCGTGGAGCAATATTCGGCGCTGGTATCTTTCGAAAAGATTTACGCGCCATTCGATGGTGTGATAACGGCCCGCAACACCGATATCGGCGACCTCATCAATTCCGGTAGCAGTTCGGCACTGAAAACAGATCTCTTCCACATTGCTCAACCAGGAAAGTTGCGCGTTTACGTGAATGTACCTGAGGAATATTCGCAGGGGATCAAAACCGGCATGATCGCGGATCTCAATCTCACTGAATTCCCAGGCCGCAAATTTCAGGGAAAACTGGTGCGGACTGCCGAAGCGATCAATGTGACGACCCGTACTTTGCTCATCGAAATCGACGTGGACAATCCTACGGGCACGCTACTGACCGGCTCTTACGCGGAGGTTCACCTGGCGGTGCCGACGCACGCTTCCACGTTCCTGCTTCCAGTCAATACGCTGATCTTCCGCTCAGAAGGATTACACGTCGCCACAGTGAAGGATGGGAAAGTTGCGCTCTCCGCCGTAACTCCCGGGCACGATTTTGGTAATCAGATAGAGATCGTCGCCGGAGTTAAGCAGGGCGATCAGATCATTATCAATCCACCGGATTCAATTGTCTCCGGACAGGCAGTCCAGATTGTGCAAGCCTCGTTGCCGGGAGATAACAAGTGAAACACCTTCAAGGGATTCTGCGCGGAAACCAGCGGCAAGCGTTGTGGATACACGGCCTGCTGGCACTTGCGATTCTCGAATTGACTGGCTGCGTGGTCGGACCGAAATACCATACTCCAGCGGCACCGGCTCCGCCTGCCTATAAAGAGGTAGGTGACTGGAAGCCCGCGCAACCCAACGATCAAAATCTTGGCGGATCCTGGTGGACAGTTTTTCAAGATCCGCAGCTCGATGCGTTGGAGCAGCAGATCAATGTAGGCAACCAAAACTTAAGAGCCGCAGAGGCCCAGTTCCGACAGGCGCGAGCCGCCTTACGCTACAACCGGGCTGACTACTACCCGACGGCGACAGTCGGAGCATCGGCGACCCGCCAGCGCACCTCGTCGCGCCGGCCGCCAGCGACTTCGACATTTGATGGCATCACCTACAACGATTTTGTGACGCCGTTCAGCGTTTCTTATCAAGTTGACGTCTGGGGCCGAATTCGAAAAAACGTAGAGTCCTATCGAGAGCAAGCCCAAGCTAGCGCGGCAGACCTGGCTACGGTCAATCTGAGCATGCACGCCGATCTGGCGATTGATTATTTTCAAGCCCGCAGTCTGGACGCACAAGAGCAACTCTTGAACTCTACGGTAACCGAGTACGAGCAAGCCCTGGAATTGAATGAAAATCGGTTCCAGGGAGGAATTGCCTCGGAGGTCGAAGTCGAGCAGGCGAAGACTCAATTGCAAACCACCCGGGCCGCTGCGATTGATGTGGGCGTGCTGCGCGCTCAATACGAACACGCGGTCGCAATCCTGATTGGGAAACCGCCCGCAGAGTTCGGCCTTCCCCCGCTGCCGCTTACTGCGCCACCTCCGCACGTTCCTATCTCTGTGCCGTCCGAGTTGCTGGAAAGACGCCCGGACATCGCTGCCGCGGAGAGACGCGTAGCCTCCGCCAATGCCCAGATCGGAGTGGCAAAGTCCGCGTACTATCCGACCATCAGTTTGGGCGCTTCGGGAGGGTTTGAAAGCTCCGCTATCACGACGCTCCTCAACGGGCCGAGCGGCCTATGGTCTCTTGGACTGTCCGCCGTAGGTACTGTGTTCGATGGTGGAAGACGCCGCGCGCTTAACGACGAGGCGCGCGCGGCTTACGATTTTCAGGTCGCTACCTATCGCGAAAGCGTCCTCAGCGGGTTCCAGCAGGTGGAAGACAATCTGGCAGCGGTCAGGATTCTGGAAAACGAGGCGAAGGTTCAGGACGAAGCAGTCGTGGCCGCACAGAAATCCCTGGATCTCTCAGTCACCCGCTACAAGGGTGGGGTCACAAGCTACCTGGAAGTGATCACCGCGCAGAGTGCCGCTCTCGCGGACGAAGTGACGGCGGTCAATATCCTCGGACGCCGTATGGCAAATACGGTCCTGCTGATTCAAGCTCTCGGTGGAGGATGGGACCGATCAAGTTTGCCGGATCGACCGGAATGCTGCGGCAAACTGGCAAACAATAACGGCAATTAACTGCCAAGCGCATCAGCTTGGATTGTGTTCACAACCTTCTCAGGGCAGCATATTTCCAATGCGGCGGATTTGCGCGCCGACCGCTTTTAACTTTTCTTCAATTTTTTCGTAGCCGCGGTCGAGGTGATAGACGCGGTCGATGATCGTCTCGCCATCAGCTACCAGGGCGGCTAACACTAATGATGCGGAAGCCCGCAGGTCTGAGGCCAGGACAGCTGCGGCGCTTAGCGGAGTCTTTCCCACGACTACAGCGCGGCGGCCTTCGATTTTTATGTTCGCCCCCATGCGGACTAATTCCTGCGCGTGCATGAAGCGGTTCTCGAAAATATTTTCCGTGATGATGCTAGTGCCTTCGGCTTGGGTGGCGAGCGCCATAAATTGCGCCTGCATGTCGGTGGGGAAGCCGGGATATTCTTCGGTACTGAGGTCGGAAGCGGTGAAGGGATTGTCTCCCATGACGCGGACAGAGTCAGCGGTGGATTTCGTTTTCACACCGGACTCTTTCAGCTTTGCGAGGATGGCGTCGAGGTGAGTGGGGTCGCAGCCAGAGATGTTGAGGTCGCCGCCGGTGAGGGCCCCGGCGATGAGGAAGGTGCCGGCTTCAATGCGGTCGGGAATGATGCGGTGCTTCGCGCCTTTCAGCTTGCTTACGCCTTTCACGCGGATGGTGGCGGTGCCTGCGCCTTCGATGCGCGCTCCCATTTTGTTTAGCAGGGCGGCGAGGTCAGCAACTTCGGGCTCGCGGGCCGCGTTCTGTAGGATGGTTTCGCCTTCGGCGAGAGTGGCGGCCATGAGCATGTCTTCGGTGCCGGTGACCGTGATTTTATCGAAAACAATTTCCGCGCCGCGGAGGCGAGAGGCGGTGGCTTCGACGTAGCCGTGTTCTTGGGTGATTTTTGCGCCGAGGAGTTCAAGGCCTTTGATGTGGAGATCGATGGGGCGCTGTCCGATGGCGCAGCCGCCGGGGAGCGATACGCGGGCGCGGCCGCAGCGGGCGACGAGCGGTCCAAGGACCAGCGTGGAGGCGCGCATCGTCTTCACTAATTCGTAGGAGGCTTCTGGGGCGGCGAGATTTTTGCAGTGGATGGTGGTGCGGTGCTGGGCGCGTCCGTAGCCGAGTTCGACCTCGGCGCCCATGGCGGCAAGCAGGTTGCGCGTGGTTTGAATATCGCGCACCTGCGGGATGTTTTCGAGGATGACCGGCTCGTCGGTGAGAAGAGCGGCGGCCATGCAGGGGAGCGCGGCGTTTTTTGCTCCGCTGACGCGGACCGTGCCGAGGAGCGGGGAGCCGCCGCGGATTACGAGTTTATCCATGAGAGTAAGAGTTCTGAAGTAAGGATTTATTTTAGCGGGGAAATGGAGTGAGGGTGGGTAATCGAGAGGGCACGGCCTTCTGCGAGATGAACATCATTTACAGGCTCGGCCTACGTTTGATTTGCTGTACGAGCCGCGCGCGAGTCCCCGCACCACCCGAGTCATCTTGCCAGTGCTATCGCTTGGCGCACGTGGCCTTTTGATTGTTTCAAGGCAGCGGTGGCTTCGCCTCGGGATACACTCGCCGCCAGCATAACGAGCGCTACGGGTGTTTGATTTCCGGAGGCTTTCAGGGCACGAGTTGCGGACGCGACATCGGCTCCAGTTGCGCGTTCGAGGATTGTGATGGCGCGCTGGATCAGCTTCTCGTTTTTCGGGGCAACGTTCACCATTAAGTTGCCGTAGACGTAGCCGAGGCGCGTCATCGCGGCGGTGGAGATCATGTTGAGAACCATCTTGTGCGCTGTGCCGGCCTTCATGCGGGATGATCCGGCGAGGACTTCGGGGCCGACTTGCGTCACGATGGCGAGATGGGCCGTGCGCTCCAGAGGCGAATTGGGATTGCAGGTGAGGGCGATGGTGCGGGCGCCACGCTGGCGGGCGAGTTCGAGGGCAGCGAGGGTAAAGGGAGTTCGTCCGCTGGAGGCAATGCCGAGGATCACATCATTCTTAGTAGGCTTGCGGTGGGACATTTCGTCGCGCCCAGCTTTGGCGTCGTCTTCGCTGATTTCGGAGGCGGAGGCGAGAGCTTTATTGCCTCCGGCGATTACGAACTGAACGGAGCGCGGGTCGGTGTTGAACGTCGGGGGACATTCGACGGCGTCGAGGGCGGCGATACGGCCGCTGGTCCCGGCGCCGACGTAGATGAGTCGTCCCCCATGACGAAGGGCGGCGGCGACCAGATCGATCGCCCGTGCGATTTGCGGCAGCACGCGAGTCACCGCGAGAGCAACGGTGACGTCCTCCCCATTGATAAGGGCCGCGATTTCGAGGGAAGATTTTTGGTCGAGGTCGAGAGCGGAGTCGTTGGGTTGTTCGGTGCGAAGGCGGCGAAGAGTGGGCGGCGTACGTTTCAAATGGGAGCCTTTCCGGATGTTAAGGGGCATCTTCATTTTAGCTGTTTACCGCTGACGGAGTGCAGCAAGCGCTGGGATCGCGGTGATCGCAGAGAAATCCCGCGGAGGTCGCCGAAGCGGACCGAGCTCACGAGTTTGCTTGGGATTTCTTAATCGCTTCGACTACTGCGTCGTGGAATGCGGGACGGATTATTTTGATAGCGTGATTGGAGCAGTCCGGCCACGTGCGGTTGGTTAGCAGGGTGATTGAGATCTGGCTGACGGGATCAATCCAGAGAGAAGTGCCGGTGTATCCAAGGTGGCCGTAGGACTGCGGAGAAAAATATTTTCCGGATTGCGATGGGGCGGATGGCGTGTCCCAACCGAGGGCACGAGATGTGGCGACGGGCGCTGATTCGCGCCGCGTGAAGAGGGCGACGGTTTCGGGACGGAAAATTGCGTAGCCGCCCGTGAGTATGGCGTGCGCGAATCTGGCCAGGTCTGGGGCACTGGAGAAGAGGCCGGCGTGCGCGGCCACTCCGCCGAGGACACTGGCGTTTTCGTCCTGGACTTCGCCCTGAATGATTCTTCCACGAAAAGTGCTGCTCGGATTCTGTCCCGTGCCTGTCGGAGCATGTTGCTCCCGCAATTTGCGATCAGAGACGGCTACGGCACGCACTTCTTCTTGTCTTTCGTCAGCGGTCGGCGGGATTTTCGAGCGAATTTCTTTTGGAGGATTAAATGTCGTGTTCGTCATACCAAGCGCGGCAAAAATTTCGCGCTGGCAGAAGCGATCCAGAGGCTCGTCAGCAAGGCGTTCCAAGGCAATGCCGAGGATGATGAATCCGATGTCGCTGTATTCGGCGTGGGTGGCAGGATCGGCGGTTAGCGGGGTCGTGAAGGCGGCGTGCAACAGTTCGTCCCGAGTGCGAAATTTCAGGAATAACTTTTCATAGGCCGGCAGGCCGGAGGAGTGTGCCAGGAGCATGCGAAGAGTTACTTGTTTTCGGCGCCGGTCTCTTTCGGCGTCGCTCGTAAACTCCGGGATGATGGCGGTGACAGGCGCTTCGAGGTCGAGTAGGCCACGGTCGTAAAGAATCATGGCCATGGGGCTGGTAGCGACAACTTTGGTTAGCGAGGCGAGGTCGAAGAGCGTGCTGGTGGTTACTACGGGAGAATCTGCCTGGGGAGTGAAGCGGCCTAGGGCTTTCAGTGCGACCAGGCGACCTCGATCAGTGACTGCAACCGAGGCCGAGGGGATTTTGCGCTGGGCGATGGCGTCTCGCAGGATGGAGAAGGCGGAGGAAAAGATTTTGTCCTGATGCTCGAAGGCGTCGAGCAGAGGCGATGGAGGAGAGGAAGGCATCGAAGACATCATGATATGGCATAGGTGGTACCCCACACTTGAGTTTCTTGAGTCAGGGAGCGGGGATTGTTAGAGTCAAAGCATCTTGAAATCGCAAGCAGAGTTGATGGGGATGGCTTCGAGAATTTGTTCGGGGGTGGGATTGATGCGCGTGTTTGCAGTCGTGGTGGTTCTGGTGAGTGGTTTGGCAGTGGCGGGCAGCCAGGGTGGTGGGGAGACTTCCGGGCTGCGCCCGGATCGACAGCCCAGGGCGTCTGTCCCGACATCGACTTCACCTAAGGGGGCCGACTCCACATCTTCAAACTCAACTAAGAAGGCTGCGCCTCCGACTTCCGCTCCGCATTTTGGGGCGGTGGATGCGGTGATCAAGGAAGCGATTCAGGACGGAACTATTCCGGGAGCCGTCTTGGTGGTAGGACATGATGGTCGGGTGATTTATCGGAAGGCTTATGGGGCGCGGGCGCTGGAGCCACGCCGAGAAGTGATGACGCTGGATACGATTTTTGACGTAGCGTCGCTGACCAAAGTGATTGCGACTACCACGGCAGTGATGCAGTTGGTGGAAACAGGCAAAGTACGGCTGAATGATCCGGTGGCGAAGTATCTGCCGGAGTTTGCGCAGAACGGAAAAGACGACATCACGGTGCGGCAGTTGCTGACCCATTACTCAGGACTGGAGCCGGATCTTGATTTAAAAGTGACTTGGATCGGGAAGCAGACGGCGTACGGAATGGCGCTGGCGGAGACGCCGGAGGATCCGCCCGGATCGAAGTTTTCCTACAGCGACGTGAACTTCATTGTGCTCGGCGAATTGGTTGAACGAGTTTCTGGAGAGACGCTGGATGAGTACGCTACGCGGCACATTTTTCTGCCATTGAAAATGCTGCACACGCGGTTCGTGCCTCCGGCGGCGCGGCGGGCTGGGTGGATCGAAAAGATTGCACCAACACAGTACGACGAAAACGAGCACATGCTGCGCGGGGTGGTGCATGATCCCACGGCGCGGCGGATGGGCGGCGTGGCGGGCCACGCCGGATTATTTTCCACCGGGGACGATCTGGCGAAATTTGCTCAGACACTGCTGAATGGTGGTGACAGCATCTTGTCGGCGATGTCGGTGGAGAAAATGACACGGCCGGAGCAGCCTCCCGCGGCCCCAGTGCTGCGTGGTTTTGGCTGGGACATTGATTCTCCGTTCTCGTCGAATCGCGGTGATTTGCTGCCCGTAGGTGGATATGGGCATACGGGTTTTACCGGAACATCGATGTGGATCGATCCAACGACCAGGACTTACATTATTCTGCTGACCAATGCCGTGCATCCGCGAGGGAAGTCCAATGCGATTGCATTGCGCTCGAAGGTGGCGACTGCCCTGGCTGCGGCTATGCCGCTGACGACAAGTGAGAAGGAAGCGCTGCGCTGGCAGAGCATTACCGGGTACAACGAGGCGCAGAGTGCGGCGCGGCGGATGAGTTCGCGCAATGGCAGCGTGAAAACCGGAATCGATGTCTTGGAAGAGCATGGGTTCGACATTCTGCAAGCTCCCGGGCGGAAGAAAAAGATCGGAGTCGTGACCAACCAGACTGGAATCGATGCCGACGGCCGCCGGACAATTGACGTCTTAGCGCAGGCCCCTGGAGTCTCGTTGGAAGCGATTTTCAGCCCGGAGCACGGCGTGACGGGCAGCCTGGATACGACCGATGTTGCGAATTCCAAAGATGCCGTAACCGGTATCCCCGTGTACAGCGTGTACGGCGCGAAGGCGGCGCTGCGGCGGCCGCCAGTCGAGTTGTTGAAAACTTTGGATGCCGTCGTATTTGATATTCAGGATGCCGGAGTGCGCTTTTATACCTATGAGACGACGCTCGGATATTTTCTCGAGGCGGCGGCGCAAGCGGACGTTGAGTTGATCGTGCTGGACCGCCCTGATCCGATTACGGGGGCGTTCGTGCAGGGTCCGGTATCGGATGCGGGACGTGAGAATTTCAACAATTATGGGACCCTCCCGGTGCGGGAAGGAATGACCTTGGGCGAACTGGCGAAGATGTTCAATGCCGAGCGGAATCTCAACGCCAAGTTGACCGTCGTCCCAATGGAAGGCTGGCAGCGCGGCGACTGGTTCGATGCGACGGGGCTGGTGTGGGTGAATCCGTCGCCGAATCTGCGGAGTGTCACGGAAGCCGGGCTCTACCCAGGCGTAGGGCTGATCGAAGGGACCAATGTTTCGATCGGGCGCGGAACGGATACTCCGTTCGAGCTGCTGGGCGCGCCGTGGATGAAGGGCAGGGAATTGGCGGCGTACCTGAACGCTCGCGGAATTGCGGGCGTGAGATTTGTGCCCGTGACATTCATGCCCACTACCAGTAATCACGCCGGGCAGAAGTGTGAAGGAGTAAATCTGGTTCTGACCGAGCGGAATGCCCTGGATGGCCCCGAGCTGGGGATTGAGTTGGCGACGGCGTTGAAGAAGTTGTATCCGTCAGACTTTAAACTGGACCGCATAACCCAGTTGCTGGTGAACCAGGCCGCTTACGATGGTCTCGTCGAAGGGAAGGATCCGCGGCGGATTGCGCAAGATTGGCAGGAAGAGTTGGAGAAGTTTGAGGTGGTGAGGAAGAAGTATTTGATTTACTGAAAGCTCTTTTTTTCCGTAATGACGGCTGGGGAGTTTTAATCTCGGAGTTCGCTAAGAAGTGCCGCGGAGGAACCTGAGTTGCCCCAGGCACCTTCGTGGGATCGAATCGCATCTTAGGCGTTAGTTAATGATATTCTCGGCCTGATCGGGCGGGCCGCGAATCCCTCAGGAGGTACACGATGCGAAAACTTCCCATAATCATATTTTTGTCTGGGATGGCCCTTGGGCAGGCCACGGACGCTGCAAAGACGAACGAGCCCACCGCGAATTCTACTCCTGCCGCAGTGGCACCGAGCGCCATGCCTGGCGCCCCTTCCGCGGTGGTTGATCCGAATCTCGTTACGATTCCCGCGGGGACGAAGATTCCGCTATCGTTGAAACAGGCCATCTCCACCAAAAATGCGCGTGAGGGCGATGCGGTTTACGCGGAGACCGCGTTTCCTTTTGTCGTGGACAATCGAATTATCATTCCCGCCGGATCTTACATTCAAGGAAAGATTTCGCACGTCGAACGCGGCGGACGGTTGAAGGGACGTGCCGAGATTCTGCTGCACTTCACTTCGATGATTTATCCGAGCGGATATACCGTAGTGCTGCCTGGGTCAGTGGAGAACACGCCCGGGGCCGATAACAAGTCAGTCAAGGATTCGGAAGGTACCATTCGACAGGACAAAGATACCGGCAAGAAAATTGAGGATGCGGCGAAGGGCGGAGTCTATGGCGGCTCCGGCGGAGCCTTGGGCGGCGCGCTGGCTGGCGGTCTGAATGGCGCTCGAATCGGAGCTGGCGTTGGGGCGGCGGCCGGCATTGGATGGGCGTTGTTGAAGCGCGGCAGCGATGTAAAGCTGGATGTGGGAACCTCCATCGAGATGGAAATTCAGCGGGCCATCACGGTTGATGCGCGGCGCATAGCCCTGGCTCGGGCGACTCCATAGAACCGGCTCCCGCCGGATGACTTGCTAGTGCTACCGACCCCGGACATACTAAAATATCGCGACATTTTGTTCCCAAGCGGGTTGAGAAACTAAGCTCGCGAACAAGAGCTAAGTCAATAAAGGCTAAGTCATTGATGGCACCAGGAGGGACCTTCATCATTCCAGCGACAGGAGTAAGCATGCATCGGAGTGTTGCATTCGGCGGCATGGTCGCTATGCTCACTTGCGCGGTCTTAGCTGGATGCGGGGGTTCGAGTGGCAGCCCATCCACTTCGCCGCCGGGTGGGAGCGTCTCAGTCAAGGTCGCGCCCTCCTCATTCACCATGGGAGTGGGATCGAACTATCGATTTGCGGCTGCCGTTACGGGTACCAGCAACACCGCTGTGAATTGGCAGGTAAATGGAGCAGAGGGCGGCAACGCCGGCGTCGGCACGATCGACAGCACGGGACTTTACATCGCCCCCGGAGCTATTCCCAGCGGAGTAATCACCGTTGCAGCGATTGCGCAGGCCGACGGCGTGACTAACGGAACATCGGTGGTCACGCTTGCGCTCACGGATCCGGTTGGCACCGCGACTGGCCACACCATCACTTGCCCATCGGGATCCGGAATCACGATTGGAGGAACTTGCTACTCCATCGCTCTGTCCTGTCCTGGCATTGCTGACCTCAACGGCTATCTGTGGGTGAACCAGCCGCCACTCACTCCGATAGGCGCGGTTTTGCTTACCGCGGGAGGAAATTCTGAGGGTTTGTACGCCGACCCAAACATCTACATCCATGGCGCCGATGTTGTAAATGGCCTGCTGGCCGCCAGCTACATCACAGTGCAGACGTCATTCGGAGGCCTGTTCACCACGACTCAACCTTCGGGCTGGCAGACTGGGCCGGGGGGCATTCGGCGGGTGGCCTGTCGCTATATCACGCTGGCGCAGTGGGTGCAGCAGAATATTGGCCCGTCCGGTAAATCGTTGTGCGCGACCGGCAATAGCTCAGGCAGCATTCTGATCAGTTATGCGCTGGCTCACTATGGTGGGACCTCCATGTTCAACATGGTGGAACCGACGAGCGGGTCTCCAATTTCACGTCTGGACTATTCCTGCGAATGCAATCAACTGAATCTTACCGATCCCTGCGATTCATCTCAACAGCTCACGCAATGTGCGGGGCCAATGAATGCGCAGAAGTATATTGATCCCGCTTATCCGGCGCCGATCTGTTCCCAGGCCGTGCAGAGCCACAGCACGGCGAATACGCAGCAGTTTCTTTCGGACAGCATTTTGAGTCCGGAGGGAACGTTGAGCTACCCGAACACTTCAGTGCACTTTGTGTGGGGTGGTCAAGACTTCAGCAGCGCGCCGGTCATGGGACAGGAGTGGCAGCAGAAAATCACAACCACAAACACCGCCAGTTGCGTGGCTGATGCCCCACACAATCTTGCGGATGTATTGGATGGAGCGCAAAAGATCGTCAGCGACATCGTGACCTACTGTCATCCGTAGGGCTAACTTTGCCGTCCGGAATGTTTTTACTTCAAGTTAAACAACGCATTGACGTGCGCCGTCACTGTGACGGCTTGCGGAGTGAATTCTTCGGTGGGAGCAGGCGCGGCATTCGCCATGGCAGACATCGGACGGGCCATGCGCGGGGCAACAATTCGTGGGTTCTCGAATGTATCGACGGAGGCGTAGGAAAGCTCTCCGACGCTACGCCCGCTGGCGTGAGCGATCGCGTTGGCGGAGTTGCGGGCGCGCCGGTAGGCATCTTCCACTGCTTTGTTCTTGGCCTCATCCATATTTTCCAGAGTGTAGTTAAGCGTTTGAGTCTCGCTGACGTTGGCGTCGGCGAGTTGCTGAGTGATGGGACCGATCTTCGAGAAATCTTTCAGCTTCAGTGTGACGTCGGTGGTGACACGGTATCCGATCACTCTTTGCTTGCGATCTTTCCAGTCGTACATCGGCTGAACGCTGAGGAATCCGATGTGAGCGACGTTAGGCTCAATCCCGTTGGCGTGCAGCACCTGGCGAACCTGCTCGGCTTCTTTGGAAGCATGCTGGTAGGCGCTTTGAGGCGAGTCCTCCTGCACCGAGATATTGAACTGGATGACTGCAGTATCAGGAGCGGATTCAAATTTGCCGTCCGCACCCACATAGATGGAATTTGGAAGCGCAGTGATGGCGGGGTGCTCCTGAGCGAACGATGCTGTCGCAAGCAGACACAGCGCGAGAAGATAAAGCGCCCACTTCATGGAAATACCTCGGTGGTGAGTCCTCAATTGTAAGTCCACCAGAGCAGAAGAGCCCGCACTCAGGCTAGTGCCCAAGATCCTGGTCGTTCAAAAAGCTCTTAGGTAGAACGCTGGGTTTAGCCAAACTTGCGAAGCGCAATGTATGCGGCGAATCTCTGCCATTCCACTAGGAGGTCTTGGCGCTGGCGGAATAGCTGAATGGATAGGACTGAGCATTGATTTCGCGGCGCAGATCTTCAAAGATTTCGTCTGGCATGGTTGAAAATATCTGAACGACCTCAGGGTCGAACTGACGGCCGGTCCAGGCTTGGATTTCCTTGCGCGCTTCCGCCAGAGTTCGAGCTGGACGATAAGGCCGGTCAGAGATGATTGCGTCGAGAGTGTCAGCAACCGAGAAGATGCGCGCCCCCAGAGGTATCTCGCCCCCTTTAAGACCGCGAGGATAGCCGCTGCCATTGAAGTGCTCCTGGTGAGAATAAACAATGTCGCAGGCCTCGGCGAGGAACGGAATCTTCTTCAGCATCTGGTACCCGTGGTAGCAGTGCTCGCGCATGATGGCGCGCTCATCGTCATCCAGCTTTCCGGGCTTGCGAAGGATGTTGTCGGGAATCGCCATCTTTCCAATGTCGTGCAAAAAAGCGCCGCGCGCAATGATTAGGATCTGCTCTCGGGGCACGCCCATAGCTCGGGCAATTGCAATCGTAAAGGCAGTGACGCGGCGGGAGTGGCCTTCCGTTTCTGCGTCTTTGAGATCGAGTGCGTCTCCTAAAGCTTGCAACGTGATGTCGTAAGAGCGCTCCAGATCTCCCATGGCCGCCTGGAGTTGGTCGGTTCGGGCTTGAACCAATGATTCCAGGTTCGTTTGATAAGTGCGGTTCTCCACCTTCAGGCGGCGATTTTCGAGAGCCCGGCCTACGGCGTTGAGCAACTGTTCCCGCTCGAAAGGCTTCAGCAGGTAATCGTAAGCACCGTTGCGAATGGCCGCGAGAGCGACAGAAATATCGTGGACCGCGGTAACCATTACCACAGGCATGTCGGGGAACTTTTCCTTGGTGCGTTCCAGCAACCCAATGCCATCGAGATCGGCCATCATGAGATCTGAAAGCATGAGCTGAAATGTCTCGCCGGAGTTGAGTAGCGCGAGCGCCTCCATCCCGGAACTGGCCTGCTTCCAGGTGTAACCCGCGGCAGCGAGAATCGCGCACACAATTTCGCGGATTGCTTCTTCGTCGTCAACGACAAGGATGCGGTCGGGCATGGCTGTGCAAGTATACTCTCGGCGATTCTAGCGGTTTCGTCAGGTGCCGGAAGTAACCATTGTGGTCCGGAAAACACATCACTTAAGGGCCAAGCCGTGATATTCAGGAGCAGGGCATAGTTACGTTCGGAGGTGGAAGAGAGTCGGTCGCCCAGCTTCCTCCGGCACAAAGTGCGCTTGTTGGAGTGACAAGTGAAATAAGATGAACGCTTCCCTTTGGTCGATTTGGAATACCGCACAGCCTGCGCTCGCCGGGTTGAAGGCCGGGGATTGGGCGCTGCTTATCATGTTTGGCGCGACGCTGCTCGTGCTCTCTGTGCTGCGAGAGCGGTATCTCCTGACCTGGACAGCGGGCTGGATGTTGCTGGTCACCTCGCGCTTGGCGGCGCACCAAGCCATCATGCGCATTCCTGTGCGCTACGTTCCAGCGGTTGAGCAAGCGGCATTTGTATTGGCGATCGCATTGTTTGCAGGATCAGTTTTCGTATATGTCCGCGCACGGAATCTCCTCGGACCTTTGGCGGTGATTGCGGTGAGTGTCGCGGGATTTTCAGTGGCACGGATTTTGCTATGGCCTGACTCGCCACCCCTGCGTATTGCCCTCGAAGTCTCTTACCGCATCATTCTGTTGAGCGCGACAATTGCGTTGCTGCGCGCTCGACGCGGGCGTTGGGAGCTTTCGTCGTGGCTGCTGGCCACGGCGCTGTTAGTCCAGCATCTGAATTGGGCGCCGTTCACCAATCGGATTCCTTCCGAAATTGTTGTTGCGGCCGAGATGTTGCTTGGACTGAGCATGCTGCTGGTGGTGTTTGAAGACGCTGCGGCCCGCGGCCGTCGTTTACGGGTAGCGCGGGCTTTGACTGAGAGTGTTGTGCTCGCCCAGCAGCAGGGCGGGATGTTGGAAAATGCCCTTGAGGAATTGCAGCGCCTGACGCGAAGCAAAGCTGCCTGGTTCCGAACAATAGAGAACGGACACCTCGTTGCCACGCATGCCGTGGGAGTTTCCCCTGACTTTTTGCGCGACGCAAGCATGGCGGAATTTAGCGAGAGTGCATCGCAGACGCTGGACCGGGGAAAGCCAACGATCGCGCATCGGGCGGGAGCCAGTCCGGAAGATGCCAGATGGTTGAAGGCCGAAAAGATCTTGTATGTGGTGATGGTCCCCGTGCTCGGGAAGAAGTCCCCGATTGGTTTGCTGGTTCTGGGCAGCCCTCGGTCCAAAGAGTTGACCGTCGAAGAACTGGAATTTCTGGAAACTTACGGTCGCCAGCTGGGAATCGCGATTGAGAATTTCCGTTTGCTCGAACAGACCTTGCGTTCGCAACGGCAGTGGAGAAACACCTTCGATTCGGTGCACGACATTATCCTCGCGCATGACGCGGATTTCCGGATCATCAAAGCCAATCAGGTATTGCTGGAACAAGTGGAAATGGCCTCGGCTGACGTGATCGGCAGCACCTGCGAATCAGTACTGCCGCATCCCCTCGGCGAATGGACAGGTTGCCCTTACTGCGCGCGCGGAAGCGAAGAGATCACCGAGGGGGCTGATCCGTGCTTCGGTGGATTCTCAGTAGTGTCGACTTCTTCGTACACCGAACAGGGAACCAAACAGAAAGGGACCATCCACATTGTTCGCGACATCACGGAGCGGCGGTCGGCAGAGGAAAAATACCGGCTACTGTTCGAGCAGGTGCAGGAGGGCGTCTATGTCGCCACTCCTACGGGGCATCTGCTGGACTGCAACGATGCGTTTGTTCACATGCTGGGTTATGACGGCAGGGCAGAACTGCTCACCTTGAATCTGGACGAAGACATTCGCGTGGATGCCGGGCAGCGCGAAGCTTTCCGCAAAGACATTGAGCAACACGGTTACGTGCGAAATTTTGAAGTGACCATGCGGCGGAAGAATGGAACGCTGCTGCTTTCGGCCGAGAGCAGTTTCGCCACGCGTGATTCGGCTGGCA
Organism: Candidatus Sulfotelmatobacter sp.; assembly: GCA_025462865.1. GTDB lineage: Bacteria > Acidobacteriota > Terriglobia > Terriglobales > Acidobacteriaceae > Sulfotelmatobacter. The sequence goes on along the minus strand of JAOAPI010000019.1, from coordinate 149,832 downwards.
GAATCGAACGCTTTCAAGGCTTTGTTTTGGACGTCACGGAGAAGCGCCGCACCGAAGACGAAATGCGACGGCGCAACCGCGAACTGAATGCGCTGAATGCAATGGCCGTTGTGGCAACGCAGTCTTTCGATCTAGATGAAATTTTAAACCTTACGCTGCGGCAGGTGGTTTCGCTGTTCGGGGCAGAGAGCGGATCGGTGTATCTTTCCGATTCGGATGCGCCTACCTTCCGGCGCCGAGCGGCGTGGGGACCACGGAGCCGCGACAAGTCCCGTCCGGCGGAAGTCAGCTTTGCCGAGGGTTTCGGTGACCTGGTGATGCGGTCGCGAGCCGAGGTAATTACGGCAGAGTATCTTCCGCACCTCAAGGGAACGGTGGCTGAGTTCATCCGTTCCGACAGTGACGGATCGTGGATCTGGGTGCTGTTCTGGGGCAAGGATAGTCCGATCGGCATGATGGGTCTGCGCAGCCAGGCTGAATACGAGTACTCCAGCGGAGAAGAAAACCTGATGGTGGCGATCAGTCGTCAACTGGCCACCACGATCGAAAAAGTTCGCTTATATGAAGAGACTTGCAAAGCTTATGAAGACCTGCGCCGCACGCAGGAACAACTCTTGCAGAGCGAGAAAATGTCGGCGGTGGGCCAGCTGATCGCGGGCGTGGCGCACGAACTGAATAATCCGCTGACCGCAATTCTAGGCTATGCGCAGTTGCTGGAAAGCGAAGGTTTGAACGATCGTGCTCAAGACTATGTTGCCAAGATGTTCAAACAGGCGCAGCGCACGCACCGGGTGGTACAAAATCTGCTTTCCTTCGCGCGCCAGAGAAAGCCCGAGCGGTCGGAAGTAGACGTTCGCAAAGTTCTGGATGAAACCCTGGCCCTCCGTGATTTTGACCTGAAGGTCAACAACATCGTGGTGGAGAAAGATATGGGCTCCCAGCCGGCGCTGGTGGTGGCCGATCCTCACCAGATTGAACAGGTGTTTCTGAACATCATCAACAATGCCGTTGATGCAGTCCTGGAGAAGGGAAAATCGGGGAAGCTTAAGATTCGCGTGAATTGCCAGAGGAACGAAGTATGCGCGCAGTTTACCGATGACGGCCCCGGCATCAAAGATCCCAAAAGAATTTTCGATCCGTTCTACACCACCAAAAGCGTCGGCAAGGGAACTGGTCTGGGCCTAAGCATCTGTTACGGAATTGTGAAGGAGCATGGCGGGGATATTACGGCGCACAACGCTCCCGAAGGCGGCGCCGTGATTGAGGTTCGGCTGCCTATGGCAGCGGCCGTCAACGCGGTCGCAGAGGCAGCCCCCGTTTTAGCGCCGCGCCGAGAAGGGGCAATTCAAGGCCGGGTGCTGTTGGTCGAAGAAGAAGAGGCTGTGCTGGAGTTCGAGCGCGACGTGCTCATCGGCGCCGGTGCCCACGTGGTTACTGCTTCGCGCAGCGAAGACGTTAAGACGCGCCTGCTCTCTGAGCCGTTCGATCTGGTAATTATGAACGGCAAAATGCCCGCTGACTGGAATGCAAAAGAAGCCTATGGCTGGATAATCCAACACTGCTCCGAGATGGAGAAGCATTTGCTATTCACATTCTCAAGCAGCGTCGAGCAGGCCGATGAACGGACCTTTCTCCAAGAGAAGAACGTGCCTTATCTGGTTAAACCCTTCGAAGTGGCGGAACTGATTTCGCAATCCAGGCGATTGCTGCAAAAGGCCCACTCGGCGGCCGCTTCGGCGGACTAGCGGTTGCACGCCGAAGAAGTTGGTTTTCCATCTCCACAGGGTCGACGCCGCACGCAAAACACATTCCTCACTCTCTGACTTATCTAGGGTCCATCACAGTTGCGCGCGCAGGCCCTTCACCAACCGGCGGAGGGCTTTTTCATTGCGGCAGTACCAACGCCATTGCCCTTGCTTCGTTGCCTCGACCAGCCCGGCCTTTGTCAGGATTGCCATATGATGCGAAATCGTAGACTGCGAAAGATGAACTCGCTGTTCGATGTCCCCGGCGCAGAGCCCGGCATGTTTGCCGGTTGAGGCCGCGTTCGATGAACCTGCGCCACTCTGTTTGAGAGCCTGCAGGATGCGGCGGCGTGTGGGGTCTGTAATGGCATGCAGCGCCTGATTGAGGGAAGTTGGTGCAGTCATGAATGGATTAGGAATATCCGCTAAATCGACGCTTGTCAATATGCAGAATGGCAGCAAATCTTCAGGAGCGCTGGCGGGCCGCGCGAAGCCATTCGATGCGGGTGAACTCCAGATACCGCACATCACTTTCCGGCCGGGAACAGTTGGATTGTTCAAGCTGGGGAGCGAGTGTGCCGCCGCGGATCCAGTAGCCCGTTTCATCCTGCTTGAGAACGGTTGAGTCTAGCGGGTTCATGCCGTGCAGTTTGAAAATAACAAGACGGTTCAGCAGACCTTCACGCTTCATAGGGACTTCACTTCTTGAGAATCGGATTGTATCCGTCGCTGACGAGGCGCAACCGCATGCCTTCCGCGTCTTTGATGTCGCCGAAGGGGCCGAGTTGGATACGGAAGAGCTTGTCGGTGGAAGAATTACTGGCGACGAATGCAGGATATTGTTTTTTCTTGAGAGCATCGACCAGCGACTCGGCATCTTCCTCTTTGCTCACCGCGGCGACCTGCACAAAATAACCGCCCATGGGGATCGGAGCCATGGGATCAGGTGGATTGGCTGCTGGTGACGGTTGTGCTTGTGTCGCATTGGAGGAGCCGCCGGGAGAAGATTCAGGCTGTCCGGCTGTGGAATTACCGGAACCCGCATCGGCAGTGGCCGCGGTGAGTTGCGCATTGCCGCCCTTCTGCTCGACCGCTTTGTAGAAACCCATCGGCTGCGTTGGTTGGCCCGTGGCCGCGCCAGCTGGCTTCGTCCTGTTAGCAGCGATCTGCGGCGCAGTCGTCGCAGCGAGTGATGTAAGTCCTGGATCTGACTTGCGGCCGAGTGTATAGCCCAGTGCGAAAAAGACGGCGCATACCATCACCAGGCCGAAGAACAGGCCCAGCAATTTTGCGGTACCTAATGTAATTTCAGTGTCCTGTGAGGAATCCAAAATAATCTACCTCAGGGCTAAATTCGTATTCAACGCACAGTCTCTATCCCTACTGAACCGGTGCTCACGCGCCCATTCTGTATTGCCTTAAGCCGTTCACGCTGGCTTGGGAGCGGGCGCTGCTTCGTCGCTTCCTCTTCCCAGCATTTTCTGGAGGCCCGAGAAAAAGTCCACGGGGACTGGGAAAATAACCGTGGTATTTTTCTCGACGCCGATCTCTGTCAGAGTCTGCAGATATCGAAGTTGCACGCTGACCGGTTCGGTTGCCAGCAGATGAGCGGCATCCACCAGTCGTTGCGCGGCGGAAAATTCGCCCTCCGCATGAATAATCTTGGAACGCTTCTCGCGCTCGGCCTCCGCCTGCTTCGCCATTGCGCGCAGCATGGATTCCGGCATATCGACCTGTTTCACCTCTACGTTCGTCACTTTTACACCCCAGGGCGAGGTGTGCTGGTCGAGAATACTTTGCAGGCGCAGATTAATCTTCTCGCGATGCGCGAGAAGTTCGTCGAGTTCCTGCTCCCCAAGCACCGAGCGCAGCGTGGTCTGAGCAAACTGTGAGGTCTGATAAACATAATTCGAAACCTCAACCACAGCTTTGCTGGGATCAATCACGCGCAGGAAGATGACGGCATTCACCTTGAGCGTTACGTTGTCGCGCGTAATGATATCTTGCGGCGGGACTTCGAGAGCTTCCTGGCGCAGTGAAACCCGAACCATCCGGTCCATGGGAGCAAGCACTAGAACGATTCCAGGTCCCTTTGCTCTTGGGTATAAGTGCCCGAAACGAAAGATCACCCCACGCTCATACTCGGCGAGAATCTTGATCGAACTTAACGCATATAGAACAAAGACAATGAGGACAATGGTAACGAATCCGAGTCCGACTCCAAAGATCTCCATTTGTTCCTCCACGACTGAAACCCAAGTGACGCTTCTATCGCGGATTGTAACGCAGGGAGAGGAGATGGGCGTGGAATTCGGATGGAGGCGGTTGCTTTGATTGGTGCGCGAGGGCAATTTTAGCCGGAAACGGCCGGTAGGGGGGCGGGCCGCGTCGCGGGCAGCGGCTCGACCTGAAGCAGTAGACCGTCTACGCGGCGTACGATTACCGACTGGCCAGCAGACACTTCGACGGAAGACGTTGCATCCCAAAGTTCGCCGTGGACGAATATCTTTCCCCGAGGGGAAAGCCCGGTTTGAGCGATGCCGGTTTCTCCTATCAGGCCTTCCACTCCGGTTACAGTCTTGTTTCGTCTCGCCTTGAGAGCCAAAGTCATCAGGAACGCCGTAATTAATCCCAGCGGAATGCTGACTGCGAGGGCCGTGAGCAGGTGCACCCGCATCTCCGGGATTGGGGAATCGACGAGGAGCAGTCCTCCAAGCGTGAGCAGCACGATGCCGCCAATAGTGAGAACGCCGTGACTGGCGAACTTGGCTTCAGCGGCGAACAGCGCAAATGCTCCCAGAATCAACACCAGAGCGGCGAATCGCGTGGGCAAAAGATTCAATGCAAAGGCCGCGACCAAAATGAACACGATGCCGACCGTGCCCGGAACCACCGCGCCTGGATGATTAAATTCGGCATACAGCGCCAGCGCTCCAATGGCCAGCAGAATGAATGCAAGATTTGGGTCCATCAGATAGCTGAGGATGCGTTCCTTGAGGGTCATGCCAAACGGCGATAGCGGTTGGCCAGAGAGTTTCAGAGCGACTTCTTGTCCGTTGAAGCGCTTAAAATTCTTGCCCTGCATCTGGCGGAAGAGGTCCTCCTCACTCGATGCGACATACTCGATAAGATGCTGCGATAGCGCCTCCTGTTCGGTAAAGGATTTCGACTGACGCACCGTGCTTTCCGCCACCTCGACGTTGCGGCCGCGTCTGGAGGCGACCGAGCGCATTAACGCCGCTGCGTCGTTCTCCATTTTTTCCTTCATCACGTCGTCGACTTTTGTTCCGCCCAGGATCACCGGATGTGCCGCGCCGGTATTGGTTCCCGGAGCCATAGCCGCAATATCGGCAGATTCCAGAATGAAGAATCCCGCAGATGCGGCGCGACTGCCGCTGGGCGTCACGTAGATGATGACAGGGACCGGGGAAGTCGTAATCTTCTCGATGATGTGGCGAGTGGATTCGAGCAGGCCACCAGGCGTATTAATCTCGATCAATACAGCCTGATCATTGCGGCGCTGAGCTTCGTCGATGGCGCGGGAAATATATTCTTCGGTGATCGGCTGAATCGTGTCGTTTACGACAATTTTGAGAACTTCAGCGCGAGAGACGGCACTTAGAATTGAAATAGCCGCCACGACCAATAGCATTCGCCAAATCACAGGGTTCTTCATGCGCCGCCTGCCGCCTCAACCATATTCTTACTCTTATTTCTCGACCACGGCAGAGATTTCTTCTTTTGCTTGCTTCGGGCCCGGGACGCGAGATTGCGCGGTATCCCAGCCGGGCAGATCAGTGCCGCCTGTGATGAGCCGAGCGCCTCGTTCGTAGGTAAAGTACGACCACGCCCATTGGATAAAGACCAGCAAGCGATTGCGGAAACCGATCAAGAAAAGAATGTGGACGAACAGCCACGCCAGCCAGGCCATGAAGCCGGAAATGTGAATCTTGCCGAACTGCGCAATCGCGGCAGCACGTCCGATGGTGGCGAGGCTACCCTTGTCGTGGTAGTGAAATGCGGCCCGTGGCGCGGGTCTTGGCTGAGATGCCGAGTTCCCGTCGCGTTCAGTGTTCTTATCAAGCTCGGTGCGAATGACCTTGGCCACGAATCGTCCCTCTTGGATGGCCACAGGCGCTACGCCAGGCAGCAACTTTCCCGAGGCATCTTTTAGGGCGGCGAGATCGCCGATGACGAAAACTTCGGGCTGGCCGGGAATGCTGAGATCTGGCTCCACGAGAACGCGTCCGGCGCGATCCACGGCAACGCCAAGCGTCTTGCCCAGCGGCGAAGCTGCCACGCCCGCCGCCCAAATGATGACGGCTGCGTTCATTCTTGCATTGCCGATATAAATGACACCGGGCTCAATTTTCGTGACCATCGCGGACGTATTTACATCCACGCCCAGGCGACGCAATTGTTCGAGCGCGCTGCGGGAAAGATCTTCTGGATACGCGGGCAGCACATGCTCCCCACCTTCTAGAAGATGGATTCGTGCGCGTCGTGGATCGATTGAGTGGAAATCACCGGCCAAGGAGTGGCGGCAAATTTCGGCGAGGGTTCCAGCGAGTTCGACTCCCGTGGGTCCGCCGCCAACGACCACGAAGTTTAGAGGATCGTCACCTTCGCCGGCTGCAGCGCGGCGTTCCGCAAGTTCGAATGCCAAAAGAACGCGACGCCGAATTTCGAGCGCGTCCTCAATCGTCTTCAGGCCCGGCGCCAGTGGTTCCCATTCGTCGTGGCCGAAATAGGCATGGCGAGCGCCCGCGGCCACGATCAGCGAATCGTAAGGAATTTCCTGCTCGGATGTTTTCACAACGCGGCGATCGAGGTCGAAGCCGGTAACCTCGGCCATCAGCACTTCGACGTTGGGGTGACGGCTCAGGATCGAACGGATCGGCGCGGCGATCTCGCCCGGCGAGAGACCTGCAGTAGCCACCTGATACAGCAACGGCTGAAACGTGTGATAGTTTTCTCGATCGATGATAGTAATTTGCACGGGTGCGCTGGCCAGCTTTTCCGCGGCGTTCAGGCCGCCGAAGCCAGCCCCGACGATCACCACTCGATGTGCACTTTGACTGGAAGCCTTGCCGTTCATGGTCCTACTCTATAAGATTCACCGCGATGGCAATGGGCTCCAGAAGTTCAGCAGCGGATATCGGTGGAGCGTGGCTGCGGTGGCTCATGCCGTCAGTCGCCGACCTGCTTTTTGTGTCCCTCCTCGCCCTGCTGGCGTTCACTAACCTGTCTGTGCGGCTGCTCGGAGATGCCGGCATTGGCTGGCATATTCGCACCGGGCAACTGATTCTAGCTACGCATGCAATTCCCCACGTCGATCCGTTCTCGTCGAGCATGACTGGCCATCCCTGGTTTGCGTGGGAGTGGTTGTACGACGTGCTGGTCGGATGGCTGGAGAGTGTTGCGGAACTGAACGCCGTCGTGTTGTTCACAGCATTGATCATCGCTGGAGTTTTTTCGTGGGCATTCCGGCTGCTGGTGCGTCGTGGTACGACATTGCCGCTGGCTTTAACTTTGGTGCTTCTGGCTGCGTCGGCCTCGATGATTCATTTTTTTGCGCGTCCGCATGTAGTTAGCTGGCTGTTCACGCTGTCATGGTTCTGGGTGCTGGAATCGTCCCAAGAAGTTTGCGACCCGGAAACGCAACGCACTTGGCTTGTGGGGCTGCTGCCAGTCTCGATGCTGCTTTGGGTGAATGTGCACGGCGGGTTCCTCGTGGGCCTTGTGCTTCTAGGCATTTATTGGGCGTGCGCTCTGTGGGCGTGGATAAGTCTATCCTTGCCCGTGACTGAAGGTCGCTTTGAAGAAGTCCTGCGGAAGATCCGCGCCCGTCGGCGTGTGTGGACCTTAAGTTTGGCTGGCTTCTTGAGTGCGGCGGCGACTGTGGTCAATCCTTACGGATTTCAGTTACATGTCCACATCTACAAGTATCTTTCAAATTCTTTTCTGATGAACCACATTGAAGAGTTTCAGTCTCCAAATTTTCACTTTGTGGCGCAGAAGTGTTTTGCTGGATTGTTGCTGCTGACCTTGGTGGCATTGGCAGTCAAACGGCGCGAGGCCACCGGCACCCAAATCCTGGTCGTTTTGTTTGCGGTATACGCAGGCCTGTATTCCGCACGCAATATTCCCGTGTCGTCGCTGTTGTTGATTCTGGTGATTGGGCCTTGGCTGTCGGATGGGATAGAAATGCTTGCAGCTAGATTCTCACCCCAACGGATAGATCCCGGGCCCGCACGTTCATCCGCACCATTTCTTGAGAGAATGAATGCAATCGAATTGGGCCTCCGAGGCCACTTTTGGCCGGTCGCGGCCATTGTGCTGACATGCCTCATCGCGGCGCATGGCGGGAAGCTAGGCAATACTCCGCTGATGGATGCGCATTTTGACAGCGAACGATTTCCAACTGCGGCCGTGAACTATCTTGAGAAGCAGAATGTGCACGGCCCCCTGCTTAGTCCCGACAATTGGGGCGGCTATCTCATCTACCGGCTTTATCCTCGAATCAAAGTAGTGGTCGACGATCGTCATGACTTTTATGGCGAAGATTTCCTGAAGACTTACCTGAAGATGATTCACGCCGAGCCGGGATGGCAAGACTTTCTTCAGCAGCATCCATCCCAGTATGTGATCGTTCCCGAGAGCTCTGCGCTAGCCAACATTTTGGCTGGAACCGCCGGCTGGCAGCCAGTCTACAAGGATGAGGTCGCGGTAGTCTTCGAGCGAAAAACCGCGAAGAGCAAGTAGCCATGCGAGGCGACTTTGCCTGGTCTCATCCTTAGTCTGCCGGATCTCTTCACCCGCCTGATAAACTTTCTCCGTGTCGCGCCTCACTCACTTGGAATGCACCCGCTGCGGCGAGCATTATCCCGCGGACCGGCCGCAAACCGTCTGCCCCAAGGATGGCGGCATTCTATACGCGCGTTACGATCTCGCCGCCATCAAAAAGATTTTCTCTCCCGCATCGTTGCTGCCTCTTGCGCCGACCATGTGGCGATACGACGCTGTTCTTCCCGATGCCCCGCCGGTCTCGCTGGGCGAAGGGTTCACTCCCATGTTACGCAGTCGGGAATATCCCAACGTCTTCATCAAAGACGAAGGCCTCAATCCTACGGGCTCTTTCAAAGCGCGTGGACTTTCCGCCGCGGTCACCATGGCCCGACAGTTCGGTCTGAAAAAACTCGCCATCCCCTCTGCCGGGAACGCAGCGGGAGCCCTCGCCGCCTACGCCGCTGCCGCTTCCATCGAGGCCCACATCTTCATGCCGAAAGATGTGCCCATGGCGAACCGTATTGAGTGCGACTACTATGGGGCGCACGCCACCCTGGTCGATGGCCTGATCTCCGACTGCGCGCGAAAAATTGCCGAGCTCAAAGAAAAGCCCGCATGGTCGAAAGAAGGATGGTTCGACGTTTCCACTACCAAAGAGCCTTACCGCGTCGAAGGCAAGAAGACCATGGGCTACGAAGTGGCCGAACAACTGGGATGGAAACTTCCCCAAGGAATTATCTATCCCACGGGCGGCGGCGTTGGTTTGCTCGGCATGTGGAAGGCATTCGATGAAATGGAGCAACTGGGATTCATCGGTCCCGAGCGCCCGAACATGATTAGCGTGCAATCTGCGGGATGCGCCCCCATTGTTAAAGCATGGGATGAAGGCCGTGCCGCTGCGGAAATGTGGATGAACGCATCGACTATCGCGGCAGGTCTTAGAGTTCCTAAACCCTATGGCGACTATCTGATCCTCGACATCCTGAAAAAAAGTGGCGGCCTGGCCCTCGCTGCCACCGACGCCGAAATTCTTGAGTCAACGCGACACTGGGCAAAAGTCGAGGGAATCTTTGCCGCGCCAGAAGGCGCGGCATCATTGGTGGCCTATCAAAAATTGCTGGCTAGCGGATTCTTTACTGCCGATGACACGGTGGTGTTATTCAACACTGGCTCTGGTCTCAAGTATCTCGATGTACTGGACACGGCCGGTGTGGTGCGGGCGCCCTCGCCCGCATCCCGCCCCATAGCAGGAATCATCGGACCATACTAGAGCAGCGGGAACGTGTTGGGATTGTAGGCGGTTGTGGACGTACATCGGCGGGAATCAGATTCGGAGAATCCCTTCCTTAATGTCCTGTTCGGCGCGCGCCACATTCTCCGGCTTACCGAGATCGCGCCAATAATATCCATCAGCGCGAAATCCGATAATATTTTCTCCCTGCGCGGCCAATCGCAAATAGGAACTGATGATCGAAAACGCTCCCTCCTCGCTCATCAGCGAAAATATACGGGGGGAAATGACGTGGATCCCGGAAAAGGCCACTGCCTGCACCTGCAGCTGCTGAGAAGAATTAACAAATTCAGCCTGCTGATCGTGTCCTGATAGCCTTCCGCAAAGCTTAAGTTGTTCATCGAACAATAAATACCGTGAGGTATCGCGCTCCTGGACGGCCAGCGTCGCCAACGCCTCAAGTTCTTTATGAAATCGCACCATGCGCCCGAGGTCAATCGTGCTGATGACATCGACATTGTGCAGGATGAACGGCTCATCCGCGTGCCGGGCGTCTTCGAGAAAAAACCAGGCAGCCTTCTTTAATCCCCCGCCGGTATCGAGTAAAACGTCTTCACGCGAGACCTCGATCCGCATGCCGAAGTTGTCATTCTTTTTCAGATAATCGACAAGCATGTCGGCAAAGTGATGGACATTGATAATCACTTCGCGAATTCCGAATTCGCGCAAGCGGGAAAGCGTGATCTCGAGCAGCGTTCGCTCGGCAACTTCCACCAGCGCCTTAGGACGATCGTTGGTAAGCGGACGCAGACGAGTGCCCAGGCCGGCAGCCAGAATCATGGCTCTCATTGCGCCGCACTTTCCAACTCACGATGATGCAATACCACCTCGATCCCGTTTCTTCCCCGCAGTCGCGCCGCCAGTTGCTCGGCGAGAAAGACCGAGCGATGCTGGCCTCCGGTGCAGCCGAACGAAACCATCAAACTTTTGAAGCCGCGCCGCTGGTACTCGCTGACGCTGGCGTCCACTAGCGACATCACGCTGGCGAGAAACTGATGCACGCTCTGCTGCTGATTCAGATAGTCGATGACTGGCGCGTCCCTGCCGGTAAGCGCTTTGAATCTGTCTTCGCGTCCCGGATTTGGAAGGCTTCGGCCATCGAAAACGAATCCGCCGCCATTTCCGGTTTCATCTTTCGGTAAGCCCCGATGAAACGAAAAAGAAAACACTCGCACGGTCAGGGTATCGGCTTCGGACGCCAGTGCTTGCAGCTTCTCGGAAGCCAGCATGCTGTTGAACGCTTCCATTAGTGTAGGCAGCGCGATCGGCAACTTCACGTTATGCGATAGCCAGCGTAAGTTCTTCAGCGCATACGGGACGCTCTGCAGAAAGTGAGCCTTGCGCTCATAAAATCCCCGGAAGCCATACGCCCCCAACGCCTGCAGGATGCGAACGTAGACGTAGGAATAGTAATGATGGAGAAATGTTTTGCGATCGAGTTTTATGAAACCGGAAAGCTTTTCGATGTAAAGATCGAGCAACTCCCGCCGCATTTCCGGCGGAAGATCGGCCTTGGCGTCATATAGAAGGGAAGCGATGTCATACTGCAGAGCGCCTCTGCGCCCGCCCTGGTAGTCCAAAAAAAACGGCTGCCCATTGACGAGCATGATATTGCGGGACTGAAAATCGCGATACATGAAGTAGTCGCGGTCGGCGGTCAGCAGGAAATTCGTCAACCGGTCGAAATCGTCTTCCAGCGCCTGCTCGTTGAAGGCAATTCCGGCGAGTCGGAGAAAATAATACTTAAAATAGTTCAGGTCCCAGGAGATCGATTGACGATCGAAGCTGTCGCGCGGATAGCAGACGTCATAATTTAAATCGCGCCCCGCCTCAACTTGAAAACGCGGCAAGACTCCCACAACTTGGCGATAGGCTTCCACAGCCTGTGGTGCGATGTTCTCTCCCGTTCGATTACTGGAAAGAAACTCAAACAGGGTCGTGTCACCCAAATCTTCTTCCAGATAAGCGCCGCGGCTCAAGTCTTCTCCGTAAATCTCCGGCACCGGCAGACCGTGCTGGCGAAAATGGCGGGAAAACTCCACGAAGGCCGCGTTTTCTTCGCGTACGTTGTAGAGAATTCCGATTGCACTGGCCTTGCCGCTCGACAAGCGAATGATGTTACGGCCTGAGCCTCCAAGCTGACCCTTCAGTGGCTGAAGGCGCTCCACCGGGGTGCGAAACTTCTGCTCAAAAAGTTTTTTGAGAACGTCGATAGCGTCCATAAATTCGTGTATTTCGCGAGCGCAATCACCAACGATAACATCGAAGGGGCGATCTGAAACGGTTCAACTTCGAGCTTGTCCACTATAGAGTCATTACGACGAGGGAAGCCCTGGGATGGCCCTACCATTCCAACATGCAGGGACTTGATAACCATCCCTTCTGCCCCTATCCTTTGAGTTAGCAGAATAATCAAGCATGACCGATCGCCTTTACTACCATGGTTCCTTTCTGCACAACTTCGACGCTGAAGTTCGCTCTGTGCTCGAAACCCCGCGTCCCGCGCTGATTCTAGACCGCACTGCTTTTTATCCGACGAGCGGCGGACAGATTCACGACACCGGCTGGATTTCCCAACCTGACTCTGAAAGCAAATTTCGCGTCACCGAAGTCGTCGATACCGAAGATGGCCACGTCGTTCACTATCTCGAGACTCCGCTAAAGGACGTCCACCCTGGAAGCCGCGTTCGAGGGGAAATCGACAGTGCGCGCCGCCGCGATCACATGCAGCAACATTCTGCTCAGCATGTGCTCTCCGCCGCCTTCGTCCGCCTTTTCGATATGCCGACCGTTTCGTTCCACATGGCCGAGGACTACTGCTCCATCGATCTGGACACCCCCTCGCTTACTCAGAGTCAAATCGAAGCCGCCGAGCGGCTCACTAACGAAATCATTCTGGAGAATCGCCCCGTTGACATCCGCTTCACAAGTCGCGAGGAAGCCGCGGCGCTCGGGCTGCGCAAACTTCCTCCCGTGGAGCGCGACCAACTGCGGCTGATCGATATCCACGACTTCGATCTGACCACTTGCGGCGGCACTCACGTCGCGCATACCGGGCAGATTGGCAGCGTGCTGCTGCGCAAGTCCGAAAAAGTTCGTCATGGATACCGTGTCGAGTTTGTTGCCGGGCTGCGCGCCGTCGCCACAGCGCGCCGCGATTTCTCCACGCTCAGCGAAACGGCGGCGCTATTTTCCGCCAACATTTACGACGTCCCGCAGCAAGCCCGCAAGTCTCTCGATGAAATCAAGTTGCTGCACAAACAGGGCGAGCAGGCGCGGGAAGATCTGGCGGCGGCGCAGGCTGAGACCCTGCTTGCGGAAGTTCCCGAGAGAAACGGGCACAAGCTGGTCGTTCGCACTTTTTCGAATCGCGATCTCAACTTCCTGAAGTTGCTGGCTCAGCGACTGACACGCCAGGGAGCGTCAGTTGCGCTGCTGGCCAGCGCATCGCCGCAGCCCGCCCTAGTCTTCGCCCAATCCGCGGGCCAGCCCTACGACATGGCCGCCCTGCTGAAGCAGACGCTGACCAAGCTCGGAGGACGCGGCGGCGGCAGCAAAGATCTTGCCCAAGGCGGCGCGCCAAATGCCGAAGGCTTGGCGTCCGCTCTGGCCAAGGCCGCCCAAGCGCTCTCCGCGTGACCTCTATCGCTTTTTCAGGACGTCTTCCAAACGCAGTGAGAAATCCTGTTATTTGCCAGAATCTCTAGCCCTGCAAGCCACGCGCCGCCTGACAAAATAAAAGCCCCCACCGGACCGAAGTCCTATGGAGGCATTATCAACTTCTGTTGTGAGCCTGAGTTAGGCCACGCGATTCCGCCGGCCGCCCTTTTCCCACCACACTCGGGGATCTTCCGGACGGTTCAGCATCTGCGACAATTCCTTCTTGATCTCAGCCAGGCGGTTGGCGCGCATCTCCACCGCCGACTGGTCAATCTGGCTGTCTGCGGACTTCAATGCAGACAGTTCGTTCATATTCCTCAAATCCGTGATTTCCTGACGAAGGCTGGTGAGATGTTCCAGAATATAAGGCATGTCTGATGATACCCGATATTTGCCGAGACGCCGTTTTTTAATCGGGGAATGGAATCAGCGGCTTGGGCTGAGCCAGACGTCGCACCTAAGCGGCTGAAGCCGTGATTTAGGACTCTTTTCCGGCACTACTAAAGTCATGTCCTTCCGGAGGTATATCTGGTGGGGCTACTCCTTGGCCGGATGGCCAAGAAAAAAAGGCCCCACTCTCGCGAGCAGGGCCTTTGATTTTACTGACGGCTGAAAGCTAATAGCTAGCAGCTGTTCTTTAGTACATGCCTTCCATGCCGCCGCCGCCGTGTCCGCCGCCGCCCATGGGAGCTTCCTTCTTTTCAGGAATCTCCGCGACCAGGGCTTCGGTGGTCAGCATCAACGACGCAATCGAGCCGGCGTTGGTGAGTGCGGTGCGCACTACCTTCGTGGGATCGAGCACGCCTGCCTTGACCAGATCCTCATCCTCGTTGGTCAGGGCGTTGAAGCCGTAGTTGGTGTCCTTGGATTCGAGAACCTTGCCGAGGACGACTGCGCCTTCTTCACCGGCGTTTTCAACGATCTGACGCATCGGCTCTTGCAGGGCGCGCCTCACGATGTTGACACCGATCTGCTCATCACCCTCGAGCTTGAGCTTGTCGAGTGCCGCGACGCAACGCGCCAGTGCCACTCCGCCGCCCGGGACAATGCCTTCTTCCACGGCTGCGCGGGTTGCATGCATGGCGTCTTCGACGCGGGCTTTCTTTTCTTTCATTTCGGTTTCGGTTGCCGCGCCGACTTTGATTACGGCTACGCCACCGACCAGTTTCGCCAACCGTTCCTGCAACTTCTCGCGGTCGTAGTCGCTGGTGGTCTTATCGATCTGGCTGCGAATTTCTTTTACGCGGCCTTCGATCTCGCTGTGCTTGCCTTTGCCTTCGACGAGGGTGGTGTTGTCCTTGTCGATGGTGATCTTCTTCACCTGGCCGAGATCGCTGATCTGCACGTTCTCGAGCTTGATGCCGAGATCTTCAGTGATGGCCTTGCCACCGGTGAGGATCGCGATATCCTGCAGCATCGCTTTGCGGCGATCGCCGAAGCCGGGAGCCTTGACGGCTGCGACTTGCAGCGTGCCACGCAGCTTGTTGACGACCAGCGTTGCCAGCGCTTCACCTTCGACATCTTCCGCGATGATGAGCAACGGCTTGCCGCTCTTGGCAATCTGCTCCAGCAGCGGGAGAAGATCCTTCATCGAGCTGATCTTCTTCTCGTTGATCAGGATGTATGCGTTCTCGATGGCGACTTCCATGCGCTCGGGATCGGTAACGAAGTAAGGAGAGAGATAGCCGCGGTCGAACTGCATGCCTTCGACCACTTCTAACTGCGTCTCGAGAGTCTTCGACTCTTCCACCGTGATGACGCCATCTTTGCCGACCTTCTTCATGGCTTCGGCAATAATGTGTCCAATGGTTTCATCGTTATTCGCCGAAATTGTTCCGACCTGGGCGATCATTTCGCCAGAAACAGGCTTGGAGAACTTGTCCAGTTCGCCTTTGCCGCGTTCGCCAGTCTTCTTGTCGAACGAACCGCAGACGAGGGAGACTGCCTTCTCGATGCCGCGCTTCATAGCCATTGGATTGGCGCCAGCAGCAACCGTCTTCACGCCTTCGCGGTAAATCGCCTGGGCTAGAACGGTGGCGGTGGTGGTGCCGTCGCCGGCTACGTCAGAAGTTTTGCTGGCAACTTCACGAACCATCTGGGCGCCCATGTTCTCGAGGCCGTCCTTGAGTTCGATTTCTTTGGCAACGGTGACGCCGTCCTTGGTGATGGTCGGCGAACCGAATTTCTTTTCAATAACAACGTTGCGGCCCTTGGGGCCGAGTGTGACTTTTACTGCGTCGGCAAGAAGGTTAACGCCGCGCAGGATTGCCTGCCGGGACTCTTCGCCGTGTACGATTTGTTTTGCCATTGCTTTTCTCCTTCAGAGATTAAGAAAGTCTTTGCCACAGAGGACTCAGGGTCCACGGGGGAACCCGTACATCCCTTAAACTTTACCGGCGTGCGCCGACGGTTTCTTTTTTGTTCGAGCCGGTGGAACTTGAGGCGCCGGTGAGGATTCCAAGGACTTCTTCTTCTTTCATGATGATGAAGTCTTCGCCATCAATCTTGATTTCGGTGCCGGAATACTTGCCGAACAGGATGCGGTCGCCCTCTTTGACGGCCAGGGGGAAAGTCTTGCCTTCGTCGTTGGTGCGGCCCTTGCCGGTGGAAATTACTTCGCCTTCCTGCGGTTTATCTTTTGCGCTGTCTGGAATGATGATTCCGCCTCGGGTTGTGGACGCTTCTTCCACGCGACGGACCAGAATGCGGTCATGTAGTGGGCTAAATTTTGCCATGGGTGCAACTCCTTTCAAGGTTGGGTAGGGTTGATGTGCTTTAAACCTATGAATTGTTGGGGTTAGGGCGGCCTGTTAGCAGTCTCGCCTATCGAGTGCTAATTATAAAGAGGTGAGTGCAGAGTTGTCAAGAGGGCTCGGATCACCGCTTCACTTGAGCCCGGACTTGGAGCATTGGCCGAGTAGCTTGCAAAAAAACCTATAGTCGGGCACCCTCGTAGGCCATGACGCGGACGAACGGCTTGAGCAGTGTTTTTTTAGTTCCACTCTTCTTTCTTTCCTCTTTTGTCATCGTGGCGGCGGGGTCGGGGTTAGCTCAGGACCAAGCCGGTCCTGAGGAAGATGCGCGTGAGGTGCAGGTTTGGGCCGGCGGCGGGCATTCGGTGCCTGGCGGGACCCAGCGAACCAACGTCTTTGATTTGGGATTTCGCTTCGGGTGGGTGATCACGGGGCCGCACTTGCCGGGACTCTTGCGGGGGCGATTTGAATACACAGTGGATGCGATTCCGGTGTATGTGATTTTCCAGCCGCTGAACACTGCTTATGCGGGGGGATTTGATCCATTAGGGTTGAAGTGGGATTTCGAGCGGCATAGACGCTTTTCGCCATACCTGGAATTGAGTGGTGGGGTGCTGTTCAGTAGTCACAACGTTCCTATTTATACGAATACCGTAAACTTCAGTCCGAGCGCGGCATTTGGGACGCACATTCTCGGTGAGAAATACAACTGGAGCGTGGAGCTGCGGTATCTGCATATTTCGAATGCAGGCCTGGGAGTGTATAACCCGGGTCTGAATACGGTGCAGGTGAGAGTGGGAGTAGGAAAGTTCTGGAAGAAATAGAGGACAGCCTGTTCACTCGTGCCGTGATGGGCTCACGCCTGGATTACGGTTTCGAAAAAAACGAAGGCCGGGTATCCCGGAAGGTGATTCCGGATCCCGGCCTCGTCTTATTGCAACTTGAGTTCAGTTACCCGTGGGTGAATTGGCGGCGGATGTGGCCGGAGTGGCGCTCGGGGTAGTCGAGGCGCCGAATCGTGCCAACCGCGGATAGAACGGCGTGACTTCAAACGGCATCTTGTCGCGTGCCGAGGTGATCGCGACCGGAGCCGTCTTCACCATCTCTGCTTTGTCGTCCCAGGGATTGATCTTGACGCGTCCCCCCAACGGAAGTGCGGCAACCTGGTCCAGTTTGGTGTTATCGAGTGCCGGGCCCTTTGTGGCTAGGGCCGACAAGCGGTTGACCGTTCCATTCTGGGCCAGCGGATTCCCGAGGTGGGTAGTCAATAGGGCGCTCAGCTGAGGAGCGCGCGTCTGCAGCGCCTTCAGGAACAGGCCCACGTTGTCGAGTTTCTGCGCGTAAGGCGAATTGTTGAGCAAGTCGACGGCTTTCTTATCGGCAGCGGCTTCTTCCTCGGGGATGTGTTTGAATCCCAAATTGTTGTAGGTGGAGTCGTCGGAAAACAGCATGCGGTCGTTGAAGGCAAACTTGCTGCCGAGGTTATGTCCAAGCACGATGTGCGCGAGTTCGTGCGAAAGGACCGCCGCGAGGCTGGCTTCGTCGGGAAGCACGTCAATTAATCCGCGGCTGATCACGATTGTGTTGCCTACGCTGAAGGTTTCCAGCGGCGCCGTGAGCAGCACGCGAGTGCGAACCGGACGCGGCAGGTCGATGTTATTGGTGACCTCGAGGTTATTTACGACAGTTTGGAGGATGTGATCGACGTCGCCTTCGGGCGCCAGTAATCCGGCGCGGGTGAGGCGCTCGATAACGTTGTCCTCAGCCTGTTGCTGCCATTGCCGCTCAGCCTGCAGCGGAGACGCATCCTGCGCGGAAGCAGTTTCATCCTTCACGCTGTCGACTCGGATCTGCGTGAGTTCGTCGTTCCCACCCTCTTTCTTAAGATCGTAGCCCCAGATGCGCGTCTGCGCCTTGAAAGCGGTCTTGTTCTTCACGCCAGCGCTGAAGTCGCCTTCTTCGCTGTAGATGTAAGCCGGAACCCAGTAGCCGGGAATCAGATTCAGGCGCCAGCTATCCATGTGGAAGAAATAAGAATTCCGCGGCGACGGAACATAAGTGCCGTTGAGGCGGACAATGTTGAATTCCTGATCTTCGACCCAGACGCGGCCGAGGAAGCGTCCCTTGCCGGAACCGTTCTTGGGAGTGACATCAAACACCAGGCAGCGAACGTCACCCAAAAATTCGCGGCGAATGTAGTGGAACTCGTAATGCGAGCGGTCAAAATCGGTATGGTCGGCATAGACCATCCAGGAGAAGCCGAGCGGCTGGTATTGCACCTTGAAAAGTTTGTTGAAGCCGCCCATCAGGCGGGTCTGCATGCTGGTTTTGTCCTGTTCCTTCAGGTAATCCTTGCGGTCGACGGTTTCGCCCATATCCATGCGCCCGAGGAAATAATGATCGTCGCTCGGCACGGGGCCAAGTTGAGCGTCGGCGGTTAGGTTCTGCAGATAAGTTTCGACCACCGGCGTACGGTTGGAGAGCGCCTTCATGAGCGCGTGTTCACGCTCGATAAAGCGATCCACAACCTGATCCATGGTGACGGGCTGTGGCATGGCGGATGGTGTCGGCAGCGGGGCGGTCGACTGCGGAGGCGCTGCTGGCGCCGGCGCCGGTTCAGCGGCGACGGGCGCGGCGATGGAAGCAGCAATCGACGCTGCAACAGAACGCTCCGGTCCTGGCGATATCTGCGTGGTGGAAGCAGGAGCCGGCTGTTGGGACTCCACGACCTGCTGCGCGGCGGCGCTCACCGAAACTAGCAGTGCTGCTGTGAACATCCATTTCGAGGTACGCATACTCTTTCTCTCTCCAGTTTCTTAAACCGATATCGCTTTGAACTGACTAGTTCTGTGAACCTTTTGCTTCAATTCCGGCTCGCACATTCACAGCCAGAACGCAATCTTGTGACGCAAAACACCGACGAATGTTCGCACTTTAGTACGCCATCTGAAACGACACGTGCACGATCGCCGTCGAATCCACCGGCTGACCGTTACGAAGTGCCGGCTTGAAACGCATCTTGTTTGCGGCGGTGGTCGCAGCTTCATCCAGCCCGTGGCCCAGTCCTCGCACCACTCGATTCACGTGGAGCGTTCCGTTGGCCCCGAACATCACTTCCAGAAGAACTTCGCCTTCCAGCTTTAGACTGCGCGCTTCAGCGGTGTAAACCGGCTGCGGCTTGTATGTGATCTCTACTGAATTGGTCGGAGGTCCGGAATCCGCTTGCACGATCTTGGGTGCGTTGTGCACCACTTGTTCGGATCCGAATCCGCCGGTCGAAATTCCACTGCCGCGTCCGCTGCTGCGGCCGTCTCCATTGCCGCCGTTAGCGATACCGTTGCCGAAGGAGGCGCTGGCTACTGTGCCCTTGATACCCTTCGCTCCGCCTGAGCCGTTGCCTTGTCCCGGACCGGCGGGCATCTCAAAAGCGCCGGTTGGAGCTGCGTACAGCTTGGCGGCTTGTTTGCCCGTACCCTGCAAACCATTGGGATCGCCGAAACCTCCGGTCTGAACTTTTTGCACTGCCGCGTTCACCGTTGGAGTTACGGAACTGCCCGAAAATTCTCCCGTGTGTAAAAGTTGGGGGCGCGCTCCACCGGCGGAGGCCATCTTCAATTGAGGAGCAGCGAACTGGTTCACCACTACTTTGGGCGCTTCCACAGGCTCAGGAGCCAGAGTGCGATGTACTTCACGCGGCACAATCAGTCTCGGCTGCTCGAACACAGGAGCGGGTGGCAACAGTTTTGCCTTCACCTGAACCGGCTTTACTTTGATCGGCGCGGGTTCCGGCCGCAGCGATGGAAGAGGGATGAGTGAGGTGACGCGATATTCCTTCAGCTGGATTCTGTCGGGAAACAAAAGTCCCACATTAATAAAAACCAAAATCATCAGCACGAGAAACGTGTAGCCGGTGGCGACGGCGCGCCGGTCGATCTTGCGCTCCGGCAAAATGCCGAGCTGAAAGCTGTGTTGAGACGTAGCCATGTATAGAACTCCAAGGGGATCCAGGCCGAGGGAGCGGACCGGATTGGAGTTTTCACATTACGAGAGAAAGGACAGGGGGTAAACGTGTCCACGGCCCTTGACCAAAAGTAACCACGGAAGCTCGCTTTTGGAACTTCGTCCAAAAGAGGCTAGGGACGCGGGACTTGTGACCCTAAGGGCCGGCTTGTGCCTGACGCTGCCTGCGAAACCAGGCGAAAACAGGTACACCGGCCAGGATTACCAGCAGTCCGTAGAAGGAATATGGCCAGTCTGTTCGGAAGGTGTAGTAGAGAAGTACGCCCGCTGCCGCGATAAACATTGCGGGAACGAAGGGATAACCAAACATGCGATAGGGCCGAATCGCATTCGGATCACGCCAGCGGAAGACGAAGACGGTGCTGCCGGCGATCATGTAGAAGAGCCATTCGGCAAAGATCGCGAGAGAAAAAAGCTGGCGGAAATTTGCTCCCAGGAGCAGAAGAGCGATTGACATCGCCGCCTGCAACACGATGGCAACCGACGGCGTGTGAAACCGCGGATGCACCTGGGCGAGAGCCGAGAAAAAATATCCGTCGCGGGCTACGGCAAACGGTACGCGAGCGCCGCTCATTATCGTGCCGTTCAGCGTTACCAGCATTGAGATGGCCATGCCGGCAGAGACGATGCTCGCTCCCACGTGTCCGAGGATCAGCGCCACTGCGTCGGAGGCGGGCCGGGGCGACGCGGCAATCACATTCGCTGGCAGCACATACTGTACCGCGGCATTTACCAGGACATACAACACGCCAACCGTGCCTACCCCAGCGATCAGGGCAATCGGAATATTGCGCTCTGGGTGTTTTACCTCGCCCGCAACCATGTTCAGGTCGTTCCAGCCGTCGTATGCCCACAGGGCCGCCACCAGCGCCGCCATAAAGCCGGCGATCCCGCCCTTGGCTCCGGTGAAGGTGCCAGCAAAGTTGCTCCAGCCACGTCCGGGCGCGTTGCCAGCGCCGCTAAAGCAGACCACCACAATACCGAGGATGATGGCCACTTTTAGTATTGTGAATACGAGTTGGAATTCGCCGGCTTTTTTCACTCCAACATAGTTCAGGAAAGAGATAAGAATGGCAGCCGCGATCGCCACAAGCTGGCCCCACGTTATGGGAAATGGGCTCGAAATAACATTCGCAGGGAAGAACGAAAACATTGGAAACGTGCCCAGGATGCGAACCAGTCCGGTAGCAATTGTTGCTACCGACGCGGGTTTGGCGATGACGAACCAGGTCCATCCGTAAAGAAAACCTCCGAGCGGACCGTAGGCGTCGCGGACGTAAACATATTCGCCGCCCGCCTGAGGCTTCATTGCGCCCAGTTCGGCGTAAGTGAGCGCGCCAAAAAAAGATAGCAACCCACCAACGAGCCACGCCAGATAGACCAGCTTGGCCGAACCTACAGCCTGCATCATCTCGGCGGGAACCAGAAAGATTCCGCTGCCGATAATCGTTCCCACGACCACGGCGGCAGCGTGGCTTACGCCTAAATCGCGGGCCAGTTCCGGCCGGATTGTGGTTCGCTCTTTTGACTCCGGCATGATGAAGTGTGCCAGTATACGTCACACCGTGAGGTAAGAGCTTCTATCACATTCTCCGCGATAGAAGCGACGTCTGTTCAAGAAGGACGCTCCCGCATCGACAGGCTAGCCGCAAATCCCACCGCAAAAGTCACCATCGTCCCGATGATGACCCACCATGTCCACGGGACGTGCATTCGCCACAGGTACAACTCGGTGGCGAAACCAAATAGCATCCCTATCATTGCGCCGCGCTGATTTGCGCGCCTGGTCAATACGCCCAGCAGGAACACTCCTAACAGAGCGCCATAGGCCACGGAGGCGATCTGCAGGCCCACTTCGACGACACGCCCCACTTTCTGCAACGCTAGCAACGCTAAACCAAACAGAACCATCGCCCAACAAAAAGTTGCCAGCCGAGAGAAACGTATTCGCCTGCGCTCATCAATCTGCGGCCGGAAGCGTACAAAAAAATCCATGATCGTGCTGGATGAAAGCGAATTCAGCGCCGCGCTCAGATTCGACATCGCCGCCGCCAGTACCGCCGCAATCAACAGCCCAGAAACTCCATGCGGCATCTGGTTGACGATAAATGTCGGATAGATCCGATCCGGTTTTCCAAAATTCGCCGAGGGCACGCGGTAGAAAGCCCACAGCATCACGCCAACAACCAAAAACAACGCAAACTGAAACAGAATTGCCACCCCGCTCGAGATGAGCGCCAATCCCGATTGCTTCTGTCCGCGAGCCGCCAGCAACCGCTGGACGAAAAGTTGGTCCGTGCCGTGACTTGCGGTGGTGAAAGCCGTTCCCCCGATCACGCCAGCCCAAAACGTGTAAGGCAACCAAAAGTTAGGACGGAAGTCGAACACCTGGAGCTTGCCCGCGCTTGCGGCCGCAGCATGAATAGCACTCCATCCTCCGGGCACGAGGTGCAGGATCGTTACCAGTCCCACCAATGTTCCGCCGACGTAGATTCCCGTTTGCACTACATCGGTCCAGATGACCGCCGCCAGTCCGCCCTCGAACGTATAAATGAGCGTCAACACAGTGATGATGGCGATTGAGGCCACCTCTCCAGTACCGAGCGCAATCGATACAACGATCGAAACGGCGTACACGCGCACGCCTTCCGCCGCCGCTCGCGTCAGCAGGAAAAGACCGGCGGTCAGCGACCGCAACCCGCGCCCGAAGCGCCGTTCAATCAATTCATAGGCGGTGTAAAGATCGCCGCGAAAATAATGCGGGAGCAGCACGAAGGTGATCACCACCCGTCCTACCATGTATCCCATCACTACTTGCAGGAAGGTGAGATTCGTATCGTAGGCAAGACCAGGAATACTGATGATGGTGAGAGTGCTGGTCTCGGCGGCGACAATGGAAAGTGAGATGGCCCACCACGGAATATCACGGCCAGCCAGGAAATAGTCGCGCAAAGACCGATGCCGCTTGCGAAAGCGCAGTCCGAACAGCGTGATGCCAATCAAGTACAGCGCGATGATCGCGAGGTCGAGTTTGTCGAGGCCCATGCGTTTCTTGCTTGCTCAATTATGGCGGCAATTTATGTGTCGCACGAGTGAGACTCTATGGACGCCGCGACCTGCGAGAAGCAAATCTTCTATGTGGTAGAACTAACCCGTGGCCTTTTACCTGGGCATCGATGGCGGCGGCAGCAAGACTACCTGTGCGGTTGGCGACGAGTCTTCTCAGCTCGCCACGGCGGTTGCTGGACCGAGCAACATCACGCGCGTGGGCGAAGTCCGCGCGCGCGAATCGCTGCATCAAGCAATTCGAGAGGCCTGCGCCGCCGCCAAAATCGCTCCCCAACAGGTGCAACGTGCCTGCATCGGCGTCGCTGGTGCAGGACGCACGGAGGTTGCGAGAACCGTGCGGACGATCGTTGCGGAACTAATCAGCGGTGAAATTGAAGTCGTGGCCGACATGCCGATTGCTCTGGAAGCTGCCTTCGGCGGAGGCGCGGGAGTGATTGTCATCGCTGGCACTGGTTCATTTGCCTATGGCCGAAATGCGCAGGGGAGAACCGCTCGAGCGGGGGGATGGGGCTTCGCCATTTCTGATGAAGGATCGGCGCATTGGATTGGCCGCGCCGCAGTTGCCGGCGTGCTGCATGCGATTGATCAGGAGCAAGACCAGCGAAAAGATGCTCAAGCCAGCGCAACCGCTTTGCCCCTTTTTCGCGGACTGAAAGCAGCCTGGAAGCTGAACTCGCTCGACGAGTTCGTACGCGCAGCCAACTCCAATCCAGATTTCGCCGCATTGTTGCCGGCAATCGTAGCGGCCGCCGACGCGGGAGATGCGTTGGCACAACGTGTCCTTTCGCAAGCGGGTGGGGAGCTCTCGCGTCTTGCAGGAATCGTTATCCGCCGCCTGTTTACAGGACAGGACGTAGGTTCGCTCGACGTGTGGCTGTCGATGGCCGGTGGGGTCTTCCGGTATTCAACGCGGGTGAGGGGTGCCTTCTGCGACGAGGTTCGCAAAGTCTACGCTCAGGTCAGTGTCAACCCGCAGGTGGTCGAGCCCGTCACGGGTGCGCTGCAGATGGCGCGTCACGGTCACAACTCCAGACTGAAGTGAGACTCTGCGGGAGGATTTATTTCAGGTTTCAAACCGGCGGAATTCAGCGCCCACCGCCGACTTCTATAATCGCTCCGGTCGTGTAAGAAGCGGCAGGGGAGAGCAGCCATAGCACTGCTTCGGCCACCTCAAGTGTCGTACCCGGCCTTTGCATCGGAATAGTCGGCGCCAGTCGATCAAGACGGTGCGGTTCGCCGTTGGCCGCGTGCAGTCCAGTCTCAATCAGTCCTGGGGCAACCGCATTTACGCGGATGCCCTCGGTCGCCACCTCCCGCGCAAGCCCGATCGTGAAACTGTCAATCGCGCCTTTGGATGCAGCGTAGTGCACCCACTCTCCGGCGGATCCGGTACGGGCGGCCCGGGACGAAATATTCACAACAGCGCCGCCAGTTCCGCCGTGGCGGGTTGACATGCGGCGCACGGCCTCGCGGCAGCACAAAATTGATCCCGAAATGTTCACTGCCATAACTTGCGCGAGAGCCTCCGCGCTCACAGAGTCGACGCGGGAAAATCCGCCGGTGATGGCCGCATTGTTGACCAGAGATTTGATCGGTCCAAGTTCACGTTCCGCGGTTTTGAAGAGTCGAACGACGTCTTCTTCGCGAGCCACATCAGCTTGAATGGCGTGAGCGCGCCCGCCACCGCTTACGATCTGCTGAACGACCGCTTCCGCTTCGGCCGCCCCTTTTGCAAAATTGGCAGCGACAGAAAATCCACGCTCGGCTGCGAGTCTGGCGATTGCCGCGCCAATGCCGCGGCTGGCGCCGGTTACGATGAGGGTTCCGAGTTGAGCCTGTCGGGACACAGAGGTAGGGTCGCTCCAATCAAAGTTTGGGTCAGCGCGGCAAACGAGTCTGGCTTTATTGTTTTAATTCCACCGGCTTTAGTTCCGCTGGCTTTCCCCGCATCATCGCGACCACTTCTTCGTACAGCCGCTTGCGAGTTTCGTGGCGCTCGTAAGCCCGCGTGATATAGCGGACGCGCACCTCCACTCCCGAACCACTGGGACGAACATTGATCGCGGGCTCCGCCGAGAAGGCTTGAACGTGATAGCGCGAAGTAGTGTGCTGCCACTCCTGCTCGGCTTTTTTCGCGTTCGCTTCCGTATCTTTTGCCACCAGCTTCTGCAGTCCATCGACGATGGCGTAAGGATCCTGATCCGCTGGAATCGTGAGCTGGAGTTCGTCCCACATCCATTGTCCCGAGGTGGAAAAATTGAAATAGTGCCCTTCGATGGCGAAGCTGTTGACGAAGGAAACGCGGCGGCCGGTAGGATGTCCGGCGTCGGCCCAATTGCCGGTTTCCAGCAAAACGGTTTTCAGCAGGCCGATCTCAATCACTTCTCCTCCAACGCCGTCGATTTCGACCCAATCGCCCACGCGGATGCCGTTGCGTCCCATAAGCAAAAACCATCCAAAGAATGCCATGATTACATCTTTGCTGGCGACGGTAAGTCCCGCTCCGGCGAGACCAAGAATGGTCGTCGTTTCGCTGGGCATGCCGAACACGATGAATAGAATCACGATTGCGCCGAGGAGCTCAGCGGCAAACTTAATGACCGACCGCAGCGTATCGACGCGTTTGTTCTCCGGGTGCACACCCCCGAACAAGCGATCGATCAGACGGTGCGCCAGATATACAACGAGCACGACTACCAGAATCCAAAGCAGACTTTCAATCAGATTATGCAGCGCGGCGCGCTGGCGGACTTCGACCAGACCGATCCAGCTGGTATAAGTGTCAACCAGTTCCTGCTCGTCCTGTATGCGCCTGCCCAGGTCCGCAAGGTTTTTCTGGTCCCGGCTGTATTGCTTCAGGGAATCGAGCGCGGACTGAGCCCCTGCCTTCGATTCATCCCGGCTCGAGGTTTTTGCTCCGGTGGCGAAGCCTTTGGCATGCTGTTTGGCCGCATCCCGACTCGCTTTCTCCCTTTCAACCTGAGCGGCCAACATGGTGTGACGCTGTCTCAAGCGCTGCGCCTTGTCCGCGGCCTCCTGGCGGGCCTGCTCGATCAAGGCCTTCTTTTCCCGCAGCGCCTTCCACGCGCGAAACAACGCCAGCATGGTGTGCGCTCGATACTGCTGCTCGTAGGGATTAACAGCTGAGGCCGCCGGCACATCGTGGTCGGTGGCGTCATGTTCGGCCTTTAGCCGCTTAATTTTCGACTGTAGATCGCCTCCCGCTTGCTCCAGATCTTCCGAAGCATCGTCCAGTTCATCCTGATCGAGATCCATTTGCGCCTTGGCGACGTCGATCTGATCCTGGAGGTTGTCCTTTTGCGAGTCGGGAGCGGCGGCCAGCTTGCGTGTCAGCTGCGTGACGCTTTCCTGATCATCTTTCAAGGTAAGCGCAGCTTTATTTTTTCTTTCAGCGAGCTGCTTTGCTTCAGGGCTGAGCGGTGGAGGATTTTCCTCCGCGGTGCGCAGAGCATCGAAAAAAGCTAGGTCCACCTCGTGGTCGCCAACTTTTTCGGCTTGGTGCGCCAGCGTTTGTTCTTCGGGAGTCGCAGCCAGGGCAGCCACGCGCCGTGCCGTCAGCAGAGGACGCTGGTCAACCAGCGGGCGCTGCGCTGCTCCCCTGGCTTGAAGTCGCTTGGCCGGAGCCCTGGCGGATTCCTCGCTCTCGGCAGAGGGTTTCTGCTCGCGCGTGCGCAGCAGACCAGTGATGGCCAAAGCCATCAACAAGAGAAGCACGCCTGCGGTAATCCAATGGCGAAGTTTCATCAAATCAAAGCGGGATCGAACTGAAAGCTAGTTTAGCAAGGGCTTGGAATCTTAACCACAGCGGGTGCGCAATAGTTAGGCGGGCAAGCAGAAATCTTGAGCGCGAAGGACACGGAGAACGGCCGCGGAGGGGAATCTAGGGTTGTTCGGTTACTACTTTTCGAAAATGATTGCTGATCGCCTCCGCTTGCACTCGCGTAACTACTGCCGAGAGGGCAGCAGGATCCGCCTGTTTGACGGCTTGCAGGCTGCCGAAGTGTTCGAGAAGACGGCGGGTTGTGCTTGCGCCTACGCCGGGAATCTCCAGCAATTCGGTTGAGCGGTCCCGCATCTGCCGCCGTTTGCGATGGAAGGTCACGGCAAAACGATGGGCTTCGTCGCGAATTTGTTGAATCAGGTGCAACACCGGCGAATGATGGTCGAGCGCGATGGGATCTTTCTCCTGCCCGTAGACGTAGAGAATTTCCTCACGCTTGGCAATGGCGGCCAGCGGCTGATTGATAATCTCCAACGATTCCAAAGCGTCGGCGGCTGCGTGTAACTGTCCCAGGCCGCCATCAATAAGAACCAGGCTGGGCATGGGTTTCTCTTCCTGCAAAACGCGTTTGTAGCGCCGCGCGACCACTTCACGCATGGAAGCGAAATCATCCACGCCTGTGACTGTGCGGATGATGAATTTGCGGTAGTCCGATTTTTTCATCTTGCCATCTTCCCAGACCACCATCGATGCGACGGTTTCCGCGCCCTGGATGTGCGAGATATCGAAACACTCGACACGCTTGGGCAGTTCTGGAAGGCTGAGCGTGTCCTGCAACTCTTCCTGAATTTTTCTGCCATTGGGTTTGAGCACCCGAAAACGCTGATCGTATGATTGCTTGGCGTTGGTCCCCGCCAGGTCGATCAGCGCACGCTTGTCGCCCCGCTGCGGGACGAGGATATGTACAAGCGGAGCACGGGCGTTGCCGCCTGCGACCTGCTCCGACAGCAGGTCCTCGAGAACTTCGCGATCTTCGAAATTAACCGGGACGTACAGGTTCCGAGGAACGTAGGGTTGCCCGATGTAAAGCTGCTTGAGCAGCGCCGAGAAAAATTCGCCCGGCGAAAAAGATGCATCGGTAGAGACGCTGCTTGCAATGTCTCTGCCGGCGGCGTCTGGGATTTCCGCATCGGCATCCGCGCTGCCAGAGACGTAGCCAGCTACATCTCTACGACCATCATCTTGCGCGTCCGGAGCTTCGGGAAAGGCAAACTCAGGAAGGTCCTCCCAGAAAAATTCCCGCCGGTCGACGACGTGTCCGCCCCGCATGTGGAATAGATTTACCGCCAGCATGCCATTCTCATAGTGGTAGCCGAACACGTCCGCATCATCGCCCTCGGCTGCGGCGATCCGCTGCCGTTCCTGCAACTGCTCGACGGTCGAGATAAGGTCGCGATAGCGTGCGGCACGTTCGTACTCCTCCGCGGCGGCCGCCTGCTCCATGCGCTGAGTCAGCGACTTGCTCAAATCCGTCGGACGGCCTTCCAGAAACAATTTCACATCGCGCACCGCTTCCTGATAGGCATCAGGTGTCGTCAAGTCCTTCACGCAAGGCCCGAGGCAGCGTTTGATGTAGTACTGCAGGCAGGGACGCGGATGAAAGCGCGTCAGATCGACCTTGCACGATGGAATCAGAAAATTGCGGTGAATGAGATCCACGATGCGGTATGCCAAATTTGCAGGGAAGTACGGACCGTAATAGACGCTGCCATCTTTTCGTAGCCGTCGGGTCACGTAAACTCGCGGCCAGCGCTCGCCGAGCGTGAGCTTGACGTAGGGATAGGTCTTATCGTCGCGCAACAGAATGTTAAAGCGCGGCTTGCGCTGTTTGATGAGGTTATTCTCCAGCGCCAGTGCTTCTTTGTTGTTGGCGACGACGATGTAATCGACATCGACCGCCTCGCGCACCAGGGTTCCCGTCTTTGAATCTTCCCAACGTCCCTCGTGAAAATAGCTGGCAACGCGGCTGCGCAGGTTTTTCGCCTTACCCACATAAATAACTTCACCTTCGGCGTTCTTGTATAAATACACGCCGGGATCGGTCGGAATGCTGCGAATTTTCTGGAGTAGGTCCATCAGGCGATCTTTGTATTCTATTTGATGAGCGAGTATGTCAATGTGTTACAAGAAAGTCACAATGAGCTCAAAATCGACCGGCCGGGCGGCCCTTTCCCGGAGCTTGCTGCTGGCCATGTTGGTGATAACAGGCGCACTGGTGTGCGGCGCTCCGGTCTCCTCCACGGGACAATCAATCACCCCCGTAGAAACTAATCAAACGGAGGCGGCGAAGCCCCCGCAGGAGAAAAAAAATGACGCCGCGCAGGCGGCAGCGAAATCACCGGCGCACCATTTCGATCGCGTGGTCATCATCGTGCTTGAAAATGGCGACTATGAGATCGCGGTTAAAGATAAGAATTTGGCGGCTCTGGCCGCCAAGGGCGCCAGCTTCTCCAATTTTCACGGGCTGTTTCACCCTTCGTACCCGAACTATCTGGCGATGGTTGCGGGCACTGACTTCGGCATCCACAAGCGCGGACGATATCTCGCTGACCGTCAAGTCAACTTTCCTAATGATGCCGCGCACAAAACCATTGCCGATCGCCTCATCGCCAGCGGGCTCGACTTCAAGAATTATGCCGAAGAGTTGCCCGAGGGGACTTGCCCTTATCGGATTGATAATCAGCATGTATCGAAGCGAAAGGCTGGCGACTACGTTCGCAGGCATGTGCCGTTCCTGAGCTTTGGAGAGGTGCAGGAAAAATGGTGCGACCGCGTAGTTCGCGTGGATTCGACGAAGAGCAACACCCTATTGGGGGCTTTGGCGGGTGAAGACTTCTTCGTTCGAGATGCGAAGGCCGGTCTTGTTGCCTACTCGTTCTACACCCCGAACATGAACAATGACGGGCACAACACGAACGTGGGAGTGGCTGGGGCCTGGTTGAGCAGATTCCTCGATAAGAATTTTCCCGAGAAACTGCGCAAGGGAACGCTGGTGATTGTCACCTTCGACGAGTCCGACCGCAATTCCGACAATCGCATCTACACCTTGTTTCTCGGAGACATGGTGAAGGATGCCAGCCAGCAGGATCCCAAAGTGCTCGATCGGCGTTACACGCACTACAATGTGCTGCGAACGATTGAGGATAATTTTGGCTTGCAGCCGTTGGCTGAGGGAGATAGAGACGCGGCTCCGATTACTGATATTTGGAAATAATGGTTCGTTACCAGTTAGGAGACAGTCGACTGTCATTTTATTGAATTGTCGGCGTGGCGAATCTCAGCGTAACTGTATAAAATTTCCACCACTTATGTGCGCTTTGCTTTCCTTCGGCCACCCATGTTTCCGCCCCGTTCTACGTCGGTTGATTGCAACTGCTTGAAAACGTATATACTTATACCGGGAATTTCCTGTATGGCAAACTGGCACTCCCCGTGCAAAAGTAGCAACGGGATTTGCAGGTTTAACGACTTCCCTGAGCAGGGCAACACAGCCGAATTTTGCGCACGGGCAAGACCCGAAAGCGCTGAGACAAGAAATCAAGGAGCCTCTTCAAATGACCCGCACTTCGTTAGCAATTTTCCTGGCTGTCAGCATGGCGGCAACCGTCGGCTGCACCAGCAAGAATTACGTGAAGCAACAGACCACGCCGCTGATCAACAAAACCAACGAACTGGATGACCTGACGGCGAAGAACAGCAAAGACATCAAAGACGTTGACGCCCGTGCCCAGGCCGGCATTCAGGCTGTAAACGTCAAAACCGCGGACGTGGAACAGAAAGCGCAGGCCGCAGGTCAGTCCGCGGCTTCGGCGCAGCAGATGGCAGATGCAGCCAACAATCGCGTCGGCGTGTTGACCAACACAGTCGCGAACCTGGACAACTATCGTCCTGTGGCTGAGACTTCGGTGAAGTTCGGCTTCAACCGGGACAATCTCACCCCCAAAGCCAAAGAGGCTCTGGATCAGTTGGCTGGTGGCATTTCGAGCACCAAGGGCTACATCATTGCGCTTGAGGGCAGCACGGATTCCGTAGGCTCGGCAGAGTACAACTATGATCTCAGCCAACGCCGCGCCAACGCTGTCATTCAGTATCTGGCCACCAAGTACAACGTGCCCGCGCACAAGATTTATGTGATCGGCCTTGGCAAAGACAAGCCGGTAGAGTCGAATAAAACCAGCTCTGGCCGTGCCGACAACCGCCGTGTGGATGTGCGCCTGATGACGAATACGGTAGGCGACACCACCCCGACGACACCAACGACCGGACAAAACAACCCGTCGTCGATGTAATCGGAATCAAAAAGTTTTCCCCTCCTCCCCCGGAGGACTTCGCGAAACAGGCCGCTCAAAGCCTCCCCCCTGAGCGGCCTGTATTTTTTATCCCCTAAAGTTGCGCACCAGTTTCCAGAAGCCGCGCTCAACGGTAAAATAGAGCTATGCGACGTTGCTGTTTGCTGAGCTTGATCTTGGCCTTTAGCGCCGTGCTGTGGGCGCAGCAGGATTCTCCGAAGTCACCTTCGCCTTCGTCATCCACTACCCCAACCCACCGAGAGCCAACCGCCGCGGAACGCAATCCTTTCCCGGAGGATTCCGCTGATACCCCAGAGACCCCCACGGAGCACCACTCCACGATGGCGCCGCCACGTTCGGATAGCGTGCAAGCCGACGATCTCGGCTCAAGTGTGGGAGAGAGTTCGAGCAAAGATACGCAGGTGGACCTAAGCGCGCCTTCTGATGACGCCAAGGCGCATCCGCAGAGTTCGGCGGCAGTTGCGGATGCCGAGGCGGAAGTGCTGAGTGGGAACGGAGTCAGCGAGTTCCATACCTGGGATCCGCACCGTGCCGCGAAAAGCGTTGAGGTCGGCGACTACTATTTCAAGAGAAAGAACTATCGCGCCGCAGAAGGTCGCTACCGTGAGGCTTTGCATTACAAGGATAACGATGCCGTGGCGACGGTCCGGTTGGCCATCTGTCTTGAGAAACTGGGGATACTGGACGACGCCCGCGCCGAGTACGAAAGCTATCTGAAGATTCTGCCGCACGGACCGCAAGCAGCAGAAGCGCAGAAGGCGATTGACCGTCTGAAGGTGGAAACAGCCGGGCCGAAGTAGCCGCAGTAAACTTAACTCACGGCCTAGCGTACCGGAGGAAGCTGAGGCGCCGGCTTCTTTTTCGAGCGACTGTTCTGCCTCGAACTCTTTGCTCCCGATCTGCTCTCCGGCATTGTTACGGTACTCTGCGCGGCTTCTCCCAGAATCAGGCCTGCGGGCCATTTCGGGCCGGAGAAAGTCTTACCCTTCGAGCGCGCCGCTGCATCCACAACAGCTTCAAGTGCGTCCAGGCAAGCGTGAATCATTTGCGTCCGCAGTGATCCTGAAACACCGCCCCGAATCATTAGCATGGCCGTGCCGTGCATCAGGGACCACAAAGAAAGCATAAGGCGCGTGTGCTTTCGCGAATCGCCTCCCAGTCGCTGCGCCAGCCGCAACCGCATCAGATTGAATGAAGGCCATGGTTCATGCAGCGATGGTGGTTGGGCGAAGCCATCGAAGAGAACTTCGTAGGCATGGGGCTGCTCCAGCGCATACTCTAAATAGCGCTGGCAGGCTTGGGTCAGGGAACGGGTGTGGGTAAGCGCCGCGAAGAGTTCGATGCGGGTCTGAATGCGCAAAGCGCGGAGGATGTCCTGACGGTCGTTATACCGCTCGTACACTGTAGGGGTGGTGGTGCCGGCGGCCTTAGCTACGCCGCGCATGGTAAGCGCCTTTTCGCCGCCCCGGGACCACAGCCGGCTCGCGGCATCCAGTATGCGCTGCTCAAGTTGTGGATCTGCTTGTCTGGGCAAAGGCCCGCCTCACAACGAACGATTACTGCTGGGCCCGACCGCTTTGACTTCGACTATGTATATCTAACAACTAACAAATCTATTCCATACTTGCATGGAACCGTTCATGCCCCAAAGCTCGATGGTCTAAACCTAAAGCTTCCGCCAATCAAAGTGGCTCCGCGGCAGGGCGAATTCCAAAAAATGGAGGTTGTTTTGAACGCTGAGGTTTTTAGGCAGGGAAGAATCGCGTGCGCTGTGCCGCTTCTTTGCTTCATCCATGAACAAGAGAAAGCCGAACGGCAAGAATAAATTCCGCAGGTGAATATGCTTTTCTTTCTGTAGATGCTGCCACAGCAAAACCACAAGCCTATTTCTCCACTCGGGTAAATGCTCCGGTTGAGGCGTTGATTGCCACCGTCAGCTTTGCGTCTTCGCGAGAACCGCCGTAGATTACGTGCCACGTGAGTTCGTTGGTGTTATGGTTCCAGTCGCAGACATACATTACGGGAAGCGCGGGATTTTTTTCCAGAATTTTATCGCCGCCGTGCTTTTGCGCTTCGGCAAAAGCCTGGTCCGAGTCTACCTTGAGGAACGCCACATCGAAAACCTGGGTCGACGCGTTGTTAGGGTTATAGGTGTCTTCATTGCCCGGCGAGACGCCGCGAGAAGGTGCGTCGGGGGCATCGGTTCCCGACCAGATGAAAGGTTTCACTCCGTGCTGCATTGCGGAGGCGAAGCTGGCCCGCCAGATTGCCGACTTGCCGTCGTGTCCATTGCTGTCAGCTGAGGGCGTCGACTCGATCCGGAAAGGCTTTACGTCCGCGGCGTAATTGCGCGCGGCAATGAAAACCTTCTGAAAGGCGGCGCGCGCTGTCAGCAGTTCCGGAGCCTTTGGTTCCGGCTTGGCTAAGGGCTTCGAGCTGTTCGAGTCGCAAGCGGAAATAAGCGCAAGGAAAATCAGTAATGCGGCCGTGGCAACAGCTCTCGCGAACGGAAGTCCGTGGAAGAAAACCCTAAAGCTGGGACTGACTTCAATGATTTCGGGAACATCAGTCCCCGGCGACACGGAGTCCCGCAGTTTCATGGTGACCTTCCTGTTATAAATAAGTGATTTTGATTGTTGCGCAACATTCTACCTGAAGCACGCAGAAACGCGAGAGTAGTGCGATGGATACCCGTCTCGAAAAGCTGAAACACATTCTGGAGTCGGCGGTTGAGGGCATGTCAGGGGAGCAAATGAACTCGCACCCACCGGGAAAATGGTGCGCCGCAGAAGTGTTGGAACATCTCTACCTGACGTATACCGGAACCATCAGGGGATTCGAGAAGGTGCAAGACGCGGGCAAATCTTTGGCAACTCGCGCTTCCATCAGGCAGCGTTTGCGAACCCTGGTTGCTGTGAGACTGGGCTACCTGCCCACGGGACGAAAAGCGCCGCGGGTTGCGGAACCTCGGGGAATCGAGGCAGGAAAAATACGAAATGAATTGATAACAAAGATTGAGCAGATGGATGCGATTATCGCGCTGTGCGAAAACCGCTTCGGGCGCGGCACAGCGTTACTCGACCATCCCATTCTCGGTCCCCTGACTGCAGGACAATGGAGAAAGTTTCATCTGGTGCATGGGATGCATCACCGGAAACAGCTTCTGCGGCTGCGCCAGGGTGCCGGGAGAAACTGACCGCGTGGGTCTCCGGCCAAGAAAAAAAGCGCCGCGGTCGAGGGGGACCGGGCGCTTTCCGAGTCATTAATTGATGGATATGCCGTGCCAGAGAGTATCGAGCACTTACCCGGTGATAGAGGAAGGAACGCCTGCTTTGTGCGCCTCTTCCTTCAGGTCTTCGAGTTTCTGTTTGGCGTCGTCGAGAGCTTTCTGCTTGTCGGCGATTTGCTGTTTGTAGGACGCTTCCTCTTTGTCCCATTGGGCGGAGTTGCGTAGCCGGTTGCCGGCATCGGCATACATGGCTGCGGCGCGGAGCTGGTATTCGCGTTGTGTGACGTCGAGTTCGCGGCTGGCCAGATTGATCTGATCTTTCTGGGCGGCCAGCTTGTCCTCCCAGGCCTTCCATTCGGCCTGTTGTTTGGCCTTCTCATCGTCCGAGGGAACGGCTGCCTTTGCTTGCACAGTGGCTGGCTTTTCGCCGGTGGCTTTACCATCAGCGGGGACAGCCTTTTCGCCGGTTTCCGCGGCAGGAGCGCTATCGGCCTCGGCGGTCGGATGTTGACCGACAATAGAAAGCTTGTCATTCTTCGGAAGGTTATCGTTGTCAAAAACCTTCGGCTTGCCTTTGGTGTCGCCCGTGTCCTTACGCACTTTGCGGGCGTAGTCTGCAAGCGATGATTGATCTTTCGGTGGCGACGAAGTTTGTCCTTGCGTAAAAGAAGGTAGCAGGATCGCGGACAACACGAGCAGCAATCCCAAGCCGATACTTTTCGTATTTTTCATAGGTTCATCCTCTTCGAATTCAAGTACCGATCTCAAATTTCACGGCCCGCCGCGTTGGCACGAGTACTGCTGCCTTCGCCGGTCCGTTTTGCTGCCAGAAATCCTCCGATGTGGCGATCAAGGCGCGCCGCCTCGGTGGCAATGTCAGCGGCCAGCTGCGGAGCCAGTTCAGGGTCGCGGTTACATGCCAATTGCTGAGCGTATCCGGCGATCGTGGCCAGAGAGCTGCGCAGGTCCAGCGCCATCTCCGCCGAAATCTCGCCTTGCAACAGTTCCTGATTACGGATGAGTTCAAATTCACTGCGGTCACTGATCAGGCATGCGACCCCGAGCAGGCTGCCGTCACTGGCCGGCACGGGAGAAACTGTCACCGCGACGCGAAGCGTTTGCCCCGCCGGAGTGAGGTAATCCGCTTCGACTTGCCTGCATTTGCTGCCCTCACGCAGGACGGTTTGAATCTCTTCAGTCAGCTTCCCAGCGGAATCTTCAGGTCCAGCGGACTTGGCTGCCGAAGTTTCCGGCGAACGGACTGCCGCACTTCTGAAAATATCTGCCGCGCTCATGCCTGATGGAGAATGGAAGCCAAGGATTTGTTTGGCTGCCGGATTGGCCTGTTTCACTAATCCATTCGGACCGAACACCAGGACACCTGACGAAAGATTCGCGAGTAGAGCCTGGCTGAAATTTTCTGTAGTGCGGGCGCGGCGTTGCTCCGCCTGGTTCTGAAGTTGCAACTCGTGCTTCTGTTGTTTCAGTTGCTGAATGACAGTGTTGTAGAGATGAAGCGGCAGAGCTTCGAGCGTGGGTGCGGCTCCGGAGCCGAAATCGGCTTCAGCCGCAATATTTCGGCGCAACGTTCGCATCAGCCAAATCACAAATACAAAGGCGATGCCCGCCACGAAGAATGCGAGCACGGCGCGCAGAACCAACGGATTGGCAAGCAGGCTTACCACCAAAGCCTCCCGTACCAATTCAAGAACTGGTTGCCCACGAACAGCGCGAGCAGCGCCATGCTGCCGAGGAAAACTCCGAAAGGCATTTGATAATGGCGATACACCATCTGCGCGGATTGCCATCCGCGGCGTCGCGCTGCCTGCAGATTCGCCAACCGGCGCGTAAAGCGATGAGTGCGCTTAATCCAGACCACGAGCACGGTAGTCAGTCCAAACAGCGACCCGACCAGCGAAGCGGAAAAGATCGTAAAAATGGTGAGCTTAATTCCGAGAAAGGCCCCGACCATCGCCATCAACTTCACATCTCCGAAGCCCATGCCTTCCGTTCCACGCCAGCGCAAGTAGACAGCGCCGGCGCCATAAATGAACGACGCGCCCATTGCGGCGCCGAGCAGGGAATCGAGCAGAGAGAACAATCGGGTGGCAAGGTCAGCGGACAAGGGAACATTCACCATTCCCGGCAGAAATTGCGAAGCCACGTCATGCACAGGCACCAGCAGACTGAACAACAATCCCAGGGCCAGACCGGGAAGCGTGAGCTTATCGGGTAGCAACTTGGTCTCTGCATCGGTGAAAATGAGGCCGAGCAATAGAAATCCGAAGACGCAATATTTCAGCGTGGCCAATGTAAGGCCGAAATAGGCGTAGCAACCCAGGAATAGAAAGGCGGTCAGCAGTTCGACGAAGAGATAGCGCGGGGAAATCCTGGCTTTGCAACCGCGACAACGGCCGCGCAGCAGCAGCCAACTTAAAACAGGAATGTTGTCATAGAAAGCGATTAGCTTTTTGCAGCTGGGACAAGCCGAGCCTGGCCTAACCACCGACAGGCCCAACGGCAGGCGGTAGACACACACATTCAGAAAGCTGCCGAAGGCCAGCCCGAAGACAAAAATCGCCAATGCGTAAACTGGGTCCACTGAATAATTTTGGGCGTTCTTCCAGAGTGATTGCGTTTGCACGCCTACGCCCCATGAGAACGCTAATATTCCTGCTTCTTGATTGAATTATATGGGGACTAAGGCAGGCAGGACTAAGGTACTGAAGTCACTGACCGACCGGACAAGGGAGCGCAAGCTATTGAAGCGCGAAGGCTTGGCCGAATGGCGAGGGGAAGAGAGGCGAAGGTACCGTCGGTCGCAGCCGGATCTTTGCGCGATGGCATGTCGAGGAGGGAGTAAATCAAAAGGGAGTTGGAATCGCAGCTCAACCCCGCTAAGCTCAGGGGAGCGCGAAGCGCAACAAGTCCCCTTCCAGCGGGATGGCGGAGGGTTCAGGCGCGGGCAACTGTCCCTGCCATCGGGCCCATGTGCGCGGAATAAGACGGGTTTCCGGGAAGGGTAAGTCCAGCCAATTTTTCCGAACCTGCTCACGCACGCAAACGGAGAATGGACGCCCGCCGGCAACGCCACCTGCAACCTCATAGGCTGGCAGAGCCGCCCATTCGAACAGGCTTGCCTGCAAACCCTCAGTCATCGACTCTCCTGGCGAGATGCAGAAGATCCAGTCGTGGCGTGCCAGATCAAGATATTCACTACCCACAGTGTCACCGTCCGCTGCAATAATGCGCGCTCCGTATTCACGCGCAATACGATGGGTAGCGTCCGCAGAATGATGATCGATAATCAGGAATTCGGCGCAGGGGAGAAGCGTTTCGAGCGTCCGCCCCATTCGCAAGGCATCATTCGCAGTGTGCAGCAAGGCGGTGATTGCAGGCATGACGAGGAACGGCGTCCCTACGATTGCCTATTCTAGTACCGTTCCGGGAACGAGCCAACCGGACCACTTGTTCCTATGTGCGCCTGTCTCGTGGTCACACTCACGCCATCGGGATGTGGTGGCAACGGTAAGAGCATTATTCCGTTGTTCCGGTCTTGAGCTAGGGTCCAAACCTGCCGGCACTGATCACACAGCCAATATCTCTCCATCCGCTTGAACTGTAGACGACTAGAACGCGAGGGGTGGGCCCTCGGTTTTCTCGACTCCGCCGAGTCGCTCTCGACGAGGAAAAGCTTCCCCTGGCCCAGTCGGAGAAACGGTCTTGAGCATTGAGGATTCGCACAGTGGCTGAGCATCGTCGACTCCACGCCTATCTTCCAGCTCAAATTTGCAATGGAACGCGTTCGTCTTGAGGTTCCGCAGCGGCAGTCAGATAGGTACGGAGCTTGCATGTGCCGGGCCAGATAGGACTGTGTTTCTTGCCCCAATTTCTACAGTTCGACTCTATATCGGAATTCTCGTGCCGACGCATCGGCACTGTGACGACAGTTCGTCTCTTTTCTGCCTTATACATTGCGTCTCTTTTCTGTGTCTCTTGCCGGGTCTCTTGTCCTGCGCCTCGTAGCTCGTTACCATCTGAGAAATGCCAAAGCACGTCCTGTTATGTCCCCCGGCCTATTTCGACGTTGTTGACCAGAAGAATCCCTACATGGCGGGGAAATTACCGGTTGATCGCCAGAAGGCGCAGCGCCAATGGGAGGCCCTACGCTCCGCGCTGGAACAAGCCGGATGCGAGGTCGAAACGATCACTCCAGTCGCCGGACTCGAAGACATGGTCTTCGCAGCGAATCAGGTTTTCGTGGGTTTCCACGACAACATCGGTAAGTTCATTGTGCCCAGCCGTATGGTGCACGATTCACGCCAGCGGGAAGTCCCTTTCTATGTGGACTGGTACCGCCAGCGCGGTTACAAGATCATCGAAGTAGATCTGGGCACAGGCCAAGGAAACGACCGGCTCGAGGGCCACGGCGATCTCCTTTGGCAGCCAGACTGGTCGCGCATCTATGCTGGCTACGGTTTTCGTTCGACCAGTTCCGGCGTCGAAAAGTTTCGAGATGCCATGTCAAAGTTGGGAATTCCGGTGGTGCCGCTTGAACTGGTGGACCCACACTGCTATCACCTGGATACTTGCTTCTGCCCACTGAACAATGAAGCGGTGCTGATCTATCCGGGGGCCTACGCTCCCGAATCTCTGGTTACTTTGCGGGGACTCTGGAAGCGCATTCACGAACTGACCGCTGATGAAGCCCACAAATTCATGGGAAATGGCATCGTTGCCAACGGACGCTACCTCACGCCTTACGTTTCGCCTCGCCTTGAGGCGATTCTGCGTCAGGAAGGACTTTCGCCCGTAATCCTCGATACTTCGGAGTTTGAGAAATCCGGCGGGAGTTTGTTCTGCATGAAAGCTTTTCTGCCTTAGCCCACCAGGTACAAAACCTCAACGCACCAGCGCTCCGCTCACCGCTACCGCGATCCCTGCAATGCTGAACACAATTCCCAGATGCCAGAAAATTCTCCGCCCGGAAAGCAAAGTAATAGATGTGATCACCAATCCAATCTCCAGAAATACTTCTGCCAGGTCGTAGCGGTTGGCGCGCTTGGTCTCAATAGCAACCTCATTTTCCAGCTTTTGCGCCTCGTGCTGGATTTCTTCCTTGTCGTGTTTGTAACGCTCCGCCTCCTGCGCATACTTCTCGCGAAATTTCGCTACTCCTCCAGCGTCGTTATTACTCATGAGTGGAGCGAGTTCGCTGAACAGATCGTCTTCATGCGCGCGAATGTTCTTCGCCTGATAGTACGACCATTGATCGGAAGATTTCGCCTGCAGCACAACTTCTTCCGTGTGCGCCCGGTGCCCGAGTAACGAAACCACGGCTACCAGCACAGCGAGCACCGCCATGGTCAGCGACACCGGCGCCAGGTTGGGATTGCTGTGCCCATGCTCGGCACTCTCTCGCAGTTCATGCAGCTCGTCTGCACTCATTAAAGCCTCCAATAAAAGTAGTGGTTAGTGATCAGTGGCCAGTGGTCAGTACTTTGTGTCGGCACCCAGTTTCTCATTAAAAGTCGACTTGCGCCGACCACGAGGCAGTGGTTAGTGATCAGTGGTCAGTAGCCAGTCCTTGGTATCGGCACTCAGTTTCCCACCAAAAATCGACTCGCACTGACCACTGGCCACTGACCACTGGCCACTGCCCTACTCTCCCATTACTTTTACGATCACCCGCTTGTCGCGTTGCCCGTCAAATTCGGCGTAGAAGATTCTCTGCCATGTTCCCAAATCCAGTTTGCCGGCTGTGATCGGTACGATTACCTCATGATGAATCAGCAGAGCCTTCAGGTGCGAGTCGCCGTTATCCTCGCCGGTATCGTGGTGTTTGTAGTTCTTTCGGAATGGCGCCAGATGCTGCAGCCACTGGTCGATGTCCTCAATCAGGCCGCTTTCGTTGTCATTCACATACACACCCGCGGTAATGTGCATGGCAGAAACCAGCACCATACCTTCGTTTACTCCGCTCTTGCGCACGATTTCTTCCACCTGAGGCGTCATATGGACGTAGGCGCGATGCGTCTTGGTATGAAATTTTAGGTACTCGGTAAGGACTTTCATTTTCGAGACTCCTGAATATGA
Source organism: Candidatus Sulfotelmatobacter sp. (assembly GCA_025462865.1). GTDB lineage: Bacteria > Acidobacteriota > Terriglobia > Terriglobales > Acidobacteriaceae > Sulfotelmatobacter. The sequence goes on along the minus strand of JAOAPI010000019.1, from coordinate 109,068 downwards.
AAGATTTTATCCGAGCGCAGGCCCGCACTTGTGGACGATTACCTCCGTTACCCCATTTCTCGCAACAATCAGGGCAAACGCCGCCGTTGTACTGCATACTCGAAGTCGAGGAGAATTTCGCTGGTGTTCCGGCTTGACTACTTATCGTGCATTCTTACGGTTCTTTCAACTATTTTGCTGGGCAGGCGCTGTTGGGAAGGTTGGATTCTGGCGGGCATTAACAGCGCCATCGTCTGCGTGATTGGTTTCAGGACCGCTCAGTTCGGCTTTATTCCTGCGAATGTGTTCTGCATTGCCCTCTACGCGGTAAATCTCCGGTCCTGGCGCAAGCCCGAAACGCACTAGCTGCTGACGTTCTTGCCGGCCTCGTCCTCTTTTTCTTCGCATTGATGATGCGCGAATTGAAGTTTCAAGTTCCCCGCAGCGCCCCCGACCCGTTTCAACACTTCGAGTGGAACCTTGAACTCACGATTGCATTGAGTGCAAATCGCGATGGCGGGAGCGGTTCCAAGCCATTTCAGCACTCGAAGAATGCGTTTAGCCATGAGATAGTTTTACACAGACGTTTCGAAAGTGACGTGCACCGAGGTTCTTTTTCGCAGATAATTCGTTGCTCTGGCCATGGACTCATCGCAAAACGATCTCGAAGCCATTCGCAGGATTCTTGCGGAGCTAACCGCGCGGGTTTATCGGATCGAGCACAAGCTCGGGATCGAGCCCGAATCCGGCGAGGCGGCGCGTGCAGCCGTAACTCTTCATCCCCCGCCACCGACCCAACCGGTGACTGTTGCAGCGCCACAGAAGCCGGAACTGCACGCACCTCCTCCGTTGATCCCCCAGCGCGTCAAGACTGCACACCCCGCCGAGCCTCACGCAGACCTTGAATCGCGCATCGGTTCGCACTGGCTCAACCGCATCGGCATTGCCGCCCTTCTAATCGGTGTTTCTTATTTTCTGAAGTTTGCCTTCGATAACAACTGGATCGGTCCCGCCGGACGAGTCTCCATCGGCATCCTTGCGGGGATCGCGGTGGTCGTGTGGAGCGAGCGCTTTCGCGCCAAGGGATACCAGGCTTTTTCTTACTCGCTCAAAGCCGTGGGAATCGGAACCCTCTACTTATCTTTGTGGGCGGCTTTTCAAGTCTATAGCTTGATTCCCAGCAGCGTTGCCTTTGGGATGATGCTGGCGGTGACGGCGGCGACAGCCGCAATGGCGTTGGCCCAGGACGCACAACTGCTCGCTGCTTTCGCGCTGACGGGCGGCTTCACCACTCCAGTTCTGCTTTCCACCGGTCAGAACCGCGAGGTCACACTGTTTTGCTATGTCGCTTTACTCGATCTGGCCACTTTGTTTTTGGTCGTGTTCAAGCCCTGGCGCCGTCTCCTGCTGATGAGTTACGCGGGCACGCTGTTGCTTTACCTAGGTTGGTATTTCAGTTTCTACAATCGCAGCCAGCTGGGACTTACTCTTGCCTTTGCCACACTGTTTTTCGCAATTTTCGCCATCTCACCTCTGGTAACGCTTCAGCCGGAAGGCGAATCTGCTGTGTTCGCGTCGATCACAGCCGTTCTGGCATTTGTGAATGCAGTTGTCTATTTTCTCCAGGCCTATGCCATGGTCGAAGAAGTGGACAAAACCAAAATGGCATGGTTCGCCCTGGCTTTGGCGGCAGTTTACATTTTTCTTAGCAGGCAGGTTTCAACCAGGAAGCTGAGTCAGGGATCCGTGCAGGTCCTGCACTTTCTCCACCTCGCAGTTGCTCTCGGTTTCATTACGGTGGCAATTCCTATTCGCCTCGATGCTCACTGGATCACGATCGGATGGTTCGTCGAAGCAGGAATACTTCTCTGGGTTGCAGATCGCATTCACTCGGAACTGCTCAATATTTTTGCGCTGGCAGCCCTCGTACTCGGAGTGGCGCGGCTGCTCCTGATCGATAATTTCTACACCACCGACCTCATCTTCAACATGCGTATGGCTACGTACACGGTTGCAGTTGTGGTGTTGGGAGCGGTCGCATGGTATGCCTCCCGCCGCACTGATGAAGCCGGATCCACGGTTGCCGCCATCGCGGTCATTGGCCTGAACGCGCTTGCCCTCATGGCGCTGAGCCACGAAGTGGCGGATTATTACTCCCGACAAATGCCGGCAGTTCAATCCGGCCGCAGCCCCGGGTACCCTGCGTATGCAGCCGAATGGCGGAGCATCCAAATAGAACGCGACTTCACATATTCCGCCTTGTGGATGGCTTACGGTGCAATGCTGATGGTGGTGGGCTTCTTCCGCCGCTCGGCCTTCGTTCGCTGGCAGGCTTTGGTTCTGATTGCAGCGACCGTCGTCAAAGTATTTGTGTATGACGTTTCTCAACTCGACCGCGGATATCGCATCGTCAGCTTCATCGTGTTAGGCGCGCTGCTGTTGGCTATCTCATTTGTTTATCAGAAAGATTGGCTTCAGTTATCGGCAAAGAAGAAGCTCCGCAGAAACGAGGAAGGGAACCGGACGACAGCATGAAGTCCATTTGTCTTCTTGTGTGGTTCGTGGGTCTTTCCGTTTCAAACCCACCTGAAGCTGCGATCCCTTATTTCAGCAACGTACGAGACCTTCATATCGCCCAGCCCGATCGCCAGAATTACTTCATTGTTGACGAGGAGCTATGGAACCATTCGCGCCCCGACCTTGGTGATCTCCGGTTGTACGAGGGGCAATCGCCGGTTCAGTATTTGCTGTCGGAACAGCGGGCGGGAATTTCTTCCGAAGAAGTAGAAGCCAAAAGTCTCAATCTCGGCAGCGTGGCCGGGCATACCGAATTCGATCTCAATGCCGAGAAACTTGCCAGCTATGACCGAATTCGTTTGCGTCTGGATGCCGATGCTAAAGATTTTGTCGCTACCGCCTCCGTCGCCGGAACCAATGCGTTGGGCGAGAAGTCATCCACCGCATTGACGCCTTCAACGCTCTACGATTTCACGAGCGAACAACTAGGATCTAATTTCATATTGAAATTACCTCCATCCAGTTTCCGGTACCTCCACGTCAAGTTATCGCCCGGGATTCTTCCTCGGCAGGTGAAAGGTGCGGCGATCTCCAATCTGCGCGAACAACAGGCCTCCTGGACCAGAGTAGGTTCCTGCGCCGCACCACAGCAAGAGCAACGCAGGACGCAGATTGTTTGTGACGTGCCGGCAAAAGTTCCCGTGGACCGCATTGCTTTTAAGGTCGCTCCCGGCCAGGTGAACTTCCGTCGCACGGTTAGGATACAAAACGCTCAAGGGACCGAAGAAAGCAGCGGCGAGATCAGCCGGGTTCGCATTAACCGCGCGGGGACGGTGGTCAATACGGAGGAACTGGCCATCCGCGCGACAGGCCGTTCCAATCAGATCACGATCTCCGTTGACAATGGCGACAATCCGCCCCTTGCATTCCTCGAAGTCCAGCCGCTTTCAGTGGAACGCCGAATCTATTTTGATCCGCAGGGAAAGACTTCTCTCGCGGTGTATTACGGCGACGAAAAGCTAGCAGGTCCGGTCTACGACTATGCCCGCTTTTTTCATCTGGAGAATTCTCCCGCCGAGGCACAACTAGGAGCGGGCGCCCATAACTCGCAATACACGGGACGTCCCGACGATCGTCCGTGGTCCGATCGGCATATGGGGGTTCTCTGGGCTGCAATGATCCTGGCAGTGATGGCGCTGGCTATCCTCGCGTTGCGAGGACTTCGCTCAGAAGCAGGGAACTAGGATGAAGGCTTAGTTCTCATCGGCGATGGAGCGTGTGAGATTCGTATCGGGGAATGCCGCAAGAGCCTCGCCCCTTGAGGGCTTTCAGGTGGTGATCTATAAATCGCACGAACACTCGAACTACCGCATGGTCTCTTCAATCTCAGAGATCCAATCGGGCCGCTTCAACACCTCACGCGGCTTAGGACCATCCGCAGCCCCTACAATTCCATCCTGCTCCATCAGGTCGATCAGATGCGCCGCCCGCCCGTAGCCGATGCGCAGCCGCCGCTGTAGCAGGGAAGTCGAGGCCTTTCCAAACTCCACCACCAGCTTCACCGCATCCTGATAGAGAGGATCGTCGTCACCGCTGCCCTCTGCTGCTCCGCCACCAGCGCCTCCGCTGCTGCCGGCTTCGCGCTCGTCCTTCGGCGCTTCGAGGAACTGCTGCTGATATTCGGCCGAGCCTTGCGCTTTCCAGAACTCCACCACCGCTGCAATTTCCTTTTCCGTGACCAGCGGCGCATGTAAACGATGCACCCGCGCCGATCCTGAAGGCAGGTAAAGCATGTCGCCCTTGCCCAGCAGGGCCTCGGCTCCGTTGGCGTCGAGAATGGTTCGCGAATCGACCTTGGTCGCAACGCGGAACGAAATGCGCGCTGGGAAATTCGCCTTGATCAGTCCCGTTATCACATCGACGGACGGACGCTGCGTCGCCAGAACCAGATGAATGCCGACCGCGCGCGCCATCTGCGCCAGTCGCGTGATCGACTCTTCGACGTTGCTGGAATCGAGCATCATCAGATCGGCCAGTTCGTCGATGATGATCACGATGTATGGAATTGGTTTGTCGTCAGATTCTTCCTCAAACAGGCTGGGCGTTCCGCCGTTGTCAAAGAGCCGGTTGTACTGGTCGATATTGCGGACGCCTTTTGCGGCTAGCAGCTTCAGCCGCCGTTCCATTTCGCGTACGGCATTGCGTAGTGCATTCGCCGCAAGCTTCGGCTCGGTGATGATCGGCGTGTAGAGGTGCGGGACGCCTTCGTAGTTGCCCAGCTCCAGCCGCTTCGGATCTACCAGAATCAGGCGCACCTGGTCCGGCGTCGCCTTGTACAGAATCGACATGATAAAGGCGTTGATGGCCACGCTCTTCCCGGCGCCAGTCGACCCGGCGATCAGCAAGTGCGGCATGCCGGCAAGGTCAGCGACCACGATCCGTCCATTGATGTCTTTGCCCAGGGCCATCGTCAGCTTCGACTTCTGGCCCATGAACTCTTGTGACTCGATGTTCTCGCGCAGCCAGATGATCTCTCGTTCGCGGTTCGGCACCTGAATGCCGACGGTCGACTTCCCGGCCATGCGCTCGATCAAAATGCTTTCGGCTTTCAACGCCAGGCAGAGATCATCAGTGAGATTGGTGATGCGGCTGTATTTGATTCCAGCGTCGGGCTTGAACTCGAACGTAGTGACCACGGGACCAGGATTGATCTGCGTGATCTGCCCATGCACTTCGAACTCGGCGTATTTCTCGGTGAGCACTTGCGCCAGTATCTTAAGTTCATCAGCATCCACGGCGTGCTGCTCGTCCGGACGCTGCAGCAAACTGCTCGATGGCAGTTTGTATCCGCCCGCGATCTTCGGCATCGTTGTCTTGGCCTTATGATCGCTATCGGCGCGTTGCGTGACTTCCGGATCAACTTCAGCTTCAGCAAAAGGTTCGGCGAGAACTCCACCAATCGCGGCTGGAGCGTCCTGTTCTATCTGTGGTCCGAGCGTGCGCTCGATGCCGGTTCTTCGCGGCGGTGACGAAACCCTTGGCTGTACCGTGACCTCACTCGCGGCGGGCGGGTGTGAAGGAATTAACTGCGTCTTCAGCGTCGGCTTCGCGGAGCGGCGTTTTTCCAGTTCTTTCTGCTGATGTCTCTTGATGCGTTCTTCCTGCCAATCCTGGTAGCGGTTCCATAATGCGGTTATGAATGCGAACCGTGTCGGAGCCCACAACCGGATGGCTGAAAAGGAGAACGCCGTCGAGAGATAAAGCGCAACCGCCAGCACGCTGGCGCAAACGATATATGCACCGGCGACATTTAAGTAATGGATGAGCACATCTCCGACTACTCGCCCCACCAGACCTTCAATGGGAACCACGTTCAGCCAGCGCAAATTTCCCGGCAGCAGTGCCAGCAGGGCGGGAGTGAAAACGATCAGCCAGACCCCGCCCAGACTCTTCGCCACCGGAGATTGAATCTTCCGCGACGCAAACCAGCGGATTCCCAGCACGCCGAATAACACCGGCAGCAAAAAGGCTCCGATGCCGAAAAATTGCAGGGCGAGGTCGGAGATGACGGCTCCAACAACTCCAATCCAGTTGCGGGCCACATGGGTTCCGGTAAGGACGGACGCGCTATTAAACGAGGGATCAAGCGGCGAATACGATGCCAGCGCGAGGAAGAGGAGGAGCGCGGAGACGCACAACAGGAATCCGATCAGCTCATTGAGCCGCCGGTTGCCCGTGGGGATAAAAATTCTTGCCAGAAGACGCATTTATGGGCCGTCGTTACACGGGACGCAAAACAGTCCTGTGGCGCAAATCGGCCAGAGCCTCATCATTATGCCAAGAAGCGGACGCCGCGGCAATGGCGGAATTTGCAGGGAAGTGCACAGTTGGATTACTGCACGAAAAAGATGGGAAATCACGAAGATACAAAGGTTCGCAAAGGACACGATTGAATCGGTTCTTCGTGAACTTCGTGCCCTTTGTGGTTAGTTGCTCTTTTTACCCCGCCAGTCTAGCCGCGAACACCAGCACCAGCGTCCCGACAACGATGCGATACACGGCAAATGGTGCGAATCCGTGCTTGCGCACATACGCCATGAACCACGCCACCGATGCGTAAGCGACGATGAACGATACGACGAAACCGATGGCCAGAACGATCCATCCATGGGCGTCGATCTGCGAAACACCGATCGGGTTCTCGCCTTTCCCGCGGACCGATTTGAAGAGGGTATATCCCGTGGCGGCAACCATGGTTGGGATCGATACGAAAAAAGAAAATTCGAGGGCCGAAGCGCGCGACATGCCCGCAAGCTGACCACCGGCGATGGTTGCCATCGAGCGGGAGGTTCCAGGAAACACGCCCGAGAATATCTGGCAGAAGCCAATCCAGACAGCTTGTCCCAGGCTCATGTTTTCCATCTTCCATGTGCGGATGCGGCCTCCGCCGGCCGACGGCCCTGCCGCTTCAGACTTCGCGTTCATCGCATCCACAATCCACATCACGACTCCGCCGATCAATAATGACCAGCCGATGATGTACAGGTTCTCCAGATGTTTGCCGATGACTTTGGTTAGCAGGAATGAAGGAATGGCCGTAATGACAAAAGCAATCGTCACTAATCCCAGGGGATGCGTGAGCACTGTTCGGTCGCCCCGCTCACCGCGCGGGAAAGTCGAAAGAAACTTGGCAATGCGGTCGCGAAAATATACTGGCAGGCAAGCGATTGCGCCCAGTTGAATGACGATGGAATACATCTTCCAGTAGCCATCCGACAGGCTGATGTGCAGCAACGCTTCAGAAAGCCTGAGATGCGCGGTGGAACTGACCGGCAAAAATTCCGTCAGGCCTTCCACAATTCCCAACACAACAGACAGTAGGTAGTCGTTCAATCAGCCTCCAAAGTAAGGGAACAGTATCGCAGAAAAAGTTTGCAGCGAGGTTACTGGAAGAGTTCAGTTCCAATGAATCACGAAGTGACCCAAACGAAAACAAGGGACCCACACCTTCGTATAACTTCGTGTCCTTCGTGGTTAATGAATTTCAGTCTCAGTCGCCCGCATTTCCATACGTCGGAATGCCCTGCTGAACATAAAAAATCAGCCGTCGCGCGCGCAGCGCCCAATTGCTCTGCCCGTATTGACTGACAATCTTCTGCGCTAGTGCCAGAGCGCGGTCTTTCGATTCCGCTGACTTCTTCTGGTTGGGTTCTATCTTATAAATTTCAATCAGCGCCGCACGGCGCCACGCAGCGTTATACAAAGCTTCCGGAGCCGCCGGAGATTGCGAATGGTCGTTCGCGTACTTCTCGTAGATGTCAGCTTCTTTTTCGGGACACTTGGTCATGCCTTCCCAGTCCCCGCAGAGTTTGTTGTCGATCATGCGGAAGGAGGCGAGTTCTGCCCACTTGGTGCCGGGATACTTCTTGTTCACCAGCTTCATCCACTCTTCGTTAAGCTGCCCGCGCATATACGCTTCTCGTTCGCGAGCCGAAGGCCGCGTCATAACATCGGTACGCTCGATCTGCCAGCGAATATCCGCAGCGCGATAGAGCGCTTCGGCGGCCAGTGGCGATGCGGGCATCAGATCGTACACGCGATAGTAAAGCCGCATTGCGTCCTGCGCGGCATCACGCCGGCCTCGGCGGCGGCTGGCTTGGTCTTCGGAATCCGCCGCCTCGCCAAAGATGATTCTGTCGCCGTCTTGCGTTGTGCTGCTCACGAAACCCTTTGCGGGAACCCAGCCGGAAATAGTTTTGGCCTCCGCCTCTTCGTCGGTTAGACCTTCTTCGTTGCGCGCTTCACGAAGAATCGCCTGCACGTGAACCCAGTCGCGACTGGTATCGAGGACGACCAGTTCGTTTCCGCGGGCGGCCAGGCCCAATTTGGCTGCGTCGCCGCTAGGCGATACACGAATCGCCTCTTCATGCACCAGCGTTCCGCGCTGGGCGTCCGCGAGTGCAAAGCAGGGGGAAATAAGCATCGTTGCGCAAACAAGCACGTGTCGCAGTGGCATACAGCTCCTTAAGAGTGATAGCAGTGAGATGCAGATTGCGACGTATTACACTCCCCGAAATTCTTTTAACATTTCAGGATCGATGTTGCCCCCACTGATGATGGCGACATTTGTTTTGGTCTTTGGCAGTTGCTCCCGGTGGAAGAGGAATCCGGCCGCAGCCACAGCCCCGCTGGGCTCGGCCACCGTCAACGGATTTGATGCCAGCAGTTTGACCGCTCCGCGGATCTCATCTTCGGTCACCGTCACAATATCGTCCACATAGCGGCGGATATGCTCGAAGTTGATCGGTCCAATGCTTTGGGTGCGTAACCCGTCGGCGATAGTGCGCGAAGTTTCGCTGGCAGAGAACTCAACAATCTTCCCCGCTCGCAGGCTGGCTTGAGCATCGCCTGCCAACTCCGGCTCGACTCCAATTACCTTGACTGAGGGCTTGCTCAACTTAATCGCCGTAGCCACGCCGCTGATCATGCCTCCGCCGCCGACCGGCACGAAAATTGCTTCCACGTCCGGCAAGTCTTCGAGAATCTCGAGTCCAATGGTGCCTTGACCGGCAATGATTTGCTCATCGTTGTACGGCGGCACAATCACGTAGCCATGTTCCACGGCAAGTTCCTCGGCTTTAAGTTGGCGTTCCGCACTCCCCGGCCCGACGAGGACCACCTCCGCCCCCAGCGCCGCCGTGGCTTCACGCTTAATCACGGGCGCGTTGCCCGGCATGACGATCACAGCTTTCACTTTCAGCGCGCGTGCCGCGTAGGCCACGCCTTGCCCGTGGTTGCCGCTGGAGTAGGTGATCACTCCGCGCTTTCGATCTTCCGGCGAGAGAGAAGAGATCTTGTTATAGGCTCCACGAAGCTTGAAAGCGCCGATGGGTTGCTGGTTTTCGGGCTTGAGATAGAGGCGGCGCGGGTCTTCGGCCCCGCCCTTGAACTCGACCAGCGCCGTGTGGGTGGCGACGCCGCGAAGACGAAGCTGGGCGGACTGGATTTCTGAAAGGGTGACCACGATTCGTCAATCTACCACCTCGTGATCAAAAGGAGGGAATGTTGACATCATGATGCTTACAATGATAGCATCATGATGTGAGAACAACCCTTACTTTAGAGGAAGATGTGGCCCATCTGTTGAATAAAGAAGCTCGCAAGTCGGGAGAATCGTTCAAGCAAATCGTCAATCGCTTCCTGCGCTTGGGATTGAACGCAGGGAGGTACCCGGTCAAAAAGCCTTTTGTAGTGACGCCGATAAATCTTGGATTGCCAACAGATTATGACAAAGTTGAGGAATTGCTCGAACACCTTGAGGGACCGGACTACCGGTGATCGTATTCGACGCAAACATTCTCATTTTTGCCTACGATAGCGGCTCATCTCGTCACGCCAAGGCTCGTGCTTGGGTCGAAGAGATCTTGTCAGGCGAGGAGGGAGTGGGTCTTCCATGGCAGGCGATTTCTGCGTTCCTACGAGTCATGACCAACCGACGATTACCAGGGTCGAGGTTTAGTTCAGAACAAGCGTTGCGGATAGTGGGTGGCTGGCTGGGACAGCCGAGCGTGCGCGCGCTGGCCCCGGGCGAGCAGCATTGGCCATTACTTCGTCAAATGGTGATCGAAGGACAGACATCGGGAGCCTTGGTCAGCGACGCACAAATCGCCGCACTCACAATCGAGTATGGAGGCGTGCTTCATACAGCGGATCGAGATTTCGCCAGGTTTCCGGGACTCCGTTGGAAGAATCCATTGGGGTAAGGATCAAATCTCCAAAATCACCGGCATGATCAACGGCCGCTTCTGCGTCTGCTTGGAAATGTAGCGCTTCAAATCGGCGCGGATCTTCTCCTTGATCACGCCATAATCGGCCTTTTCTTCTTCGCTCGAATGCGCCAGCGTGTCCTCGACAATGCGCTTTGCTCCGTCCATCAGACCGTCTTCGCCGGGATTGAAGCCTCGCGTGACGATCTCCGGAGAACTTTCCACACGGCCAGAGAGCTTATTGATGGCGATGATCGGCAGCACGATACCGTCTTCGCTCAGGTGCCGGCGGTCCTTAATAATTAAATCTTCAACTACATCCGTGCGCGATCCTGAATCGATGCAGACGCGGCCCACATTAACCTTGCCCGCCTTGCGGGCGTTGTGTTCATCGAACTCAAGAATGTCGCCGCTTTCGATCAACATGACTTTGCCGACCGAGCTCTGCATGGCTCCAGCCATTTCGGCGTGCAGTTTCAACTGACGGTACTCACCGTGCACAGGAATGAAATATTTCGGCTTCACCAGATTGATGATCAGCTTTAGCTCTTCCTGACTGGCGTGCCCGCTGACGTGAATTGGCGGCGAGGTTCCATCTTCGTAGATCACGTGGGCTTCTCGGCGGAACAGGTGATCGATCATGCGGTAAATCGTTTTCTCGTTGCCGGGAATAATGCGCGAGGAAAGCACGACGGTGTCGCCTTTCTCGATTTTCGCGTGCTTGTGGTTGTCGACCGCCGCCCGCGACAAGGCGGACATGGGCTCGCCCTGAGTTCCGCTGATCATCACGCAAACTTTTTCCGGCGCGAAATTCTTCATGTCGCCGGGGTTGATGAGGAGCCCTTCGGGGATATTCAGATAGCCGAGATCCTCCGCGATTTCGGCGGAGTTGTTCATGGAACGGCCGATGAACGCCACTTTGCGCCCGTGCTGGTGCGCCAGTTCCACCGCCAGGCGAATGCGGTGAATCGATGAAGAGAAGCACGAGATAAACAGGCGGCGCTGCGTGTGCGCGAACACTTCGTCGAATTTGCGGCGAACAGCCCGCTCGCTGGGCGTATATCCCTTGCGCTCGACGTTGGTGGAATCCTGAAACAGCGCCAGCACGCCTTGCTTGCCGTATTCGGCGAATGAATGAAGATCGAAAAGGTGGTTGTCGGTGGGGGTAGGATCGACTTTGAAGTCGCCAGTATGAATCACCACGCCCAGCGGAGTGTGAATTGCCAGCGCGACGCAATCGACCAAGCTGTGCGTCACCCGAATTGGATGAACGGTGAATACGCCGGCCTTGAAGCGCTCATTGGCGCGCATCTCCCGCAGGTCGGCATCGTCCAGCAGTCCGTGTTCGTCAAGCTTGTCTTCCACATAAGCCAGCGTGAACTCGGTGCCCCACACCGGTACGTTGAGTTCGGAGAGCATCCATGGCAGGGCTCCAATGTGGTCTTCGTGGCCGTGCGTCAGAATAATTCCACGAACGCGCGAACGGTTCTCGATGAGATACGAAATATCCGGGACAACAATATCCACACCGAGCAATTCAGCTTCGGGGAACATCAGTCCGGCATCGATGACAATAATGTCATCCCCCCAGCGGACGGCCATGCAGTTCATACCGAACTCGCCGAGGCCCCCCAAGGGGATAATTTGCAATTTTCCAGTTGGCATTGGGTAATTCATGATGCTAGCACAGACTGTGTTGCGTACCGTACCGACCGCACCGTTCTAGGGGCCGCAACGGATGGCATTCTTCGCTGCGCTGAGGTAGGGTTGAATCGATGGCCGATATTGAACCCAAGTCTTGGCTTCGCGGCAAGGTTGAGAAAGCGTTGACCAAAGGGCTGACGCGAGCTTACTCGACGGTTCAGGTTGATCCCGACAAATTTCTGCTGCAATTGCGCGCTGCCTACCGGCTGCCTGTCAGTGGATATCACGGCGTTTACTCATTGGAGATCCGCGAGATCGATGTAGTGGCCGACGATATTATTCGCAGCGGAATGAAACTGGCTGCCGTCGAGGGCGCCGGATTTGGTTTGGGCGGGCTGATCACAATCGTGCCCGACCTCGGCCTTCTCTCAGCGATCACCATGCGCACCATACAGAAATTGAGCCTGGTGTATGGCTTTCAGTTCAACACTGACGATGAGATAGCCGAACTGTGGATTGCCGCGGCCAGTGCCGCTGGAGTCGACATCACTCGCGACCTGCTGGAGAAGGAAGTGGTGAACAAGTTCGTTCCCCGTGTCATTCGGCGGATCGCCGCGCGGGCCAGCACCGAAGTCGTAGAAAAATGGGCGGGCCGGATGATTCCCTTACTCAGTTCCGCGCTTGGCGCTGGACTTAACTATTGGTTTGTACGCGCCTGGGGCGAACGCGCCAAGGCCCATTTTCGCCAGCGGCATTTGCAACTCAGGCAGCAGGCGCAGCACGCTCCACTCGCCTCTCCGATCCCGCAAGCACTTCCGGCGTCGAATCAATAGCCTTCTCTGTGTTAGAAAACTACATGATCGAATTCCGCTGTTCTGCCATCCTCTTTGATCTCGATGGAGTTCTCATCGATTCCACCCGCTCCGTCGAACGCCAATGGCGAGCCTGGGCGCGCGAGAAGGGCATTGACGAGGATAAGGTCATGGCAATCGCGCATGGTGTCCGGACGGTTGAAGTGATTCGCGCGGTCGCTCCTCAGTTGGACGCTGACGCGGAAGTACGCTGGCTTGAAAGCAGGGAAGCGGAAGATCAGGTGGATGTGACGGTAATGCCCGGTGCTGCTGAACTTATCAGCGCGATTCCAGACAACCGCTGGTGCGTGGTCACGTCGGGAACCCGCTACCTGGCCAGCGCGCGGCTTCAGCTTGGCGGCTTGCCGGTTCCGAAAGTTCTGGTGACAGCGGATGATGTGACGCATGGAAAGCCGCACCCTGAGCCGTATCTGAAAGGCGCGGAATTGCTGGGGATGAAGCCTGCGGAGTGTTTGGTGATCGAAGACGCGCCCGCCGGAATCCTATCAGCCCACGCGGCGGGAATGAAAGTAATCGGCTTGACCAGCACCTATCCCATATCAAAGTTGCAAGAGGCGGATGCGGTGGTGGATAGGCTTAGCCGGATTCACGTTGCACGCGATAGCGCGGAGAGATTGATCGTAATTATTGGCTAGGCGCTTGCAGTATTCAAATCATCGCAACCAATCTTCTAGCTCGATCCCTCGGTTGGTCTTCTCATCGCGATACTTGACGATCACCGGTGTGTAAAGAGAAATCCCCAGCTTTGCGGCGGCGCCCTTCTTCACCGCGCGCGATCCCGGCACGACCACAGCGCCTTCGGGAACTTCGAGCGGCGCTTCCGGCGTTGCCCGGTAAACTTCGTCGCGCACCAAATCGTAAAGTGGCGTTGAGCGCGTCAGAATCGTTCCCGCTCCCAACACCGCGCGGGTACGCACCAGCGTGCCTTCGTAGACTCCGCAGTTGCCGCCGACCAGTACGTCGTCTTCAATAATCACAGGCGCCGCATTTACCGGCTCGAGCACGCCGCCAATCTGCGCCGCCGCACTGAGATGAACGCGCTTTCCGACTTGCGCGCACGAGCCCACCAGCGCGTGCGAATCGATCATGGTACCTTCGTCGACGTAAGCGCCAACATTGATAAACATCGGCGGCATGCAGATCACTGACGGCGCAATATATGCCCCCAATCGTACCGACGAGCCGCCGGGAACTACGCGTATGCGGTCAGCAACCGAAAACCGCCGGGCGGGGAACGTGTCTTTGTCCACGAACGTTAGCGCGGCACAGCCGGTTTCAGCTAGTTCGCCGAGTCGGAACCCCAGCAAAATCCCGTGCTTCACCCAAGTGTTGACCGTCCACCGCCCGTCGATCCTTTCGGCGGCGCGGATTTTTCCCTGGGTGAGCGCGTCGCGAAATTCGAGAAATGCAGCACGCGCCTCGGGATTATGTTCGACTTCGCCCAACGCTGCCAGGCGCTCGATGGAAGATTTTAGGGATTGCATGGAGGTGTCGAAACTTGTCAAACGCACTTACACTCGCTGCGGATTAGCACGCCAGTCATGCCGTGTGCGATATCGCGGCCCTGGGCTAGCGTGGCGTATGGTCCATGCCAGCGCGCGTGGTTGGCATCGTGACCCGCAGGACGCCCTTTCCCCTGGTTGCATTGTCCGCATGATCCGCGGTGGAGCACGATCTTATGCGGGCCGGCTGCCCAGTTTTCATAGATATAAAATTCCGGCGCTTCCGCCCCAGGCGCGGCCGCCTTCGCGATGAGCCCGGCTTCAGTCGCGATTTTCTGCAGCTTCGATCGCGTGTCGCGACGCATGGGCAAAAGCGGCAAGCGGTAGTTCTCCTCGATCTTGCCCATCATTGCCAGCACCGCCTTCACCGGCAGCGGACTTGATTCGATGAAGTTGGCTTGCATCAAAGGCAAATACTTGCGATGGATGCTGCGTGCCGCCGCCCAGTCATTGTTCAAGGCCGCCCGCGTCATGCTTGTCATCTCGTGGGGAATCTCATTCGAAGCCACTGAGACGATCCCAACACCTCCCAGTGCAATCACAGGCAACGTGACAGCGTCGTCTCCGGAGAAAACCAAAAATGTCTCTGGCACGGCATTAATGGCCTCGGCAATCTGAGTCATATTGCCGCTGGCCTCCTTCACACCCACAATGTTTGGAATCTCCGCCAACCTCGCCAGGGTGGCGGGTTCAAGGTTCGCCGCAGTACGGCCGGGCACGTTGTAAAGAACGATCGGCTTGTCGCCAACCGCCTCCGCGATGGCTTTGAAATGGCGGTACTGTCCTTCCTGCGTCGGCTTGTTGTAATAAGGAGAAGCAGTGAGGATTGCATCGACTCCGGGCCGCGCCGCAACCTCTTTCGCCTTCTCCACGGCCTCATACGTGGAATTCGAAGTTGCTCCCGCGACGATGGGCACGCGTCCTGCCGCAACCTCAATGGTCGCATCGATCACGTACAGCCATTCATCGTGCGAGAGTGTCGGCGTCTCGCCCGTAGTTCCGCAAGGCACGAGAAAGTCGATGCCGGACTCCAGTTGCCATGCCACCAAATTGCGCAGAGCAACGTCGTCGATGGAGCCATCCTGATGGAACGGAGTGACGAGAGCGGTGCCACAGCCGCGCAATTGCATGGTAATAAGATAGCGCGAATAGGCTTAGGAGGGAACGGCTGAACTACAACTCCCGCCACACATCCTGGAAATCGTAGAAGCCCTTTTTGCCGGCAATCCATTCTGCCGCGCGGACTGCGCCATCGGCATAGCCCTGGCGTGATTTCGCATCGTGACAGAGATAAATCCTGTCGGCGGCCGACTCAAGCACCACTTCGTGCATGCCGACTACATCGCCTTCACGGAAAGAAATGATCTCAAGATCTTCTCTCTTGCCGTCGCCGCTCGCTTCCCGGATCACGCGCTGCAGAATGATTGCCGTCCCCGATGGCGCATCTTTCTTGTGCGCGTGGTGGCGCTCAAATATCTGTCCAGTGTATTCGTGCTGTAAGGCTGCAGCCGACGCGCGTGCGGCGTCGAGAAAAATATTCACGCCGATGGAGAAGTTCGCCGAATAAATAAATCCGGTGCCGTGACTCTCGACCAGCTTCCGGATGCTGTCCAATTCTTCATGCCAACCTGTAGTGCCCACGACCATATTCTTCCCGGCGTTGACGCAGGCCTCAATGTGACTGACGACAGAGGAGGGGCCAGTGAAATCAATCACGACCGCTATTTCGCTTAACTTATCGGCCGTGAGGGCCGCGCCTCCGGCGTTTTCGGTCGCGCCTACTTCCTGGACGCTGTGCCGGCGCTGACGTGCGACCTCCGCCACCAGCGATCCAGTCTTGCCGCGGCCGAGAATCAGAATGTTCATCGAAACCTCTAAGGCGGAGAAACGCCGCGGAGTCTCCGAGACGGGCTCCTCTACGCGAAAACTTCCGGGTCCAACTCCGCAAAAAACGTACCATGCAGGCGTTGAATTACTTCCGGCACCTCGTCTTCCTCAATCACAAAGGTGAGGTTAATCTCCGAGGCCCCCTGAGAAATCATGCGAATCTTCTTATCCACCAGCTTGCCAAAAACCATCGCGGCCACCCCTGGCTTATCCCGCAGGCTTTCGCCCACCAGGCAAATAATGGCTTTTCGGCCCTCGTATTTCACATCGGCCAGCTTGGCAAGATCAGCGGCCAATGCGGGAATGGCATGGTTGGAGTCCACGGTGAGCGACACGCTAACTTCAGAGGTCGAGACCACGTCAACCGCAACTTTGTGCCGGTCAAACGCTTCAAAGATCGCCCGCAGGAATCCGTGAGCCAGCAACATACGCGGTGCCGCCACATCCACAATAGTAATCCGCTTCTTAACGGCGATTGCCTTAAAAATATTTTTTCCCTGCGGAGCTCGGGCTGTAATCTTGGTCCCTTCGCACGAGGGATTGCGCGAATTCAGCACGTACACAGGAATATTTTTCTGGATGGCGGGCAGCACCGTGGCGGGATGCAGCACCTTGGCACCGAAGTATGCAAGCTCGGCGGCCTCGTCAAAGCTGATTACCTTTATGCGACGCGCATCCGGACAGATCCGCGGGTCGGTCGTGAGGATCCCGTCCACGTCAGTCCAGATTTCAATGCGCTCAGCGCCCAGGCCCGCACCTACAATTGCTGCGGAAAAATCGGAGCCGCCTCGTCCGATGGTGGTAGTCACGCCCGCACGGTTCGCACCAATGAATCCGCCCATCACCGGAACCTGGCCCGCATCGAGCAGCGGCTTAACTTTGGCCTGCAACCGCTCGTTTGTCTCTTCGGTCTGCGGCGCCGCTTCCATGTAGTTGCTATCGGTGACCAGAATGTCACGCGAGTCCACGTGCACACCCTTCAAGCCGTGAGCGGAAAATGCTGCCGCCACAATCTTGCTCGATAGCATTTCGCCGAACGCCGCGACATGATCGGTCGTGCGCGGGGTCAACTCGCCTACTGCGGAAATTCCACGCAGCAGTTCGTCCAGACCTTCAAAGTCACTTCCCAAGTCGGAGTGGAAATCAGTAAAGAGCGCTGTGCCCAACAGTTCGCTGGCGGTGTTGTAGTGCCTTTCCTGAAGGGAGCGGCAGAGTTTTAGCGCGGTCTTGCGTTCACCGGCGCCGGCGGCCCGCGCCATTGTAAGTAGCGTGTCGGTGACCTTCGCCATGGCGCTGACTACCACGATTGGCTGCTGTGGTAGCCGCCCTTTGACAATTGCGGCCACACGCTCGATGGCTCGGGCATCTTCCACAGAGGTGCCGCCGAATTTCATCACGATCATCGGCGTCGCTTCCTGGAAGGATTAGCTGGGTGGGCCTCGGATTTCATTTCGCGTGACCGCCGCCGAGATAACCCTTCGCCTGAAGCAATTCGGCATTCAAGACAGCAGCGCCGGCGGCCCCACGGATGGTGTTGTGCGAGAGCACAGTGAACTTCCAGTCCAGAACGCCGCAGGGACGCAGACGTCCCACGGTTGTAGTCATGCCGGCGCCCATATCAACATCAAAGCGCGGTTGCGGACGATCATTGGCCTCAAGATAAACCACGGGACGCTCCGGCGCGCTCGGCAGTTTCAGTTCCTGCGGTTCGCTGCGATAGTTATTCCACGCAGCGATGATTTCCTCTGGCTTGGCTTTCGCTTTCAGCCGCACTGAAATCGATTCCGTGTGCCCATCCTCGACCGCGACGCGGTTGCATTGCGCGCTCATGGCAAATGCCGCCGGAATAATTTGTTTCCCGTTTAGCTGGCCCAACAGCTTCAGTGTTTCCTCCTCCATCTTTTCTTCTTCATTGCGGATGTAGGGAATCACATTTCCGAGAATGTCCAGCGAAGCCACGCCCGGATAGCCCGCACCGCTCACTGCTTGCATCGTGACAGCCATCACAGCTTCCAGGCCAAAGCGTTGCTGCAAGGGCGCCAACGCCAGCACCAGTCCAATCGCCGAGCAGTTGGGATTAGTCACGACGTAGCCGCCGGATTTCTTGTGCCACGGCTGGATGTCGATGAGCTTGATGTGCCCGGCATTGACTTCGGGAATCACCAGAGGGACATCAGACTGCATGCGCAACGCACTTGAATTCGAAATTACGGCGCATCCAGCGTCCGCGAAGCGCGGCTCGAGCTCGGCGGCGATCGCAGCATCCAGCGCCGCGAAGATTATTTTCGGCGCACCTTCTGGGGTTGCGGGCGAGACTTTCATCGCCGCCACATTTGCCGGCACCGCGGACTTCAACCGCCAGCGCGCCGCTTCAGAGTAAGTCTTACCCTCGGACCGGTCGGACGCCGCCAGCCACGCCACCTCGAACCACGGATGATGCTCCAACATCTGGATAAACCGTTGCCCGACCACGCCTGTGGCGCCCAGGATGCCGATGGGAAGTTTCTTGCTCATAAAGGGATAACTGGATTCTACAACAGCCGTTATTCGCGGCAGAGTGCCACCTTAACCATTCCCACACTACAGTGCGTTGATCATTCCGCCGATAGAGATGGCGGAGGATCACACCATGCCGGAGCTGCGACAGAATTTCTTTACCAAGGAGTGGGTCATCATCGCCACGGAGCGGGCCAAGCGTCCCGAGGATTTGGCCACGCATCGGCCGGCACAAACTGTGCCTTCGTTCGTGGAAACCTGCCCGTTCTGCCCGGGGAACGAGAACAAGACTCCACCTGAAGTAATGCGTTATCCGGCGAATGCGAGCGAGCCCTGGGCGGTGCGAGTCATCCCCAACAAGTTTGCCGCGCTATCCAGCGAGGCACAGCCTACGCGGAGCCTCCAGCACTTGCGGCGACGCATTGATGGCTTCGGATTTCACGAGGTGATCATCGATAGCCCGGACCATTCCTCCGCCATGGCCCTGCTTCCCGATGCGCAGGTCGCCAAAATATTAGGCGTCTTTAAGGACCGATACAATTCACTCAGCACTGACCAGCGCATCAACCACGTCACCATTTTCAAGAATCACGGCGTGGACGCGGGCGCTAGCCTGCAACATCCTCACTCCCAGTTGATTGCAACTCCAGTGATTCCTAGCCAGGTACGGCACCGGCTGCATGAAGCCCTGCGCCACTACGATGACGCCGGTGAATGCATGTTCTGTCACATGGTGGAACGCGAGGTTGAAGACCAGACTCGCATCGTTCTCAAGAGCGAACTTTTTGTGGCCATGGAAGTGTTTGCCTCGGCCACGCCCTTCGCTACTCATATTTTTCCGCTGCGACACATGGCGAGCTTTGGCGAAATTACCGCCGCCGAAATCCTGAATCTTGCTCGCATGCTGCGCACTTTATTAGCCAAGCTTTATGTAGGCCTGGAGAATCCAGACCTCAACTTCACCATTCGCAGCGGCCCTTCTGACTATGTAGGAGCCCGCCACTTTCACTGGTACGTCAGCGTGATTCCACGGTTGACGCGCGTGGCCGGCTTCGAGCTGGGTTCGGGAATGTTCATTAATACCGTGCTCCCCGAATCAGCGGCCGAATTTCTGCGCAACATAAAAGTAGATAAAGCAGTCGGAACCGGCGCCTCCGCAAAGCTATGAACAGGGAAGAAACACAGTGTAGGAAGGGAACAACGCTACAAATCTACTTCGGTCGAACCGGGTGCGGGTCGAGGACGTATTCATTCAGCGGTCCGAACTTCCTCTTCTCGACATAAAGGCGCCAGCGCCGGAATACGATTCGCAAACTTGCCATGACCGGAATCGACAGAAAAATACCGAGAATGCCGGCCACCTCGCCCCCTGCCATCACGCCAAAAATCGCTGCCAGCGGATGCAGTTCCATACTGTGCCCCATGATGCGCGGAGAGATAACGTAATCCTGAATAAGGCGCCAGACACCGAGAAAGACCACCAGAGCCAGCCAGTGCGGGAAGCTGATCAACAGCGCTACGCTCACAATAATCACTGCGGCGGACAGCGGACCTACCACGGGAATGAATTCCAGCAAGCCACCGACTGTTCCCAATACCAGCACGTATGGCACTTTCATGATTGCCAGAGCAACCGTATACGTGATGAACGTGAGCGCCGCCAGTGTAAGTTGAGCCCGGATGAAGTGGGCCAGCATCTGGTTCAAGTCGCTCAGCACTCCTTGCAGCAGTTCGCGTTGCGGACGCGAGCGGACTAGATCCAGGACGGTCTGGCTGAAGTTGCGGCCATCTTTGAGAAAGAAAATTGACAACAATGGCACGATGATCAGCAGCCAGGCCTCCTTCGCAACGTCGGCCACTCGCAGTCCAATTTTCTGGGCCAGCATTGTAATCTGATCCTTGTGGCTTACAAGATAGTCGCGCGCCAAAATGACTAATCGCGAGTTCCAGCCGTGTTCTTGCCCCAATCGTTCCGCAATCTGTCCGGAGCTCAGCTGAGTTAATGCTGGTAGAGACTGACCGAGGCGCGCGCTTTCCCGCCCGATCCGCGGTCCCATCGAAACGAAGAACAGAACGAGCAGTCCCAGCAGCGCCAGGTAAATTACCGCGATTGCAAGCACCCGCCCATGCAGAACTTTTTCCAGCGAAGACACCAGGGGACTCATCAGGTAGGCAAAAAAGACAGCAAACAGAAACGCGATTAAGGTTTGCCTCGCCGCGTAGAGAAATCCCAACCCCAGCGCAAATAGCAGCACTGTGACCAGAACCCGCGCCGTACGTCCATCCGTAACTGGCATAGGTATCCTGCCAACACTAAATCATTTCGTTCAGCTAAATACCGTCCCTAGTCCCGTACTACTTCGGTATTATCGTCGGCCACCAGCACTCGCATTAACTTGAACTGATCTTTGTCATCTATCCAAAGAGCCCAGGAAAACGCTTCACCCTTCAAGTTCAGCCGTAACAATTCCCGCTCCGTTCCCCGGATCATGACCTTCTCTCTTCCTACCAGTTCCATGCGGACTCGCACTGACGTCCGATCTTGCGGCACCAGGACGCCGAATTCCACTACCCCTTGCTGACACTTGAGCATGCCATTCTGCGTCTGACAATTGGTTGCCAAATAGCGCCATACCAGAACTTGGCGATGAATAAAAAAGTTGTTATCCAGAATGGCCGAAGTGTTCGGCATGAGAAAAGGCTGCTCGGCCGCTTTGGCCCCGGCGGAAGAAGTTATCTTTTCAAGGAGGAATTCATTGTTCGGAGTCACCACCAGTGACCCGGCTCCATCGCTCCACTCATAGTGGATCAACTCCCCACTGCCGGTCATCTGCAGCTCCGAATGCTGCTCGGAATGGGCCGTACCTGTATTTTCCTGCAGGCGCGACTTCACGTCGCTGACGCCGTTCTCCTGTTGCACGTTAAAGGTTTCGGTAACCACGCGCTGCCCTTTGACGAAGACACCGAAAGAGCCGGAATCGATCTGCTGCGCTCCAGCCGGCTTCGGCTTGTCTTTCTTGTCGCTGGCGCACAGTAGCGTTGCGCCGCTTAGAATCGCCACCATTAGCCATCGCATCCGAGGCATCAAAGTCACTACGTTTCTCCTCACATTTTGCAGCTTCAGTCCAAGCCGAGCGTTTCAACCAGGGCTGCAGCGATTGCCTGCACGGTCTTGCCGCCAGTCTCTTGCCTGAGTCGCGCCTTCAAATACTGCGGTCGACGCGCCTCATAAAGTTCCCGAAAGCCTTGCAGGTTGCCCAGCAACGGGCGCTCAATCCCTTGCTGCTTGCCTTGGTCTTGGCATCGCCGCCACAATTCCGCCGCATCCGCGTCCAAAAAGACCGTGACCGCGTTGCAAGCTTCAATCAGCCGTAAATTGTTTTTCTGTACAAACGCCCCGCCACCGAGCGCCGTGATTCTCTCAGAACCCGGCCGCAGCTCAGTCAGCAATTCTTTCAAAGCGGCGTGCTCAGCCCTTCGAAATCCTGATTCTCCGAATTCGCGGAAGATATCAGCCACCTTCCGGCTTTCCCGGCGCTCAATCCGCTCGTCGAGATCCTCGAACGCCCATCCTAGTTTCTTACCCAGGGCGTGGCCGACGCTGCTCTTGCCAGCACCCATAAATCCAATTAGGACTACGATCCGCGCCGGCCTGACCGTGGCGGCCCTGCCTCCGCGCACACCAGCGCCCGTCGTCTTGGCCGGCCGTTGTGGACGGGACTTGCGTCGAGCCGATTTGCGTTTCGCTTTGGTTATTGTTTTTCGGCGCGTTTTCTGAGGTGGATTTTACCACTGAAGGTGCGCAGTACTACGGTGGATGAGACCGCCATTTTGCCCATAGTACCTGCAAAGGCACGTCCCTTATCCATGGGGAAGTAGTTGTGGGTTCTGGGTTGAAGAGGAATGTCGTCGTGCACTTCGCCGCGCACTGAGCGGGCGCTCACGTCGGCGGAAGTCCACTCTGGAATCGTAGCGTCGATGTCCCCGCTGTGACTGGTCAGGCGATATTCGCCGCTCTTGCCGAAATCTCCAATATAGGTAATTCTGCCGCTCGTCGAAAACACCTGCACCATCGGGCCGTTCACCCCCTTCAGCATGACTTCTCCGCTCAGGGAGTCGATTTCAACATGCCCGTTTTGAATATTGTCCAGATTCACGGACCCATTCATCGTCTTCACGTGCACGTGGGCGTCCGAGATATCGCGAATGTCGACCGCAGCTCCGGGGCCTTCCAGGCTGACATCTCCGTGTAGCTTCTCGGCGCGCAGTGAGCCAGTACTGGAACGAAGGGTGATGCTGGCGTCGGCGGGAACCAGAACTTCATAATCCACCCTGCCAGATTCAGCGTCAGCGCCGGCGAGCAGGTGAGACTGAATATCCACGCGATTGCCGTTCTGCCGGTTATCAACCTCTACTTTGTCGGAGTACAAAATCGCGTTTACCACCACAGCATTGTTCAAGGAAGGCTTAACTGAGATCGAGCCGTAAGGATTCATCACCGAGACGCCGGCCTTTGTTCCCACGGTGAAGTGGTACTCCTTCTTGCTCTGGGCCACCAGCGTGCCGGCGACAATCACGCCAAGCGCAACGAACTTTGCCGCGCGTTTACTTTCCATAAACGACTCTCCAGGCTGACTAATACCTTCTCTTCTGATGGCTAGTTCGCCAATGCTGGTCGCTCCGTAGCCATCATTATGGCAGAGAGCGGTCCATTGCCATCTCAAAAAGCATCGACTTCTGGTGATACGCGTCCATCAGTGACCGGCGGGCGTCTTGATCATTGGGGCTGTCATCTACGAAGTCCTGCGCATCGCGGATAGATTGATTCACACGCCGCAGGTTGTCTTCGTACTGGACCCTCATTGCCGGCGAGTTGTCCGCGACCTCCTGCAACAGGTCATCATCGTTCAGCTCGGAAGCTTTGATAAGCGGCGCTATCACCGGAGTTTGCTGTGCCATTTGTTTAACGGCCGACTGCTGGCGCACGTATATCCCCAGAGCCAGTAACAGCATCGCCGCCGCCGGAACCAGCCAGCGTGCCGCACCCCACCGCGCGCTGAAAGAGGAAACAGCCCTTTGATCTCCCCGCCGCTGCGGACGGATCAAACCCTCCTCCCGCAACGATATTGCGATGGAGTTCCAAACGCGGGGACTGGGTTCATTTGCTTCTTGTAGTCGGCCAGCCGCCTCGATGATCAGGTCTAATTCTTTCACCAGCACAGTGCATGCCGGACAGTCCATCAGGTGGGCGCGTTGTTCTATCGTGCTGCCGTCTTCCACTTCCGCCAAGCTGTCCTGCAGCTCAACGCAATTCATAACATCTCTCCCCAAGTACGCTGCGACTTAAGATGCTTGCCGCGGCTCTTGACGCCCCAGTTCACGTACCGTGTTTTACCGCCTAACCCGCCCGAGACTTACCGGCCTTTTCGGCTCTATTAATCTTGAGCAGATCCCGCAATTTCATGCGGGCCTTATGTAGCTGTGACTTGCTGTTGCCGATTGAGCATCCTGCGATTTTCGCGATTTCATTATGCTCGTATCCTTCGACATCGTGAAGCACAAAAATCATCCGATAGCCAGGAGGAAGACTATCCACTGCCCTCTGCAACTGCAGCCGGTCAATCGACCCGGCCAGCGCCACATCGTCCGCTCCGAAATCTTTCCTCGGAGAATCTTCTTCCGTGCCCTGCGTCGTCTCTTCCAACGAAACCACCGGAAGACTTTTCTTCCTCAAGTGCATCAGCACCACGTTCACTGACAACCGGTGCAGCCAGGTCGAGAAGGCTGACTCTCCGCGAAATGTTCCAATCTTGCGGTAGAGCTGCAGAAATGCTTCCTGCGTCAGATCTTCTGCCTCCGCTGTATTTGCCGTCATCCGCAGACACAGCGAGTAAACGCGCCGCTTATGCTTGTCATAGAGCGCTTGGAACGCTTCCGCGTCGCCAAGTTTGGCCCGCTCGATAGCCTCAGCTTCGCTGGGTTCGGTGCTTTTTTGCTGTCGTGGCTCGGTCAAGTCGCCTTTTCCGGCCGCACTCATTGGGATGCGGCTTAAGTAGCTTGTGTTGTATTATTTGCGCGGTTTAACCGCAACCCCTGCGGTCACCGAAGTTCCAGAATATCAGAGATTTTCTCCCGATCTTCGGATGCCTCTTCCCATCTTATTCCTCCCATCGGAATCCTTCCGCAAAGCCTTTGCGCTCGGCGGCTTGAAATGCATTCGACTGCCTAATACTTTAAAAACACTGTTCGTGCCTAAGAGTCGCAATCTTCGCAAATTGGTATTAGTTATGAAAATAAAAGCTTGGCTTGGACAAGAAAGGCGCAATCGCATCTTTGGATTCGGATCAGAACCTGCCTTCAGGCAACCGCTCTTCAGGTTAGTAGCAGAATCTGCCTCGGCGCGTACATCCGTTAGATTCGTATCAGAGTATGGCTTCAGATACCGCAAACGCCCGCGCGATCGGATCCGCCTTTAGGCGCTGCGCCTCAAGGCCCGACCTTTTCCTAAGGCCTTTTGCTGGTGGTAATCGTCTCCAACCCATGGCCATGCGGTCCCATCTCCCGCTGCCGCAGTAAGAAGGCGAAAAATACTCCCAGCAGACCGAGGACCGAGAAAATCCACATGCCAAGATGGTAGCCGGCTGGGTTTGCGGCATCCGCGTGTCCATAGTTGTTTGCCCACCCGACTAGCAGATTAAGGCCAAACAGCCCGATATTCTGGATCATCGTCATCAGTCCATAAGCCGTCCCCAGTTTCGACTGGTCAACGATATAGGCAACCGAAGGCCACATTACCGCTGGAATCAGCGAGAACGCCACTCCCATCATCGCCATTGGAATGTATAAGTTGATCCGGGTATAAGCCATCATCAGGTAGACCGGAATCAGCAACACAGACCCCAACATCATTAAAAGCGCCCGCTTGCCAATGCGATCAACCCAAAGCCCGAATAGGGGTGTAGCAATCATGGCGAACAGGGTCAGCATGCTGGACAGGAAGCCGCCAAACTCGCGCGACGTGCCATGGACCTCCATGAAAAACTTCACGGCAAACGTTTGAAAAGGGAAGATGGCGGAGTAGAAAACGATGCAGAGGGCGACGACCAGCCAGTAGCTGACACCGAACTTCCAGAGGTCAGCAAAGACCAACTTATCGGTGGAAACCTCTCCAAGATGGTAGTTCTTTTCCGCCCATACTTCCATCACCCAGTAGATGATCGCTCCCACCAGGCACAAAGCGGAGAAGGCCACTGCGATGAGGAATGGAGTTCGCCAGTTCGAATAGGCCCAACGCGCCCAGCTCGGCGAGTTGAGCGCTACAAACGTGCCTAGGCGCGATGCCGTCAGATTCAACCCAAAAGCGAAGCTTAGTTCTTTGCCGCGGAACCAGCGCGCCAGCGCGGTGGTCACTGCAACGTTCAGGGATTCCGCTCCCATCCCGAAAATAAGGCGTCCTACCGCCATAATCGAGAGGTGACTGGTTGCGGCGGTGATGGCCGGGCCAACGAAAGACAGCACCGCGAAAATCATCAACGATTTTCGCAGTCCCATGCGGTCAATTAGGAAGCCGCCGATCACTACCGTGAAAATGTTTGGAAAGCTATAGATTGCCTGCAGGAATCCGATGTCCAAATCCGAAAATCCAAGTTGCTGTTTAAGCACATCGGCGAGAGGGCTGAGAGCATCGTAGGCGTAGTAACTCCCAAACAGTGCCAGACTCACAAAGATCAGGACCAGCCAGCGGTACAGCGGGCTCGGTTCAGGCCGCCCAGTTTCCGTCACCGTCATTGGACTCTTCTCTTCGAGCAGGATGGGATCTCAAGCATCGCGAGCAGAGAAGATTAGCAGATTGTGCTGCCGATTGTGGAAAGCAAGGAACTGACATAAGCAGAGACAGAGATATAAGGAAGGGCGAACCGGCTGGGGATGACTCGTAAGATTCGCCGGCGAGATCGTCCGTGATGGCCCGTAAATGTTATGACTGCCTAGGCGGCTTCGTCCCGAATCGCAGATCTGACCTTGTCGGCCAACTCCGGCGTTACATCGCTAACCTGATGAGCCGTGCGAGCGTGCTCGGACGCCTGCTGCATAATGTCCTGCTCGGATTCGCCACGAGCCACGAAATCGCAGTTTCCTACAACGTCGTTACAGCGCATTACTTTGGGCATGGAAGAACCTCCTTCAAGAGGAAACGATAGGATGCTTCCGCACCAAATTCAGTTGGGAGGATTCAGAAAGAAGCGAATCGCATCTCTCCTGAGGGACCGCCGCTCCGGCTGTCCATCCCGGACAAAGCCCGGAAGCCGCGCTCACCACGATCACTAATACTTCACAATCGCCGCAAACGATTTCGGATCCAACGACGCTCCGCCCACCAGCGCGCCATCAATCTCCTCCTGCGCCATCAGAGCCGCAGCATTTTCCGGCTTTACCGATCCTCCATAAAGAATGCGCAACTTCGATGCGAACTCCTCACCGAATATTTCCGTGGCCTCGCTTCGGATCACAGCGTGCGCTTCGACCGCGAGTTCCGGCGTCGCTGTCTTGCCCGTGCCAATGGCCCAGACCGGCTCATAAGCGACCACCAGTTTCGCCGCCTTTTTTGAGGAAATCGCATGAAACGCTCGCACACACTGCCGGCGCAGCACGTCGTCGGTGAGTCCCGCTTCGCGTTCTTCCAACACTTCACCGATGCAACAGATGGGCGTGAGTCCCGCTTCCAGCGCGGCTTTAAGACGCAGATTCACGGTGTCATCCGTCTCGCAAAAATATTGCCGCCGCTCCGAATGTCCAATGATGACGTGCTTCACGCCAAGAGCCAGCAGCATGCCTGCCGACGTTTCTCCCGTGAAGGCGCCCTCCGGCTTCCAGTGAACGTTCTGTCCGCCCACCGCAACATTTGCGCCCTTAGCCGCTTCAACGGCAGCCACCAAGTCGATGTCGGGGGGACAAACCGCGATTTCATCCCGGCTGTGACCGCTCACCAACGGAAGGAACTCGCGGAAAAATTCACGCGTCAGGTCTGGCGTCTTGTACATCTTCCAATTGGCGGCAATGAGCTTCTTTCTCATGAACGGGCCTTTTCGATTCGGGATGTAGATACTGAATTTGAACGGAGAAATTCTTCGGCGGCTCGCGCATACGCCCTGAACGTTCCCACATCAAAGAGAACGAATCGAACCTTATTTACGTGGTTAGCTGAGGTGAGCGCGCCAACTGTAGACGAAATGGCCACCGCCGCGGCCTGCGGAACCGGATATCCAAAAGCCCCCGTCGAGATTGCAGGAAACGATAACGATTCGAGACCTTGCTCATCGGCCAGACGAATCGATTCGCGATGACAACTCGCCAGCTTCTCCGCTTCTCCTTGATCGCCGCCGTAATAAACCGGGCCCACTGTATGAATGACGTGCTTTGCAGCAAGCCGTCCACCGGTCGTGATTGCAGCTTTTCCCGCGGGCAAGCTGCCAATCTTGCTGACAATCTCCTTGCACTCCGCGAGTATGGCCGGTCCTCCCGCGCGATGAATCGCGCCATCCACACCACCTCCGCCCAGGAGGGATGAGTTCGCTGCGTTTACGATCGCGTCGGTTGTTTCACAAGTAATGTCGGCTGGACCGATAAACTCGATGGTCTTGCCTTTTTCCAATACCAGTTGGATTGTCGAATCGTGCACTTCTGTACCCAGACCCATCACTTCTTATCCGTCAGCGCTTGCACCCCGGGCAGTTTCTTGCCTTCCAGAAACTCCAGCGATGCGCCGCCGCCGGTCGAGATGTGCGTCATCTTGTCGGCAACTTCCGCGGCGTGCACCGCGGAGACCGTATCTCCCCCGCCAACTATCGAGATGGCGCCAACATTTTCCGCGATCGCTTGCGCAATCTTGAACGTGCCCCGCGAAAATCCCGGAACCTCGAATACTCCCATCGGTCCGTTCCACACAATGGTGCGCGCCCGCGAAATTTCTTCCGAAAACAATTCAATCGTTTTCGGACCGATGTCCAGCGCCATGCGGTCGGCAGGAATCGGCTGGCCCTCGCCGATCTGCTGCACCACGGCATTGGTTTCGGGCTTGGATGCCACCACGTGATCGATGGGGAGCAGAAACCTCACATTTCGTTGCTTCGCTTCGTCCAGCAGTTGCCGCGCCAGGCTCACTTTGTCGGCCTCAAGCAGCGACTTGCCGATTTCTTTTCCTTGGGCCTTCAGGAACGTGTAAGCCATTCCGCCGCCAATGATCAGCGAGTCGACCTTGCCCATCAGATTTCGAATCACGCCAATCTTGTCGCTGACTTTGGCGCCTCCAAGAATCGCAACAAATGGCGGCTCCGGATTCTCCAGCGCCTTGCCCAGATATTGCAACTCTTTCTCCATGAGCAAGCCCGCCGCCGATTTTGAAACGAATTTCGTTATGCCCACGGTGGAGGCATGCGCCCGATGGGCTGTGCCGAAAGCATCGTTGACATAAAACTCCGCCAGATTCCCCAACTGACGAGCGAATTTTTCGTCGTTCGCTTCTTCCTCGGGATGAAACCGCAGATTTTCCAGCAGCAGTGTCTGGCCTTTTTCCAATTGCGTGGCGACCTCTTCAGCTTCGGGCCCTACACACTCCGGGCAAAAGCCGACATTTTCGCCGCGGGCCAGTTCTTTGTCGAGCACCATGCGCAGCCGCTCGGCCACCGGCTTCAGACTCATTTTCGGATTCGGTTTGCCCTTGGGCCTCCCCAGGTGCGATGCCAGAATCAGTCTTGCCCCGTGCCGCAGGGCATATTCAATCGAGGGCAGAGTTTCGCGGATGCGGGTATCGTCCATGACGCGCCCGTCCTCGAGCGGAACGTTGAAGTCAACGCGCATCAGGATACGGTTGCCGTTCAGTGGGAGATCACGGATAGACAGCTTGGCCATTGGCTGGTCGTCCTTATTAGGAGCGGTAGAAAATTAGAAAGTAGCGCCGCCGTCCCCGGCGGCTGTCCCTTCGGCAAGCTCAGGGCAAGCAGTGCGGGCGTCCTGGCCCGCACTGACTCGCACGGCCAAATGCTGGCCCTATCGAAATTACAAGCCCTTGTCGCCGATGTAATGAATCAGGTCGCGCACGCGGCACGAGTATCCCCATTCATTGTCATACCAGGAAATCACCTTCACACAATTGCCCGCCACCACTAGAGTCATCGGCGCATCGACGATGGAAGAGCGCGAGTCGCCCTTGAAATCCGACGACACCAGTTCATTCTCTTCGTAGCCCAGATAACCTTTTAATGGTCCGCTTTCAGATGCCTTTTTCAGCGCAGAGTTTACTTCTTCTTTTGTAGTCTTTTTCTCCACCCATGCCACCAGGTCGACTACCGACACATTTGGCGTCGGCACGCGCATCGCGAAACCGTCGAGCTTTCCCGCCAAATCAGGAATCACCAGCTTAAGAGCCTTCGCCGCCCCGGTGGACGTAGGAATCATATTGATCGCCGCAGCCCGCGCTCGCCGCAGATCTTTGTGCGGGAAGTCGAGGATCACTTGATCGTTGGTATACGAGTGAATCGTGGTCATGGTCCCGCTGACGATTTTGAACGTGTCGTTGATCACCTTGGCGATCGGGGCCAGGCAGTTCGTCGTGCAGGATGCGTTCGAAATAATATGATGCTTGCTGCCGTCGTACTTTTCCTGATTCACACCCAGCACCAGCGTGATGTCTTCATTTTTCGCCGGCGCTGAAATAATTACTTTCTTCACCGACCCGCGCAAGTGCTTCTTGGCGTCGTTGGCATCCGTGAAGTGCCCCGTAGACTCGATCACCACCTGAGCGCCTACCGACTCCCAGGGCAGTGCTCCCGGATCTCTTTCTTTAAATACTTTGATGGTTTTGTTATCGATCTGAATGCTGTCGGCGCTGGCGCTGATCTTGTTCGGCAGGTTGCCAAGGATCGAATCGTATTTCAGCAGGTGCGCCAACGTCTTCGGATCGGTGAGATCGTTTACCGCCACGAATTCCAGATCGGGATCGTTGAGTGACGCTCGAAAAACATTGCGGCCGATGCGCCCGAATCCGTTGATGCCAACTTTGATTGCCATTATTCTCTCCGTTCTTATGAATGCGTTTTAATACGACATCAGAAAAATGCTTCGTTCAGAAAACTACTTCGTTGCCAGACGAACAAATAACAAATGATGTTAGCAGGATGGGCAATAGACGTAAATGAGGTCCGGCATTCGTATTGGTAAGTCCGGCCTCTATTTCAAAGGCCTCATCCCCAAGTCCCGCGGTTTCAGCAGCGGGACAAGGGATCTCGCGCACGCACACAGCCACTGGATCGAACCACACCGCTACCCTGCGTTTGCTATCTTCATGGCCATATTCAAGGCACCAACCCAGCGAGCACTGTTATGCGAAACTCAATTCCAGAAAAGCGTCCGCTTTGCTCCATGGTTGCGACAACCAGGCCAACCAATATTTCCGGGTAATCGTCTGCCGAGCGTGAGCATATTCTCCCGGAGGAAGAATGCGCGCCGATGCAGCAACTTCCGGACCGGTCACCTTACCTCGAATTGTGCTGGGAGCCACTGTAACCTGCGGATTGTTGCGGATGCGCTTCGTCTTCCCCAAATCGCTGCGTGTCATCACGTAAAGCTTGTCGCCATCTTCTCCGAACCAAACCGGCGTCGGAACCTTAGTCCCGTCCTTGCGGAACGTCGTTAAAGAAATATATTTCTGCCCACGAATTGCTGCTGGTATTTCTCTTGCCATGTTCACCTCTTGAATTTCTGTGATTCTAAGGATAGCGAAGTCGTTCCGAGCATACCGATGTCATCCCGAGCGCAGCGAGGGACCCTGGTTTCAGCGTCCACTACCGGCACACCCGATGCGAGCAAACAGCTACCGCTATTGCTTTCCGAGGATGACAAACTGCATACTCCTGACCGTTTGATCCCGCCCTCTCTTCTGTGTTAAAAGCCTTGCATGCGTAAATGGATGCGCGATCGCTTGCAGCGCCGCAAAAAAAAGCCCGAAGAGGCCTCTGACCAACCCGCTCCTCCCCCTCTGCAGCCCGCATATTTTGACGCCGAGCAGGAATCTGACCCCGCCTCTGGTGCCGGGCATATGGAATCGGAAGTCTCGGAACCGCTTCGGCCCGTGTCCGACGCCCCGGAATTTCAAAGTGCGCATGCCCAGTCCGAAAAGGAATCATCCGAAGCGCAACCCGCGACCTCGCAGCCAGCATCGAGAGGTACCGGCCAGCGTAGCCGTCGCCGCCGTGGCGGGCGAGGCCGAGGCGGCCGCGGACGCGAGCAGGCGGTAGCTCAGGCATTCGCTCCGGCTGCGGTGAAAGGATCCATCCCCGGCGCGCCGGTAGATGGGGGCGAGGAAGAATTTTCAGACGCGGGAGCAGCCGAAGCGCAAAGGCCACTGCCGTCACGCATCGCGGCGACGCCGAGGGTTCCCGCCGCCTCCGCCGCGGCTCCGTCGTCGCCGAAGGGTGTCGTGGTATTGGCGATCGGACTCCCCGGCTCCGGCAAGAGTTCATGGTTCAAGCGTCACAGCGTGGTCCCACTCTCCAGCGACCTGGTGCGCTCGCTGCTTTTTGACGATGTGCGCGAGCAGCGCTTTCAGGACTTGGTGTTTTCCAATTTGCGCTCCATGCTCAAAGCGCGGCTCATCGCCAAGCGTCCCACGAATTATGTAGACGCCACCAATCTGACGCCGCAGGAACGCCAGCACTGGATCAAGCTCGCCAAGGATTACCAATACGAAGTGCACGCCGTCTTCTTCGACGTTCCCCTCGATGTCTGCATCGAACGCCACGAACGCCGCGACCGGGTGGTCCCGGAAGACGTGATGCGACGCATGGCCGCAAAACTAAAGCCCCCAGCCTTCGAAGAAGGCTTCGCCAAGATCACGGTCGTGCGTGTGAAAAAGAAAGAAGCCGGGGAACCCTAGTCCGTTTCGCGCTCCGTTCGGGAGGACACTCTCCTGGCGCTGCACTACCCCTTCAAATGCGGCAGCATCTCCTTGAACGCCGCCGACGACGAGGATCGCATCAATTCGTAGATCATCATTTCCGTAGAAGAAATCACCGCACCCGCGGCGCGCATTCTTTCCAGCCCGATCTTCCAATTCCACTCCGTCCGCGAGCCAACCGCATCCGACGCGATGTGCACCAGATAGCCTTCGCGCAGCGCCGCTAGCGCAGTTTGCGCCACGCAGATGTGGCTTTCCATGCCGCACAGCAACAGCGTATTGCGGTTGCTGCCGTGCAGCCCTTTGATCCGGCTGCAGAAAGCGTCGCTGCCAAAGCAGGAGAACTGATCCTTATCGATGGCCTCGCTTTCCGGCAGCAGGGAAGCGATCTCCGGCACCGTCTTGCCTAGTCCCTTCGCATATTGCGTGCTCATGATGGTAGGAATCTTCAGCACACCTGCGGCCCGGATCAGCAACTTCGCGTTGCGGACCAGTTGTTCCTTCTGAAAGATTGGTGGCAAAAGCTTTTCTTGAATGTCCACCACGACCAGCGCGCACCGGCCAGCTTCGAGAGCGCGTCGCGCAATTTCGGCATACTCTGCCGCAGCATTGTCAAAGCCGGTGACCATAGACACTCCTTACAGCAAAACCGCGATTCAACAAAGTTTAGCGCGAATCAGACTCAAGGGCGGGAGATTAGCCGATACGATAAGGTTGTCGATCACTATGATTTGACCACTGCTGCCACTCGTTGGATAATAAGCGCAGTGCCCCCTCGTTCAACGGTAGGACATCTGCCTCTGGAGCAGGGTATCGGGGTTCGAATCCCTGGGGGGCAGCCAAATCCTTCCTCTACTTTCCCGGTTTTGAAAAATAAAAAGGGCGATCAGCTTGAAAATTCGATGAATTTTTCAGGTTTACCAAACCTGCTGAAGCAGGACTGACATTTAGCTCCCGACAAACCTCGCATACAGACTGCGCGCGACTCCGGAGTCAGTCGTGCCTTTGATGATGGCGCGGCCATCGGGAAACAAAGTCATCTCGTACGGCTCTCGCCAGAACTTCAGCACAAATTCGTTGTGCCGCACCACGCCGTGAGATTCCAGTCGGCGTTGCATCTCAGAAAAATCAATCGGACGGGCGCGCTCGTGAATTTGTACGGAGTTTCGTCCGCACAGCGTGATATGAGGTCTGCCTTCGCCCATCAGGTGCACGAAATTCCGATCGCCACAGGCCCGGCAACCTGGCCGTGGAGTCGCCGCCGCAATCTCCGAGTGCTCATTCTTCCAGACGTCAAACGACCACAGGGTCTTCCGCAGAAGTCCGATCGCCTCGTCCCCAATCAACAACTTCATGGCTTCCGTCGCTGCGATTGACGCCACCAGGTTCACCGCTGAATTTAATATCCCCGACGTGTCGCAGGTTTCAACCATCCCTCCCGGCGCATCCGGGAAAATACATGCCAGGCATGCGGTTTGATTGGGCAGGACGTTCAACGTCACACCGTAGCTGCCCACGGCCGCCGCATAAATCCACGGGACGGAATTCTTTACTGCGTAATCGTTCAGTAAGTAGCGACTTTCAAAGTTGTCGGTTCCATCGAGAATTACGTCCATCCCATCGAGCAATTCATTAATATTTTCTGGCACGGCGTCCTCGACCCGCGCCTCGGCCGAAATCTCCGAATTAAAGTCTGCGATTTTTCGCGCCGCGGCGATGGCCTTCGGCAGAGACTCCGCCGCATCTTTTTCTTCAAATAACGATTGGCGCTGCAGGTTGCTGGCCTCGACATAATCGCGGTCAATAATGCGCAATGTCCCAACACCAGCACGTGCCAGCAATGACGCCAGCGCCGATCCCGTTGCTCCGCAGCCCACAATCGCTACACGTCCCGCCGCCAACTTGCGCTGCCCGTCCGAGCCGATCCCGCGAAACAGAATCTGGCGCGAGTACCGTTCCTCAAAATTTGCCTTCACACCCTGCCTCAAGGAGGTCACCAGCTTTCACCCGCAAAACCTTTATTATAGTTTGGGATGCTTTAGCTGCCGGGATACACGCAACACGGGCGTTCCGAGCTGCATCGAAGGCAGGCGACGGAGCAAGGATACTATTTGCTGAGACGGTACGCGTCACTCGTCATATTGATTATTGGCTCGCTGGGACCGGCTGCCCGTACCGGATCGGCGGCCGATGCCTTTCCGCACCGGCCGCAGGAGCAGGCTGCCCAACCATCCTCAGCCCTGACCTCGATGGCGGCTTACGCAGGACGAATCGTGGAATCCATTGAACTGCCGGGCGTGGCTCACCCAGAACACCTGCTGCAAATGCTTGCACAGAAAGCAGGCGAGCCGCTCAGTCGCGAAAAGGTCCGGGAAAGCATTCGCGTGCTCTTCGCGACCGGGCGCTTTTCTGATATCCAGGCCGAAGTCAGAGAGTCAGGTTCGGGTGTGGTGCTGGTATTCGCTACTTCGCTGAACTTCTTTGTCGGCGCCGTCGACATTGAAGGCGCCCCCAGTCATCCCAACTACAATCAGATCGTTAACGCTTCCAAATTGCAACTGGGAGAGCCTCATACTCGCGACAAACTCGACCGCGCCGTGCAGAATGTTCGCCAACTCATGCAGGAAAATGGCTATTACCGCGCGCGCGTCACCGCCGAAAGCACTTCCAACGCCGCCACCCAGCAAGTCGACATTCTCTTTCACATCACTCCAGGGGAGCCCGCCCATGTGGGCGAAGTCAACGCCACTGGTCACTCAACCTTCTCCCAGCAGCAGCTTCAGGACATTGCCAAAATGCATCCCGGAGATCGTGTTACCGCCACGCGCGTTACAAATTCCCTTCAGCGCTTGCGCAAGAAGTTTCAGAAGCAGCATCGTGTCCTTGCTCAGGTTTCCATCGCCGAACAGAAATACAATCCCTCATCCAATGCCATCAGCTATACCTACCTGATTGAGCCCGGACCAGTAGTAGTAATCTTCGCTCAAGGTTTTCACATCAGCCGTGCTGCGCTGAAGCGGGAAATTCCGGTCTATGAGGAAAACGCCCTCGATGACGACCTTTTGAACGAAGGCCAGCGCAATCTCCTCGACTATCTCCAGAGCCGCGGCCATTTCGACGCCGCTGTCGAGTTTCACAAAGAGACCGCTCCCGACACCCTGCGCGTAATTTACCGGATCGACCCCGGGGCGGTTCACCGGTTCGAACTCATCGACATAACCGGGAATAAATACTTCTCCCGGCAGATGTTGCGCCCGCGACTCCACATTCAACCTGCCGGCCATTTCTCTTCCCGAGGACGCTACAGCGGCGCTTTACTCAAGAGCGACGTCGCCGCTCTGCAGGCCTTGTACGTCTCGAACGGATTTCGCCAGGTAAGGATCCAGACGAAGGTCGATGACAACTATAACGGCGCTGTGAATCATCTCGCGGTTCATATTCAGATTGAAGAAGGCCCGCAGACCCTGGTTGGAACTTTCCAGATTGTGGGCAACCAGAAGATCAACGCCAAGGAGTTTCCCGAACTTCGCACCACCACCGGCCAACCCTATTCTGAACAGAATCTTGCCAGCGATCGCGAGTCCGTTCTCAGCTATTACTTCAACCATGGTT
Source organism: Candidatus Sulfotelmatobacter sp. (assembly GCA_025462865.1). Lineage (GTDB taxonomy): Bacteria > Acidobacteriota > Terriglobia > Terriglobales > Acidobacteriaceae > Sulfotelmatobacter. Next base: position 72,845 of record JAOAPI010000019.1, on the reverse strand, counting down.
TTTCCAATGCGACTCTGGACATCACAACCAAACCATCGCCTCGTCAGTCAAATCGCGAAGACGTGACGTACACAATCCAGGAAGGCGAGCAATTCTTTGTGAGTCAGGTGCGGGTCGGTGGCCTCGATCACACTCGTGACTACGTGGTTCAGCGTGAGATTCAAGTGGCCGAGGGCGAACCTCTCAGCCAGCAGGACTTGCTCGATACGCAGAGCAAGCTCTACGACCTCGGAATATTCAGCCAGGTCGACACCGCAGTCCAGAATCCCGAAGGGGCCGACCCGCAGAAAACGGTCCTTATCCAGGCACAGGAAGCCAGGCGCTACACCTTCACCTACGGCGTCGGTTTGGAATTTGAAACCGGTTTGCCCTCCGGGACGAATTCTCCCGCCGGATCAACCGGTGTAAGTCCAAGGGTTGAATTCGATGTAACTCGTCTGAATATGGGTGGCAGGAATCAGACGTTGATCTTCCAGTCTCACGTTGGGCGGCTGCAGCAGCGCGGTCTCGTCAGTTACGAAATTCCCAAGCTCTTCAATAATGGCCACCTCAAACTTTTCTACACTATTTTTTACGATAACAGTCTCGACGTGGCTACCTTCACCTCGCAGCGGCTGGAAGGCAAGATCGACCTGCGGCAGCAAATCGGCCAGGAACGACCTAACAGTTCCACTTCCGTTACCTATCGCTTCGATTACCGCCGGGTCAAAGCCAGCAACTTTGCCGCCGATTTTTCCCCCGCTCAATTCAGCTTGTTTTCCTTGCCGGCTGTAGTTGGCGGTCCCGGCATTACCTTTATCCGCGATCAACGCGACAATCCGCTGGAAAGTACCAAGGGTCAGTACTTTACGTTCGACGGTTTCGCCGCCTCAAGCTACGTCGGCTCACAGGCGGATTTCGGTCGCGCTCTCGCCCAGGATTCAACCTATTATGCGTTCGGGCGTGCTAATCACAAGTTTGTTTTCGCCCGTTCCACTTCACTCGGTCTGGAACAGGTTTATCGCGGTACTCGAGTCCTGCCCCCCGGAGCCTGCCAGGTTACCAACCTCACTACATCCTGTGGCCAGGACATTACCGTTATCCCCCTTCCGGAGCTTTTCTTTGCCGGCGGCGGCAACTCCCATCGCGGATTCGGGTTAAATCAGGCGGGACCTCGCGATCCTGATTCTGGTTTTCCAGTTGGGGGCTCGGCCTTGTTCGTCAATAGTGAAGAACTGCGCTTCCCCTCGGTCAGCCTACCCTTTCTTGGAGAGGGCTTCGGCTTTGCCATCTTTCACGATATGGGAAATGTCTTCACTGCCGGTCACGATATGCTCAAGGGCGTTCTGCGATGGCATCAGCCGAACCCTTCCCAATGCCTTCAATTCAGCCCCGTTACTACTGCGACACAATACAACGATTGCGTCACTCACTTTAACAATTCAGGATACGATTACACTTCTCACGCCGTAGGCGTTGGGTTGCGATACAAGACACCGATCGGACCTTTACGTTTCGACTTCGGATACAATCTCAATCCAACGGAATATCCTACTGGCTACACCCTAAGCGCAACGCAGCCGTTTATTCCACAGCGACTGCGGCACTTCAACGTCTTTTTCAGCATAGGTCAGCCATTTTGAGAATGAAGCTCCATTCGTATCCGCCAGTGATTCTCGCGGCCTTCGAGCTGCTCTTCTCTATCCTCTATCTTGCCCCGAGGCGCGCCACCGCCCAGGTGATCGACCGCATTATCGCAACTGTCAATGGCCATATCATTCTGCAATCGGACTGGGACGAAGCCCTCTGCTACGAAGCTCTGCTTACGAATCGCAAGTTCACCCAGCTCAGCGATGAAGATCGCCGCTCGGTCCTCGACCGTCTCATTGACCAGGAGCTCCTTCAGGAACAGATGAAGTCCGCTGATTTTCCCCATGCCACCGATGTAGAGGTCGCTGCCCGCGTCGCCGAGGCCCGGAAACTGTATCCTCAGGCTGCGTCCGACCCGGACTGGCAAGCGCTTCTCGCCCAATACAATCTCTCCGAGCAAGATCTTGTGAGCCATGTCCGTCAGCAGATCGATGTGATGCGCCTCGTCGACGCCCGCCTTCGTCCCACCGTACAAATTGATTCCAAGTCAATCGAATCTTACTATCGCGATCAATTCGTTCCCAAGTTAAAGCAAGCCGGCGCGTCGGAGGTTCCCCTCGCCGCAGTCTCAGCAAAGATTCGCGAACTGCTTACTGAAGAGAAAGTGAGTGAACTGCTTGTCTCCTGGCTGCAAAGTTTGCGCTCAGAAGGACAGGTGCATCTTCCCGGCGTTTCCGGTTCTCCTAATGGAATCCAATCTCAGTGACTGAGCCCTCCACCAAGCCCCTGCGCCGCTGGCGAAAGTTTCTGCTCCTCTTCGCCGCCGCCGCCTTCCTCCTCTCTCTGGGACTCCTCATCTACATCAATACTGAGTCCTTCCAGTCACTGGTGCGCCGCCGCCTGGTTGCCGAAGTCGAGAGAATCACGGGAGGACGTGCAGAAATCCAGAGCATCCACACCATTCCGTTTCGTCTCCAGGCCGAGGTACGAGGAATCACCGTGCGCGGGCGCGAGTCTTCTGACGATGTTCCTCTCGCGCATGTGGACCATATTGTTGCCCGCCTGAAAATCAGGTCTCTCCTTCGCTCCGAGCTCGCATTCAACGAAGTCATTCTCGAGCAACCTACCGTACACGTACTCTTCTATCCCGATGGCAGCACGAATTTTCCACCCCGAAAAAACGCAGCTTCGCCCGGAGCAACTTCCGTCGAACAACTCTTTGCCCTGTCCATCGACCATTTTGAATTTCGCCATGGTCAGATCCTTTGGGATGATCAGGCTATTCCCCTCGATTTCGCTGCTCGCGACGCTTCGCTCCAGATGGATTATTCCTTTCTGCGCCGCCGCTACGATGGCCGCCTGCTGCTCGGTTTCGTAGATACCAAGCTGCTGAACTACCGCCCGTTTGCGTGGATGACCGCCGTCGAGTTCAGCCTGGGATCAGGCTCCGCCTTTGTTACTTCTTTGAAATTGAACTCCGGTCATTCTCACTTGTCCGGCAGCGCGCAGGTCGTCGACTTCCGCCGCCCGCATATCCACGCTGCGTACGATGCTCAACTGGATCTCTCGGAGGTCGCGTCCATCTCCCGTCGTCACGACCTTCGCGGAGGCCTTTTTGAACTCAAAGGAAGTGGTGACTGGTCGCTCGAGCAGTTCGCGTCTCACGGGCTGCTTACTCTTCGTGATTTCGGCTGGCAGGATAATCAGATCTCGTTCTCAAAAGCCTCTCTCAACTCCGACTATTCCGTTGACGAGCAGCAGATCAAACTTTCGAAACTGCAGGGGAAAATCTTTGGCGGCGGCTTCTCCGGGGAAGCCGAATTCAATCAATGGCTCGCGCCATCACAGCACCTCACTCCGGCCATGCGAAAAAACTTTGACACTGCCGTCATCTCCGCCGCTGGCCCTTTGAAAAAATCTGGCGAGAAAGCCGCCAAACCTAAGTTGACGCCGATTCAGAGCGCATTTGTCCTCCTTCATCTCCACGATTTCTCTGCCGAAGATCTCGCCGTGGCGTTCAATTCCCGGGCTCACCCCATTCCTCGATTTCATCCCGCCGGATCAGCCTCCGGCACCCTGGAAACTCGTTGGAAGGGAACCGCCCGCGACGCGGAAATTCAATTCGCGCTCGACCTCACTCCTCCCGCGCAGCATGGCCCCGCGGAAACTCCACTCACGGCCCATGCGGTTGGCGTCTATCACGCCGGCAGCGATAGTCTCGATCTTCCGCAATTCACCCTCGCCATGCCGCACAGCCACGTACGAGCCGCGGGTACATTGTCTTCCTCGTCCGCTGTCCGTCTCTCGATTACTACCTCCAGCATGGCTGACTGGTTACCTTTGATCGCTGCCATCCGCGGCCCGGCGCTGTGGCCCGTCGTACTAAACGGCAACGCGACTTTCAACGGCACCATGAGCGGCGCGTTCTCTTCTCCACAAATTAGCGGAGTCATGCTGGTCGATGATTTCGACGTAAATTTACCGGCCACAGCCAAGACCCAGCAACTCCAAAGTCATTGGGATTCTCTTTCCACATCCATCCAGGTCTCCTTTGATTCCATCGCTCTTCACAATGCAATTCTCCGCCGAGCCGCCACCTCCGTCGATTTCGATGCCTCCGCCAATCTGGAGCATGGGCATCTCATCGGCAATAGCTCTTTCAACCTGCACGCCAACGTGCGCAATGCCGAGTTTGCTGATCTTCAGACCCTCGCCGGATACAACTATCCCATCTCCGGCAAGACCGATCTTGTGGTGCAGGCGGCGGGAACTGTCGCGGATCCTCACGGCAATGGCCAGATTCATCTGAGTGATGCGATCGCCTACGGAGAAACTGTTCGCCAATTCGATTCCGCTGTTCATCTTGCCCGCGGCGAGATCGCTTTCGATAACATCCACCTGCTCCACGACGATTCAGCAATAACGGGAAGTGCCGCGTTCAATCCTTCGTCGCGAGCTTTCCATCTCGACCTCACTGGCAACAATTTCGACCTGGCGCAGGTGCCGCAACTTAATACGGGTCGCTTATCGGTGGAGGGCCGCGCCGATTTCATCCTCAAAGGCCAAGGCACTCCTGAGGCCCCCACCATCAACGCTGACGTCCATGTGCACAGTTTGACGCTCGACAAAGAACTCGCCGGAGAACTTGACCTGCAGGCCATCACGCAAGGCAGCGAGCTTCACATCACCGGCAATTCCCACTTGCAGCAAGGCTCTTTGCTTCTCAATGGTAACGTCCAGCTGCGCGATGGATATCCCGCTGATCTCTCACTTCAAATGGATAAGTTGGATCTCGACGCGGTTTTGCGGCGGTATCTTCGCGGGGAAGCTACAGAACATTCTGCCGTCACCGGATCGGTAAAGATCCGTGGGCCTCTGCGTCAGCCCGCGCAGTGGGTTCTCGATGGAACTCTTACCGACCTTGCCGTCGATATCCAGAAAGTTAAAGTGCATAATCAGGATCCGATTCGCTTCTCCGTTGCGAATCAGGCGCTCAACATCCGCGAACTCCATCTCGTCGGGGAGGGAAGTGACATCACCGCCCACGGCTCCCTGCAACTTTCCGGCACCCACTCTGTTGACCTCATCGCCGATGGGCACGTCGATCTCAAGCTGCTCTCCGGTTTCAACTCCGACTTTACTTCTTCCGGTGTGATGGCTGTGAAGGTGACCGTAGGCGGCACATTGGAAGAGCCTTTGCCACAAGGCAATTTTCAAATCACCAATGGTTCTCTTTTTTATGCCGGACTCCCCAGCGGGTTGAGCGACCTCAACGGATCACTTCTGTTTACGCGCGACCACATGCACATCGAGACGCTCTCTGCCCACACCGGCGGCGGCACGGTCGATCTCAAAGGCGATGCCACTTACGTCAACCAGCAACTCAACTTCAATCTCACAGCGAACGGCAAAGGGGTTCGTCTGCGATATCCCCCCGGCGTCAGCTCTACGGCCGACGGCGAACTGCACTGGGTTGGAAGCCGATCAGCCTCCACTCTTTCCGGCGACATCAGCATCAACAAGATCGCCGTCACCCCCGGCTTCGACTTCAGCGCATACCTCGAGCGCAGCCGCCAGTTCTCCACCGTCACCGCGGCGAACTCGCCGCTCTATAACATCAAGCTGGATATTCGCGTCCAGACCGCGCCTGAATTGCAGATGCGTACCGCCATCGCGCGCCTCTCCGGTGACGCCGACCTCCATCTGCGTGGCTCCGTCGCGCGTCCCGCGGTTCTCGGCCGCGTCGATGTGCTCGAAGGCCAGGCCACCTTTCACGGCACCCGCTTCACTCTCGAGCGCGGCGACATTACTTTTGCCAATCCCGTGGCGATCGAGCCCCAGCTTAATCTTCAGGCCTCCACGCACGTTCGCAACTATGACCTCAACATCACCGTCATAGGTACTCCTGATCGTTTGAATCTCAACTACCGTTCTGAACCTCCGCTGCCCAAGTCCGACATCATCGCGCTGCTCGCTCTCGGCCGTACCAACGAGGAATCTGCTCAACTGCAAGAGCAGTCGGGACAGAGCGCTTTTTCAGATCAGGCCAGCGCCCTTATCCTCAGTCAGGCGCTGAATACCACCGTCAGCAGCCGTCTGCAGCGATTGTTCGGCGCCAGTAATATCAAAATCGATCCTCAGGGACTCACCACCGAAACCAATCCCACCGCCCGGGGCCCGCAAGTGACAATCGAACAGGAATTTGCCAACAACCTGTCCCTGACCTATTCCACCAACGTGTCGCAGAGTTCGCAGCAGATTATTCAGGGAGAGTACTATGTGAATCGCAACGTTTCAGTAGTGGGTACGCGCGATCAGAACGGTGTTGTCAGCTTCGATCTGCGGATTCGCCGTCGCAAGAAATAGCAACTCGGTGCAGCTGGATTTCGGGTGTAGCAGCGCTCCAGCGCAGCAAGACGACGCACTTGAGGTGGAGCAGCGCTTCAGCGCTGCATTAACAATGTACTGCACTTCTGGGCTTTAGCCCCCGAGGTATTTGAATTCTCCCGACTCATTTCTGAAACCCGCTCGATTGCACATGTCCACCCCAGCCATCGCCCGCGAACTCATGGTTGCCTCCCAGCTTCGCGACCGCGGCATTTCTGACCCGCGCGTGCTCGAGGCGATGCTTCGCGTTCCCCGCCACGAATTCGTCCCCGAACCATATCGCGCCCAGGCTTATGAAGATCACCCCTTACCGATCGGCGACAACCAAACCATCTCTCAGCCTTACATCGTTGCCGTCATGCTCGAAGCTCTTCAACTCCGGCCTTCCGATAAAGTCCTCGAGGTCGGAACTGGCTCGGGATACGTCACCGCTCTGCTCGCGGAACTTGCGGCCGAGGTATTTTCCATCGAGCGCCACCCGGCTCTAGCTCGCAAGGCGCGCGATCTGTTAGCCGGGCTCGGCTACAGCAATGTTCATGTTTTTGCCGGAGACGGTACGCTCGGGCTTCCCGCCGCGGCGCCCTTCGACGCGATCATGGTCGCTGCCGCCGCTCCTGATCTGCCTCCGGCTCTGATTGCTCAACTTGACGACCAGGGCCGGATGATCATTCCAATTGGAACGGATGATTCGCAGCAACTCCAACTGGTCCGCATGGTCGGCGGCCAACCGATCATCACGCCTCGAGAACTCGTCCGCTTCGTTCCTCTTATTTCCAACCGGGATGAATAGGGAAAAGCGTAAAGCTCGCTCAAAGCCTTTACAGACTTGCTGGGCTTGTCGCTACCGGTGGGGATGCCGGAACTTCCGGCGAGGCCTGCCGCACTAACTGCTGCGCCGAATCCTGTGCGTACTGCAATGTCCCGCTGGGAAAGATGCCGAGGTAGATGGTTACCGCCATGCAGGATGCGATGGCCACACGCAGCGCAAAGGGAATTGGAATAACCGGAACTTCCTTCCGCGATTCGCGCATGTACATCATCACAATGATACGTAGATAGTAGTAGGCGCCCACACCGCTGTTGAGAACTCCAATGATCGTCAGCCAGATCAAATTGGCCTTCACCGCCGCGCTGAACACGTAGAACTTGGCGAAGAATCCGCCTGTCATCGGAATCCCAATCAGCGACAGCAGAAAGATGGTGAGCGTTGCCGCCAGCAGCGGCGAACTGCGGCCCAGGCCTTCATAATCCTCAAGTGTCACGTAGCGTTCCCCGGCGTTGGCGAAATGACTTACTACGGCAAAGGCTCCCAAATTCATGGCAGCGTAGGCCGCCGTATAAAACATCGCCGCTGAGGTTCCCAGCGCCGGCGCCGCTGCGAAAGCAACCAACAGGTAGCCGGCATGGGCAATTGAAGAGTAGGCCAGAAGCCTTTTCACATTGTCTTGCACCAGTGCGCCCACATTGCCCAGAGTCATGGAGAGCGCCGCCGAAATCCAGATCAGCCAGAAGGAGCCGGGAACATTGACCACGAACACAATACGCAACAACACGGCGAAAGCCGCAGCTTTTGGCGCGGTCGACATGAAGCCCACAATCGGAGCGGGGGCCCCCTCATAGACGTCTGGCGTCCATATGTGGAACGGAGAAGCGGCGACCTTGAATCCGAGGCCTACAAACATAAAAGCGACCGCCACAAAGGCCAGCAACGGGATTGAGCCCGCCTGAAGAGTCTTGCTGATCTGATCGATGTTCGTCGATCCTGTGGCGCCGAACATCAGCGCCACTCCATAAAGGAAAAATGCCGTGGCAAACGAGCCCAACAGGAAATATTTCAACGATGATTCCGCGCTGGAAGCCTCATGCCTGCGAAACCCCGCCAGCACGTACGATGAAATCGAAGAAATCTCCAGCGCGATGAAGATCAGGACCAATTCAATCGCCGATGACATCAGAGCTATGCCGACCGTGCCGAAAAGAATCAAAGCGTAGTATTCCCCTGCCCGGATCCGCTGCACTGCCATGTATTCGTAAGAAGTCAAAATCACGATTGCGGCACATGCAATCACCAGGACGTGAAAAAACACACTGAATCCGTCCACCTGCACCGTGTTCCAGAAAGCCATCCCAGGGTACTGCGCAATGAGCCACGTCGCTGCCAGTCCAGCAAGTGTGCCCGCTAAGGCGATCCATCCCAAAACCTTCTGACTCTTTTCCTCGTCCAGCAACGGTTCCAGCACCATCACAATCATGCCGAAGATGGAAAGAATAATTTCGGGCAGGATGCGGACGTAGTCGGCACTTTGCGGAAGAGTTCGCGACAAAGTCGGAGCAAAGATCGCGAACATGGGCCGGGCGATCATGACGGCGCCCGTCATTGTCCCACCATTTTGCTGGCTACTCGCGTAAACGGAGTCAACGCGGCCTGCACCGCCGGATCAATCGCTCCCAGCCACACAATCGGAGCGACTCCCATTACCACCGCAGCGGCGGCGCATGGCCAGATCGCTATTTTCTCGAAAGCGGTCAGATCACTAAGAGAGTTATTCGCGGAATGCGTAACCTTGCCGTAAAAAACCCGCTGGTACATCCACAGCAAATACGCCGCGCTCCAAATCACGCCCGTGGCGGCCAATATTCCGTAAACCGCCTTGGCCTGAAATGAGCCACTCAGCACCAGAAATTCCCCAATAAACCCGTTCAGCAGGGGCAATCCAGCCGAGGCCAACAGGATGATCAGAAATGAGGATGCATAGACCGGCATCGGCGAGGCCAGTCCGCCGAACTCACTGATCTCATAAGTATGCCGTCGTTCGTGCAGAAGTCCCGCCAGCATGAACAGCCCGCCCGTCGAAATTCCGTGGGCCAGCATCACGAACATCGCTCCATTCAATCCCGCCTGCGTAAAGCTGAAAATTCCCAGCACGACAAATCCAAGATGGCTGACGGAGGAATACGCGATCAGCTTCTTCATGTTGGGCTGCACCATCGCCACCAGTGCGCCATAGATGATGCCAATCAAAGCGAGCGTTATCACCCACCATGCGTTGTGCCGCGCTTGCTCCGGAAATAATCCCAGGTTGAAGCGCAACAGTCCGTAGGTCCCCATCTTCAGCAAAACTCCCGCCAGCAGCACCGAACCCGCTGTCGGAGCTTCCACGTGCGCGTCCGGCAACCATGTGTGGAACGGAAACAACGGAATCTTCACCGCAAACGCCAAAAAGAATCCGAGGAACAGCCATTGCGCCGCGGCAGGGAACTGCGGTATCGCCCCGCGCATGATCTGGTCGCGAATCACCACAAAATCAAAGCTGCCGGTGTGCGCATACAACCATAAAATTGCCGCCAGCATGAACACTGACGCAATCATGGTGTACATGAAGAACTTCACTGCGGCATAAACTTTGCGCTCATGCCCGAAAATCCCGATCAGCAACGCCATCGGAATCAGCGTAGCTTCCCAGAAAAAATAAAAGAGGAAAAGGTCGAGTGAAGTGAAGACCCCGATCAGCGCCGTCTCCAGAATCAGCAACAAAATAAAAAACTCTTTCACCCGCTCGTGAATCGAAGTCCACGAAATCAGCACGCACAGCGGCGTGAGAAACGTAGTCAGCACCACCAGCCACAGCGAGATGCCGTCCACTCCCATGTGGTAATGGATATTCGGCGTCGACACCCACTGCCTGTCGATCTCGTATTGAAAATCAGTTTGTGACCGTTGGAAATGAACAGGCAGATGAAGCGAGAGAACAAACGTAAGTAGCGAGATGACCAGCGCGAAAATCCGGATGTCGCGGTCCCGCCGCGGAAAAAACATCAGCAGCACCCCGCCCGCCAGCGGCGCGAACGTCACCAGGCTGAGAATGATGGAACTGAAGCCGTCGGTGTTCATCGCACTCCCATCCAGATCATGAATGCGATCACTACCGCCGAGCCCGCCGCCACCCATCCCGCATACGAGCGAATGTTCCCCGACTGCATGTGGCGAGCTCTGTCAGAAATGTGCTTCGCCCCGTCCCCCGCGTCATTCACCGCCGCATCAATGATGTTTCGGTCCACTCCCTGCCACAAAATTCGAGTCGACCCATCAATTAACGGCTTCACGAAAACCGCCGCATACAGCTCGTCGATGTAATACTTGTGCACCACCGCCTCGTAAAAACCGTCAAGCGAGTCAGCAACTTTCCGTGGCAGCTCAGGTCGCTTGTAGTAGAGCAGCCACGCCAATCCCAAGCCGAGCAGTGCCGCGAATACTGAAATTGCTGTGAACGTCAATTCCGTCGAAGCCGCAGTCTTGGGCTCGGGTCCTTCTGTCTCCTGCTCGGGCGCGCCTTTCTCGCCCATTCCGGAGTGTTGTCCGGAAGCCGGAGCGCTGCCGTGAAATACCGGCCCGAGAAATTTATCGAATCGATTGTTGCCGCCCAGCGATCCAGGGACCCCGACATATCCTCCAACCACCGACAGCACCGCCAGAATCACCAGTGGGATCACCATCACCCTCGGACTCTCATGAATCCCGCCGTGGCCATGCGCCCCGTGCGCATCATGCGCGGAATTCCCCCCTTGGCTGTGCGCAACATCCTCCCCGCGATACTTGCCGAAAAAAGTCATGAACCACAGCCGGAACATGTAGAACGAAGTGATGAATGCTGTCACCACTCCTACCAGCCAGTAAGCCCAACTCGCCTGGTACGCACGCCACAGAATTTCATCTTTACTGAAAAATCCTGCGAGTCCTGGGATCCCCGCGATCGCCAATGTGCCTGCTGTCATCGTCCAGAAAGTCCATGGAATTTTCTCGCGCAATCCGCCCATCTTCCGCATGTCCTGTTCGCCGCCGACCGCATGAATTACGGAACCGGCCGCCAGGAACAGCAGTCCTTTGAAAAAGGCATGCGTCATCAGGTGGAAGATGCCCGCAGAAAATGCACCAACTCCGCACGCCATGAACATGTACCCAAGCTGCGAGACGGTGGAATAAGCCAGCACCTTCTTGATATCGGTTTGCGCGATGCCGATAGTCGCAGCGAAAAATGCCGTCAGCGTGCCGATGATTGCAACCACGGTCAGCGCGATCGGCGCGCGTTCGAAAATTACATGCGAACGCGAAACCATGTAGACGCCCGCCGTCACCATGGTCGCCGCGTGAATCAAAGCCGAAACCGGCGTGGGACCTTCCATCGCATCGGGAAGCCAGATGTACAGTGGAATCTGCGCGGACTTGCCGCAAGCCCCCACCATCAGCAAAATCCCAATCGTCGTCAGCAAGCCCGCCCCGGCAGTCTCCGCACTCAGCGGCATCACACTGCCGAATACCTGATCGAAATTCAACGACCCAAAATGTTCGATGAGCAGAAACAGCGCAATGAGGAAACCAAAGTCGCCGATGCGGTTAACAATGAACGCCTTCTTGCCCGCGGACGCCGCCGAATCTTTTGTGAACCAGAATCCGATCAGCAGATACGACGCCAGCCCCACGCCCTCCCACCCGATAAACATCAGCAGATAGTTGCCGGCCAACACGAGCGTCAGCATGAAGAACATGAACAAATTTAAGTAGCTGAAGAACCGGTAGTAGCTGGGGTCGTCCCACATGTACCCCACAGAGTAGACGTGGATCAGAAATCCCACGCCCGTAACCACCAGCAACATGATCAACGAAAGCTGATCCAGATAAAAAGCGAAGTCCGCGCTAAAGCTCCCAGACCGGATCCAGTGTGCAAAGAACTCTTGATACGGAAGAGACAACGATGAAAAGCGAAGCGCGACCAACAAGGCCATGGCGAACGCAGCGCCGCTAAAGAAAAGAGCGACGGTGGTCACAGCCCGGCGCGACGATCTTTTCCCCATGAAGCCGTTGATCGCAGCTCCCGCCAGCGGCAGAATCGGGATCAGCCAGAGATTAAGGTTCGGGTTCATAGTTTCAGCAGATTGACTTGATCCACGTTCAACGTCTCGCGCGTGCGATAAACAGAAATAATGATCGCCAGTCCCACCGCCGCTTCCGCAGCCGCCACCACCATCACAAAGAAAACGAACACCTGGCCGGAGAGCGCGTGCCAGTGTGCGGCGAACGCCACGAACGAAAGGTTGACCCCATTCAACATCAATTCAATCGACATGAAAATAGTGATGATGTTGCGCTTGATCAAAAATCCGACGACCCCGCACGCAAATAAAAATCCGCTGAGCAGCAGATAGTAGGACAGCGGCACCATCAATCCACCTTCCCTGAGCGCGATTCCGGCTTGCTCGCCAAAACTACAGCGCCCATGATGGCGATAAGAATCAGTACGGAAGTGACTTCGAACGGCAACAGAAAATTATGAAACAGAAGTTGCGCGATATCCGTGGGAGGTCCTGGCAATGCGCCAATCTCAACTGATTCGGTACCGGAACGCCGCAACACTACCCATGCCATCAGTACGCTTGCGATCAGCATCCCCGGCACGCCAATGAGAATGGCAATCCTGCTCCCTTTGGTCTCTTCTTCTTCGCCGGCGTTCAGCAGCATAATGACAAAGACGAACAGAACCATGATGGCGCCGGCGTAAACAATCACCTGGACCGCGGCGACGAACTCCGCACCCAGCAGCAGATATTCCCCGGCCAGCGCAGCCATCACCGCGATCAACGACAGCGCGCTGTTGATGGGATGCCGTTGCGCCAGCAGGTTCACCGCCCCGCCCACGCAAACCGCCCCGAACGCAAGAAATAAAATGAGGTGAAAACTCATAAGACCGTTGCCAGTTGCCCGCGCCTCAGCCAGTACCACACTAGCCACTGACCACCAACCACTGCCCACTAGCCACTGCCCACTAGCCACTGCCCACTGACCACTGCTTCTCTACCAGGCCACGGCAATCGCCGTCGCCACCAGATTTGCGATCGCCAGCGGTAGCAGAAACTTCCAGCCAAAATCCATCAACTGGTCGTAGCGAAACCGCGGCAGCGTCCCGCGCACCCAGATATAAAGGAACAAAAAACAAAAAACCTTCGCCGCAAACCAGAATACCGGCAGCAACGCCTGCATCAGCGGAGGCCCAAACAGCGGTCCGTGCCAGCCCCCGAAAAACAATAACGTCGCAAGACACGCGACCGTGATCATGTTCGCGTACTCGGCCATGAAGAACATGGCAAATTTCATGGAGCTGTATTCCGTGTGGTATCCCGCGACCAGTTCAGTCTCGGCCTCGGGCAGGTCAAACGGAATGCGGTTGGTTTCCGCGTATGCCGCCATCAGATAAATAAAGAAGCCGATGAACTGTCCGTGGAAAATGTTCCACCGCGGAATGAATCCCAAAAACCGTCCGCCCTGCGCATCTACGATGGCACGCAGGCTGAAGCTTCCTGATTGAATCAGCACGCCCACCAGCGAAAGCCCAAGCGCAATTTCGTAGCTGACCATTTGCGCACTGGCGCGAAGTCCGCCAAGCAGCGAATATTTATTATTCGACGACCACCCCGCCAGTGCCACACCATACACACCCATCGAGGTGACGCCCAGAATCAGGAGTAGACCGATGTTTACGTCAGTGATCTGCAGCGGAATATCGTAGCCAAAAAGCCTGATCGAATTGCCGAACGGAATTACCGAAATCGAAGTCAGGGCAAAGATGACCGCCATCAGCGGCGCCGCCAGAAAAAGCGGCTTGTAAACGTGAGGCGGAGTGAGATCTTCTTTAAACAGAAACTTCAGACCGTCAGCCGCCGGCTGCAGCAGTCCAAAAGGGCCGACCCGCGTGGGTCCCCAGCGATTCTGCATGCGGCCAACAACTTTACGTTCCAGCCATACCGTGTACGCGACCGCGGTCAGCAGCACGAAAAGAATGAGCGCCGACTTGATCACCGAGACGAGTATGAAAATGCCAATTGGCAACGCCGTTGCTTCCTCTCCCAAGTTGAAATCACAGCTACGATCAGTCTGCCGCGACTTCAGCGGCCTTCACTTCGTGGCTCTCGCTTACCGAATTCAATGTGCGTGAATATCGCCCCAGGGTTCCGGAGCTAAAAAGATTATCGTTCGCCGGGAAAATGGACTCCGCCTTGTGAGCGGCGCTCGCGCCAGCTTCGCGCAGCGACGTGGGCTCGCTGTTGCCCGCCAGCAGATTCATGCGCGAAACGTCGTACCCGGGCACCAGTCGCTGAATTTCGTCCAGAATCGCCATCGGGTCGAACGGACTCATCTTCGGCTCCAGCCCATGCGCTTCAAGCCAGACCGCATGACGATCCGCCTCGCCCGACTGCGCGCCGCGGGACTGGCCCATGTCGGCCCTCGTTCCGCCGCCGAATGGCACCAGCTTGCGCACGTCAAAACCCATCGCATCGGCAATGCGCACGATCATTTCGAAATCAGATTTTGTGCCCGTTACCTCGCCGGCTTTTTTCACCAGTTGCACATCGCCGCAGGTATTGGTGAATGTGCCGGATTTCTCATAAGCATTCGCAGCCGGCAGCACCACATCAGCCATCACTGCAGTCTCGGTCAAAAACATGTCCTGGACGACGACAAAGCTTTTCGAGAACGCGTAGGGATCAATGTCCAATCTTCCGACCGGATTCGACCCTACAACATAGAGCGCTTCCAACTTGCCGGCTTTTCCCGCTTCCACCATCCCGGGCAGGTCAAGGCCGGTAGCCTGCGGTACCTCTCCCCACTCTTGATGAAATTCGCTGCTTCCCACCACCGAGTGATACCCCGGCAGCAATTCAGGATATAAGCCCATATCCGCCGCGCCGCGCGAATTGGCGTAGTCGGCGAGACAAACGAACTTCGCTCCGGAACCTGCGGAGCCGAACTTCACCAGGCTGGCAACGTCTTTGCCTCGCAGCTCAGAACCGAACACAATCACAAGACTCTGCTCGCCACTCAGTTTGTCGCGAAGTGCGATCCATTCTTCTTTCTTGGCGGATGAATCAACCAGCGCATCCGCAGCTGCGTCGTTGCCAGCCAAAAATGCGGCGACCTCACCCTCCAGGCCCGCACCAATCTGCATGAAGCTCGTCGCTTGCCGCCGCAGCTTGATTGAATTTGAATTGATCACATACAGCCGCGCTCGATGCAGCCGAACATTATTGCGAATCTGCCAGGCCAACAGTGGATGCTGCTCTGTTGGATCATTGCCGATCAGAAGAATCGCGGGAGCAGTAAATACCTCGGCCATGCTGGCAGTCGCATTCTCTTTGCCACGTAGCGCCGCGGCCAGGGCAGGGAAGTCCGCCGTCCGGTGATGATCCACGTTATTCGTCTTCAGCACCACCCGCGCAAACTTCGAGAGCAGATAAGCTTCTTCATTGGTGGTTCGCATCGAGCCGATTACGCCGATCCTCGTCCCACCATCGCGCTCGCGAATCTCCGAAAAATTCTTTCCGATCAGTTCAAACGCTTCTTCCCACGTCGCCGGTGTAAGTTTGCCGTTCTGCCGAATCAGCGGCTGAGTCAGCCGTTCTTCGTGGTTAGCAAAATCAAACGCGTAGCGTCCCTTGATGCAAAGAAAGTCTCCGTTCGTCCCACTCTTATCGCGGTTATCGCCGCGCACGATCTCCATGCCCTTATCGGCGCGACGCACGCCCAGCGTAGTCTTGCAGCCATCGCCGCAGTGGGTGCAGGTCGTCCCCACATGCTTCATCTCCCACGGACGCGTCTTGTAGCGGTACGCGCCGGACGTCAGCGCGCCCACCGGACAAATGTCGATGCACATCCCGCACTCTTCGCATTCCAGGTGATCTTCTTTGTTCGGCGCAATAATTGAACTCACACCGCGGTTCTGCACGCCGAGAGCCCAGACGTCCATGCCCTCGCCGCACACGCGCACGCAGCGGTAGCAAAGAATGCAGCGCGGTCGGTCGAAAAACACCACCGGCGACCATTGCTGTTCGTCCTTATGATTCTTCGCCTCCATGAACTTCGATTCGGCAGCGCCGTACGTGAACGTCATGTCCTGCAGTTCACACTCGCCGCCCGCGTCGCACACCGGACAATCCAGCGGATGATTTCCCAGCAGCAGTTCCAGCATCGACTTCCGCGCCTGCTTGATCTCGTCGCTATCCGAAGTGACGACCATGCCTTCGCTCACCACCGTCGTGCACGCGGTCTGCAGCTTCGGCATTTTCTCGATCTTCACCAGGCACATGCGGCACGCGCCCTGTAAAGACAAATTGGGGTAATAGCAAAACGAAGGCACTTCAATACCCACGGTTTTGCACGCCTCAATCAGCAGCGTCCCCGCCGGAGCCGTGATCTTCTTCCCATCGACAGTAAGTGTTACGTCAGCCATAAGAAATTGTGGAATTCAGTAATTTGGTAATTAACTAATTGAAAACTATTCATGCCGCTCTTTTTGCCGTTTGTCTTGAAGCCGTAAGGATGGCCGCCAGTTCCTTTGCTTCCTTCAACAATTCGACAGTTAACTCCTGTTTGACGATTCCGGATTCTGTTAACAGCTCAATCCAAAGCACAGCTTCGTCCGCCTCTTCTGCCGCGATGGCGATGCGAGCAATGAATTCAGCTTTCGAGCGAGCCCGGCACAAATTACTCAATTACTAACTTTCCCAATTACTCAATCTTCTCGCTACGCCATCACCGGTTCCGCCACGCCTGCTTTTTCAAACGGACACGGCCTGCCTTCCAAATGGTCTTCAAACTCTTTCCGGAACTTCTTCACGAACGCAATCGTCGGCATCGCCGCCGCATCGCCCAGCGGACAAAACGTTCGCCCCAGCATGTTCTCCGACAAATACTGCATGTTGTCGATGTCTTTCTTCACTCCTCCGCCGGAATGAAAACGTACTAAAGTCTTCTTCAACCAGTCCGTCCCTTCACGGCAGGGAATGCACCACCCGCAACTCTCATGCTGGTAGAACTTCATCGTCCGTAAAGCAAACTTCACCATGCACTGCGCGTCGTCGATCACCACCACTCCGCCTGATCCGAGCATCGATCCGGCTTTCGCCACCGAATCGAAATCCATGTTGATGTCGATCTCGTCAGCGGTGAGACACGGCGTAGAAGATCCACCCGGTACCACAGCTTTCAACTTGCGCCCATTGGGAATGCCGCCGCCCACTTCGTAAATCATCTTCTTCAAGCTGTAACCCATCGGCAGTTCGTAGACTCCGGGCTTCGCCACATTGCCGCTAAGGCAGAACAATCTCGTCCCGCCATTTTTCGGCGGCCCAAGTTTCGCGTACCACTCCGCGCCGCCCAGCATAATGTGCGGCACGCTCGCCAGCGTCTCCGCATTGTTAATGACCGTCGGACCGCCCCACAGACCCACCACGGCAGGGAACGGCGGCCGAATCCGCGGGATCCCGCGCTTGCCCTCGAGCGATTCCATCAGCGCCGATTCTTCGCCGACTTCATAAGCTCCGGCGCCGCCGTGCCAGAAAATATCGAAATCTTTACCGCTGCCAAAAATATTCTTCCCAAGAAAGCCTTTCGCATACGCATCGCGAATCGCCTTCTGCATAATGACTGACAAATATCGATACTCGCCGCGAATGTAGATGTACCCACTGCGCGCGCCCACCGCCAACCCGCCGATCATCACTCCCTCAATCACCGCATGTGGATCGTGCTCAAAAATCAGTCGGTCTTTACAGGTGCCCGGCTCGCTCTCGTCGCCGTTGCACAGCACATATTTCGGCTTGGCCGATTGCTTCGGCACAAACGACCATTTCATCCCGGTCGAAAATCCCGCCCCGCCGCGTCCGCGCAGTCCGGAATTCTTAACTTCATTAATAATGGCATCCGCGTCCATCCCAATCGCCTTCCGCACGGCTTTGTAACCGTCCAGTTCGAGATAGCGGTCGATGTCAGTCGCACCCTGGCCAAATCGCCGGGTAACGACTTTCACCTCATCGGGATGTGAGACCAGATCAGCCATGAAAAATATTCCGAACTAATCGCAAGGGTGGCGAGAGTTGCGCCAACAAACTTGCTCAGTGCTCTAGCTTTCTGAAGTCGAAAACATTCCACCGCGCCCCAAATGAGACTGGGTGCGATGACGATTGCAAGAGAAATCACGAACTCCCTCCACCAGCCAAAGTTCGCGGCGACACAGATGACTCCCGCCCCTACGAAGAACACGCCCATCGCGCGAGACAAGTTGCCAAACTTCGGCTTGACGATGCATGCCAGCCCGAACACGACGAAAACCGAGGCCTCCGCGTCAGCTATGATCGAAGAAGGGCGGTAACCTAAGAACACTTTTCTCCTTTTATCCGGTTTACCTATCGCGTTGGCTCGTGCTTGTACTCTTCCAGAACCTTGTCGATCTTCTCCACCGTCAGGTTCTCATGAAAATCGTAGTTCACCTGCGCCGCCGGAGCCCAGCTGCACGCCCCAATGCACTCCACTTCTTCCAGCGAAAACAAACCATCCGCTGTCGTTCCCTTGTGCCGTACGCCCAACTTCTTCTCGCAATGCTGCAGAATCTCTTCCCCGCCGCGAACCAGGCAACTGATATTTGTGCAAACCTGCACGTTGAACTTGCCACGCGGCTTGGTCGTGAGCATCGAGTAGTAGCTGATGACGTTTCGCACTTCGAGCTCCGTCAAATCCAGCCGCCCAGCAAGTTCCGCAATGACTTCGTCGGACAAAAATCCAATCTCATCCTGCGCATAAAGCAGCGTAGGAACCAGCGCCGACCGCTTCGTCGGATAATGCGGCACCATCTCCGCGAACCGCGCCTCGAATTCCTCAGAAAATCTCATCATCCAAATCCTCAGTAACGTCTGTGTCCCCTGTAGTAAAGGTTTTTGACCGCGAATGATGAATTATCGGTCGATCTCCCCCAGCACAATGTCGATTGATCCAATGGCCGCCACCACATCCGCAATCAGCCCGCCCTCGCACATTTTCGGCAAAGTCTGCAAGTTCGCCAAACACGCAGCCCGCATATGCACGCGATACGGTTTAGCTGTCCCATCGCTCACGATGTAATAGCCCATCTCCCCACGCGGAGATTCCACCGCCTGATATACCTCGCCCGCCGGCACCGCAAATCCCTCGGTAATAATCTTGAAGTGATAGATGAGCGCTTCCATCTGCGTCTTCATCTTCTCGCGGTCAGGCAGCACTATCCCCGGAGCATCTGCCTTGATCGCTCCCTCCGGCATGCCATCCAGCGCCTGCTTCACAATCTCGTTGGACTCCCTCAGTTCCCGCACCCTGCACATGTACCGCGCAAACACATCGCCTTCCTGCGCCACCGGAACCTTGAATTTGAATTTCTCATAGCTGGAATACGGCATATCGCGCCGCAAATCAAAATCGACTCCACTCCCCCGCAGCGTCGGACCACTTGCCCCCAGCGCAATCGCATCTTCCGCCGTCATCCGCGCCACGCCCTGCGTCCGCATCATCCAAATTGGATTCCCCGTCAGCAGATTTTCATACTCATCCACCTTCTCAGGAAATCGCCCCACAAATTCCCTCACACGATCAAAAAATCCCAGCGGCGGTTCCAGCGCAACTCCTCCCACCCGAAAGTAAGAGGTCATCATGCGCTGTCCGCTGATCGCCTCAAACAGCTTCAGGATTTCTTCCCGCTCGCGGAAGCAATACAGAAACACCGTCATCGCGCCAATATCGAGCGCGTGCGTCCCCAGCCACACCAGATGAGAATTGATGCGCGTCAACTCATTCATCAGGACGCGCATCCACTGCGCCTTCGGAGGAATCTCCAGCCCCAGCAACTTCTCCACCGCCAGCGCGTAGCACAAGTTGTTCGTAAGAGGACACAGATAATCGATGCGGTCAGTCAGCGGCACCACTTGCTGATAGAACTTCGCCTCGCACGTCTTCTCGATCCCCGTGTGCAGAAATCCAATATCCGGCATGATCCGCACCACAGTCTCGCCGTCAATTTCCAGCAGCACGCGCAGCACCCCGTGCGTCGACGGATGCTGCGGCCCCATATTCAGGATCATCGTCCGATCCTGCCCCGGCTCTAAAACTGGTGTAGGTGTCAGGTGCGCCATAAAAACCTAGCGGTAGCCCTCCACCGGATAGTCCTTACGCAGCGGATGCCCTTCCCAATCCTCCGGCATCAACAGCCGCCGCAGATAAGGATGTCCCGTAAATCGAATCCCGAACAAATCGAAAACTTCGCGCTCAAAATAATTCGCGCCGGCCCACAAAGGCGTCAAAGACTCAATCGCCAGGCTCGAGCTATCCAGCCTTACCTTCAACCGCACGCGCTCCTTCTTGGAAATCGAAAGCAGGTGGTAGATCACTTCAAACCGCGGCTCGGCCGGATACCAATCCACGCATGTGATGTCTGACAGAAAATTGAACGCGCACGCAGCATCGTCGCGCAGCAGCGCGCAGGCCTCGCGAAGATTTGACCGGTCGACATAGATCGTCATCTCATCGCGATCGAACTTCACGCCCACAACCGACGCCGGATTCCACTCCAGCAGTCTCGCCACCGCCGGATGACCCTTTAATTGCTCAAGATCCGTGATCGCAGCCGCCACACTCATAGGCGCCCGCCTCGCCGCATCGCATCCGGCCCCCAGTCCAGCACGCCCTTCTTCCAAACGTAAAAAAAGCCCACCAGAACAATGCCGATATACACAAACATCTCCCACAACCCAAAATGCTTCAGATCTCTAAGGATGATCGCCCACGGATACAGGAAAACTGCCTCTACATCGAACAGAATGAACAGCATAGCGACCAGGTAGAATTTCACCGAGAAGCGCCCGCGCGCGTCCCCCACCGGCGCCATGCCGCTTTCATAAGGAGACATCTTGGCCCGCGTCGGTTTCCGCTGCCCAATCAGCCACGAAAGGGTGATAATCGCAGTCGCAATCCCCCCCGCAAGCAGAATATGGATCAAAAATGGCAGGTACCGAGCGAAATAATTGTCGGGCATAGGACAGGCTATATATAATTCGCGCCAAGCAACACTTAAACGTTCTAGATTAGGTGCTCATCAGCAGGAGTGTCAAGGGAACGGGAAACAATTTGGCAATTGTGTGAGCGGGTAAATTTCGCAATTGAAAATCAAGAAGAATGATCGGGCCACCACTCTTCTTGGGTCTAGACTTTTCAATTGCAAAATTACCCGATTGCACAATTACTCAATTACAAATCTTTTATGATTTTCGGCTTCAACACCGACGTCAAGCACGGCGACACCATCTATCACGTGCAGAGCGAAGCCCGCGAGAGCGAGAAGCTGCTCCAGACCCAGGTCTTCGTTCGCGGCAGGTGCATCGGCAAGAAGGCAATTTCCTACGCCACTTCTGCTGCCGAAACTGGCTTTGGCGATCCCCAAAAAGAGCAACTCTTGCGAGACCAGCATCGCCTCGTTCTTGAATCAATAAAGGACGGAAAGTTGGAAACTATTTTGGATAAAGCAGAAGGCGAAACCCTCGCTGCCATCAAGCAACTGGACGTGCAATGGGAGAACGCTTCCTCAGTTCACCTCAACCGTAGTCTCACCATGCAGTTGCGTGTCACCGAAGGCGGCACTGCCGTCCCCAGGGCGCGACTCACATTCCGCTTCGCCCGCCCCGACGCCGCTCCTTTTTATACGCAGGCCGTTACCGATGCCGGAGGCAACGCCGAAATCTCCGTCGAAGTCGACGAATCCGCCCTGCCCGACGCCTCCGTCATGGTCCAAGCCAACCACGAAGGCCGCACCGTCACCCGCAAATTCGCCCTGCGCAAAGCCTAACTCAGCAAAGCGTAAATACGATCAGCGGGCCTGCGCTCATTCAGAAGCCGTAAGGCGTCGTCCCAAACAGAAGGCATCGTACCGAACAAAAGGCGTCATCCCGAAACGCGGCGTTCTTCAGCCGGGTGAGGGATCTCGCTAAGCTTCCCCGGCGGTACTGGCGTTCGCTGGAGATCTGCAAACCGCAAGGCGGGCCTGGGATCCGTATCAGGGGTATGCCGTCAGGCATACACGCGCTCCCCGCCCCCCGCAATGGTTGCAAAATCCGTGAAGCCGCCTCGCCCCGGCCCATCTCTTCGTGCTCCCAACGAATGCGAACTCGGTATTGATTCAGTATTTGGCCGAGCCGGAAGGACCGCTAGTGAGCATAAAAGAAGCCAGTTCTGGCATCACCTGAATCTGAGAGAATTTGGTAGCCAACTTCGAGATCGGATTGCTGAGGGGGAATAACGCCTCGACTTTGAGCTCTGGATTCGATGTTTCTGATCGCGTTTTGCCAGTAATCAGAGGGAAATTTTAGCGTGATGGCAGTATCGCTCCATCGTTGAATAATGTCGATGGGAAGGTCGATATAGTTAACTCCGCGTAAGTTGCCTTGAAGATTGTCGGGACCAATCCGTCCGTCACTTGCATAATCTCCGCGTTGCGCAGAGGGCTTGACGCGAACGTGCAACTGCAACATTCCCGCCTGTGCGCCAAAGTTTTTCCCTTTAACCTCTCCATCGGTGAAAATCGTCGGCACCGAGGATATAAGTGGCTTCGGTATAACTGGCTTCGGAACTGGGGTAATTATGTTTGAAGGCCGCTCTAACCTTGCCGCTGGGGCGTGGTTGTCTAAGAGTGTCTTGGCAATCTGCAGTACTTGTTCGGGCGTGTATCCTTTCGGCGGGTGAGTCAAGAAGTTTCGGATGTCGGCCACGGCTTGCTCCGTTGACTCTTTCACGGCTTTCAAGTTTTTAGAGAAATCGTTTCTAGCTGTTGTCTCGTTGTGCTCTGATTGGACCCGCCTCCCACTTTCGATGCCCCTCTGCCAAACGTTGGCTCCGATACCAAAGATAGCGAGAGTTATGAACGAGAACATATATATGTACTTCAACTTCTTGTCGTCTTGGCTGGGAGGATTAACGGCCACGTACCCTCCTAATGCGGCCAATCCGAAGGTCGCACAGTCCACTAGAGCTGACGGGACGCTGTCCAACCAGGCGGCCTTTTGGTAGTACGCAAAGCAAACTGCAATCAGACAGCCCCACATCGCAATAACGGTGCGGCGCATCCATGTCTTGGGTAGCATCAAAGCCATGAACATGGCGATGCCGAGTATTGCTATATCGACTGTCAGTTCGGAGATATCCATCCACACAGCTCCACGGAGAGGGTCAACACTTGAACCCTAGCAGGATATGCTCTTGCACATGAAGTCCCAAGGCTAGACAAAAATTGGTAACGGATCGTCGCTAAGATTTATATTTGGCTAGTTGGCTTTCGAGGTGTTCGATTCGCTCAGCCAAGATTTCCGCTTGTCGCGCAGATCTCCTGACTCGGTTGGCTACTTTGGTTCGCTTCTTCTTGCAGTTCTTCAATCTGACTCGGTGAAACTTTGTCCTTTGCCCATAGCGGGCAACTTATACGACGGCTCGTTTCTTACTACCCTTCTTCTTGGTCCGCTCAACCCGGCAACCCGGCTGTCTCTTTCAAAAGTGGAAATCCTACATGAGTAGTCAAGGATGTTCGTAGAATGCTGCTTCTTGCTGGTCTTACGCGGCATACGGCGACAATGCTAGTTGGGGGCGATTGGTTTGGCTGTCGCGTAGCGCACTTAAACTAAAACGTTAAAAACTGCCCCTCTACCCAAGGGAATAAGCGTGAGGAGTGCCTTCCTGCCCAAGCGACTTCCATATGCTGACTGAGGCCTTTCGACCCCTAGAGTCTTTTTTCCACTACCCGTTCTGTTCATTCCCACCTCAGCTTCCCTCCGCTACCCTTTCACTATGAAACTCGGGGGCGTAATCACTAAAAATTCCATGAAGAATCACGCGAAGTTTTCTCTGTCGATGCTCATCCTGCTAGCCTTGTCTCTCTCAACCGCCTGCAGCGGAGGGGGACACACTGGAACTACCCTGCCGATCCCCGCGCCGACTCCAAACACCCCGCCGCCTCCAACCACCTACACCATCGCGGGCTCGGTCTCCGGCGTCGCCGGCTCAGGTCTGGTTCTTCAGAACAATGGCGCAGATAACGTATCGATCGCCCAGGGCGGAAGCTTTACCTTTGCCATCCCTGTTGCCAGCGGAACTGCCTATCAGGTTACCGTTCTCACCCAGCCTTCAAATCCAGCACAGACGTGCGTGGTAGCGAATGGCAGTGGAAAAGCCGCCGCGAATATCACCGGCGTCCAGGTCACCTGCACCACCATCACCTTTACTGTGGGTGGCGCGGTTCAGGGTCTCACCGGATCAGGCCTCATGCTCCAGAACAACGGGGTCGACAGCCTCTCAGTCAGCGCCGATGGAGCTTTTGCCTTTGCCAATCCTCTCTGGCAGGGAAGCTCCTACAACGTCACCGTCTTGTCGCAACCTTCCAGCCCCGCGCAGACTTGCTCAATAGCCAAGGGTGCCGGATCGGCCCTCGCAAACGTGACCAGCGTCGCGGTCGCCTGCACGACCAACAGTCCCGTCGGCCATTGGACCTGGATGGGTGGCGGCGAGTCCTTCAGCCAGAGCGGCAGGTATGGAACTCTTGGCGCAGCTGCGCCCGACAACGTTCCCGGCTCACGCGACAACGCGGCCTCCTGGAGCGATGCGGCAGGAAATTTCTGGCTCTTCGGCGGTTTCGGGTTGGATTCCGCCGGAGTTGGCGGAGGCCTCAACGATCTCTGGAAATACAGCGCCGGCCAATGGACCTGGGTCAGCGGCGCGAACGTCACTGATCAGCAAAGCACCTACGGCACTCAGGGAACGGCCGCCCCCGGTAACACCCCGGGCGCAAGACAAAGCTCCATGGTTTGGATGGACGCATCTGGAAACTTCTGGCTGTTCGGCGGCAGTGGCTTCGATTCCACCGGCTTTCTCGGATACCTCAACGACCTCTGGGAGTTTCACGCGGGCCAATGGGCGTGGATGGGCGGTTCAAACTTAGCCAACGCCGCAGCCACTTATGGAACTCCGGGAACTCCCGATACAAACAATGCTCCGGGCGCACGCAGCGGTTCCGTGGTGTGGACGGATGCGGCCGGCAATCTCTGGCTTTTCGGAGGCTTCGGTCCCGGTTCGCCCGCAGCCGGCGAACTTAATGACATGTGGAAATATAGCGCCGGTAAATGGACATTCATGGGCGGCTCTACTCTTACGGATCAGCCCGGCGTCCACGGTGCCCGAGGCGTACTCGCAGCAAGCAATATACCCGGAGGCCGAAACAGTGCGGTCAGTTGGACCGACGCTGCCGGTAATTTCTTGCTATTCGGCGGACGCGGCAACGATGTCAACGGCGTCAAGGGTGATCTGAGTGACGTCTGGGCATATTCCGCCGGCCAATGGAAATGGATGGGCGGCTCCGATCTCGCAGCCCAGCCGGGAGTTTACGGAACGCAGGGAACCGCGGCTGCCGCGAATTTCCCCGGCGCGCGAAACAGCGCGGTCGGCATAAGCGATGCAGCCGGCAATTTCTGGCTCTTCGGAGGCTTAGGCCTCGGGTCCACAACTACCCCCGGACAACTTAGCGATTTGTGGAAATACGGCGCAGCCGGCCAATGGACCTGGATGAGCGGCCCCAGCATCCCCGACCAGCCAGGAATCTACGGCACTCTGGGCGTATCGGATCCGAACAACATTCCCGGAGCGCGCATCGGCTCATCCGGTTGGAGCGATGCCGCTGGCAATCTCTGGATCTTTGGCGGGTCCACCAAATACAACGACCTGTGGAAGTACGAACAGTAGAAGTACGAACGGTAGAAGTACGAACCGTAAGCGTCCACAGCTGAAAAAGTGCAGTCGCTGCTACACTGACTTCGAGGAGCCGCATCTGGTCAGGCATCGAATGAGATGCACTGACGAGAACGCACAGGGAACGAGCCTCTCGCTCGAATCAGATTCACAGCGAAGGGCTCATTCTCGATGAGACGGCTCATCGAATAAACTGTACAGCGAATGAGACTGCACATTAACGGAGACGAGCGTACCTTTTCCGATCCCGTCGGCCCGGACAACTTCACGCTCGCTGCGTTGGTCGAATCGCTCGGCATGAAGTCCGACCGCGTCGCGGTTGAACTCAACCGCGACATCGTCCCCCGCGACCGCTGGCCCCAAACCCCTCTGAAAGACGGCGACCGCCTCGAAATCGTCCACTTTGTCGGCGGCGGCGCCAGTCGCCGCACCCGTCGCCAGTCGCCACTCGAGTCGCGCTAGCGACGCCATTCATTAGCCCCGCACGTAAGTGCGGGGTCAGCGTCCGCACACCGGAACCAGTCCCCTTCAGGGGACGGCACTAACCCACCACAACCTCTCACTCTCACCCGAACCACACCGTGCACCCTCTCCCTGCACTTCCTTGTTGACACTCGCCAACTTATGTCTAAACTGTTTCAAACATTCCACTCATAAATTGTTTCAAACATGATCATGCCAGACCGGTTTCCATCGCTTGAGGTAATCGCTCTAACCGGCGTTACCGCCCGCCAGCTCCAGTGGTGGGACGAAAAAGGCGTCGTCAAGCCCGAACGCGAAGGCCACCGCCGCCTCTACACAATGCAGAACGTTATGGAAATGGCGGTGATCTGCGAACTGCGGCGCAAAGGATTTTCATTGCAAGGCGTCCGCAAGGTCATGCGTTTCCTGCAGCGCGAATTCGGCAAAGGCCTCGGCGAAATTGTCGGACGCAACTCCGACGTGCACCTGCTCACCGATGGCACGCATCTTTATCTCGAAACATCAGCCCGGCAAATCGTCGACATCCTGAAAAATTCGAGCCAGCCCATTTTGGGCATTTGCCTCAGCGACGCCGTGCGCCAAGTGCGCGCCGACGTCGTCGCAAAAAGAAAAGGCAGTACTTCCGTAATAGCGCCATCCGACCGCCGCCGTGCTAGAAAGACTTCGTAGCACAAGTTTGCTCGAAAGAAGTTTCGAAGTTTGAATTACAAAGTTTTGCACCATAAAGTTTTGCATGACGGGAGGATTGCATGGTCGGCGAACTAGATATCCTCAATGAGTGGATCCCTGAGCAGATGCAGCCTGGAACTGTGTTTGTTTTAGAGAATGCGGGTGAAGTTGGCGAGAAGGAAGATCCGTATTGGGCGGTGTTGGCTTGTCCATCGTGCGGGATGTTGGGGCTGATTACGCGGCGGCAGATTAATGGACTGGTCCCGGTGATCTGCGGATCGGAACAATGCTCGGCGCAATTTTTTATTCGAGAGGCTGAAGTCGTGGTGCGTAAACCGTTCTAGCCATCGAAGCTACACTCTGCTCAATTCCACCGGAACCTGTTCGACGATTTCAACTCCGAATCCTTCGAGAGCCGCAATCTTTTTTGGACGATTTGTCAGCAGGCGGATTCGCCGCAAATTTAAGTCACAAAGAATCTGTGCGCCGATTCCGATTTCGCGCTGGGTCTGGCGTTCGTTCTCGAGCAGCGTGGGACCACGGCGTCCGCGATGAAAACTCAGTGCGGTGCGGTCTCCAAGTCTTTCGATCGAGAATCCCTTCGACGTCTGATGCAAATAAATCAGCGCTCCACGGCCTTCTTGCGCGATGCGACGCAACGATCCTTCTAAAGTTGCGTGACACTCGCAACCGGTCGCGCCGAAGACGTCGCCCATCAAACAATGCGCGTGCATGCGAACCAGCACCGGCGCATCCGTCTTGTCTTCTTTGTTGCCGATATCTCCGCGAGGTATTTCTCCTTTGATCAGAGCCACGTGTGACTCTCCGCCGTCGATCTCGCTCTCGTATGCGATGAGGCGGAACTCGCCGAAGCGGGTGTCGACCAAGGCTTCGCCAACGCGGTGCACGTAGCGCTCGTTCGCCATGCGATAGCGAATGAGGTCGGCGACTGTGAGCATCTTCATGTCGTGCTGTTTGCAGAACTCGATAAGGTCGGGGACGCGGGCCATGGTGCCGTCGTCCTTCATGATTTCGCAAATGATGCCGGCGGGAATCAGTCCGGCAAGCCGCGCGAGATCGACAGACGCTTCAGTCTGTCCGGCACGGACAAGCACTCCACCTTTGCGCGCGCGAAGAGGGAAGACGTGCCCGGGGCGGGCAAGATCCGCGGCCTGCGTTGCCGGATCGATGGCCACCTGAATCGTGCGCGCGCGATCGAAGGCGGAGATTCCGGTGGTCACACCCACGCGCGCGTCAATCGCCTCGCAAAATGCGGTGCCGTATTGCGAAGTATTCTCGGCGCTCATGGGACCAATGCGCAGATGGTCGAGGCGCTCTTCGGTCATGGTGAGGCAGACCAGTCCGCGTCCAAATTTGGCCATGAAGTTAATGGCTTCGGGGGTGACCTTCTCGGCGGCGAGCGTGATGTCGCCTTCGTTCTCGCGGTCTTCGTCGTCGACGACGACGATCATGCGGCCGGCGCGGATTTCTTCGATGGCGGTGGGAACGTCGGCGAAGGCTTGGGAACTCATGCTGAGGCGATTGTAGCAAACCGGTTCTGAGTTGGTTAATGGGTTAGAGGCTTTTCACCACAGAGTCACAGAGACACAGAGAAAATCTTAGGTCATGGTCTTTTTTTTCCCCCCTTCGCAAAAAACGCGAAAGATGGGGCACTCGGCTAAGGGCTTTTCACCACAGAGTCACAGAGAAAATCTTAGGTTATGGTCTTTCTGTTTTTCTTCTCAGCTTTGCCAGCGAGTTAGAAGCTCGGCCCACTCGCCTCAGCTTCCTCGATTCTGCGATTCTGCGTGACAGGAATCTGACAATCTTTTTACATCCCTATACGTGAGATCTGGGACCTACTCGCAACAAATACCTCGAGAAGCAATGCCAATGGGAAAGCATTTCTGTTTGACCTTACTCGTTATCGTCGTAGCCGGCACTCTCCTGTTTGCGGGAGGCGCAACGCCGGATGAGGCAATCCCCGTTCGGTATGCCGAGGGGTTGATTCACGGATTTCTAGTGCTGCGCACGATGTCAGGCGAGGCTATCGCCGACGGTGACCTCATCCAGGTCGCTCGCCGTGACCGGGTGACCAGCCGACTGATCTTCCACTTAAGGACGGTTCTCTTCACGACGAAACTGCTGTCTTCTCCCAGCATGGTTCCTTTCGACTGCTGAACGACCACCTGATTCAGAAGGGGTCCGCGTTCGAGCATCCTGTCGACGTTTCAATCGACGTTCCGGCAGGCCAGGTTACGGTCCGCAGCAGCGGCGACGATGGCAAGGAGAAAGTGTCGACCAAACACCTCGACCTGCCGACGGATGTTGCGAATGGCCTGTTATTCACGCTATTGAAGAACCTAGGGTCGGATACGCCACAAGCCAAAGTATCAATGATCGCGACCACACCAAAACCACGCCTTGTGAAACTCGCAATCACCTCGCAGGGCGAGGAACCGTTCTCGATTGCCGGTTCCAGCCGCAAAGCCAGGCACTACGTCGTGAAAGTGGAAATCGGAGGCGCAGCAGGGGTCGTTGCACCGCTGTTAGGGAAGCAACCCCCAGATATTCACGTGTGGATTCTCGGCGGTGACGCTCCGGCTTTCGTGAAATCGGAAGGTCCACTTTACTTCGGCGGACCAATTTGGCGGATTGAGTTGGTGAATCCAGTCTGGCCGAGGGCACAGGGGGATTCGAAAGACTGACGGCTGGTCGGCGGGTGGCCCAGACTTTTGCTCTCGTCGGTACCACCAACACAGTGGATGCCCCGTTCTTCGCGCTCTTTGCGAAGGGCGGGAATCGGGGATGCCTGCGCGAAAGTGGGTTGACCATGCCGCGCGCGCAAGCATAATAAACCAAATAGCACAGGCCGCATCGCCGCCCACCCTTGCAAAAAACGCAAGGATGGGGCACCCTCTGTGGGAATGATGGGGGCGAAGATCTTAAAGGCAGGCCACCCGCCATGATCCGTCCCTACCGGATGCCTCAACTTCCACTCCCGCTACACTAAATCGTCCCGTTCGTCTCCATTGAGCCATCGGCCCAGGCTAAAGCCAAAGTCATTGTGGCGCTTAACGCGGCGCTAAAGCGCCGCTCTTCCACGGTGCTTCATCGTCCATTGTGGCCCTAGGGATTCTCAGGCTTTTGCACCCACCGCTTTAGGAATGAAAACATCGGCGGCAGTTCTAGCGCTGGACAAAGTCTTCCCGCAGCTCGGTCGCTTTTTCGCGCTGTCGATTCTGACTCGGTCTCAACCCGTCACCGCCAGTTGCGTAGTGGCGAAAGCTGCTCCATTCCCAGTCCTCCGGACGTTCGCAGAGCGCAGTTGTTCCCCACCCAAGCCAAAAGCGGGCCACCCGGCGGTTCGATTGTGGTGGAAATTCCTTGCGGGGGCGGTGGTGGTACGGACAGGCATGGGGTCCTTCGACTACGCGGGCCATTGGCTACGCTAATGGCTCGCTCCGCTCAGGATGACAGGTTCGTTGATGCAGCGAAGATCTGGAGAGCGCAAGCAAACAGCAGGTTCCTCGACGCGCTTTCAGCGCGCTCGGAATGACAAAAAAAGTGGGCGGGTCAATTGTGGTGGGAATGCCTTGCGGGGGCGGTGGTGGTGCGGACAGGCATGGGGTCCTTCGACTACGCGGGCCATTGGCTTCGCCAATGGCTCGCTCCGCTCAGGATGACAGTTTCGTTGGTGCGCAGCGAAGGTTCGGGCGCTAGAAACTAAAATCCCCACATCTCGCAAAAGACGCGAGATATGGGGCACCCAGCTTGAGTGGGGGAGTTCTAGCGCTGGACAAAGTCTTCCCGCAGCTCGTTCGCGCTTTTGCGCCGTCCACTTCGACTCGATCTCGACCCGTCCCTCACAGCCAGTTGCGTAGTGGCGAAAGCTGCTCTACTCCCAGTCCTCCGGACTCTCGCAGAGCGCAGCTGTTCGCCACTCAAGCCAAAAGTGGGCCACCCGGCGGGTCAATTGTGGTGAAAATTCCTTGCGGGGGCGGTGGTGATACGGACAGACATGGGGTCCTTCGACTACGCGGGCCATTGGCTACGCCCATGGCTCGCTCCGCTCATCCGTCCACTCCGACTCGATCTCAACTCGTCACAGCCGGTTGCGTAGTGGCGAAAACTGCTCCACTCCCAGTCCACTCCGGACTCTCGCACAGCGCAGCTGTTCGCCACTCAAGCCAAAAGCGGGCCACCCGGCGGGTCGATTGTGGCGGAAATTCCTTGCGAGGGCGGTGGTGGTACGGACAGGCATGGGGTCCTTCGACTACGCGGGCCATTGGCTGCGCCAATGGCTCGCTCCGCTCAGGATGACAGTTTTGTTGGTGGGCAGCGAAGGTTCGGGCGCTAGAAACTAAAGTCCCCACATCTCGCAAAAGACGCGAGATATGGGGCACCCAGCTTGAGTGGGGCAGTTCTAGCGCTGGACAAAGTCTTCCCACAGCGCGTTCGCGTTTTCGCGCCGTCCACTCCGACTCGATCTCAACTCGTCCGTCAAGCCAGTTGCGTAGTGGCGAAAGCTGCTCCACTCCCAGTCCTCCGGACGTTCGCAGAGCGCAGCTGTTCCCCACCCAAGCCAAAAGCGGGCCACCCGGCGAGTCGATTGTGGTGGAAATTCCTTGCGAGGGCGGTGGTGGTACGGACAGGCATGGGGTCCTTCGACTTGCGCGGGCCATTGGCTGCGCCAATGGCTCGCTCCGCTCAGGATGACAGTTTCGTTGGTGCGCAGCGAAGATCTGGAGAGCGCAAGCAAACAGCAGGTTCCTCGACGCGCTTTCAGCGCGCTCGGAATGACAAAAACTTTTTCGGGCACACTTCAAGCGCAAAACTTTAATGGCACACTTCAAGGACGAAAACTTTAGTGGCAGACTTTAAGGACAAGAACTTTTTGGGCACACTTCAATGACAAACAGTTTAGCCAGCCTACTGCCCCGATCCTGAAGTCAGCTGAACCTCCACGTGGAGACTGGCGACTGTGAAGTAAGCCGAAGTTTCGCTTCGACCAACCTGGACGACCACCTGGTTCAGATAACGAGACGGCAGGGCGGCGTTGGTCTTGCAGATGCGAGGAACAGACCAGACGGCACCGGCGAGAACTGCCGTCCAAAGGGCGAAGGCGGCGATCTTCATCCAGTCACCGAAGTGTTCTTCGATCACGATAGTGCCGGCACAAATGTCTCCGACACGGCGGTGAATCCTGGAGCAACCCGCAACCACGGCACCGACAAGGTAGAAGCCGAGGCCGTCCACGACGCGGAGGAGATTGCGGATGGCGAGAGCGGCAAGCGGGGTGCGCTCGGTCATTCGGACAACCCGGATGCCGACCGTTGCTTTGCCCAGGGTAGCGCCGAAACTCGCTTCCAGCAGCCAGAGATAGAGAAAGAAAATTGCGGTATTCAGAGCCTCGGCAATGAGGAGTGCGGCGAGGGTGATCTTCAGTTCTGTTGCGTCGACAATGCCCCAGCGCATGAAGGCCCAGGCGTCCACAACGGCGAATGCACCGAAAAGGAAGATGCTGTCGAGCGCAAACGCGATCAGGCGATCGCCCAGGGTGGCTATTCGGCAAAAGGATTCGTCTTTCGGATCCGGCGGAACGCGCTTGGGAGGCGCGCTTGTCGTTGGGGACGCGGGTTCGATCATGCCCGATTCCTCAAGCAAGTGCTGAGCGGGCGGAATGTGACCGCCGCAGGATCCGCAATTCTTGGAATGAAGGCTTGTTTGCCTGTGGCAGTGTGGGCATTCCATAGTTGGAGCTGAGCCTGCTTGTGAGTTTATTAATGATTACCCTTGGGGTGGGGGATTGCAGCATCACTAAAGGACAGCGTCGGAATGCTGCTATTGGTGATTCTTGGCGTAACCAGTGTGAGGGGAGAACTTCCTGAATTGGCTGAGCGGGGGTGTGGGGGGTCCTTCGACTGCTTCGCTCAGGATGAAAGCGGGCTTCGGGAGACGGAATCGGGATATTGCTGCATTTTCGGTCCTCTGGAATTGTGGAAGACTATTTACTGCGTCGAAGGAGGAAGTATGCAGAAGCGCAAACTGGGAAAAAGCAATTTGGAAGTGTCGGCTCTGGGGCTTGGCTGCATGGGAATGAGCTTTGGTCTTGGCCCGCCGGCGGATAAGCAGGAGATGATTGCGCTGATTCGGGCAGCGGTGGAACGCGGCGTCACGTTTTTCGATACGGCGGAAGTGTACGGTCCTTTCACGAACGAAGAACTTGTCGGCGAAGCGCTGGCGCCATTCAGCGGGCGGGTGGTGATCGCAACGAAATTCGGCTTTGCGCCTGATCCCAGCGGCGGACCGGGGTGGCCTGCGCTCAATAGCCGGCCGGAGCACATCAAAGAGGTTGCGGAAGGCTCGCTTAAACGGCTGAGGGTGGACGCCATCGATCTGTTTTATCAACACCGTGTGGATCCTAATGTGCCGATCGAAGAGGTGGCGGGAGCGGTGAAGAACCTGATTCAGCAAGGCAAGGTGAAGCACTTCGGGCTTTCTGAACCGGGAGCGCAGACGATTCGTCGCGCACACCGCGTGCAGCCGGTCACGGCGGTGCAGAGCGAATATTCGCTGTGGTGGAGGCGTCCGGAAAAGGAGGTGTTGCCGGCGCTGGAAGAACTTGGGATCGGATTCGTTCCATATAGTCCTCTGGGTAAGGGATTTCTTACGGGCAAGATTAATGAGAGTACGAAATTCGATAGCACTGATTTCCGAAACATCGTCCCGCGCTTTACGCCGGAAGCTCGAAGAACGAATCAGGCGATCGTTGATTTGGTGACTGACATCGCAAAACGGAAGAAGGCGACGCCGGCTCAGATCGCGCTCGCGTGGCTGCTGGCACAAAAGCCGTGGATCGTTCCCATCCCGGGGACGACGAAGCTGCATCGCCTGGAAGAAAATCTTGGAGCGCTTTCCGTGGAACTCACGGCTGATGATCTGCGCGAAATCGACAGCGCCTCGTCAAAGATCAAGGTGGAGGGGGCCAGGTATCCGGAGAGACTGGAGCAACTGACGGGACGCTGAAAGCGATTGTGTTCGCTGGGCGTGGGCAATCTTGTCTGAGTCTTGACTTGGCCTTTGATGTTGATCGGTGGGAACAGCTTTACCCGGTGATGCACATCGCACGGATGGCCGGCGGGACGCCGGCGCTACGGTAGTCGCGGACAGGAGTGTCCACTGTTCTTATTGCTTGGGGATGAATACGTCAGTGGGAAGCTTGAAGCGAGTACTTAGTTTTCGTACTTGTTCGATGGTGAGACTTCTTTGACCGGACAGGAACATCGAGACGGCACTCTCCGAACCAAATTGAGGGATCAGGTCGCGTTGCGTGAGGTTCTGCTGGTTGATGAGAAATCGCACAACCGAAGCCGGATCGGCCGCAGGAATGGAGTAGTGCTGCTGTTCGTAGCGTTCCACCAGCAAGGTTAGAAGTTCGATGGCTTCCACTTCGGAACTGGAAGGACTTTCGAGCGCCGTTAGATGGAAGAGCGCGCCGGTATACGCTTCAAGTTCGGCATCATTGTGGATGATGCGGGGAGCGCCGTGCGCAATCATTTTCGCGGGGTTTGCGAGGACTGTGTTCATTTCTTCCCGTACCTCCTATCCCAATTGCTGCGATTGTCGTATTCCTTGTGTGCAAAAAAGACCGTATGTAGACGTGCCCCGCGGTCTGCCTTTCACTCGTCGCTTTGGAATAGTGGATCACGGTTATAAGCCTGTATCGGTTGTGCCTGATGTTAAAGACTGCATAGCCATCCACGAGATCGGCATACTTGAATGTGCGGCGAACATCCTCAAAAGTGTGCCAGTGGACCGCCTCGACGATGTTCATCCAGGCTGTGATTTCGTTCGCGGCATCTGGGTAGCTTTTAATCGCTTCGCTCAGATGCTTACGCGTAACGACATGCACTCGTTCAGCATACTTCACAATATGTGAAGTTGTCAAATGCTCTCATGGGACTGGCTTAGCCAGCGGCTAAGTATTCTTGCGTCAATGATCTAAGTCTCTGTCGACGGATTGCCGACGGGATGCCGACATTCCAAAGTCCGCGCCGCAATGGAGTTCAGCGCCGAGGAAGTGCCAGGCTTCGCGGAATTGTTCGTAGAGGCCTCCGCGTTTGCATCCGTCGGGATAGACGAGGAAAGTTGTGCTGCGGAGTTCGGCGACCGGAACTACGTACCAGGCATTTCTGGGAATCACGTAGCCGATGAGGAAGTCGATGTCTGCGGCGGTGTAGGTGGCGCGGGAATGGCGGCGGGCGCTGGCATTGATGCGGTAACCTCGTCCGGCGCGGCAGGTGGAGGATTTCACCTGGACGCGGCGGAGGCGCTTGCCGGCGTCGGTGATGAAGTCATAGCGGCGGCTGTCGCCGTAGGGCTTGGCGACGATGAGTCCGCGGCGCGAGGCTTGCACCATGAACATCATCTCGACGAGCTCGCCGCGTTGTTTGGCGTCGAGATAGGGGGAGGCGGGAAGCGAGAGTTTCTTTTTGGGGTTAGCCGCGGTTGGTTTAGGCCGGCGCTTTGGGGATTTGCGTGAGACCTTGAAATGGCGTGCCAGCTTGGTGGTTTTGTTTCGCATACTCGGAACCGCTCCCATGGTTCGGATGGATCTGGTTCGGATGGACCTGGTTCGGATGAAAGACAAACGGCGCAGACCCGGAATGGTCTGCGCCGTTGTTTTGTCTCTATATATTCAGGATATCAAGTTGGGCAGGGTGATTGGGACATGGTTCCGGAGTTTATATTTCGGGGCGAATCAGTGGGTTGGAAGGAAATGCTGAGGTTTAGGGTCTTGACAAGGATTTCCCAGCGGGGGAGATTGGGGGCCTCCCGGTGAAATCCCAACAGGAAGTTGAAACTCAAGCTTCGGCTCCGCTCAGGGGAGGCTCTTTCGCAGAACCGCGAAAGAATGGGCCGGGTCTGGCGAATCCGCTGACAGGTTTCTTGTGACCGCATCCGGTTTCGAATGGGTACTTAATAGGCACCGAGTTTTTGCTGTATTCCCCGGCTGGGGGCAGAGTCCTAGGCTAGATCTAATCAAAACAATTTAAGGAGGACTGTATGAATTGGGAACAGGTACAGGGCCAATGGAAGCAGCTGAAGGGCAAGCTCAAGATGAAATGGGGAAAGTTGACCGACGATGATCTGGATTTCATCGCAGGAAAGAAAGACGTATTGGTCGGCAAGATCCAGGAACGGTATGGCTTGCAGAAAGAAGAAGCTATGCGGCAGGTGGAAGAGTGGAATTCTTCGCTCGATAGCGAGAGTGT
Source organism: Candidatus Sulfotelmatobacter sp. (assembly GCA_025462865.1). GTDB lineage: Bacteria > Acidobacteriota > Terriglobia > Terriglobales > Acidobacteriaceae > Sulfotelmatobacter. The sequence continues at coordinate 36,332 of JAOAPI010000019.1, read as the reverse complement.
TGCGGAACGGGATCGAAAGATCGGGAAAGCTAGTTAGGCGGGTTGTTTAGCGCCGGGCGTGCGTCCCTGAGGGACTTCGTTCTGAATTAGCCCAGCACGGCGTGCTGGGCTAATGAATTGCTTCGCTTCGCAGCGACCGGCTTCCAACAATGCCGACGGGACGCCGGAGCTACGAGTTATTCTGCGAGCTCTTTTTCGGCGCCGCGAAAGAGGGCGCGGAGGGCGCGGATTACTGCGCGCGCGAGCAGCATGATGACGGCTACCAGGACTAGCGCGATGGTGCCGGCCGCGTAGGGATGGCGGGTGGCGAGCCACGTCAGGGAGATGGCGAGAGCGTCTTCGGCCAAGCTGAGGGAGATGTTGGAGAACGGCTCGGGGGATGGAGTGACTGCCGCGCGGACAGCGGTTTTGCCGGAATGGGCGGCGAGGGCGATGGCGGCTCCGAGAAGCGTGGCGAGGAGTTGCTCGGTGGGAGTGAGTTGCGCGGTGGCTCGGTAAGTCAGCAGCGCGGCGACGGGAACGCGCACGAAGGTGTGGAGAGCGCTCCAAAGGAGATCGAAGGCGGGGATTTTATCGGCGAAGAATTCGATGGTGAAGAGCGTTGTGCTGGCAGCGATTATCGGCCAAGTTTCGAGGAGTTGGAGAGTGGGTGGGAGCGGGAGGTGTCCGAAGCGGGATAGCAGGCCGAGGGCGGCGACTGTGGCGTAAACGTTCAGGCCGGCAGCAAAGGCGATCGCGGCTAGAAGGGCGAAGAGTTCGGGGAGCGGGACTTGTAGCCAGTTGGGCAGGATAAATCCTCAGGGGCTAAAGCCCATTCATGATAGGCCAGTTATTGCAGCGCTGGAAGCGCTGCGCCACCCAAATGCCTCGAGAGATCCGCCAAGCGGGCGCCGCCGAGCGCCGAGGGAAAAGCAGGTTCCTCCACTTCGCTTTCCCTTCCTTCGGAAGGCGAAGCTTCGGTCGGAATGACAGAGCTTTCGGAAGGGCGGACTCTGTCGGGGAAGTGAGGAAAAGCAAAAGGGTCGCTCGGAGGCGACCCTTGAACATTCACTACTTAACTCCGCTATTACAGAGTGGACTCGATTTCGAAGCCCCAGGCTTCGAGAAGAGGCTCGGGGATGTATTTGGAATTTTTATTGCGACGGGCCCACTCGCGCAGACGGGTGGAACGCAGATATTGGTCCGGAGTGAGCTTGTACTCGCGCACGACCTGCTCAAACTCGGTAATAGTAGGGACAATTGGGCCGATCGGCTCGGGCTTGCCCCAATTTGGATTTCCGCGACGCTTCGCCATGAAACATGCCTTTCCTACAACGGGGGAATAAATCCAGACAGCTCTATCTGTTTGATTCTCCGGCTCGTACAGGGATGCATAGAAAATATGACACACCTGTTGCTCAGTGATCCCACAACTGAATCGGAGATTGAGTAGCTTAGGGCAGTTTTGGGGGAAAGTCAATTGAAATATGAGATTTTTGCTCCAGTTAATTGGTTCTAACCTATTGGATCAATTGGCATTATCGGCGCGGGCCGTCTCGGGCCCGGCCCGGGGTTTTAAAACCGGGGCGGATCGAGAGATTGAGGCGTAAAAACAACATCGAGCCGTAAAAGCAAACTAATGACGAAAAACCAGGTCCGGTTGAGGGATTGGGCCGTTCCTACGGGACTCGGTTCCATCCTAGAGGTATTGCTTCCGAGCACTTACGTGCTGAGCTAATGAATGGCGTCGCTTCGCGACTCGACAACGGGCAGTTTGCCCCTTTGGGAAATCTCAAAAGAGGGGTATTACGATGCGTTACGCTCGTAACCCGCCCCTGCAAGCGGCGCATTGATCAGGGGTGTAGCCGGGCTTAGATTAAGTAGGGGCGCGTTTCATTCTCCCCGCTCAGTTGCGGGAAGAGCTTCCCACACATGAGTGATACGGAGTTTTGACGACGAGCCCGGAAAAAATCAGGACGGTACTGTGGATCTGAAGTCGTTACTTCTGTGTTCGGACGATAAGATCGTGCGCGTGCTTCGACGGACGCTGGGCGATCTGGAGATTAGCGTTGAACACTGCACCAGTTCGGATGTCGCTCTGAGGCATTTGACCCGGGAGCGATTCGAGGCAATCATCGTGGATTGCGCCGGTCCTGGGGCGGCCGCGGTGTTGCGGAGCGCGCGACTGGCTCCGTGCAACAAGCGAGCGGTCGCGGTAGCGATTCTGGATTTCGGACTTGGGTTGCGATCGGCATTCGAGTTGGGAGCGCACTTCATCTTGTATAAGCCGGTCTCGGTGGAGCGGGCGAAGTCGAGTTTTCGTGCGGCGCGTGCACTGATGAAGAAGGAGCGGCGGCGCAATTCGCGAATCTCGGTACAGATTCCGGTGGAGATGTCGAGCCGCGAATCGGGCGTCCGATTTAAAGTCAATACAACGGATTTAGGTGAAGGCGGAATTGCGGTGAGCCTGCCGCGGCGCAGCAAACCGCACGGACGGTGGCAACTTACGTTCACACTGCCTGGATCTGCTAGAGCATTGGAAGTGGACGCGGAGTTCGCATGGGAAGGCAGCGGAACCCAAGTAGGATTGCGCTTCGAGGACCAGTCTCCGCAAGTTGCCAGTGAGTTACGGGAATGGCTTGGAAGCAATATTCTGGAGATTGAAAAAGACGATCCCCCCGCGCGCTGCCAGCTTACGGATTTAAGTTTGGGGGGCTGCTATCTTGATATGCCTTCGCCTTTTCCGGTTTCGACGCGGGTAACCCTTTCGATGCGGGCAGGTGGTCTTGAGTTGAAGACCGAGGGGGTAGTTCGCATTATGCACGCGGAGAAGGGGATGGGCGTGGAGTTCATCCAGACGACGGCGGAACACCGTGCGAAGCTGGAAAAATTTCTGGGCGTGCTGACAGAGAATCGCGATTTGCTGCCGGAGTTACTGGTTGAGCCTGAGGGGCTGGAAATTGAGGGAGGACAGAATCCTCTAAGTTCTCTGGAATCGAGCGATCCGGAAGATACGCTCATCGGACTCTTCCGAAGTCAGCCTTCACTCTCAGCCGATTCGTTTTTGGTGGAACTGCGAAAGCAGCGAAGCATGTCCGCCGCGGGCGTTTCCGCGTAATCACAATTCATCGATTAAAAAAATCTTTCGCGCTCTTGCGCTCTGCGACGAAGTCAATGTGGCAGAGGAGTTCCTTCCGCGGGGCCGCCCGAAACTAAGTCAGTCTTGACGGTCGATTTTTGGTGGGCGACTAATTCGATATCCGTCTCGAAAGTCTGATAGCCGGGCAGCGTGATTCTGATCGCATGTCTTCCCGGCGCGACCAGGAGAGCTCTGCCGATTCCACCAAATTCGGCGACGTGACCTATGTAAACTCCGTCTACGAAGACCGCGGCACGATTTGGTCTCACGTCCAACTTTATTTCGGCGGTAATTTTGGGAAGCGTAATTCTTGTGTCTTTTTCCATTTTTACGGGAATGGTCTGCTTAGCTCCCGCGCGCACGGAGACCTTCTGCACAAAATCCAGGTATCCGCCCTGGCGCACTGTGATTTCGTGCGGGCCGGGAAGAAGCAAAAGCTTTTTCGATCCCTTCAGTTCGTTCAGGTACCCGACATATTGACCATCGACCCAGACGCCTGAAGTATTTTCGACCTTCGAAGCACCGGCCAGTTCGACTTCTCCCAGCACCTTATTCTCGGCATCGAGCACGGGGATGAATACAGGAGAGGCCAACCAAGCGAGCAGACAAACGAAGACCAAAACTTTGAAAGGAAAAGTCATAGCAACCTCCACGATACTTTTGAGATGACATATCGGGGGAAAAGGTAAGGCTTTCAAAATTTGCTTCTCTTCTTTTCCCCGGGTATGCAGAATGGTGATGGCTGCGGACTTGTGAATATTGTCATGGGAAAGGCGGTAGTGCGACGTGGTCATTGTGTTAATGGGCGTGACTGGGGCGGGGAAGACGACGGTGGGGCGTCTGCTGGCCGAGCAGTTGGGTTGGAAATTTGTGGAGGGAGATGACTTTCATCCCGCAACGAATGTGGAGAAGATGCGGCAGGGAGTTCCGCTAAGCGGAGATGACCGGGGGCCATGGCTGGAGCAGTTGCGCAAGGAGATCGCAAGGCACGATGCCGAAGGAATTAACCTGGTGGTGGCGTGTTCGGCGTTGAGGAACGATTACCGTAAGATACTGGCCGTAAGTCCGGCAGTGAGGTTTGTGTATTTGAAAGGCGAGGCGCGCCAGATTGCGGAGCGGCTGAGAATGCGCCGGGGGCATTTTGCCGACGAAAACATTCTCGCCGCTCAATTTGCCGATCTTGAGGAGCCAGACGGCGCTGTGGTGGTTGCCATCGCCGCGACACCACAGGAGATGGTGAATGAGATCCGGGGAAAGTTATGGCCGTAATTCGGAAGGGGTCATTCGGAAACCCGGCGTCCTTCAGCCGGGTGAGGGATCTCGCGATAAGCTCCCCTACGGGCTATATTCGCTGGAGATCCTTCGCTCCGCCTGAAGAGCGGCTGCGCTCAGGATGACCCGATCAGAAAAGGCGGCGGATTGTTTACAATAGGGGATTCGTCCACAGCGATTTAGGGAATCCCTGTAATCTGACGAAGCATAGTTAGGAACAGCTAAAGCACATTGGAATCGTCCAACCACAAACCCAGCGCGTCCTCCAGCGTGTCAGCCGCGGTGTGCCCGACCGTCTTTTGGCGCGTGGAGGGGAGCCTGCTTGATCTTACGGTGGTGCAGCCGGTGGCGTTCTTCACGTGGAACGCGCAAACGTTCACCGAGCGTTTTCGGCGGCGCGGGCTGATTTTTCTGATGGCGGCGCTGCGTCCGTTTCTTTATTCGACGAATCGCAAGTTTGCGACGCGTGTTGTGCATACAGCGCTGCGGGGCGTCACGCGGGACCGTCTGGATCTGCTGGGCGAAGAATACTTCTTGTACAAGTTGAAGCCGCAGTTGAAGGCGCACGGCGTCCAAAAAGTTCAGGAACTGGTGCGATCAGGCGCGGATGTGGTGCTGGTAAGCCAGGGGCTGGAGCATGTGATGAAGCCGCTGGCGATGCACCTTGGCGTGAAGCGGCTGGTGGCGAACCGTCTGGAGTTTCGCGGTGGTGTTGCGACGGGAAGATTGTTGGAGCCTGTGATCCGGCCGCGCGGGGCTTTCGCACGGATTCAGGAGCGAAGTCCGGATGGCAGGCGGGCGCCAAAGACGCTGGCACGGCAGTTGGATATCACGCTGGACGATCTGAAGGCGGCGGTAATTCCCTCGAGCCGGGAGTCGATCGCGCTGGAACGTCCGATCGTGCACTTCGAGGGGCGGAAGCAGGCGGCGGGATTCTCGGTGCGCCGCGCGCTCGCGGGCAAGCACGTGATGCTGATCGGCGTCACCGGATTTATTGGCAAGGTATGGTTGGCGAACACGCTGATGGACTTGCCGAATATTGGGCGGATTTATCTTCTAATCCGGCGGCAAAAGTCGACTCCGGCGCAGCGCCGTTTTGAGAAGATCGTAGAAGAATCGCCGGTGTTCGACCCTCTGTTCGAAAAATATGGACTGGAATTCGGCGCCTACCTGCGCGACCAGGTCGAGGTAGTGGAGGGCGACGTCACGCAAGCCGGCCTTGGGATGGACGCGGAATTGGCGCGCCGGCTGAAGATAAATCTTGACCTGATCGTGAACAGTTCGGGGTTGACCGACTTTAATCCAGACCTGCGAGATGCGCTGACAACCAATACGGACGCGGCGATGAACATCCTGGAGTTTGTTCGGGGGACGGACCATGCGGGGCTGCTGCATCTCTCGACGTGTTATGTGGCGGGTGAGCGCGACGGGCGAGTGACGGAAAAAATAATTCCGAACTATACGCCGCATCGCGTCCCTGGCTTCGATGCAGAACAGGAATTGAAGGAACTGCAGGAGTTGATTGCGAAAGCCGAGGCGCAGGCTCAGGGCGCGGAAGTGACGGCCGATCTGAGGTCACAGTCCTTATCGAAGGAACATGCGGCGAAGGGGTTGCAGGGAGCGGCGCTGGAAAATCAGGTGCGCAAAAACCGGATACGCTGGCTGAAAACTTATTTGACAGAGGCTGGAACGCGGCGGGCGAAAGAGTTGGGCTGGCCGAATACGTACACCCTGACGAAGAGCCTGGCGGAATCGCTGATCGTGAAGCATGGCGCCGGTCTGCCGATAGCGGTGGTGCGTCCCGCGATTGTAGAGACGTCCGTGGAGAAGCCGTTCCTGGGGTGGAACGAGGGAATCAACACCTCGGCGTCTTTATCTTATTTATTGGGGACATACTTCCGACAGTTACCGTCGAATGAAAGCAAACGGCTGGATATTATTCCGGTGGACGCGGTGTGCGCCGGAATGACGCTGATTGCGGCGGCGATTGTGGAGCGGCGGCATGACCAGTTGTATCAGCTGGCAACTTCGGTAACGAATCCGTGCGATATGGGGCGGTCGATTGAGTTGACGTCGCTGGGGCACCGCAAACATTATCGGGCGCAGGAAGGGTTGGAATCATGGCTGCGCCTGCGATTCGATGCGATTTCAGTATCGAAGACGAGATATCAGCGCATGTCGGCGCCGGCGCAGAAGGCGATCGTGAAATCCATTCAACGGATCATGTCGCCGCTGCCGCTGAAAAAGACGCCGCTGGTAAAGGCGGAGAGAAATCTGGAGCGGCTGGAAAAATTAATCGAACTGTTCGAGCCCTTCATCCTTTTTAACGAGCATGATTTTGCGGCGGACAATATAGAAAAGCTATCGCATGCGCTGGTAGAAGACGAGTGCGAGGAGTTTGGATACAAGGCGCGGTTGCTCGATTGGTGGGAGTATTGGATCAACATTCATATTCCGGCACTGCGGCGGTGGACTTATCCGCTGATCGAGGGAAGGCCGCTGGAGGCGCGTCCGGCACGGAGTTTGTTGAATGGTGAGACGGTGAAGACGGGGACAGATGGAGGGGCGTGGTGATGCAATTGGGTGGCGTCCCTGAAGGGACTGCTTCTTGTTTTGAAGGGCTTCCCAGGACTTACGTACTGGGCTAATGAACGGCGTCGCTTCGCGACTGGGTATTCCGAGACGCTATCTGAGAGCGTATCCGAGAATTGTTTTGTAGTGGCATTTAAGAAATGGGAATTGGTGAATGGCGATATTTCTAACAGGGTCGACGGGATATATTGGGGCGCACGTGGCGGCGAATCTGCTGCGGGACCATGGCGCTGCGCTGAATGTGCTGGTGCGGGCACGGGATGTCACCGAAGCGGAAGCGCGGTTGTGGCAGGCGCTGCAGTTGCATTTTGACTTTCCACAATTTTACGAATTTTTGCAGACACGAATACGGGTCTTTCGCGGCGACCTGACGGAGCCTGGATTTGGATTGAGCCGCGATGAATACGACCGGCTGGTGCACACCACGGATTCGGTGATTCACTGTGCCGCTTCACTGAACCGGAAGTCAGAGAAGAGCTGCTTGAACGTGAATTTGCGGGGGACTTTGGAAGTTCTCACGCTGGCGCGAAACGCCGAGCACTATCACGGGATGAGGCGCTTCAGCCAGGTGAGCACCGTGGCAGTTGCGGGGAAGCGACAGAATGAAGTGGTGGGCGAGGACAGGTCCATCGATTGGGAGCGGTCGGATTACGATCCGTATGCGCGCACGAAAAAGTTCTGCGAGCACATGATGCGGGTGCTGCTGCCGGAAACGCCGAAGACGATTTTCCGTCCAAGTATTGTCTTGGGCGACAGCCGTTATGCGGAGACCACGCAGTTTGAGATGGTGAAGGCGTTTGTTTTTCTTGCGGGGCTTCCGGTGCTGCCGTTTCGTCCGACGGACAAGATCGACATTGTGAATGTGGATTTCGTGGCGGAGGCAATCGCCACGCTGCACCAGAAAGAGCGTCCGGAGCACGACACGTATCATCTTTCGTCCGGCATTGGGTCGCAGACATTTCGCGATATTACGCGGGCGTTGGCGGCGGCACAGAATAAGCGCGCTCCGGTGTTTGTGCCTGTGGCGGAGCGGCCATTCTCAGGGTCGGTGAATTTTCTGGCGAACCGCCAGGGGAAAATTGGCAAGGGCGCTTCGCTGATGAAAGTGTTCATGCCGTATCTGGTGTGGAATACGGTGTTCGATAACCGGCGAGTTACAAGGGAACTGGGCAAGAAGCCAGTGCCATTCTCCGAGTATTGTTATCCGCTGCTGAAGTTCAGCAGCGAAAATGATTTCAGTTATCGGTACCGGCCGTGGCCGGCGGCGGCAGGAGGTACAGCCGCATGATGGACTTCATTCTGGAAGCGTGGGTGAGCAGCTCGATTGAGCGGGCGAAGGCTGGATGGATGCTGGGCGCGGGCAAGCGCTGGAAGCCGGGCGATAAGCTGAAACTCTTATTTGCCGGCTACAACGGTACGCGGAATATGGGATCGGATGTCCGCGTGGAAGAGATGCTGAGGCAGATACGGCACATTCTGGGGGCGGAGCGAGTTCAGCTCAGCGTGATGAGCCAGAACCTCGATTTCTCACGGGAATATTTTGAAGGCACAAGGCAAGTGCATCTGCCGGATATTTTTCCGCCGTTTCTAGCGAATGAAGTTCCGCAGCATGATGGGGTGGTTGCCTGCGAAGGTTCGATGTTCAAGAGCAAATTCGCGAATGCGCTGACCACGATGATGATTGGGTCCCTGGGAATCGCGGCGGCGCAGAACAAGCTATCCGTGGGATATGGCGCGGAGGCGGGACAAATGGATCCGCTGGTGGCGAAAATGTGCGAGCGGTACTGCAGAAACTCTTTCGTAATAACGCGCAATGAAGAATCGCGGACTGTGCTGCGCGAGTTGGGCGTGCCGACGGAGTTGGGGACCGACACGGCGTGGACGTTTGAGCCGCGTCCGCCGGAGTATGGGCAGAGTGTGTTAAGGAAAGTGGGCTGGGATGGGAAGACGCCGGTGCTAGTGGTGTGTCCGATCAACCCGTTTGAATGGCCGGTCAAGGCGTCGGTGGCAAAGTATGCGGCGCGAAGTTTGACGGGCGCGTACAAAGACAGCCACTATCGCACCGTCTATTTTCATAATTCGGGACCGGCGGCGGAACAGGCGTATCACAAGTATTGGAACGCGATTGCGAATGCAGTGGACGCATTCCGCAAGAAGAAAAATGTCTTCGTCATTCTGGTGGCTACGGAACGCCTGGATAAGCGTCCGGCGAACCGGATTTCGGAGAGGCTGGGCGGCGTGCCGGTGCTGACCTCGGATGAGTACAACATGTATGAACTGGTAAGCGTGCTGCGAAGTTGCCACATGATGGCCTCATCGCGCTATCACGGGATTGTGACTTCGATGCCGGGGCTGGTGCCATCGGCTGGGATCACGATGGATGAACGCATACGGAATTTAATGCGGGAGCGCGGGCATCAGGATCTATTGATGACGGTGGATGATCCGGAGCTGGAAGGGAAGCTGTTGGCGGCTTTGGAGAAACTGAGTCGTGAGGGCGAAGCCATTGCAGATGGGATTGCGAGAACTGTCGTGAGGAATTTGAAGGTGATGGCGCGCATGGGTGTTTATTTTGAAGAGGAAGTGCAGAGAAGGTATCTGGAGTTTGAGACGCGGCGGGGAGAGTGGAGTTGGGAGGATTATTTGCCGCCTATGAGTCGGGGACTGCATGACTTGGTGGCGGGTTATAACTAGGGTGGCGTGCCTCCGGATGTTTCAATTCGATCTGTGAACGAAGTCATTCCATTTATCGATCAGATATTTTCGCAACTGCAGGCGGCTGCGGATACGCGGGTGCTTGCTGAGATTCGCGATGGACAGGTCACGGGCGTGACTGGCAGCGAAGTGCTCGAACTTGCACGCAAGGCCAGGACTTTTATTGCTTCGCGCGGTTTGCAGAAGGGCGACCGGTGCGGATTGCTGGCAGCGAACAGCATCCGCTGGGTGGCGCTGGATCTGGCGCTGATGGCTGAAGGGCTGATTGTGGTGCCGCTGTATTCGCGGCAGGCTCCGGGGGAACTGGTGGCGATGATGAAGGATTGCACGCCATCGCTGATCTGTTGCGGAGATGCGGCATTGCGGGATGGGATTTCGCAGGCGTGGACCGAGGCTCCTCCACAGTTTTTGTTTGACGAGATTTTTGTGGGAGTGGACGGAGTGCAGTTGGAAGGGCCGGTGGTGGGGACGGACAGTCCGGTAACGATCATTTATACGTCTGGCACGTCGGGCGAGGCGAAGGGCGTGGTGCTGACGGCGGCGAATGTCGGCTTCATGCTCGACCGGACGGCGGAGCGACTGACTGATTTAATGTCAGGGTCATCGCAGGGACGAGCGGGACAGGACCGTATCTTTCATTCTTTGCCTTTCACCTTCGCCGCATCGTGGATTGCGTTGCTGACGTTTTTGAAGCGGCGCAGCCTCGTTACGATCAATACGGATCTGACGAAGATTGCGAGTGATATGCGGACGGTGGGCCCGGATTATTTTCTGAACGTCCCTCAGTTGCTGGAGCGCATGCGTCGAGCAGTGGATGAGCAACTGTGGCAGACGGGCGGAGTGGCGCAGGCGATTTATGCGCGGGCCAAGGGCGCGTGGGCCCGGCGGCAAGATGGGCAGGAAAGAGTTGCAGATGCCGTGTGGTTGGGGCTGGCGAATGGGCTGGTATTTCCGGCGATCCGTAAGAAGATGATCGGAAGAAATCTGCGGGCGTTGATTTGCGGTTCGGCTCCGCTTAGTAGCGAAACGCAGCTGTATTTCATGATGCTGGGAATTCGCGTGCTGCAAGTTTATGGGCTGACGGAAACGACGGCGATCTGCACGATGGATGATCCGAACCGGGTTGAGGTGGGACGCGTGGGTCCCGCGATTTCTGGAATGGAAATGAAGCTGGGAGATAACGATGAGATTGTTGTGCGTGGGCCGAATGTTTTTTCGGGCTACTGGAACCGGCCAGAGCAGACTGCCGAGGCTTTGCGCGGGGGATGGTTCCATACCGGAGATCAGGGTGAAGTGAACGCGGCGGGGAACTGGCGGATTGCGGGACGAATCAAGAATCTGATTATTCTGGGATCGGGGCACAAGATTTCACCTGAGCCGATCGAGAGTGCGATTGCGAAGAATTTACCTGAGGCTCAGCAGGTAGTCGTAGCAGGGAACGGACGCGGATATCTGATAGCAATCGTGACTGGAGCCGTGTCCCCGGAGAAAATGCAAGCCGCGCTCGATTTGGTGAATCCCGACCTGCCGCACTACAAGCAAGTGCGGGCATTCGTGGTTCGCGAGGAGGCGTTCTCGATTGAAAGCGGGATGCTGACAGTGAATGGAAAGCTGAAGCGCGACGTGATTGCGGCGCAGATGAAGGATGAGATCGAGGAGATGTACGGGGTGCGAGAGGCTGTTTAGCGCGAGCAGAAAGCTGGAACCACGAAGGACACGAAGGTGCACGAAGGAAATCCGTCGGTGGGACAGGGCGCGGTTAGCGAGAGTGCTTTGTCGTGGAGTCTGACTGAGGGCGTGATTGAGTTGGCTTTGCATCGCTCGCCCTGTAATGAACTGGGATCGGCTTCTCTTGAGGAACTGGAGAAGTTTGCGACTGCTCTGCAGGTGATGGAGCCTGATGCGCATGCACTTATTATTTATAGCGAACTGACGCCGGGATTTTGCGCGGGGGCGGATCTGCGCGAACTGTACCAGCGGTCGCAGGCGATGGAAAGAACACAGGCTGCAAGGGGCGTCCGGGACTTTCTGGAGCGCATTCATCGTGTGCTGAATTTGATTGATGGTTCGCCTTTGACCACGATCGCGGCAGTGCATGGCGTGACTTTTGGAGGAGGATTCGAGCTGGCGTTGGCTTGCGATTTGATTGTCGCCGACAAGATGGCGCGTTTTTGCTTTCCCGAGCTGCGGCTGGGATTGATACCGGGATTCGGCGGGATTCCGCGGTTGAAACGGGATTTGGGCAATGCGGTGGTTAGGGATTTGCTGCTGACGGGGCGCAGCATTAATGCTACGAAGGCGCAGCAGATCGGATTGGTGAGCCAGGTCGTGGGTGAAGGCGAAGTGTTGCGGGCGGCGCGGGCTACGGCGGCGCAGTTGCGGAAGTTCGATCGTGCGACGGCGGCGGCGGCGAAGAAGTTTATCAAGCCGATTCCGCATGAAGAATTGCGGCTGGAGATTGATATGTTTTGCGAACTGTTTGCGCGACCGGCGGTGGAAGCGGGGTTGCGGAAGTTCGTTGAGAGTTCGGATGCGCAGCCTTATTTGCCTTAGGTGAGAGTTGTGGAGTGCTGAGGAAAAGCAGATTTCTCACGGCTGAACGCCGTTCTGAATGACAAGGTGTGAACAGATGCCTACTGCAGAACAAACGCTTGATGAAATATTGACCCTTGCCGCGGCGCACTTCAAAGTGTCGCGGGAAAAGCTGCGTCCGGATGATGATTTTTTTAAGACCCTGGGAATTAACAGTTTGCAGACGCTGGATTTGCTGACCAAGCTGGAGAATCATTTTCATGTCGAGCTTCCGGATTATGAGTTGCAGGGAGTTTCCGACTTTCGCACGCTGGCAGGGAAGATTCAGGCGCGGCTTTAGAATCGAAATTACCCTTTAATGCTCGATCTCCAAAAATATAGCAGCCTGGGCGCGGCCTTGCGCGACGCCCTGGACCGCTTTGGCGGCGAGACTTGCCTGATCGAAGCGGATCGCGACCGCGAGAAGACTCGTCTTACTTATTCTGATTTCAAAGAAATCAGCATGCCTCTGGCGCGGGCGCTGGAAGATGCGGAGTTCGACGCCGGAGATCGCGCGGCGATCCTGATGACGAATCAGTCCAAGTGGCTGATTTCAGCATACGCAATTTTCTACAGTGGCGGGGTGCTGGTCCCGTTGGATTACAAACTCAGTGCAGAGGAGCAGTTGCAACTGCTCGGACACTGCAATGCCAAGGTGTTGGTAGTGGAATACCATCTTTGGCGCGCGATCACGCAGTCGCCGGATTTTCACAATATTAAAACTAAATTAGTGCTGGTGACGGAGGCGCCGCTGGGAGCGGATCTGGCCGGAGGATTTCGATGGGAAGATTTCAAGCGCCGGGGCGCGCCAGACTTTGTGATGAGGCAAAGGGAGGATGTGGCGTGCATCGTCTATTCCTCTGGCACGGGTGGGCGTCCCAAAGGATGCGTGTTGACGCACGAAAACTATCTGGAGCAGTGCCGGGCGCTGACGGCGTGGTATCCCTTCTGGCCGGGGGTGCGATATTTGAGCATTCTGCCAACGAATCACGCGATTGATTTCATGGTGGGATTCATTGGTCCGTTTGTATGCGGGGCGTGTGTGGTGCACTTGCGGACTTTGCGTCCGGAATTTGTGCGAGATGCGTTTGTGCGATACCGGATCACTTACGTCGCGCTCGTGCCGATGATCGTGAAGAACTTGGAGCGCGGGGTGCGGGCGAAATTCGACGAATTGCCGCCGTGGAAAAGGGCGATCCTGAATCGCATGATCGGCCTTAACAAGATGCTGACGCGGAACAGGCCACGGCCGAGGGTGAGTCGCATGCTGCTGCCGCAAGTGCATCGCGCATTCGGTGGGGAACTGCTCGCGCTTATCACGGGCGGGGCTTTCATGGAGCCTTCGACGATGCAGTTCTTTTACGATCTTGGAGTTCCGGTGGTGAATGGGTATGGCCTTACGGAAGGTGGAACGGCGCTGACTTTGAACGATCTGAAACCGTTTCGCGCAGACACAGTGGGCAAGCCTCTGCCAGGGGTGGAACTGCGCGTGCTCAGTCCGAATGAGGAAGGGATTGGAGAAATCGCGGCGCGGAGCAAGACGGTGATGTCGCATTATCTGGACGATCCGGACTTGACGCTGGAAACAATAGTCGAAGGATGGCTATTGACGGGCGATCTGGGGCGATTTCAGGACGATGGCCACCTCCAGCTTTTCGGGCGGAAGAAGAACATGATCGTCACCGAGGGTGGAAAGAATATTTATCCTGAGGATATTGAATCGGTTTTTGAAGGGCTGCCGGTGAAAGAGTTCTGCGTGTTTGCCGCGAACTTCGTTTGGCCGCAGAAGGAACTTGGGCGGGAAATGCTGGTGATAGCGCTGCGACTGGAATCGGGCCAACGGTTCGACAGCAAGGTGTTGGAAGAAATGGGAACGCGCAATCGGCGGTTGGCGGATTTCAAACGTGTGGGTGGGTACGTGGTGTGGGAGAAAGACTTTCCGCGGACGGCTTCCATGAAGATCAAACGGCAGGCGCTGGCGGAGGAGATGGGCAAGAGTGTGGAACGGAGCGCGGTGGTGGGGTTGTAGAGCGGGGAGTGTTTCGAGAAGAACTTATCGCGGAGTGCACGGAGAATTGCTGCGGAGTCGCGGAGAAAGCGTTGCGTGAGTCAATCTTATTTAGCCATTGTGAATCCTGCGGCGGGCGGGGGGCGGGGGCGCAGGAACCTGAGTGCCGCACTGGACAGGCTTCGAGCCGAGGGCGTGGCGATTGATGTGGAAGAGACGCAGGGTGCGGGAGATGCGACGCGGATTGCGCGGGCAGCTTATGCGCAGGGCCGCAGGGAATTCATCGCGGTGGGCGGGGACGGAACTTCCTATGAAGTGGTGAACGGGCTTTTCCCGGAAGCGAGTGCGGGCGGGCGTCCGACACTGGGATTCTTGCCGTTGGGAACCGGAAATTCTTTTCTGCGCGATTTCAGTGATCGTGGGTTGGAGCATGCGATTGAGTCGCTGCTTGCGGGACGTAGGCAGTCCTGCGATGTGCTGCGATTGCGCCATCGCGAGGGCGTGATCCATTACATCAATCTGCTGAGTGTGGGATTCCCCGCTGATGTGGCGGCGTTGCGGGCTCGGCGTTTCAGTGGCCACGGCGAGCTGGGCTATGTCATATCAATTTTCCTGGGACTGGCTCGCTTGGATAGGCGGCCGTTTCCGGTGCGAGTGAATCAGGAGACGGAGTTTGACCGGCGGCGTTGCCTGTTTCTTACTTTCAATAACAGCAAGTTTACGGGCGGCACAATGATGATTGCGCCCAAGGCGAAGGTGGATAGCGGCCTGGTCGAATTTGTTCGCTGGGGAGCTATTGGAAGGCTGGGGCTGATGCGGAACCTGCCAAAGCTTTATGACGGTACTCATATCGAGCATCCGCTGGCAGAGCGAAAAGCGGTGAAGCGCGTGGAATTTGATTTGGATGCGCCTGTCGATGTGATGGTGGATGGAGAAGTGTTACGGTTGCACTGCGAAGAACTCGATGTGCTGCCGGGTGCATTGAACGTGGTGGCTTGAACGCGTGATATAAGGAGTGAATCGTGAGGGAAGAAAATCATGTCTGAAGACCGACGAAAGCGGCGGCTTGATCGAGGCTCAGAACAGCAGGCGACCTCTCCGTCGCGGGAACGATTGATTTGGATGGGGATTGTGTTAGTGCTCATCGTGGCCTACGTCGGATTCTGGTACCACAATAATCATCGCTATGATGGATTTGCCAAGTGCCTGGCATCGAAGCAGGCGAAGATGTATGGGTTGTACTGGTGTCCGCATTGCGCGGAGCAGAAGGCGATGTTTGGAAAAGCATTCCAATATGTGCCTTACGTGGAATGCGCGATTAAGGACTCCCGTGATCTCGCGGCGGCGTGCACTGCGGCCGGGGTGAAGTTATTTCCGAGCTGGCAGTTCGGCACGAACAAGCCGATCGAGGGCGTTTTTCCAATGGAAGAGCTGAGTGACAAGACCGGGTGTAGTTTGCCGTGAGTGCGAGCAAGAGTGCTTCTCTGAGCGAGAGTTCCACAAGGTATAATCGCGGCCTGTTTCTCGCAATCACAATTCTCGCGTTGTCGGGAATTGCAGTGTCGGCGGTGTCGCTGCAGCGCCACTACTCGAAGTCGGCTTCGGCGTTTTGCGAGATTGGGGAAAGATTCAGTTGCGATATCGTCAATCGGAGTGAGTATTCGAGTGTAATGGGAATTCCGGTGGCGGCGATCGGGATTGTGGGATACGGAGTTCTTTTGGTGTTGGCCACGCTTTACCGATCGCGGGCGGAGACCCCGACCCGCTTGTTAGCGGCGGCGGTCGCGGGATTGGTGTTTGCTTTATATCTCACTTATATCGAAGGGCATGTGCTGGAGACGTGGTGCATTCTGTGTTTGAGTTCACTGGGAATGATTTTGGGAATCACGATCTTGGCGGGAATTGTGAAAGTGAGAGCAGTGGACGTCAGGAGCTGAGAACAGATTGAAGGCGCGAACATAGTCTCGTCTTTCAAGAAATAAGCCTGAAATACTGCCGGTGGTCCAACAACGAAGTCTTTTTGATGGGAAAAGTCCAAACACAAGATAGGATCGCGCCTTCGGTGATTCGAGCAGGTGGTGCCGTGGGCGATCTGCGGCTGCATGAGTTTCGCAGTCGCGTGTTCCGAAATACACGTTTCCTGCGGGTATGGTTGCCGCCGGGATATGACGATGCGGAAAATTCAGACCGGCATTTTCCGGTGCTCTATCTGAACGATGGGCAGAATTTATTTGAAGCGGCGGCGTCTTTCACTGGAGTGGAGTGGCAGGCTGATGAGACCGCGGATCGGTTGATCCGCGAGGGCGCAGTGCCTCCAATGATTATCGTGGGCCTGGATAATGCGGGTAAAGACCGGCTTCGCGAATACATGCCGCATCGATCGATGCATCCTGTGATGCTGCGCGTGCTGGGGCGGCGGTATCCCGACTTTCTGATAAAGGAAGTGATGCCATTTGTGGAGGAGACATACCGCATTGCCACTAGCCCGGAAAATACAGGGTTGGGTGGATCGTCATTGGGCGCGCTGATCGCGTTGTATACGGTAATGGCGCGGCCGGGAGTGTTTGGGCGGTTGTTGATCGAGAGTCCGTCGCTATGGGCGTCAAACCGGCAGGCGATTAAAGAAAGCCGCACCGTAAGAATTTGGCCGGAGCGAATTTATCTTGCTGCCGGAACTGCCGAGGCCGGGAGCCCGGAGCGCGACCGCACGGTGGTGGACGATGTGCGGGAACTTGCTGCTATTTTGCGACGGGCCGTGCTGAGCGAAAAGCGATTGCGGCTGGTGATCAAGGACGGAGCGGGACACACCGAATCGGCATGGGCGGAGCGATTCCCGGAAGCCATGCGATTCTTGTTCGGCGAGTAATCTCAAGCGGCGAGAGTCCGAACCTGATCTGATTTTCTACTCAGGTTCCAGATCCCATACAACAAGGTAGCCATGACCGGCACGGAGAGCTGGAGGTGTGTCCAGCGTGCGAGTGGGCCGAGCAGCGGAAGGATGAAGGCGAGATAGAGGAGCAATTTTAAAGTCGGGGTGGCGGAATGATTGAGCTGCGAGACAATCCAATCGGAGAGGAATAAGAATGCGGGCGCCAGAATAACGAGATCGTACACGGTGAGATGGGGTGCCAGCAGAACGGTTGCAAGCAATAGCGCCGAGTAACGCAAGCGCAGAGGGATGTGGCTTCGCCAGCAGGCAACGGCTAGCGCAGACACCAGAAGCGCGGCAATAACGTAGAGGACCACGCAAAGCGAATGCCAAGGAATGAGGATGGTCCAGAAGGTGCGCAGTGAGTGAGTTTGGTAGGGTCTTGGCTCTAGTAGCGGCAGTAAGCTGGGGACCTTGAACAGCATGTTCACCCAGGCGCGAAGTGGGCCGGGCCCGTAGTAGAGGGTGGCAGCAATCAATTGGGCGGCGGCTGAAAGAATCGCGCCGAAGATAATTTTCCAGCGAAAGGTAACCACGAAGACGATTGTAGCGGCCACGGCTAGTTGAGGTTTGAAGATGAGGAATCCGAGGGCCAGGCCGGCGATCAATTCGCGTTTGGCGCGCAGAGCGAAATAAGCCGCGGTGAAACAGGCGAGAGCCAGAGCTGAGGTTTGTCCCCAGGAAATGAGTTGCCAGAAGGCGGGGAAGGCCGCCGCGAGAATAAAGACCGTTAGGCCTTCGCCGCGCAGGTTCGGACAGGCCCGCCAGATGGCGTAGCAGCAAAGCACATAAATGAGCGAACTGAGACTGAGCCAGAGGAGCAAGGCAGACACGTACGGCAGACGCGCGTACGGCGCGAAGAAAAGAGAAACTTGTGGCGGATAAAGCGGGAGATAGACAGTTCCAACGGCTGTGGGAACCACGTGTGCCAAGAGGGCCGACTGAGCTTCCATGTTGTAGAGATCAGGGCCACGATGAGCAAGAGCCAGTGAGCCGAGAGTATAGAAATGCAGGAAATCAGTGCCTTTGATGTTACCGGCGCGATCGCGCAGGCCGGGCGTGGCGACGTTCCACAGGTAGACGGACCAGAGGCAGAGTGCGAGGATGACACCGTGTGCGCGGAGACGGCGGGGAGTCAGCCATGAAGAAATATCTCTCTGCATCATGAGGCCGTTAACCGTACAAAATTCATCGACTCATTGCTGGCAATCCAGCGGGCCGAACGGTAAGTCAGATGGCTCGTTTCGTAGACTCTCCGGAAACAGGTCGTCAGTCAGGATAGGGCACGGCTCGGGGCTCGCGTGCGTCGGCATCTACCAACCATACATTACGGCTACGGAAGTACTGGAGTAGTTCCTGATTGTTTTGTTTGCCCATATCACGCGCCCAGACCACCTTGGCGGAGTCGATATTCGCATCGTTGTAAACCCACTCGTTATCGAAATTGTGCTGTGATTCATAGAGCACGATCACCAAGTGAAGTCCGGCCTTTTTATTTAGGTCGCTCAGCATGGCCGATCTCTTCAGGTTCCCGCGCGGCCAGGGGCTTTCGATGGGTAAGTGAGCGCCTGCAGTCGCCACTCGAAGAAAAATCATACCGCAAGCCAGGACTGGAATCGCGCGAACCAGAGCTTTTCCTAACGGACGGCCAGCGGGTTGCCAATGCCAGAGATGCCGCGCTCCCTGGACCAGGAACAGATAGAGCACACACGTTGCGGGAGAGAAGTAGTGCGGCATCGCCCAGGTCTCGACCGCCAAGGCAACGACCACTGCCGCGCATATCAGAAAGGGCAGCCACATTTGTTTCCGTCGGAATACACAGGCGATGGCCAGCACGGTCAAGAGGGGGCCAACATAAACCTGCCACCAGGAAAGCAACGCAACCCCGGTGCGGTGTAGATATCCGCGCAGAGTGTGATTCTCTCTAAACGCGTCACGCTCCCACTGGAAGAAATCACGTATCACCTTGTGGCGAGATGTGACCTCGCCGTGGGGAGTTTGCCAAAGAAAGATAGGGGCCGCGGCATAAGTATCGATTTCAATCAGGTAAGTCATGCGGAACGGATTGCCGGTCACACGATAGTAGTAATAACCCGTCGCCAGGAATCCTGCGAGGAGGACAGCGAGAATCGGCAGAATTACGCGCAGCAGTGTTTGATTGAAGGGAGGACGATCTTTATTGAGCAGCCAAAAAAGCATCGCAAAAAAAACGGGAATGGCGAAGATGAGTCCTTCATAGGGTCGAGTGTTTGCGAGGATCAGAAGGCCCATGGCCATGAGCACCGCGTCAGCAATGCGCGGACGCTTTCTTTTTTTCAGGCGCGGGTACGCGCCAAGTACGAGAGCCCCGCCCAAAGCCACAATCGAGGCCGACCAGTAGCCATTCATCCAGTAGCCAAGAATACCCAATTTGAATATGGCCAATCCTGCTCCCAGCAATGCCCACGATGGAGGCACCCAGCCTTGCAACATCCAACACAAGCTTGAGCACATAAGGGCCGTTGCGAGGACTTGGCCGATCCACGGATGACCGAGGAACTGTCCGGCGGCCAGGATTAGTCCTTGGGCCGGCGGATATATGGACATGTAGGTGGGCTGTTGAATGACGTGAAAATTTTCAAAATGAACCCACATGGGGTGGGTGAGATTAGTGATGTGGTGGTGTGCGAAAGTATCGGCTGCAAGCAGGTAACTGAACTCGTCGTGCGAACTTGGCTGCGGAATTCCGAGGACCGGTATGAGAGCGGCGCGAATCGCGACGACGCTAAAACCTACTAGGAACACCGCTAGGCGCCGGCGCCGCGCCAGTCGGGTGAACGCTCGCTCAATCCGAGTGAACGCGCCAGGCTGGCCGCGGCCGGAGGCAGTTCGCGAAGAGAAAAGAATCAGAGTTCCCGCAGCTGCCAGGAGGAGAAGTTCAAGAAGCGTGAGAATCCATGGAGCGAGCCGGGCGTAGAGATTGAGCATCGCGAGATCGGACCGAGCACTACTTTAACGCAGTTGACTGGCGGCGAGGAACTCGTCTTCGAACGTCATGAGTGGAGATCCGGCTGAGGAAAGGGCTGACATTAAAATCGGCCAGCCCGATCATACTGTTTCCCGGTCGTTCACTTTCTGAAACAAGCCGTCGACGATCTGGATCATTTCGCTATCGACAGTGCGGTTGCGCGAGATGGCTTCGAGCAACGGGATCGAGACGATTTTGTTGGAGCGGAGGGCGGCCATGCATCCGAATTCGCCACGGTGCACCATGTCGATGGCTCCCAGGCCGTAGCGCGTGGCCAGGACGCGGTCGAAGGCGCTGGGAGAGCCGCCGCGCTGAATATGTCCGAGCACCACGGCGCGAGTTTCATATTTGGTGCGCTTCTCGATTTCGCGGGCGAGGATGTTGGCGATGCCGCCGAGTTTGACATGGCCGAATTCGTCTTTGCCCATGTCTTGCAGAACGGGAGATCCCTGGCCCGGCTCGGAGGAGAATTTTGCTCCTTCGGCTACGACCACGATGGAAAAGTAGCGGCCGCGCTCGTGACGCTGACGGATCGAGTCGGCGACTTTATCTACATCGAAGGGACGCTCGGGGATAAGAATCACGTCCGCGCCGCCAGCGATGCCGCTGTAGAGGGCGATCCAGCCGGCGTCGCGGCCCATGACTTCGACGACCATCACGCGGTTGTGGGCTTCGGCGGTGGTGTGGACGCGATCAAGCGCTTCGCAGACGATGTTGCAGGCAGTGTCAAATCCGAAAGTGTAATCGGTGCCGCCGAGATCGTTGTCGATGGTCTTGGGAACTCCGATTACTTTGGCTCCGCGTTCATGAAGTTTTTGCGCGACCGAGAGCGTATCGTCGCCGCCGATCGCGATGAGGGCGTCGATCTGGTTTTTCTCCAAAGTGGACAGGCAGCGGTCGATGCCATCGGGACGCTTCGAGGGATTAGTTCGCGACGTGCGCAGGATAGTGCCACCGCGAGGCAGAATGCCGCCTACGGCGTCGAGATTGAGGGGCATGCTCTTGTCCTCAATCACGCCGCGCCAGCCTTCCATGAAGCCGATGAATTCGTCTTCGTAGGTGAAGATGCCTTTCCGCACCACTGCGCGGATCACGGCATTCAGGCCGGGACAATCGCCTCCGCCGGTCAACATACCAATCTTCATGTTTCGCTCCAATATCGTTTTTCTACTACACGATTAGACGAATCGTCCCTGGGATGCACTCTGGGTTCGGGCTGGTTTTTCATTAGCCTAGACCACGGGATCAGCAGTCGCCGGGAAGAATAAGACTATCACCAAAGGGGCGGGATTTAATGGATGGGATCGGCGCAAGCAGCAGGTTCCTCACCGGGCCTTCAGCCCTGTTCGGAATGACATCCCTTTTTTATTACAAAACAGGGTCATTCAATCCCCAACTCTTTCACTAAAGCTGTCCACTTGCTGTCTACTAACGCTTTCGTTTTCGCGTCCATCACGATTTCGTCGGGCCACGGGCGGGTGAAGCCTTCGGTGGGCCATTTGCGGGTGGCGTCGATGCCCATCTTCGAGCCGTAGTTGGCGAGGCGACTCGCGTGGTCGAGAGAGTCGATGGGGCCGAGAGTGAACTGGATGTCGCGTTCGGGGTCGATGTGGTTGAGGACTTTCAGGGTGACGTCGGGGATATCCTGGACGTCGACGTCTTCATCGACCACGATGATGCACTTGGTGAACATGGCCTGGCCCAGCGACCAGATGGCGTTCATCACTTTGCGGGCCTGGCCGGGATAGGACTTGCGAATCGAAACAATCATCAGGTTGTGGAAGACGCCTTCGATGGGAAGATTGATGTCGATCAATTCAGGAATGGTGAGGCGCATCAGCGGGAGGAATACGCGTTCAACGGCTTTGCCCATGTAGGCGTCTTCCATGGGAGGCTTGCCGACGATGGTGGTAGCGTAGATGGGATCTTTGCGATGCGTGATGCAGGTGACGTGGAAGACAGGATAGAGATCTTCGAGGGAGTAGAAGCCGGTGTGGTCTCCGAAGGGGCCTTCGGTGCGGAGTTCGTCGAGATTGACGTAGCCTTCGAGGACGATTTCGCTGCTGGCGGGGACTTCGAGATTTACTGTCTCGCATTTGACGAGTTCGACGGGAGAGGCGCGGAGAAAGCCGGCGATTAGATATTCTTCGACGTCGGGAGGAGCGGGGACTATGGCGGAGAAAGTTACGGCGGGGTCGGTGCCGATGGCGACGGCGACTTCCATCTTGCCGGAAGGGTGAGTGCTTGAGGCTAGGTTCGAGCCTCCGGATGTTTGAGCCATTATGTTTACGGCTGCGCGCGCAAAATCCGCGCGCGCTGGACGGGCGAATGCGCCCGTCCCCACATGGTCTATGCTGGCTCCCACAGCGCCGGTGCTGCCCGCAGCGTTTCGTAGGGCTTGGCGGTAGTGTTCGGCGGCGACTTTTTGTCTTTGCCAATGCATGCCGGTGGTGCGAGGGTCGTAGACCTGGAGGCGGTATATTCCTAAATTTCTTTTGCCGGACTTGGGGTCGCGGGTGGTGACGCAGGGGAGAGTAATGAAGCGTCCGGCGTCCTGGGGCCAGCATTGCAGGATGGGGAAATCGAGAAGTGAAAAATTGTCGCGCTTGATGACTTCTTTGCAGGAGCCGGTGGGGACGGTCTTGGGGAAGAACTTCCCGGCTTCGGTGAGGAGCGGAAGCATCTTTAGTTTGTCGAGGAAGCCTTGCGGGGACTTGAGGTCCATGAAGACGCGGATGCGGTCGGCGAATTCGTCGAAGGAATTTACGCCTAGGGCGAGCTTCATGCGGGCTTCGGAGCCGAACTGGTTGATGAGGACTTGAGATCCGGGATGGCCTTTGATTTTTTGGAAGAGAAGAGCGGGGCCGCCGGGTTTGCCGGACTTTGATTTGCTGACGCGGTCGGTGATCTCTGCGATTTCCAGGATGGGATCGACTTCGGTTTGAATGCGCTTGAGTTCGCCGGCACGGTCAAGAGTGGCGATCCATTGGCGGAGGTCGTCGAAGGGCAAAGGGAATCTCCGGGGAACGGATGATTATACCGAGTTGGGACAGGGAAGTGGTCAGTGGTCAGTGATTAGTGGCTAGTCAGCAAATGGCGAGTCCCGAGAGCAGCCTCCGTACTAAAACCAAGGTCCCTCGCTTCCGCTCGGGATGACAATCAAGAATCCTTAGAGTTTGGAGCGGAGCATGGTGATTACGTCATCGGAGGTGATAACTCCGATCAGTTTGTTGTCTTTGTCGACCACGGGAAGAGTGATGAGATTGTATTTGTCGAAGAGCTCGGCGACTTTGTTTTCATTGGTGGCGGTTTGGGTGAAGATCAGCGGTTCCTGGGTGAGCGACATCAAGAGCGTGGAGGAGTCGGCGAGTACGAGTTTGGCGAGGGGAACCGCGCCGACGAGTCTTCCGTAAGAGTCGACCAGGTAGATGGTGCTGACCGACTCGACGCCGCCTTCGAACTCCCGCATTACGCTGATGGCATTTTCGACGGTGGCGGAGAGGGGGACCGCCAGGAACTCGGTGGTCATGCGACCGGCTGCGGTTTCCTCGCGATGTTCCAGGAGCTCGACGACTTCCTGACTGGCCTCGGGCTTCATCTCGACGAGGATCTGTTCGGTACGATCGTCCGAGAGATCGGCGAGAAGGTCGGCGGCGGCGTCGGGGTCCATTTCCTGGACAATGTCGGCGGCGCGTTCGGAGTCGAGGGATTCCACGATCGACCTCTGCACCCGGGGATCGACCTCTTCAAGAGTCTCGGCGGCGACATCTTCGTCAAGGGTGCGGAAGACGGCCTCGCGCTCGTTGGGGGCGAGATCTTCGATGATGTCAGCAATGTCGGCGGGATGCAGCGTGGCCAACCCTTCGTGAGAGATCTTGAGTTTCACGCGGCGAGCAGCATCGGTTTCGATGAGGTCGACAAAACTCCACGGTATTGTGCGGGGAGGAATTCTGTCGAGCAAAAGGTGGAGGGCGGCACGGGGCGCAAGGCCGCGAAGCAGGCGGCGGATGGCGCCACGGACGCCGATATCGACAGCCTGGATGCGGAGTGTGGCGTGTGGTCCTCCGCCTTCGGTTGGATCGTCGACCTTCAACTCAACGTCGTTGACGCGAACCACTTTGCGTCCGTGGACGTCGATCACCTGCTGATCGAGCAGGTCGCGTTCCAGCAGGAAGAGGCCCTCGGAGCCATTGGCGAGAGGCCAATCCGGCGGATTGGTAGAGGCGTGAACACTTTCGTCAATCGTTTTGACCGCGGAGAAGGGAAGAACGCGGTTTCCGGTTTTCGTTTTAACAATGAATGAGGCGATGCGGTCGCGGTCTTCCTGAGGAGCGAGGGTGACTTCGCGGACACGTCCACGAGCCGCGCCCGCGGGGTCGTAAACCGTGGCGCCGAGAAGCTCGGAAAGAGGCAGCGTGGTCATCCCGGGTAGAGGATAGCGGAGTTTTATGGAAGAAAGAAATGAATTGTTGGGGATGTGGGGAAAAAATGTTCGGACAGGAAATTTCTGCCACGGATTGGCACGGATTCACACGGATTGAAGAAAAGCTAATTCAGGGAGATATTCTTGAGCACCGGGAGGGCGAGGCATAGGCTCTCTGAATCGTATAATCTTCGCTGGCAGGGGCCATTCTCGAGATTGCGAGCGCATGTGACAACATCGGATGACATTTTGAGTG
Organism: Candidatus Sulfotelmatobacter sp.; assembly: GCA_025462865.1. Lineage (GTDB taxonomy): Bacteria > Acidobacteriota > Terriglobia > Terriglobales > Acidobacteriaceae > Sulfotelmatobacter. Next base: position 11,441 of record JAOAPI010000019.1, on the reverse strand, counting down.
TGCCGCCGCCAAAGGCGGACGCGCGGGTGGTTTATGGGAGCGACGCGAATCAGTTTATCGACCTGCGGTTGCCGAAAGGGCCGGGGCCGCACGCGCTGGCGATCAGTATTCACGGCGGGTTCTGGCGGAAGAAGTACGACCTGGAGTATGCCGGACATTTGTGCGCGGTTTTGACGGCAAAGGGAATCGCGACCGCGAATTTGGAGTATCGGCGGGTAGGGAATACGGGCGGGGGATGGCCGGGGACATTTGCCGACGTGCGGGCTGCGTACCGGTTTCTAATACAGCACTCGACCAACAATGCGCGGAAGTATGAGTTCGATGCGCGGCGAGTCGTGGTGCTTGGACACTCGGCCGGAGGGCAGCTTGGTCTCTGTCTGGCGGCGCATGAACCGGGTGTAAAGGCCGTTGTGTCGCTCGCAGGCGTGGTGGATTTGCATCGGACGTACACTCTCCACTTGAGCAAGGATGCGGTGGTGGAGTTTTTGGGGGGAACGCCGGCGGAGGTCGCGGATCATTATCGAGAAGCCGATCCCATGAATCTGGCGATCAGAGCGCGGCAGTTTCTGGTGCACGGGTCGGCTGACGACATTGTGCCGCCGACTTTCAGCAGAGACTACGTGAGCGCGAAGCAAAAGATGGGAGAGGATGCATGCCTGGTGGAAATTGCCGGGGCGGGACATTTTGACGTGGTCGATCCGCGGTCGGCGGCCTGGAAGGAAGTAGAGAGAGTGACAATGAGTGCGGCGGGTAAAACTTGAACACAGGGGACACAGAGGGGCACTGGGTGAACCATCAGGAGCCGGATCTTTTTCTTATGGCCTGTTCCGTCTCCATGGCCTGGCGGCGAACGTTGTTGGAGACATCCGGCAGGTCGCGCTCGTAGGGGCGAATGGCGGGGAGATCGTCGGGCTGGCCGATTAGGTAGAGGGCACGGAGGGCTTCCCACACCTGGTCGTTGGCGGGATCGATTACAGCTAGTTCCGCGCCGGCGGCGATGTTTGCGCCGGTTCCAGAGATTGAGCGAATTCGTCCGGGGATTGGGGAACGGATTTCTGCGGTCTGTCCTTGGTCGTACGCGAGCTTTGCGATTAGTCCTCCCTGGCGGATGGCGGTACCAGGACGATCTGAATCGACAATGTGACCGGCATTCGGGGCGGTGATTTTCGCCGGCTGCAGCAGAGCTAGAATCTGCGGGCGTCCTGAGGCGTCTCCGAAGCGGACCAGCGATAATGCGGCGTTGCCGCGAACCATTTGAGATGGGTCGGCGAGCATTTTCAGTAGGGTCTCGTGGAATCCTGCGCCGGACGGGTCTTGTCCCATCACCCAAGCGTCGGTATTACGAACCTCCTCGACGGGATCGGCGGCTAGCTGCACAAGCTGCGGATACCATTGTTTCGCGATTGCATCGCGGCGCGTGATGCGCTCGCCCACCTGCACCAGCGCCTGCTGAATGTGGCGCGGCTTTTTGGTGTCGTGCAGATATTCAGTCAACTGCTGATCGGAGAGCTTGCGGCCGAACCACGTGTTCCACCAGAACAGAAAAGGCATGAGGCAGATCAGCCAGGCGGTGAGGAAGAAGAGGAGTTTTTGGGTGCGGGACATGCCGGGCTTTTGTATCGGAGCTTCGCCGGTCGGTGGGATGGAAATTGGATTGGCGGACAAGATATTCATTCCTCCACGACATCGGCGTCCAGGACGCGCTCTTGCTCAAGATAATGGGAGACAGCATATTGAGCTAGAAGCGGCGTTTGCAGGCGGATCTCGGCGCCGATCCATTCGCCCTTGCCGTGAGGAGCGTTAGGGGCGTGATTGCAGCGGCCGCCACTGCCGAATTGGGGACCGAAGTCGGCGCTTTGGATTTGATCGAATTGCTTGATCTCGCGCCAGGCTTCGTCGCCGACGGTTCCGGCCACGTCAATTTTTAATTTTACGATCGGCATTGAAAAGTTTTTAACACAGAAGACACGGCGGCACGGGGCAAATCTTTAGCTATTTGGGTATTGTTCGGCGATCATGCGGCCGGCCTCGTGGTGCGGCGGTTCGCCATTAGAAATGCGAGAGCGAACATTACCAGAGAAAACAAGAGCAAGGTTGCGATTGCGGATGGCAGCGGGAACGTCGACTGCGTACCAGGATAGAGCAGGGAGCGCAACGCTTCCACTCCGTAGGTGAGCGGATTCATGTACATCAAGGCGCGAATCCAGCCCGAGGCGCCCGTCATGGGGAAGAGCGCGCCCGACAAGAGCCACAGCGGAATCAGAAATAAATTGATGATGCCATGAAAGGCTTGCGTGGAATCCATTGGCCACGCGATGGCAAAGCCGAGGGCGGTCAGCGCAAATGAAACCAGAACGACCACCACCGCCACGAGCAGGAACTGCAATAAATTCAGATGTACTCCGGCAAAGGGGGCGAAGATGAGGAAGATCATCCCTTGCACTGCGGAGAGAGTGGTCCCTCCCATGACTTTGCCAAGAACGATGGCGGAGCGCGGAACCGGCGCAACCATGACTGAGAGTAGGAATCCTTCTTTGCGGTCCTCAATCAGCGACATCATGGCGAAAATCGAGGTGAAGAGGACGATCATGATCAGGGCGCCGGGATAGAAATAGTCCATATAGTGCTGCTGGCCCTGGCCTGCGCCGGAACGAAAGGAAGTGCCAAATCCTGAGCCGATCACAACCCAGAATAAAAGCGGCGAGGCCAGAACCCCCACCACTCTAGATTTTTGGCGGTAAAAGCGAACGATCTCGCGCCACCACAGGGTGAAGGCGGGCAACAACAATCCTGCGGAAGCAGGCGCAGTGGGCTGGGATAAGACCGCAGTCTGGGTGGCCATTCGGTATCAGCTCGCTTTCGGCGCGGGAGGCTTAGGCGCGGCGGCAACGGCAACGGCTTTTTTCTTGCCGATCATGCCCGAGTCGCGCATCTCCCAGTACGCGTTCAACATAAAGACTCCCGAGAGCGTGAGTAGTATCAGGCTCATGAAGAGGCCGTCGACGGTGGTGATCATGCCGCTTACCAGGGTCCAGACCACCCCCAGTAAAGGGAGAATGCCAAGCACAAGAGAAAGAACAAGCACCATAGAAAGCACGTTACCTCCTGCGATTTTCCGAACCTGACTGCGCTTCTTCGCTACTGCTGTTTTCTTCGCTCCAGAATTTGTGGCCGGTGCGGCGAATGAACACGTCTTCGAGCGCTGGTTTGCTGACTGATACTGCCTCAATTTCTCCAGGGAAGGCTTCAACGACTTCGGTGACGAAGCGGTGCGCGCCTTCGCGCTCGATGCGTATCTGATTTTCGAGGACCGTGGTTTCCACGTGAAAGCGCGCGCGGATGCGCTCGGCCAGGAGTCCGGCATCGCGTGCGGCATCCAGCAGCACTACGTCGCCGCCAATTTCGGCCTTCAACTCCGCGGGAGTCCCAAGTGCGACAAGGTTACCTTCATTCATGATGGCCAGCCGGTCGCAGCGCTCCGCCTCTTCCATCAGGTGAGTGGTGACCAGTACGGAAACACGCTCTTCATCGCGCAACATTTGCAAGTATTGCCAGAGATCGCGCCGGGCGCCGGGATCGAGGCCGGTTGTCGGTTCGTCGAGCAATAGAACTCCGGGATGATGTAACAACCCCTTGGCCAATTCGATTCGGCGCTGCATTCCGCCGGAAAAAGTTTCTACAAGTTCTTTGGCACGATCAGCCAAGCCGACTCGTAACAGGATTTCCTGGATGCGCTTTTTAAGAGCTGCGCCGTGCAGACCGTAAAGATGTCCTTGATGCCACAGATTTTCGTAGGCGGTGAGCTTAAGGTCTATGCTCTGGGCTTGAAACACTACGCCGATTTGGCGGCGCAATCGAGCAGGTTCCTGCGCGGCGTCGCAACCCATGATAGTGGCGCGGCCGGCGGTGGGAATCATCAAGGTGGATAGAATCCGGAAGAGCGTAGTCTTGCCGCTGCCGTTGGGGCCGAGCAGACCGAACAGCTCCGCCGGGCGGACATCGAAGGAAACGCCATTCAGCGCGGTGCGGCTGGCATAGCGGTGCACTAAATTCTCCACGGAAATGACCGGCTCGAAAGAAGAGTCGGGTACTTCCGGGGATGCGTCGACGAATGCAGAAACTTTCGATGCCAAAGGGTTTCCTGAGATCAATCCAATATCAGTGTACGTTGTTCCTGAGTCGAGCATTCTCGCACGAAGATCATGCGGCCGAAACATCCTGCTGAGCCTGAGGTACGCGCTCTTCAACAGCGACGGGGACGTGACGCCATACTTGAATTGCCAGAACCACTGTAGTCGCGAGCAACAGGGCTCCGATTGCCACATGAGCTACCGTGGCAGCCACCATGGGCAATTCGGGCTGGACGGAACTTCTGCCCCAGGCAACCCGCGTTAGAAAGGCTGTGAAGCCAAGGCAAAGCTGCGTGATGAGCAGCGACAGCATGATGATCGCGGGGCGCCTGACCGCATCAATTTTCGAATAAACCGACATGGCCCGGACCGCAGTCCAGGAAAGCACGAACGTCACGATCCCGGCATTCAGGACGTGTGGCCACCAACTCATTCCGTGATGACGGAACATCCCGCCGAGGACGAGTTGCACGTAAAGGACGAAGATCGAGAGCCAGGTCAGCGTAGACAAGGTAGGCCGGCGGCGATCGAACTCCACTTGGGGCTGCTCCTCGACCCATTTGCGTCCGGTGAAAAGCGCGATGGCTACTGCGATACAGAAAAAAGTTTGCGCTACTGTGGCGTGGGCAGTGGAAATAGCCGGCGGTTGAAATAACAAAACGGTAAGCCCGCCCAAAATCGCCTGCGCGATGACTGTGCAGAACGCGCCGATCGCTAACCAGCGCAGCCAGCGGCGTTTTTCCACCAGCAGAGTCCAGATGGCAATTGCGAGCGTAAGAGAGACGACCGTCCCGGCCAGCATGCGATGACTCCACTCGTAGCGCACGCCTCCGACGAAGTGCGGCACCTTCACAAGATAGCCGAATGAAGTTGGCCAGTCGGGAACCGACAAGCCAGCGTCGTTACTGGTGACCAGCGCTCCAGCGGTGATGACGACCAGCGTCGCACATGCCACAAAAACGGCAAAGACATGGTGAGCGCGGTTGTACGTGGCCGGAATCGCTTTCAGAAAATACTCCTTGAGTTGGGGAGTGCGGTTGCGGTTAAGCGCTGCGGGCCGCGCCGACCGGCCCAGCCCGCTGTCTCAGACAGCTAATTTTACCAGACGTAGCGGCGCGGAGATGCGATATCCGCGCCGTCTGGCTGTCCGGTCTTAGCTCTTAACTTACTCGGCTCTTAACCTACTCGCCTGCGGCTTTGAAGTTCTGGTCCACGTTCTTTGTCTCTTTCGCTGCGACCGTGACCTTCTGATCCTGCTCGCCCAGTTTCTCGTGCACGAAGGCGATGGTGTAGTCCCCTGGCGGCAGTCCCTTGATCTCATATTTACCGGACTTGTCAGTGACCGCGTAGAAGGGGTTCTTCACCACGCTGACGTACATCTTCATCCAAGGATGCTGGTTGCACTTCACAGGAAGCATGATTTCTTCGCGCGCAAAATTCTTTTCAATTGCGGGGGACGATGGCGGCTGCGATTCGTTCCATTCGCGATTGTCTTTCGGGGTGGGATGGATGTTGTGGGTGGTCTGATCGTCGTTCTTGATCTGGACCGTCTGGCCGGTCATCACGCCCAGCACGTGCGGATGATATTTGCAGCCGCTCTGGTCGAGGACAACGGCGTCTTTGGGAACGTCGAAGGTGCGGTTGCCGAGGCCGTCTTTTACATAGACGAAAACGTTGGCGAGATCGCCGCTGCTGACCACGACATTTTCGGACTCATTAGAGCCTTTGCAGGCCGGGTCCTGGCTCATGTCAATCTTTGATGGCTTGGGAGCCGTGCCGTCAAATTTCACTGAGCCCTTTACGGTTGCGACAGTGGAGGGATCGATGGGAGTGGCTGCCGGGGCAGGGGCTGCTTGCTTCTCAGCCATACTGTTGCTTGATTGCTCGGTATTCTTGTTGCAAGCGGCAGTCAGCAGCAAGCCGGATAGGGCTATTGTGCCGACCAGTATCTTCAAACTATTTTTCTTATTCATGATGTCCTTCTTTCTCCAGTAGTTGTTACATCGCATTCTGATATAGCTGAGGCGGCAGTGTTCCGAGGGAAGCAACGCGGTATATGCGAGACCAAGGTCCCTCGCTTCGCTCGGGATGACAACACTATCGGTGAAGCGTACCCGATCATCGAACCTGCCATAGAACAAGGCATCGAAGCCACCGTCGAACCCGCCATTTTACCGCGAACCGCCATTGCCGGTTCGATGCGACTCCAGGGCAGCCTGTTTGTGATTACTCTTCATCTCTGCGGACGCTTTCGCATGCGGCATTGACGAGGCTACTTTTCTTTGCTCTTCCGGCGTTAGCTGGAAGATGTAATCGGTTAGCAGCTTGCGATGATCTCCTGTGTATCCCTGGAACGAGGGTGGTGTCGGTCCGGCGAATACCCATTGAGTATTCTGCTGCTTGAACAAGCCTGATGGCATGGACGTGCCGGGACTGACGGCTTGCGGGTCCGTAATCCAGCGCTCGACCCAATCCGGCTTCAGGCGTTCTTTCGCCAAAAGGAAATTTGGAGCAGTAGCGATTTTGTCGTGAGCGGGATCGCCGGTGGCGTGACATTTAAGGCACGGAGCCGCGGTGCTCGAAAATAGACTGCGCGCCATGTCACTTTCTTTCGTGTTGAGAACCGGCACCTGCTCAGGAATATAAGGGAGCGGCTGCTGCGACAGGGCTTCGAAAAAGCGCACCAGTTTTCGCAGTTCGTTGTCCGAAAAGGAGAACGTTGGCATGCGCACTTTCAAATAAGGGCGCACACCGTTGCGGTTCGTGTCGGTGGTGCTGAGCGCGGGATTCGATAGGAACTTGCGGAGCCACTCGGGATCGACGCGCGCGCCTTCAGTCAGGAGCTTGGGAGGCAGTTGCTCCTGATTGTCCTGATACTGCGGCAATCCCATCAGAATGGTGCGCTGGCCGGGAATGAACTGATGGCAGCCCATGCAGTTGTATTTTTTGACAATCCACCAGCCCTCTTGAATGTCGTGGCGGGCGTCGCCCGGTTTGTATTGATAACTCGCGGGCAGGGAAGTCTCTTCGCTTCCCATCAGGAAAGTTGTGAGGTCGCGCACCTGCTCTTTGGTGAGGTGCACATTCGGCATGCGTAGAGCTTCGGTTTCGCCCCTGACCTTGCCCTGATCATAAATGTTGGGCTCGGCAAGTTTGTGTTCAAAGAAACCTTTGTGGTCATACCAAGGCTCTTTGGCCGGCCCGTCGGGAAGCCGCGCCAGATCTTCGTTGTCTTTGATGGGCTCGGCATTCTTGCCGCCACGCTGCGCGGTTTCTGTGAACAGGGCGAAGTCAAGACGTTCGATGGGCTTGCTGCCTTCGAAGGTGAGTTCGGTGCCGATGCGGCCTTCGTCCTCGAAGCCTGCGATCTCGTGGCAACCGGAGCAGCCAAAGTGGCGGACCCACTTCTTGCCCTCGGCCTTCAGATTGGGATCGTCCATAAACGCGGCATCGGCGTAGGACGAAGGGTCCTGCTTCTTCTGCGTCATCAAGTAGGTCGCGATGTCTTCGGCGTCTTCCGGCGCGAGGCGCAGGCTCGGCATCACTGTCATGTTCTGCACTTGCAACTCGTGACCGTCGTTGGGGCACTGGCTGTGATCAAGATCGAACTTATAAGGCAAGCCCTTCTTGGCGTAATCCTCGGGGCCAATGTCTTTCTTTTCGTAGGGGCAATAGGGACGGGTGCGCTCGCGGGCGTTGTGAATCCAGCGAACTAAATAATCGTAATTTGCTTTTTCGCCGACTCGCGTCAGATTCGCGGCGAAGGTTCCGCCCTGAAGCTGGTCGCCTTCACCAATCGAGTGGCAGGCCATGCATCCGCGGGTCTCGAATAATTCTTTGCCGTGTGCGGCGTTGCCGGGCTTGTGTTTCGGGGCGGAGTCGGTAAATCCCGATTGCCAGATGTAGGCCGAGATCGCCTGAATCTGATGGTCGCTCAGGCGGAAGTTAGGCATTTTGGTGGTGGGGCGGAAATCGGTGGGCTTCTTCAGCCAGACTGGAATCCAATTCTTGTTCAGCTTCAGCCGCACGTCTTTCAGATTGGGCCCAACCTTCTTCATGTCCTGCATCAGGCTGTGCGACTGGAAATCGAGTTGCTGCAAACGGCCATCCAGCTTGCTGTTGGCGACTCTGAGATCAACGGCCTGGCCATTCAGCCGATTGGCTTCGTCATTGGATTGCGCCGCATCCGCCTGCTTCATCAGATAAGCGGTTTGCTTGATATTGTCTTTCTTCTGGGTCTCGATCTGTTTGATCTGCTGACCCACCGAGTTCAAATCTTCTGGCTCTTTGTCGTAACCCTCATAGCGGTGGCAACCCATGCAGCCACGCTGCCGGAAGAGATCTTTGCCATCGTTGATGGTTTGCCACTGCACGTCGCCGCTGGCCAGAACCATATCGGCCGCGTGGCAGTTCTGACAGCCAGCCTCGGAGTTTGCTTTCGGAAACAGCGGCCACAGCCAGTGCTCATAATTACCGTGAGCTTTCTCAACGCTGGTGGTGGCGCGACCGTTGCCCTGGTGGCAAGGGGAGCAGCCGAACTTATCCGGATCGTGAATCTTCAGCAACTCAGGCTCGGGATGGCTGGTCAGGGCATTGGCATATTCGTCGGGCTTCTTGTCGCCCTTCGACGTCATCGAGGCAGGGGTGATCTTCAGAGGCTCGCGTGCATTGAGGTGGCAGGACTCGCAGCGGTCAACGATGTTGGCATCGGCGACGTTAATCTGAACGATCTGCGGATCCCAGTCGCCGATCTTGCGCTTGAGGCCGTCGATCTGCTGCGGCGTCAGGTCGACCATGTGGTCGGTGACGTATTCGTCCATCTTGGCCCTGGCGGCGGTGACAGGTTTTAGGACATCGCCGAGTTCCAGGCTCAGCTTGGTGCGCTCGTCGCGGATCTCGTTGTACTTTTCTTCGAGCTGCGGAAAAGTATATTTCTGTTTGCTGCCGTCGGGAAATTGAACCGTGGCCTGCTCGTTCTTGTATTTATCAATCTCTTTGCGCTTGCTGGCCTTGGCGGAATCGCTGGAGCTGGTTTCAAGTTCGTAAGTGAGTGCGTTTACGTAAGCGCGGCGGTCGGTGAAGACGCTTTGCACCGCGAGCAGGCGCGCGTTGGCGTCGTCGAGTTTTCGGCGAGCCTCATCGCCCTGTGGCTTCGAATCCTGATAAGTTTTTTCGTAGGTTTGTTTGAGAGCGGCGTAGTCGGAATTCTGCTCGACATCTTTCTCCGACGTTGCTGACTTCGATCGCGAGGTGTTGAGGAATGCACTGTAGCGATCCTTCCAGTTTTCCTGGAGGGCCTTCCACGGACGCTGGCCCCACGCCTCGTCCCACAAGGCCCAGAACAACGTCGCCATGAGAATTACCGTCGCGATCAGGTAATACGCGGCGTACGACTTGCTAGTGATCGGGTCCTGCTCGGGGTTGGGTTGTTCAGGCACCGCGCTTCCTCCGGGAAACCGTCGTTAGTCGTTGGTCGTTCGTCGTTCGCGATTCATCTCGAATGTCAGCAGTCATGTGGGCTGGCCAACGACTAACGACCAGCGACCAACGACGCTTCTCACACGTTGAACCAGGGTGTAATCCACACATACTTGATATGCCACAAAAGACGCAGGCCCATTTTTAATGGCAGGGCGACCATGCTGAGTAAGAGAAATTGTGTGATGGAAAATTGCAGCAAGCTCATCCGCTTAAAATCTTTTCCCATGTAGCGCCGGAAGAGGGAGTAGACGAGAAATCCTCCGAGCAGGTAATAGCCGCCGACAACGATGGCGCCGAAAATCGCCTTCGCCACGTTCGAAGTGATTCCGAAGATGTCGGGCAAATCGCGATTCACTTCGTAGATCAGCCGGTTGTGATCCCAAGTTTGCCCCGGCCAGAACCACTGCCAACCAGGCCCGCGAATGAATGTTCCTATGATGATCATCGCGATCCACAGAATGATGAAGCCGAATAAAAAAGTGCCGATGGAAAATTTGCGCTGCTTCCATGTGTAGTAGCCGCTGCCCAGCGGATTGGTATCGATGTAAGGAATGACCATCAGGCCGATGATGATCATGGTGGGCATGACTACGCCTGCAATCCAGGGATCGAAATAGACGAGCATCTCCTGCAGTCCGAGGAAGTACCACGGAGCCTTCGCCGGATTCATGGTCAGGTTGGGATTGGCGGGCTCTTCGAGCGGTGCGTTCAGGGTGATCGACCAGACCATCAGAATAATCGTGACGATAATGGCGGCGAGAAATTCAATACGCAGAAGGAATGGCCAGACATGAACTTCCTTCTGCCAGCCCGGTTTGAAGGGCCAAGTCTTGCGGTGATGCGTTTTGGCGAGAGCGGCATCGCCTTCCAGTCGCGCGATCAGGAGGTCATTGGCATGCGCCTGCTTCCACGCGAGATAAATATAGAAGCCCAGCAGAGGGATCAATCCTACGATTGGTACGTTGTCTGGAGCCGAGCAAATCTCCCAAAGTTGTCGCCAGTCCATAAGATTTTCCTGTAGAGCTTGCTACTTTTATCTTGCCGCCGAGAGAGACGTAGCAAGCCACGTCTCTACGACGGATTTTTATTCTCCTGCGGCTTTCGGTCCTCTGCGCGGCTTATCTGCTTCGGCTTCGAGCATTACCGGGGCTGGGCCAGAGATGCCACCGTCTTTTCGGACGCGCCAGAAATGCACGATCATCAGGACCGAGGCGACGATCGGAATGCCGATGCAGTGCCAGATGTAGGAACGCAGCAGGGCATTCGCATCCACGATCGATCCACCGAGCAGGCCGAAGCGTACGTCGTTGTAAGGAGTCATGCCCAGCATCGAGCCGAACGGGCCTTCATGCCCGAGCAGCGGCGTCGCTCGCGCCATGTTGGTGCCGACGGTGACGGCCCAGAATCCGAGCTGATCGTCGGGCAGCAGATATCCGGTGAATGAGAGCAACAGCGTGAACACGAGAAGGAGTACGCCGATGTTCCAATTAAATTCGCGCGGCTTTTTGTATGAGCCGGTGAGAAAGACGCGGAACATGTGCAGCCACACCCCGATCACCATCAAGTGGGCAGCCCAGCGGTGCATGTTGCGCAGAATTTTTCCGAACGGTACGTCGTGCTCGAGGTAGAGGACATCGCGGAATGCCTGCACCTTGCTGGGATGGTAGTAGAACTTCAGCAGCACGCCTGTGTAGGTGAGAATTATGAAGAGAAAAAAGGTGATCCCGCCCATGCCCCAGGTGTAGCTGTAACGCACCGCATCGCGATTGATCTTCGCCGGATGCAAATGCAGAAACACGTTGGAGAGCACGCCCAGAGCGCGGTTGCGAG
>JAOAPI010000075.1 GCA_025462865.1 Candidatus Sulfotelmatobacter sp. | reverse complement strand
GATGGCGGCAATAGTTGGACGCTGATCTCGGATGCGAACAATCACGCGCGATCATTTCGCTGTATAGGATTTTCGAAAATCGCGTACAGCACGGAGAGTCCGTACATAGTTGTGGCCGCAGCGGCCTCTACAAATGGGGCGAGTCCAGGCGGGAACGGAGCGGAGACGCAAGGTGCAGATGGACGCGGATTGTATTTCTCGAGCGACTCCGGTCTGACATGGTTTTATGCGGACATTCGCGATCCCGATGGGACGATCCAGGCGGGCAGCGTTGGCGATGTTGTCTATAACCCGAAGCACGGAAAATTCTATGCCGCCGTTCGCTGGCACGGTTACTACTCATCGACAGATGGAGCTACTTGGACCCGACTGGTTAACCAACCCGGCGGGATAACCAATCAGACGGGAGCAGCGGCGCCGTGTCCGGGAAATCCGACCGGCCGCAGTTGCCCTGAGTATCGCGCTTCGTTGAGCGTGCGCGAAGATAACGGCCAGGTGTACACGATATTCGTTGATAGCTCCGGCAATACAAGCACCGGCGGTGGCGTGTTCGTATTGTCCACTGATGGCGGCACATGGACACAGCTGGGAGAGGCGGGCATCGATGGATGTCTGGACACGGATGGCTGCGGAACACAACAGGGCACATACAACTTGTACATAAAGGCCGTGCCCAACGGCTCGAACACCGATTTGTTTGTGGGCGCGGTGAACATTTTCAAGTGCTCAAGTTCGTTCTCTGATCCACTTTGCAACGCGAGCAGCGCGTGGAAAAATCTGACACATGTGTACGGCTGCAGTCCGTTCGGCGCACCTGCACACGTGCATCCAGACCAGCATGCGATCGACTTTTCGAAAAGTTCATTGCCGACAAGGATTTACTTCGGCAACGATGGAGGGCTGTATCGCGCGATGGACAGCGCCGGATTGTCTTCCGGCACATGCGCGCCTGCAAACGCGTTCGACAATTTGAACAGTGGGATCGGGTCGTTCAGCGAATTCGTCTCTTTTTCTCAACACCCGACAAATCCCGGAATTCTGCTGGGTGGCCTGCAAGATAACGGCTCGCCAGCGTTGGACCCCAACAACGCGGGCACACAGGGCACAACCTGGCAAGGCCTGAACCAAAGTGACGGCGGATATAACGCGATCGATCCAAATGCGCCATCCACATTTTTCACGAGCTTCTATCAAATCAGTGTTCAGACCTGTACGGCTGGAACGTCGTGTGGGATTGGCGTAGGTTGGAGCCCGTTGATTGGTTCGAGCACCGTGGGCGGAGATGGCTCGGCGTTTTATCCACCGTACATTCTGGATCCGAACCTCACCAGCAAAATACTTTTCGGTACCTGCAGATTGTGGCGCGGTAATGCGATTCCGGGAAGTACATATCTGCCGATCAGTAATAATTTTTCTTTGGGCGCAGCGAGCCAGTGCGCGGGAGCTACAGCTGCAGGTGACACAAAAATACGATCGATAGCTGCAGGGGGGCCGGCTTCGCCCAATGGATCGCAAATCATTTACGTTGGCATGGGCAGCGCGGCTCCCATCAATGGGCATGTCTTCGTGACCACCAATGCAGATGTTGGTCCAGCTTCATGGGTGGATCGGACAGGAAACATCAATCCCAGCGGTTATGACATTTCTGATATCGCAATCTCACCGAACGATCCCAGCGGACACACTGCGTACGTTACAGTCATGGGATTCGGGACAAGCCACGTTTTCAAGACCACGGACGCGGGAACGACATGGATAGACAAAAACGCGGACCTCCCGGATTCGCCCGCGAATTCGATCGCATTGGATCCGATAAATGCGAATGTATTGTATGTGGGCACCGATGTCGGGGTGTTCGTGAGCATTGATGATGGCGCGTCCTGGGCTGATTTTGGTGCGGGGATGCCGAATGTCCCAGTGGTGAAGATGAAAACGTTCGTCTCTGGCGGCATTAAGAAATTGCGGGCTGCGACTTACGGCCGCGGCCTGTGGCAGATCGACCTGGCATCACCCGACGTGAATTTTTCTGGAAGCACGTTGTCGTTTGCGACCGTGGTCGGCCGCACGAGCGCCGCCCAGCAAGGTACGCTGACCAACACTACGGCGAGTCCCGTCACAATAGGGAGTATCTCCGCGAGCGGCGAGTTCAGCGCAAGCAGCGACTGTCCGGGGGTGTTGCCAACAGGAGCGTCGTGTCATGTATCAGTCTTTTTCTCTCCGCTAGGTGCCGGGACGCGGAGCGGGTCACTGGTGCTGACGTCGAACGCGGCGGGAGCTCCGAGGACCCTACCCTTGAGTGGCAATGGAGTGGATTTTGCGCTGACGTTGGTGCGCCCAGCCCGGCCGACACGTAACGCAGCAAATACTGGCAACATCAGCCGAGTAAGTCCGGCAGCGCCGAGTGCGATCGTGGACATTGTCGTGAATTCGAGTGGGGCAGCAGCACTGGATGGATTGCCCACAGCAGAGAGGCGAGTGGAATTGCAATGCGCCGATGTGCCGCGGGGCTTGCAATGCGCGGTTGAGCCGCCTACGGTAGATCTCGCACGTGAGACAAACGCCGTTCGAGTGATCGTCAGTGCCGCTGTGCAACCGCGTTTGCCAATGCGGTTGCAGCCAAAGGCCGCCAAAGGTACTTACAATCTGCAATTGAAGGCGATTTCGGGAAAGGTCGTTCACGCGATCAAGTTGCCTCCCGTGATTCTGAAAGACTGACAAAGCAAGCTGGTCAAAGAGTCGAATTGCTTTACAATCTCCGCTACGCTCAATTCCAATGCAAGATTTCATTCTCATAACCGGTGGTGCCGGCTTTATCGGCGCAAACTTTGTTCTCCGCTGGATGCAAACCAAGACAGCACCCGTTATCAATTTGGACAAGCTTACCTATGCCGGCAATCTGCAGAATCTTGCAAGCATCAGTGGGGATGCAAAGCATATTTTTGTAAAGGAAGACATCAACGACCGCAGTGTGGTGGGAAGATTGTTCGAGCGTTACCAGCCGAATGCGGTCATACACTTCGCAGCTGAGAGCCACGTTGACCGCTCCATTCATGGCCCCGCAGATTTCGTTCAGACGAACATCAACGGGACGTTCACTTTGTTGGAGGAAACTCGGGCGTATTGGTCGAGTTTGAATACTGACGAGCGAAAGCGGTTCCGGTTCGTTCACGTCTCCACAGACGAAGTTTACGGCTCCTTAAACGCTGGAGATCCGGCATTCACCGAGGAGCACAAGTACCGTCCCAATAGTCCCTACTCGGCTTCCAAAGCAGCCTCAGACCACTTGGTCCGCGCATACCACCACACCTACGGCTTACCGACCATCATTACGAACTGTTCCAACAACTATGGACCGTATCAGTTTCCGGAAAAATTGATTCCATTGATGCTCCTGAACGCGATCAACGGCAAGCCGCTGCCGGTCTACGGTGATGGCAAGAACGTTCGCGATTGGCTCTATGTAGAAGATCATTGCGATGCGCTTATGCTGGTACTTGAGAAGGGCCGGGTCGGCGAGACGTACAACATTGGCGGTTGGAATGAGAGGACAAACCTGGATGTCGTGAATGCGGTCTGCTCGATTCTCGACGAGTCGCGTCCTTCCGGCAAACCGCATAATTCGTTGATAGAGTTTGTCAAGGATCGGCCCGGGCATGACCGCAGGTATGCTATCGACGCGACAAAAATAGCGAACGAACTCGGGTGGAAACCGAAAGAAACTTTTGAGACTGGAATTCGCAGGACCGTTGAATGGTATTTGAACAATGAACAGTGGGTGAAGGGCGTTCTCAGCGGCGAATATCACAACTGGATC
Organism: Candidatus Sulfotelmatobacter sp.; assembly: GCA_025462865.1. GTDB lineage: Bacteria > Acidobacteriota > Terriglobia > Terriglobales > Acidobacteriaceae > Sulfotelmatobacter. Next base: position 1,775 of record JAOAPI010000075.1, on the reverse strand, counting down.
AGTTTGCAATACGTCAGAAAGTAGCGGTCGTTCTTTATGCCTGAAGGAAAAATTAATCGGTCAGGGACGAAGACCCTCAAAGGCATCGTTCTGGCCGGCGGTTCCGGTACGCGGCTGTATCCCGTCACGCAGAGTTTGTCGAAGCAGCTTTTGCCTGTGTACGACAAGCCAATGATCTACTACCCCCTGACCACCCTCATGCTCGCGGGCATCCGGGAGATTCTCATCATTTCCACACCGCAATCTACGCCGGCATTCGAGCAGCTTTTAGGTGATGGCAGCCGATGGGGCATACATCTTACTTATGCGGCGCAACCCTCTCCAGATGGCATTGCGCAGGCGTTCATTATTGGTAAGCAGTTCATCGGCGATGACCGTTGTGCGCTGGTGCTTGGCGACAACATCTTCTACGGGCATGATCTGTCAAAAATGGTTCGCGCTGCGGCGGCCAGAGCTTCGGGCGCGACTGTCTTTGCTTATCCGGTCCATGATCCGGAACGATACGGAGTGGTTGAATTCGACCAGGGTGGAAAAGCGCTGAGTCTCGAAGAGAAACCGAGATCACCGAAATCACGATATGCCGTGACCGGCTTATATTTTTACGACAATCGCGTGGTCGAAGCGGCAGAACGGCTTAAGCCATCCGCTCGTGGCGAACTGGAAATCACGGATCTAAATCGTGCATATCTTGATCGTGGGATGTTGCATGCGGAGATCATGGGGCGCGGCTTCGCATGGCTGGACACGGGAACACATGAATCCCTGCTTGAAGCTGGACTGTTCATTCAAACCATCGAGAAGAGGCAAGGACTGAAGATCGCTTGTCCCGAAGAGGTGGCGTACAGGAGTGGTTACATTAGCGCCAGCCAGATGGAAGCCATAGCATTGCCCATGCAGAAAAGCGGATATGGCCAATACCTGTTGCAGTTGTTGAAAGAACAGGTGTTTTGATCAATGAAGGTCATAAGAACGGAAATCCCTGACGTTCTAATCTTTGAGCCCGAAGTCTTCACTGATGACCGCGGATTTTTCTTCGAGAGTTTTAATCAGAAAAAGTCTTTTGATTTCGGACTGGGCAAGGTATTCATCCAGGACAACCACTCGCACTCTCTAAGGAACGTACTTCGCGGGCTTCACTATCAGATCGAACAACCTCAAGGGAAATTAGTTCGGGTTGTCAGCGGTGAGATCTTTGACGTGGCTGTGGATATTAGAAGCAGTTCTGCAACTTTCGGCAACTGGGTGGGCGCAACGCTTTCTGCCGAGAACAAGCAAATCATGTGGATACCCGCCGGGTTCGCCCACGGATTCCTTACGCTTTCTGGGGCAGCCGATGTCCTCTACAAGGCTACTGACTATCACGCCCCGCAATTCGAGCGGACAATCGCATGGGACGACAAGGATCTGGATATCAAATGGCCCCTCCACGGCGCGCCAATTTTATCCGCTAAAGACAGTAACGGAATTCCATTCCGGGACGCGGAGACCTACCCTTGACAGTCCTCTTTCCCAGGATCTGTCGGGTAATTCCACTAGCCTCGCCCGGTCAATTACCGCAGTAACCTTCCCTGACATTAAATTTACTGCGGCATCTCCCTCCAAATGGTAAAGTTTGTAGCTTAACCAGCAACTCTGCCTTTTCCTTTTTTCCGGAACCCTCCCTCAACTCCGGTGCAATCAGGCAGTTCCTTTTTCGGAGTGAAATGATGTCCATTCGTGGCCTCGGCGTCCTGGAAACTCTCGTGCGAAACCCATCACGGAGATGGACGGCGATG
>JAOAPI010000016.1 GCA_025462865.1 Candidatus Sulfotelmatobacter sp. | reverse complement strand
AAAGCGACCGGCTTAACCGCCTCGTGGGAGAAGCCGGAGAAGTTGCACAACTGGATTCGCAACAATCCCAGTTTCGTTTCGAGACCCACCAAATTAAGGAAGCCATCGATGCCGCAATCAAAGGATCGCCGCAGTCGCTGCTGCGCCATCCTCTCGAGCTTAGTGTTGTGCCGAATCTGCCGCCCGTGCGAATGGACCTGGAACGAATCACTGAAGTGATAATTCACCTGCTGGATAATGCGGCGAAATACTCTGCCCTCGACACCCCGATTTGCATCACCACAGAATTACAGGACTCTGAAGTCGTCACCAGCGTTGCGGATCACGGCCCCGGAATAGACGAACTGGAACAAGAAATGATTTTCGAGAAATTCTATCGGGGGCGGAACCAGCGCATGATTATCCAAGGTACTGGAATGGGTTTGCCAATCGTGAAAGCGATCGTTGAACTGCATGGTGGAAAGATCGGCGTGACCAGCCAACTGGGCCGAGGATCAGTCTTCTACTTTTCACTGCCCGTAGCTTGAAACATGAGCCGTACAAGGTGCACTGGCGGCTCCCAGAAATTACTGGAAGTCCGAGCTCACGGCATTCTTGGTCCAACTCGCTGACCATTACCTCCTTATCGCGGCGCTCTCCGCAGGCTCCCCGGACTCCGGCGACAATTCGCGTGTCGGACAAACTTCAGGCTCTCCATCTGATTCATACGAGCAATCGGCTTTGTCGGTGCCGGCATCAAATTCCGCCGCGAGTTGAGACTTAAAGCCGCGCGTCGCATGCTCAAGTTCAGCCTTAGCCCGCGCCATGTGGCGCAACACGGTATGCAGTTGCTTTGGACCCATGATCAGGAGTCCGAGCATAAGCACGAACAGTATTTCCATTCCAAAGCCCATAACTTACTCCGTGGTCATGCTGTGTTCGTTGGCACTGTTGGGGGTGGCGCCGGCCGGCTTTTCGTCTTCAGCTTTCATTGCTGATTTGAAGCCGCGGATTCCTTCCCCAATTCCTTTGCCTAGCTCGGGAAGCTTCTTCGGTCCGAACACAAGTAAAGCAATTCCGAAAATCATCAGTAGATGCGTGGGTTGAAACAGTCCTTCTAACATTTGGTCTCCTTAATTCGAGTGAATGATCGAGCGTGAACAGTAAACCGTGTTAGTAAAAACGCGGGCGCTGCAACCGGCAACCAGATACAGCGCCCGCCCAAGCGGGGGAGAACTTACAACGACTAAAAGCCGCGTTGGACAGAATCGGCCTCAACAGCGAGGCGGGTGACCAAGTTGAGAAACGCCGGCGATTGACCAAGGAACAATAGGTCATCCGTGAAAGCCTTGATCGTTGCAACCGCTCCGCCGTTCTGTGTCAACGTCGGCCGAATCACCGAGCATTGCGGTAGATTCTTGCTGATAAATCCGCAAGGCTCAGGCAGGATCAGGTTTGTCTGGTCTAGCTCCGAGTTGCGGGCATTGAGATTCGGGAACGTCAGCCCAGTCTCTGGGTCTGTCACACCGGCCAAAGGCTGGCTGACTGCATTGCCTGCCTTGTCATGCCAGAGCCCGAAGTGGTCGATCTCGACTCCGCCAATGCTAATCAGGATTCGCAGGACCTCAGCATCGGTCGCCTTGAAAGCCAGCGTGGGATACAGGCTCGCGCCACCTTGCTCGATGAACGCAAAATGAAATCCGGCCGTATTCGCAATGGCCTGCATCCGAGATTCTTGCGGGGTCGCAGGAGGAACCGGCTGAGGCTGGTTCGGAGGAGTGTCATTGTCATTTAACGGTATGGCGGGCTGATTCTCAATAGTGAATGGTCCCTTGAACTTCACACCGAAATCAGGATTCTTCGAGCTGCGGTATCGCGTGTACCAGCTAAGGTCCACGTTGAGCTTCAGCAGGTTTGTCAGCCTTCCGATATTCTTGGCGCCGCTGGCTTGACTGCTGGGCAGAGTACGGAACGCATCCAGATCGACCGGCTCTTCTCCCTTTGAGATCAGATAAGCATTTAGAAAAGCCGCATGACTCAACTCATCATCGGTGTTGTCGGAGATGTATTGCGCCATGTCACCATCGAGATTGCTGAGCGCGGCGATGTAAGCCGGATTGCCTCCTTGGACGCCGCCGATTTCGTTGTACTGCTGCCACAGGTCAGCTTCGATGAGTTCAGCCGCAGCCGCAAAACGCAGGAGAGCTACATCGCCTTTGGAAAGCTTGCCTCTGCCTGGTGTAGCTTCCGCGCTGCTTTTAGCTCCCAGTAAGGCGCTGGCCGACAGAGTTGCACCGGCAATTCCCAGGCCCTTGAGGAATGACCGCCGCTTCACTACACCCTGCCAGTGACGTTGAACACCTTCTTCGACCGAAGCGCTATTTACTTCAGGTGACTTCGTCTCGGGCACCGCCGCAGATAACAACTTCTTCTCATTCATGGTTTGCGTCCCAATTCCTTTATTTATGATTTTTTCCAGCAGTACTACGCGTTTGACGCAGGGATCACTCGGCGAGTTACGGAAAGGATGTCATTTGATTGTCAACTCTTTGTAACCACCCCCGTCAAACACTCCTGCGACCTTTGCGCGACAATGATTTCGTTTTGGATGTGCTTGTTTCATCTGTATGTAGAACTCCGATAGGCGGGCATTATTCCCGAACTCCAACAAACATTTTTTCGGAAGACTGATCCTGCGACACTTTTCCGCAGCAGGCTGGACGAAAAATGAGGCGGCCCTGGTAGGCCGCCTCCATCGATTGGAGCTGATCAGAAAACAAACTTCGCTTCTAGTTCGATTACCCTTGGTGACGCGTCCGCACCGAGGCCAGAACCGTAAATCGTTGTCGGCTGACTGACCGTCTGGGTGATTTGTCCGAACTGGTTGCTGTCCACATTGGTGTTTGGGAAAGCGAAGTTCGGATGATTGAAGAGATTGAAGAACCTTGCTCCGATCGAAAACTGGGCACTTTCCCATCTCGGTATCGCAAAGGCCTTCTCCACGTCGAAGTCAGTGTCGAAGTAACCTGGTCCACGAAACTGATTGCGGCGCTGGGTCCCGAAATTATTTGTTGGGTCAGTAAAGTTTGCGACGTTGAAGCAGGGATTCGGCAACCCGTTCACCAACTGCGCGGCGGAGCCACCGCAGCTGATGTTAGGAGTGCCCACCACGTTGGCGAGCACCGCTGTGGTTGTCGCAGGACTCGAACTGCCGAACAGGCTGCCTTGTAGAGTCGCCGTTTGGTTGCTACTCCAGATGGAGTACGGAAAGCCGGTGTGCTTGAAGATCGTTCCGGAGAACGTCCATCCCTTCACCAGCGCGTTCGGGCCGCGAGCCGTAAGGTGCCGAAGAGCGTCGCTCCAAACATAGTTCATGACGAACGACTGCCGGACATCGTAATCAGCACTGCCATAATTAAGCTGCCGGATATTGAATGGATTGAGCGGCGTGACCACATCCACATTGCCGTTGGCATTCAATCCGAACGGGTTCAAGGAACTATTGGAAATTTCATCCAGAGCATGGCTGTAGGTATAGGACGCCTGGAACTGAAAGCCTCCGGTGAAGTGGTGCGCAGCCGTCAGCGTCACGCCGTTGTAGTTGGAGTTGCCAACGTTTTGTGTCTGGGCAACAACTCCAAAGCGTGCATCTGGCTGCGTGAGCGGCAGACCGCCGAATGGCGCGCCCGTCGGACTGAAAGCGTTTAGCGCTGGATTTGTAATTTCTTCATGCTCGCCATGGTTGCCTACATATTTCACGCTCACCGTGGTGTGCCAGCCCAGGGCTTGCTGTATCTCCAGGTCCCACTCGTCATAACGCGGGATCTGCACTTTGCCGGGGTTGAAGAAATTAAAGGCGGGAACTGCGCCGCCATTGGCGAAATTGGCGCGGAATGCCGCATTGGCTGCCGTCGCTTGTCCATTCAGATTTCCTGCCGCCGCCGGTGAGAGCGCTCCGTTAAAAAGAACGAACGAGGGATCGTTCGGTGCGTTGGTCAGGATGTCATCAATGGCGCCGGTGGGAATGGCGTCACTGAAGATACCGAATCCGCCGCGGACAACAGTGTTTCTGGCGCCGAACGGCGACCACGCAAATCCGATTTTCGGCTCGTATACGACGGACGTTACCGAAGGGAATGCTGTCTTCAAACCTGTCGTCAGGGCCTGATTCACTGGTGCCGCAGGGTTCAGGTTCTGAAATGGCGCCGACAGACTTTGAAAACAATTGGTCTGGCAAACCGGATTCGACAAGTGGTCAAACCGCATACTCAGAGTCAATTTCAAGTTGGGCGTGACCTTCAGCT
>JAOAPI010000168.1 GCA_025462865.1 Candidatus Sulfotelmatobacter sp. | reverse complement strand
TCTCGAGAGGTGTTTTCGAAAGGGACAGAGCCGCGCGCAATGACGCAGCCAGTTGCGCAGCTGAACCATGTCCCGCGTAATGCATATACAAGACCTTAGGAGTTTCCTCCATTATGTGATTGTGTACTGCGCTAATGTCAAAGCCGGACGAACGCAACTTCGCCATCACGGGATTCAGTTCTTCCTCTAGCAGGACCAAATCACCCATCACCATGGCATGGTCATCAGTTCCTAAAAAGGCTGCCCACGAGCCGAGCGCTAGTCCCGGCTTGATCGCGAGTCCGTTAATGGAAACATGGAGGTCCGTCCTTGGGAAACTCACCCTGTAAACGTCACCCGTCTTCTGACCCGACCTCCCCAAGGCCTGATCGATCGTTGCAGTGGTCACTCCCTGGGCACGAACAAGGATCGGAAGCGATAAAAGATAAATCAAAGTGAAGAATCGTAGTCTGGCAATCATGATGAGTCTCCTTATTGTTAAACGCAGTTTACGAAGGCGAATGATAGAGCCCCTCGATCAACTGCATTCCGCGATCAAGGAGATCTTGGTCCGAGATTCGTTGTTGTGCCCAACCCTTGAGCACTTCGTCGATTCCATAGCCCTCTTTGCGGCCGAATTTATCGTCTGCGAGATCCGCGTCATGAATAATCTCGGAGATAACTTCTACTCTTCGGTCGCGAATGCTAAAGTCTTTTTGCAATGTTTCGAAAGTGCAGTCGTCGCCACGGTGCCCAAAACCGCTCTCATGGAACATATCGAATGGAACAGCTTCTCTTGGCACTCGCTCCTGAGAGGCAAAGGCAAACCGTGCCTTGGAATCTATAAAGCGACGAATGAGCCAAGCGGATGCGCAGCGGTCCACACCTGGTCTCGTCCGGGTAACCCAAAGTCGGTCTTTGTAATCTCGGGAGTTGATCTTTCGCGCGTGTGTCACGTCCGTCATTACGCTTGCGGCGTCCGCTTTTTCCAGCAATTCCCCGACGCGCTTTTGGAGAGGACTCTTGAAAAAATCCACTTCAACAATTTCTTGAAAACGACTACGCAGTCGGCTGAGACGACCGGTAGGCCGCTTCGGCCGGGGCATATCCGAAAACTCTCTTAGTTGCTGAATCAAGTCTTGATACTCTCGCGCACATGCCTCAACAAAACGTCCGATCAATTGCGGAGTCGAGATATTGTCGATCCGGTCCACATGAACGATGGAAGCATCTCCCCCATATTTGCGCATGGACGTCGCAAGCCACTGAAAGCGCTCTTCATTCATCGGATCGCTGGGCAGTAGATATCCAGAATTCCCCAACGGCAGCGCGCCGTAGCGTTGCAGTTTTCGCCAGACCTCGACCCGTTGACTTGCCCGCTTAGTGGGCAACGTAAACGTCAGCAACAGCCAGGTTATTTTCGGCGGTGTTCGTACAGTCATTTCTATTCGATGTTATATCTATAACAGATGGTGTATCAAGGTTTTTTGTATTGTTTGCGATCGCTCTGGAAAATTTCCGAATCGAGTCAGTCCTGAACTGTATAGATCAGCACCTCCGCTCCGTGATCAGCACGGGCGGGCACAGCTACATAGAAGACTTCGAAGCCTTTTCTGCCTTTTCCGAAATACCCCGCTGTGCGGGCACCAACCGCCGAGGGTATCCTGGCCATGAGCTGATAATGATCAGGATCCTTCTGCTGAAAGACGCTGATATATCCCTCCCCGCCAGGTACGTAAATGCGCTTGCGTGCGGAGTCATAGTACACATCGTCAGAGTTCTGCACACATGGGAGAGAAGCCACAACTCGACCCGTTCTGGCGTTAAGGACGGCAAGGCGTGCTGGCACCTGCGTGACCACAAACAACCTGCTATGCACCTCGTCCAGAGCCATTGGAAAGTTGCTCTCCAGAGTTAATGGCCATCGTGAGATCGCATGCGTGTGGCGATTTAGAACAGCAATTTGTTTCAAGTCCGGCAGGTTCACATAAATGCGCGGTCCCGAGCTTTCCAATTGGAAAGATTCAGGATGCGCTCCGAGCTTGAAGTCCTCTTCTTCTAGGCGCTTATTCGTTGTCGCATCAACCACCCCGATCGCACCAGTGTCTTCATCTCCATAGCCGACGTAGACACGTTTGCTGGCAGCGTCATAGCGCAGGTTATCGACATCATCGCCAAAGTTGATAGATGTAATTAGGTCAAAGGAGGTTCCATCATAAATATAGAGTTTGCCTTCATCGCTTCCTACAAAGAGCTTATTCGACTCGCTACAGTAGGCCACACCCTGAGGTTTGGGCACTCTCCCGATGCTGCGAACTACTCTTCCCGCGCCAATATCAATGACCTCTTCAGTATTGTTCCCCAGGGCGGAAATAAAGAGCTGCCCCTTCGGGTCGAATCCAAAATGATCGATGCGCCCCTGTACGTTCGGGAGTGGAATGGCCCCAGTCAAGATGAGCGGTTTTTCCGTTACTTCTGGAGAGTGACTCTGAGCAACCACCAGAGTCGTCAATAATAAAGTTAGCGCTGCTGCGAAACCGATGCTGCACACTCTCTTCATCCCATCTCCTTTTGGTCGATCGGTACCACGCCGAATTTTCGGGGACTATCAGTCAGGTTGGTCGACGATTTCTTTCCTTCTCGCGATGGCGATGATTTGTGTGAACCTGGTGCCCAGTTTTTTCATGCCACTCAAAGTTTGAACCCCATCTCAAGTTTGCGCATGGCGAGGCGGTTACGCTTAGACGGCTTAACCGAGAAAGGCCGCCTTGAAATCGCGATCCCAAAGTGACCGGCTTTCGAAGGTGAAGTCACGTTAGCATCAGTCTTCGAGTGTGGACAACGTCCTCAGTACTTCTGTGGCGTTAGGCCTCTTGAGAACCGTATCGTCATTGCGAATTTTTCCATCTCGGAAGACCATCTCCTTCCACTAAAGACTTCTTATCTGAAGATTCTCTGAAGATTCTGTAAGGTGAACTTAAGTTGACAGTCACACGCGTCGCACGGATACTTCGGGTGCAATAAATCGCGTCATTGCATCCAGCAAAGGACGTCTTGAAACTGGCAGAAATTCAACGC
>JAOAPI010000165.1 GCA_025462865.1 Candidatus Sulfotelmatobacter sp. | reverse complement strand
GTACGAAGCGGTCTTTTTCCATGATTTCCAATCTAAGAAGGCATACTGCTACTCTTCATACTTTCACTCGATTCGGAACTAGTCATGGACGGCTCGTTCGAAGAGTCCGATTCTTTTTCCTTGCGCTTGGCCTCGGCCGCTTCCAGCTGCTGAATGCGCTTCTCCAGATCGCTCGTGTCGAAAGTTCGAATCATCGTGTTCAACAATGTAGCAATGCCCGTAGCCGTTCTCGAAGATACGTTTTCCGCGTATACGTCACCGATCAGTTGACTGATGAACTTTTGAACGCCGGCTCGGGTGTCGATTGCGGGCAAGGGCTGCGAGGCTTCGCGATTGACATGACGATTTCTCCTACCGCCCGCTCGACCAAGTTTGGCCGCCAGAGCTGGGTCACGGTGGAAATGACAGAATCCAGTCTCCGTCGGTGCAGCTGCGCACGGCTGCCCGTTCTTGTTCTTAGCGCCGCAAGAATTTGGGTTCATGGCTGTCCTTTCTTTGGCAACGTTTTTGGAATCGTTTATTAGCTTTAATCCCAGACAATTCAGCTTACGCCGACTTTCGCTTATTATTCTCCTATGCCGTCGGCACTTGTTTACCATCTATATCCAGCCTTCGCGATTTCGAACCACCGATGTTGCAGCCCCTAAAGGTCGCAAGTCTCGCGAAGCTGTGACTCTAGCTTTAGCGCCATCGCTGGCGCCCCAGTCGCGCGCGGTAGGTGGCTTCTCCTTCTTCCATAATTTGCTGATGGCGAATCAGCGCGGAGGTGAGATCGCCTATTTCAGCCAGTGGCTTCACCGCCTCGGCCGCTCTCTGCTCAAGCGTCTTCTCGGCTGCCTGCGGATGCGACATGAGCACGTATTTCATGGCGTCACGCGCGTGATTGTCTTTGTCCATAATGGCCTCGGCGGCGTTGCGCGACAGCAGTTGCTGTGAGGAGAGTCTTACGCGTCGGGTGCGCATCAGCTCCCACAGCAGGTTCGGGCAATCCCAGTTGTGTAATCCAAACTGCGGCTTCTCAGAGTAATTCCTGCAGACGATCTTGACGGTAGGTTCGCGCTCGTCGAGGTTGGCCCAGTGCGCCATCAGGCGAGCCGCAAAACTCACGTCGGAGCGGTCCATCACGAATGGGCTAAACAGACCGATACTCTGCTCGACGTAGAGTTCATTGACGGATTTCGCGCGCTCGGCGGGCTTCCCTGCTTGCTGGCTTTGCTGCAAGGTCATGTCGAAGATGGTGGGGTCAGCGTAGCAGGCTGCCATCTTGCGAATGTCCGCCATCCCATAGATCACCGGCGCATGCTGCCAAATTTCCTTGCCCGGCTGGTAATACTCCCCGCAGAAATAAATGGTGCCCGCATAGTCGATGTAGATCCGTTCGAGAGCGGTCGGGTTGGTCTTGCCGTGATCGAAACCGCCCTCTTGTCTCCAGTCCTTCTCTGGCCTCCACTTCGGGTCGGTGATGACAATCTTGTTCCAGTAGGTGAGAAGGGTGTCGGCGAACACCAGTTCCCCTCCACCAGCTTCGTCGACAATTTCCTGTTCTCGGTCCCAGGAAGCCTGCGACGTGTAGAGCTTGCGTTCCACTGCTTTCCATTCGGGATGGGTTTCAGGATCGCGCTCGGGATGCGCAGAGTAATGCAATCGGTGCACAGGGATTCCACCTTGGGTTCGGCGGGTGGTATAGCCGCGCTGTATTTCTACCGGTGTCTGCGGCGGCAATTGTTTAGCCTTCCGGAGAGCTTCTAGAGCTTTACTCACGCTTAATCCTCCTCATTTCGAATGATGTCCCGTCTCGCATCCGCATACCACGATGGGCCGGCTGAACTGTTGAAGATGATCTTGCCTTTTACGACCGAGAGGGCTTCGTTGTAACACTCGCCGGCTTCGGGCTGAAAGGACGATTCATCGTTCAGATAGCCCCAGGGATGAAAACTGCGGATCTGATCGGCGCCCCCCGGAATGCCGCAGATATAACTCCCATTGGCAAAACGCAATTCCAAATCGGCCTGCTTTTCGATCGGCTTCGTAAGCGGGAAAGCCTTCTTGAGGAATTCTGGCTGGGTTCTGTAGAGGCACTTGGCGTAGTCAATTAAGTGAATGACTTTGTCCTCCTTTTGAGTTTGAAAGAGGACCCCGCGAGATTTTGTTTTCATCGCCTGCAGTGTGAGGTAGGCCACACATGCCCAAGAGAGCATCATGTCGCGCGACTTCTCAAACCAGTGCACCCGCTCGGCATCAATGAGGTCGAACGTGTGGCGGAGGTAATCGTAGAGTGGAAAGTGTTCGTAGGGATCGCGACGGCCTTCTTCCATCCAGTGCTCGTTGTTAGTTTTGGCGTACTTGGTGACCCAAGTAAAAGGATCGGTTGTGGCTGCGAGAATGCGCTGCTGCAGTTGTTTCGGGGACAGTTCGGAGGTGGACAGTTCTGAGCCATCGGCATTCGAGTTCGAGAGCTCTAATTTGGAAAGTCTACGATCAAGATCGGCTTTCGACATCTCTGCTCCAATCAGCGCCTAAAATGCGCGATATAGTCGACTTCTTACGCAAATATTTGGGAAACCCTCTGCCCAGCAATCCGCTCCGGGACGCTCAATGCAGAGACTAGAGATTTTTATTGACGCATTGTTCGGGCTCAGCCGAACGGTGAAACCCGTGTGCTGCCGAGTATGTAGATACAGCAGCAACACGGGAGTGTCAATGACTTTTCCGGTTACGCATCCCGTTCGGCAACCCGTTTTGCAGTTATGCGTTGCTCAACTCTGCCTGAGCTTGCGCTTTCCAGTTGTTACCCGTGTTTGATTTAACTGGTGGATTAATTCCGAATCGCCGGTGATCCCGGCAATACTGCTAAGCTGTGGCGCAGCTGGCGTCAGGAACCCGAGGAGAGAATTGTGCGAGTAGTGGCCGGAGTGGATTTAGGTGGAACTTCGATCAACTATACGTTACTGAACCAGCAAGAGAAGTTTCTCATCGAGGGCCTGTTTGAATATCCCGCGTTTGCGAAGCAAGGGCCCGAAAAGTGCCTGCGGCAGATCGCAGACGGTCTCCAGATAGCTACCGAAAAAGCGGGCATTCACCTTGAGGACGTGATCGCGGTTGGGCTCGACACTCCTGGTCCCGCCAGTGCCGCGGGCAAGCTCAGTGCCCGAGGCTCCACAAACTTTGTCCATCCGAAATGGGCCGGGTTCGATATCCGTGAGAGCTTGGCTTACACTCTCGGTAAGCCGGTGACCTATTTGAATGATGCCAACGCAGCTGCGCTTTGGGGTCACTACGCCATCTTTGGATCCAACAGCCGCGAGACATCGATTTCAATCATCAT
>JAOAPI010000065.1 GCA_025462865.1 Candidatus Sulfotelmatobacter sp. | reverse complement strand
AGACCCAGCGGCTCGAACTTCGTTTTGAGGAAGGCGGCGAGGGTGGCTTCGTTGCCGGGCGGATTGCTGGTATCGATTTTTATGAGTTCAGTGAGAAGCTGCGCGGTGTCGTTGAGCTGTTCGCCGGCGGAGGCGAGGGAGCAGGAGGCTAAGAGCACGGCGGGTAGAACGATATGTTTCAGCATTGATTTTCTTCGGCGATTTTCTGCGGTGCGAGGATTTCCGTTTAAGCGAGTTAATGGACCGGGGTCCGGCTCAAACGGGGAGGGGCCAGCCGGAGCGACGGGGCGGCAAGCTGGAGGTGTTTGGGCCAGTTTGTCGAAGTGCGGGGGAAAAGTCAAATCCCAGGCGGAGTTTTGGGCGCGGATGTGGGGGTGTAGCTGTGTGAGGGGTAAGAGGCTGCGCGGATCTAGGTTCGTTTGGCGGTTTGGACGTTTTGAGGTTAGGCGGAGGTGGAGGAGCTTGGGTTCTAAAACCTGAAAATTGGGAAAATTCGAGGGATTGGTGGGTAATTTCATGCATTTGGCGGGTCAAGTCAGGTTGTCTGTCTGAGGAAAACCCTTTGTTTTCAGCGATCCGTGGGTTCGACTCAGTAAAAGTCCAGTTCTTCGCAGAGGCGTGGTTCCGGCTAGTGCCGAAAGTGGCGATTGGACCGGTGCCTTCATTGGTGATTCCTCCGGTTTGATTATGAGCCTCGAGAAAGGGGAGTTTGGGCTTTCGCGGGGGTAAGTGGTTTAGAATCAATTGAAGAAAAAGGCGTGCGCGAGGTTACCGGCTCTAATTATGGCGTTGACATAGTTGACACACCCAAATAGTTAAGTCCTTTATTGTCAACACCACAAAAATGTATAAATATACTCGACTAATCCGAGTTCTTTCGGCATGCTTGGTTTATGGACGGCGCACCCAAGAGACTTCTCGAAGCGGTAAAGTACTTCGCGAGTATGGACAACTGCATCGCGTACTTGGCGATGAAGCGCTGGCCCGAATGGAGTGGTGACTTGCCCCACCTGCGGTAGCACCAAGGTCAGCTTCCTTAAAAACCAAAACCGCTGGCAGTGCGCCACGAAGCACCCGAAACGTCAGTTCAGCATAAAGGTCGGGACGATCTTTGAGGACTCACCGCTCGGCCTGGACAAGTGGCTTCCCACCGTTTGGCTCATCACGAATTGCAAAAATGGAATCTCATCCTGGGAGATTCACCGCGATCTAGGCGTCACTCAAAAGACTGCATGGTTCATGCTCCACCGTGTACGCCTTGCGATGCAGGATGATCTCACTGGCGGCAAGCTTGGCGGTGAAGTGGAAGTAGGCGAAACCTTCATCGGCGGCAAGGCCCGCAACATGCACGCTGGCAAACACAAAGCGAAAATCACCGGGCGCGGAACCGAGGGGAAGACCATCGTTATGGGGATCTTTGGAGCGCGGCATCGGCGGTACCTACGTTGCGGTCGAACCGTTCCATCTGTTTCGCTACATCGACGAACAGGCATTCCGCTTCGATACCCGCAAGGATGCGGACGGCGAAGTAATCACTGATGCCCAGCGGTTCGATATGGCCATCTCTCAGATCATCGGCAAGCGCCTAACCTACAAGGCACTGATCGGCAAAGAAGAACAGGAAAGGCCGGAAGACGCTATCTAAGCGTGAGGCTGAACGTCAGGGCCGTGGGAAACGGCGTTCTTTGGTTTCGGGCCGCGCTTGCGAGGGTTGAGCGCGGCCTTTTTCTTGTACTCCGCTTCGCGCCTCAGGATCTCGGAAATGCGGCACGGCCAGCAATGAGCTCATAAGCGCATCGAAGCGCCTGAACGCTTCTGGTCCTTCGATAAGATCTGCCTTAGAGGCCATACCCACTGACTATAGACCCGTTCCCTCGTGGCGCAACCCTCCGCTTTCGCTCGCTACACGGGATCGTATGCACTGAGGGGAAGGTAAGCGCGATTAAGCTAAGCCCAACGCAACCGCGAATGCCGTAAGCTAAATAAATCTGTACGCAATGCCTCATATGTCGCTTATGTGTTATCCTTTGGCCAATAGGAGCAAAGAACATGGATGCGTTAAATTTCATCGACGAGGAGATTCGGCGTCTTCAGCAGTTGCGGCTGATGGCTGAAGATCCCCACATGCTCGAACTGATGCGAAAGGTTTCTGGCGCGAATGGCAAGCCGCCCGTAAAGGCGGTAGCCGTCGAACCCACGCCTAAACGCCCTGATCGATTGGCTAGTCGTGGAGTTGGTCTGACGGATGGATGCATACAGGCGGTCGGGCAACTTGGCGGTGTTTTTACTATCCACGAGGTAAAGGCGCAACTCGAAAATAACGGTGTTGCCATTGGGGCCGCAAAGCCCATGATCGCGATCAGTGGCGTACTCCAGCGCCTGGTTGAGCGTGGCGCTATTGAGATCGTCCAAAAGGGCAAGGCCGGCCTTCCGAGTCAGTACCGAACGATCAAAACCCAGTCAGAATTGCCGATGGGCTAAGCTATGAAATTCTTTAACTGGTTCAATGGAGGTGCCCCATGAGGAGGGCAACCGCCCGTCTTGCTAGTGCCCACCGGCATAGCGGGCCAAGAAGAGACAGCAAAGGCCCTATCCGCTAGGCCTGGAAAACTTAATCGGATAGGGCCGTGGTGGGCCACCAACTTTTAACGCAGGTCCGTAAGCCCGCACGGGTCTGCCTTTTCTATTCTAGCGCGGGTGGCCTTGCCGAGGAAAGCGATTTCCAATGAAGTATGTCGTTTACTGTGATGAGAGCCGTCATAACGGACCCGAAAACCATCGGTACATGGCCATTGGTGGATTGTGGGTTCCGGAGGATCAGAAACAGGCAATATCGCGTACCTTCCGGGATCTGTGTAGGTCGCTTCGGCTCAATTCAGAGGTGAAGTGGAACAAAACGAGCCAATCAAGACTTCCTGAATATAAACGCCTCATCGATTTCTTCTTCGATTCACCCGGCCTCTCGTATCGCGTAATTGTGGTAGATCAGAGCAAGGTTGATCTGGCCCGATTCCACGGTGGTGATCAGGAACTGGGATTCTACAAGTTCTACTACCAGATGCTTAAAAGTTGGATAACTGGCGGGAATGAGTATCTAATTCTGTTGGATCGCAAGCAGAACAAGGCCCATAACAGGTACAGTGATCTTCGTCGGATCTTGCGCCGTCGCGCAGCCCTCGCTGGCGCGGCCCTTCTTGATTTAACCGTGATCGATTCGGCTCAAACGCCGCTACTTCAAATATGCGACCTACTCACGGGGGCCGTCGCTGCCTCGTGCTGCCTAGATGCCCATTCAGCCAAGCTCGCCTTGGCTGAACACATTTCGGTTCGGGCTAGACTACAAAATCTCCAGGTCCGCCACTCATCGCCATCATTCAGTAAGTTCAATATCTTCCGGATCAACCTAGGGTGAACGGACAAATGCCGAACTGCACCGTTGACCTGGACGAGTTGCTGATTTCTACTGCATTCCTGACATTAAGCAGTATCCGGGATTTGGGCCAAGAGCTCTATGAAAAGCACTATTCAGGCGCGGTGGGGCATCACACGCACGACGGACAACAGGTTATATTCTTCAGCGACCGCTTCGATCATGCATTTTCCAGGTCGGCAGATTTCGTAGCGGCACGTGGAAAGAAAAACGAGATTGATGTTCAGCGAGTAGAGCGGATTATGTGGATAGCGGAGCTACTCAAGGGGAAAGTGCCTGAATCCGAATGCATCACCATTCCCAACTCAAGGAGCAATCGACCCGATCATCGCCTATATGTGATAAATTCCGAGTGCTACGTAACTTGGCTAGGGCCACTTAATTCAGGCTGCTGGAAGTTTTCAAGCGCCTACAAGCCGTTAGCTTACCAGATCAAACAGTACAGAAGATCCGGGAAGACGATTTGGAGATACGGAGAATAAAAATGCCCCGTGATTGCCGGGCTCACGGGGCCAGAAGCCAAATCCCGCGCCATTAGGCGGGGAGCACCTGCTAGGCCGAAGCCCAGCATTGTCCAAAAGTATACTAAACTCACGGGACAGAATCAAGAGGTAATGTCCTGAACCTCCCCGCGCGCCGCCTACCACTTCCGGCCTGTCACACTTGCTACAAAATTAGCATCACGGGATGGAGTACACAAATATATTGTTGCCCTAATTAGCGTGAGTGGACAGGCATAGAATAAAGCTCTCTGGACACCTAATCTCTGGCCATAAACTCCAGTGCGGGGACACGTCATCGTCGCCGTCCGGGCGTGCCGGACCTCAACGCGAGTGTTCACCACTGGCAGTATCAACCGCCAACCCTCACCACGGTCAGTAGAAACAGCGGTTAAAACCTCCCTTTGAAGCGAATATCCGCTCGATCAATTGACAGACGTTCCTAGTCGCTTTCATGCTAGCATCGTTCGTAATCGGATGTCGAAATCGAAGTCAGAGCAGGAAACTGCTGTAGCGGACCGCGATCTGTACTCAGGACTCATCCGGCTGCACGTTCTTCATCATGCCGTTGAAGGTCCTGATTTCGGTCTCGGCATGATCGAGGAGCTTGCACGCCACGGAAACCGCATCAGACCGGGAAGATTGTACCCCCTTCTCCAGGGACTGGAAAAGAAAGGGTATTTGCGATCCACAGAGCAGCGAAACGGCAAGTCGGTGCGGCGAGTATACCGAGCCACTCCGCTCGGGCGGAAGGCGTTGGCAGCATCAAAGAGCAAAGTGCGGGAACTTTTTCATGAACTCATCGAAGATGAATAGCTCACGCGGATGGTTGGCGCGGTGTCCCGGCGTGATGCTATTCATCGCAGGAGCTTTGTCAGCGCAGCAAGCCGCGGCGCCTGGCTCGCTCACGCTCCGCGAGGCGGTCGAAAACTCGCTTAGAAACTATCCTTCGATCCGCGTTTCACAGGAGGAAATCAATGCGGCGGCGGCAGCGATCCGGTTGGCGCGAACTGCGTATCTGCCGAGAGTCGACGCGCTTGCCCAGATCAACCGCGCGACACGGAACAACGTGTTCGGCGTGCTGCTGCCTCAGAACGTGATTCCCTCGATGTCCGGCCCCGTTATCGGCTCGAACAATTTCGGATCGGTATGGGGAAGCGCAGTGGGCGGGCTCGTCAGCTGGGAGCCGATCGATTTCGGCTTGCGCAGCGCCAACATTGCCGTCGCTAACGCAGCTCGGGCCCACTCAGAAGCGGCCGTCAAGAGGACGCAGTTCGAGGTTGGGGTCGCCACCGCGGATGCCTACCTG
The DNA here is from genome assembly GCA_025462865.1 of Candidatus Sulfotelmatobacter sp. Classification (GTDB taxonomy): domain Bacteria; phylum Acidobacteriota; class Terriglobia; order Terriglobales; family Acidobacteriaceae; genus Sulfotelmatobacter. The sequence continues at coordinate 20 of JAOAPI010000065.1, read as the reverse complement.
ACCGTGGTTGCCGCTCAGGA
>JAOAPI010000157.1 GCA_025462865.1 Candidatus Sulfotelmatobacter sp. | reverse complement strand
CTTCGGGACATCGTTGGCCATCGGTGCTATCGCTGGATTGGCGCAGGCAAATACCCGGTATGGATTCAACGCTTCCGCTCTGGACAATTATCGGCAGGGAGTCTCGCAGAGTCTCTCCCAATCAAGCTTGCGTATTCTGGACCGCTTTCTGAATGTATTGCCAACGTTCACGATCCGCGAAGGAAATCGGGTGAAGGTTTACCTCAGCGACGATCTGTTGCTGCCGTCGTATGAGAACCACAAGCTCCGGGGTGATCTGTGAGATTCCATTCATTCGGGCTTAAACTTCGGCGAAATCGGGCCGGACTCGGATTACTCGCCGGTACTGCGATTTTTTTCCTCTCAGAAGCGGTCGAGACGTTTGGCGCAGGGCCCCGGCTTCGAGAAGCACTTCAGATCGGTCTGTGTGTTGCTGGTGTTTTCGTCATCTTCACCCTGATTCGAGGATCACAGAAAGGGTGACGAAAGGAGATCAGAACGTGTTGTCGAACTTGTACCTTTTCCGATCGCTATTTCCGGGGCTTTACCGCTTTGCAATGGCGGCCATTCTTCTATTCATCGGCTTCTTCGTGTTGGACGCAGCGATCGAGCTGACCCTCCAGCACGGCAATGAAACGGTGCCGTCCGCCGCCAAAGCCAACCGGAGGACAAGATGATCCGCTGGCGATTAACGACCGTGGTGCTCATCGGCTTGGTGGCTCTGACGAGCTGTAACAGCGACTCAAAGAGCCGTCAGGAGGAGCAGAAGAAAGACGCTGAAGGCGTCAAGAAAGGATTCGAAGGAAGCAACAAGACACTGCGCAATTTTGAGTTTCCCGACACTCCGACGAAAGGCCAGAAAGGGCGAACGCAACCCCCGCCCGACACCAAAAAGAAAGGCAGTACCCAATGAAGAGAACGATTCTCATAACAACACTGGCTGGAGCGGTCCTCACCCTGCCGGCATTAGCGCAGTTCGGTTTCGGCCTCACCGTTTTCGATCCGACCAGCTGGGGCGAACTCGTCAGCCAACTCCGGCAGATGCAGCAACAGTACTCGCTGCTGAGCCAAACCTATAGCCAGATCACGAACCAATACCGTCAGATGCAGACAAATGCAACGCTCCTGCCGATCAACATGTTCGCTCGATATCGCGCTGTGCTGAGTCCATGGAAGTTCACTAGCGCCAGCAACACTTACGGCACGACCGGAGGGTGGATTACGAGCATAAACTCCGGCGCGGGCTCCCTGGGCGGATATGGCGCCGCCACAACTCCCCTGCAAAATTACTCGACTGTCTGGAGCTCGATCCCCGCGGATCAGCAGGACCAAATAAAGCGGAACTACAGCACACTGGAGATTAAAGACGGTACCAGTGTCAACAGCATCACAACACTGGGTACGATCCGAAGCAACGCGCCGCAGGTCGAGAATGCCATCTCGGGTTTGGAGGCCGACTCCCTTTCAAGCGATCCCAATCTGAACACCGAAGTCGGTGTGCTGAACAAGATCAACGCGGCGAATTTGATCTCAATCCGAAATACGCAGGACAGCAACAAACTGCTTGCCTCGGTACTTGAGCAGCAACTCGCGGCTGAGAAGGCACGGCGCGACGCGGAGGCCCAATCCATTAACAATCAGATCGCATTTCAGGCGCAGCAGGCGAATCTGATCCAGCAGCACATGACCGGAACAACGGCGGTTCTGACCGGCTTTAACATTCCGTAGGCGTATCGAGCGAACCATGCCATCAGACAATTTCTTTACTTACGTCACCGACGCGATCACTCAGCTTCTCACGCAGCATTCCGATCTCTTCATTGCACTGGGAAGGAACCTCTTCAGGGGGTTCGCCGTGATTCTGGTGGCATGGTTCGGCATCAAGTCGGCGCTGTCCGGACGCGGCTTTCCGATGGATCGATTCGCGTCTTTACTCATGACAATCGCCTTCGGATACGCGATGGTCACGTACTACAGCCAGCCAATTCCTGGGTTCGGATTGAGTTTTCACAATCTCATCATCAAGCAGGCCAGCAATCTCTCGAACCAGATCGAAAGCGCAAGCGCTGAGGAGGTCGAGACCCGTCTAGCCACCGCTTACAGTGCGATGGAGCAGCCATCCGGGCCGTCGCTGCTGGACATAATGCAAGTGATCCGGTACGTCGTCGTTATCCTGGCGCTTTCTGCCGCGGAATTCGTTCTCCTCGGCGTGATTGCGTTCGGACTCGTTTCAGAAGCTGTGTGCGTTCTCGTCGGGCCGATCTTCATCCCCTTCTTCGTGGTTCCGAATCTGGAGTGGCTTTTCTGGGGCTGGTTTAAGGCCTTCATTCAATACGCCTTCTATCCGGTGGTGGCCAATGCTTTCATCTTCGTTTTCGGAGAGATGCTGATTCACTTCCTGGACACACATCCTTCACCGTGGAACGCACAAACCATCGCTGCCCTGTTCGTGCAGCTCGTATTCTTGCTGATCGCCTTCATCTGGGGATTGCTCAAAGTGCCGTCGCTGGTGAATTCGATCTTCGCCGGCAGGTCCGGCGAATCTGCCATACCCGGAATTGTAGGCCGGTTCTAAATCAGAGAGATCTCGCAATGACAATCAACCACCTTTTGCCTCCACCCTCGAAGGACTTCAACGACGCCAAGCGCATGTACATGGAGCAGTTCGGCTCGGCGCTGGTTACCAATACTTACCTCAAGATCGCTCTGCTTTCGGTCTCGGTCATCGCCGTCGGCCTGCTGGTTCTGGACATAAAGACGTACCAGATATTCAAGAACTTTAAGCCGCTCGTAATCCGCGTGAACGATGTTGGCCGAGCCGAGGCTGTGAACTACGACAGCCTCGCTTTCAAGCCTCAGGCAAACGAGATTCGGTACTTCCTTACGGACTTTGTCAACAACTACTACGGTCGCGTCCGCGCAACGGTCCGCAACAATTTTGCGCGTTCACTGTACTTCCTGGATGGGCGCGCCGCCGATGCTCTGATCGAGCAAAAGAAGAAGTCCAAAGAAATCGAAATGTTCCTCGTGACGGGCAGCCAGGAGACGGAAGTGGTCGTAACCAACGTCGCTATTGAGGACATGCGGACGCCACCTTACCACTCCACCGTGGACTTCGAGAAAGTCTACTATTCGATTCCCGAACACATCGAGATGCGGCGCGAACGGTTCGTCGGGAACTTCTTCTTCGTAATCAAAGATCAGGTTCCCAACGCGATGGTTCCGATCAACCCTCTCGGACTGGCGATCACCTATTTTCGCGAGGATCAGGCGTTTCCGGGGCAGAGCAAATGATCGCCAATGCCTTCTTCGTCACCACGATTATCTTCCTGGCGGGCGGGCTCTTTTTGATCGGAGAGTTCAAATTCCTGACGCCTTACCGCGGACTGATTTATCAGGTCTATGCCGGTCCGATCGCTGTCTATTGTGCGCTGCTTTTCTTCAACCTGTTCGCACTCGTGTACTTCGCGACCAGGCAATTATTCCTGAAGGATACGGGCCGTAAGTTGGCCCACGTCGAAAAGCAACTCCGCACGGGTTCGAGCATTTCTGACGAGTTGACCAAGAGGCTGGAGGAATAGCAAATGAGCCGAACTCCCGAACGTGACGACGCGGAAAGACTTGAAGAAGCCACGGGGCAAAGCCGAATGCCTCTGTCGCAAGGACGTGCGGGCGGCGCCGGTTCCGGCCCGGTTGAAGACGAAACCCGGGGCAGAACTTCAGGTGCAGCCCCCCACCAGGTGGACCGATTGGCGGAAACAATCTCTCGAATAGCCAGTACGACGCCGACCATGTCGGGACTGATTGAGCAGCTCGAACGCGAGGGCGTCAAGACGATCCCCAGCATCCAGTCAGGCGGCCGATTGAATGGAATGTCGTACGAGTTCAATGGCGTCCGTATTAATGGATCGACTCTGGGTAGGGCCTACACCGCGCAGGGCCTTCAGTGCAAACTGGGCGTCAATTACGACCCGAAACGAGATGATCCGGTGCTTGCCCGAGCGCTGGCGCGTGTTCCGATCGAGGATCGCAAACGGACCTGGACGGTAGCTGAGAGAGATCCCACGATGGCACAGGGCGAACGCCAAGCGCGAACTCGCCGTGAACGTGACCATCACGGCCTCAACATCAATGAGCGGCAGATCTTAAACAAGGTTGGGACCTTTCGTGTAGTCTCAGCCAAGGATCTTCAACGGCAGATATCCCCTTCCAATCCGGAGCGATTTCGGCAGGATGTGAAGCGCCTCGTCGCGCGAGGTCTTGTCGAGTCCCAGAGCGTCCCGTATGACAAGAAAGGTGACTCCGTTTCAATTCTGACGTTAACGAAGGCAGGGCTTAAGGCGGCGCGGTCAGACGAGTGGATGCCGCAGGAGCAACGTCTCTACGCCGGTTTTGTGAAGCCGAATGAGGTGAAACATGACCTCGCGATTTTCCGAATGTACGAGGCGCACTCGGCGAAGATCGAGAGCGCAGGCGGCAACGTGCAGCGTGTGGTTTTGGATTTCGAATTGAAGAAAGCCGTCTATTCCGAACTCGCGAAGGCGAACGGGTTACCTGCTCTGGAATATGCACGAAAGAAAGATAAAATCGCCGCAGAGAACGGATTGAAGACGGTCGAAGGACGGGTGATCCTTCCCGACCTCCGAATCGAATACGAGACAGCCGACGGCGAATTGGCGAAGGTCGATCTTGAGGTCACCAGCGAGGACTACAAGCGCTCGCAAATGCAGCAAAAGGCTCGCGCCGGCTTTACGGTTTATGCACTGGGCCTGAAGGCATCGAGCCGTTGTTCGGCTATCCAGGACGGACCGGAAGTAGTCGCCGGATTGCTGTCGTTTTGAGGCTCTCTCATGCGAAACGAACAGAGAATTCAACAGATCGCACGTTTAGGCTACGACGAGGATGAAGCGGCATTCCTCTGTCTGGTCGCGCTCCACGGCGGATACTTTCTCAGTCGCCAGTATCCAGACTTCGTCGGAAAGCAGCGGGGCCGGTGCGTTACTAGCCTCGTGAACAAAGCACTTGCAAGCGGCCATTGCCGAACTCACGCTTATCGTCACAACCGCATGGTTTACCACTTGTTCTCGAAGCCGTTCTACAAAGCGATCGGAGAAGAGGACAACCGCAACCGTCGTGAGCGGCGGGTCTTCACCATCAAGAACAAACTCATGTGTCTGGACTTCGTGCTGGCGAATCGCCGACACCAGTTCCTCGCAACCGAATCGGAGAAGCTGGAGTATTTCGAAGATCAACTCAGCATTGACCGATCATACTTGCCGACCAAGCGTTACCAGTCGCGGACAAAGAATCTCGCGACGGACCGATACTTTGTTGATAAGTTTCCGATCTTCATTCCTTGTGAAGAGAACATTGAGCGGCGGGTCCATTTTTGCTTTGTAGATGAGGGCGTCGTCAGCGGTCCGGGGTTCGAAACCTATCTGAGGCAGTATCTCCGG
>JAOAPI010000061.1 GCA_025462865.1 Candidatus Sulfotelmatobacter sp. | reverse complement strand
TCAACCTTTCCGTGGACGACCAGAGACTCTACGCCTCCTGCTGGGGCACGGGCGAGACCCGACAATATGACGTTTCCGATCCGCATAACCCGAAGCTGATCGGCTCAATTCATTTGGGTGGAATTGTACGGAAGACATCGCACCCGAGTCATCCCGATAACACACTGAATGGCGGCCCACAAATGGTGGAAGTAAGTCGTGATGGGAAGCGCGTTTACTACACCAATTCACTGTATGGGGCGTGGCGCTTAGCGTCGAGACTAGTAAAAGGCCAATGCTATATGCCGCCATTGGCAACGACACGTTACAACTCTTCATGGGCATCTGTATTGTTCTCCTAGAATTCGGTTTGCCGTCACGTAACTTGTTATTGCTATGAGCAGATGAGTTGCCAAAAAACGCGGCGGGCTCTGGAGAGATCAATCACCGGAGAAAGTGAGGAAAGTCCGATCGTCGCGTGACCGCAGTGCAAGACTGGAACGGAGGGTGCCAGCCAATTGACCAACTGCCAACGCAATGGCATTGAAAGAAAATGATTGTTTTCGTAATCGACGCGCTGGCTATGCACATCCTCTTGCAATAAGAGGCAGAGATGAAGAGAGAGATTCTAAGAGGGGGGCTCCGGAACAGCCGTTGAGTTCGGAAGTGACGACAAGTTTCTGCGGTTCGGATTGGCGACGATCCGCACTCATCAGCACGAGAACAAATTCGGTTCATGGGTTCCGAGCTGGTCCGCGCGATTCAGGAAGTCTGGATGAAGCAAGATCGAACATTCAGAGCGGCGTATACGAAGTAATCTTAAGTGCAATTGATTCCAATGCGCTCCTATATCCAACTCTGCTCTTTTGGAGATGCTCGAGGCCAGTCAAACGCCGTATCTATTTAGATGGCGGCCCTTGATCCATATCCACCCTCACAATTCTGCTGGTTGAGGCTGCTGCCGGGTCTGCTCCACATCCCGAAGTGGCGGGGCTCCAAAGAGACGGCTGTATTCGCGGCTGAACTGTGAGCGACTGACATAGCCAACGTGATACGCCGCGGCAGACGCATCCATAGCGTTGGACAACATGAGCCGTCGAGCCTCCTGCAAGCGAAGGTGCTTTTGATATTGAAGCGGGGTCATGTTTGTGAGTGTCTTGAAATGGTGGTGGAGTCCAGAAGGACTCATGTTCGTTTCCTGGGCGACAAGTTTTATCGAAAACGGCTTGTCGAAGTTCTCTTTCAGCCAGATGACGGCTTTCGCGACGCCACTGGCATGACCATCCGATTGGGTCATTCGCTCAAGTTGCTCACCTTGCTCGCTACGCCACAAGCGATAAAGGATCTCACGCTGCAACAGGGGTGCGAGCACAGCACTGTCCTCCGGCTTTCCGAGGAGCCTGAGCAAGCGGAGTACCGGATCGAGTAATTCCGGCGTCATTCTGCTGAGGAAAAGGCCGCGATCAGGCTTCGTCGCCCGTTGGATCCTGCCGGAGGTCCGAAGCGACGGAACTTGTTTTACATCGAGGTCCAGGTGCATCCCGAGGAATGGCTTTGCTTTCGACGCCGTCGTGACCCTTCCAGAAACCGGTAGATCGAGTGAAACCACCAGGCAGTATCCGGGGGCGTAGGTGAAAGCCTCGTTACCCAACATGACCTGCTTGGTTCCCTGGGCGACGATGGCGAGGGTCGGAGACTGCACACCCTGATTCGGCTGCGTGCGTGACGAATAGCGAGAGAGATGCAAACCAGGAATTGGAGTAGGAAAAGTACCATCGATTCGCGTGTTTGCCTCGATCAAGGATGCGAGTTCGGGTGACATAGCACTTCTCAGTATAGAGCGCGTCAACCCCTGCTTGTGGCTCGATGTCTGGAGGATCAGGCAAAAAGTTTGCAGGATCAGGTACCCAGTCAGGGCCCTTCCGGAATCTCATAGAGGTAAATCAGGAGCGCAATGTGACCGCTTCAGAGTTGACAGTCAATAAGCAAGCTAACCAGTTGAATCAGGAGCAAAGTATGCCGTTGAATTCGTACGTAACACTCGGAAGATCAGGACTTCGCGTCAGCCCGTTGTGCCTTGGCACGATGACCTTTGGGGAAGACTGGGGCTGGGGAGCAACGCCGGAAGACTCCGCAAAGATTCTTGGCGCGTTTCTGGAGCGCGGCGGCAACTTCGTCGATACCGCTAATTACTATACCAGGGGCCACTCTGAGAAGATCATCGGCGACTTCATCGCCCTGGATCGCGCCCGCCGCGAGCGAATGGTCCTGGCCACGAAGTTTTTCAACAACCTGTACCCCGGTGATCCGAATGGCGGCGGCGCTGGTCGTAAGGCGATCCTTGCACAGTGCGAGCAGTCGCTTCGTCGCCTGCAGACCGACTACATCGACCTCTACTGGCTCCATTTGAACGACCGCTTTACTCCGATCGAAGAGACCCTTCGTACTCTCGATGACCTTGTTGCTTCAGGCAAGGTGCGCTATATCGGCTTCTCCGACACCCCCGCGTGGAGGGTCGCGCAAGCGCAGACGATTGCCTATTTCCGTGGCTGGGCTCCCCTGGTTTCCCTTCAGATTGAATACTCGCTGCTTGAACGCACTGTGGAGGGAGACCTTATTCCCATGGCTCAGGAGATGGGGCTTGGCGTCACACCCTGGAGTCCACTGAAGGGTGGAGTCCTTTCAGGGAAATAT
>JAOAPI010000109.1 GCA_025462865.1 Candidatus Sulfotelmatobacter sp. | reverse complement strand
CCTTATCTCCCATAGCATCAATCACTTGAAGCATGATCCTGAGACCGTCCGCTGGAGCCGTTTGTGATCAAGCTCGACATTATCAACGAAGTGGTCGCCAGAACCGGTATCACCAAGACCAAAGCCGAGTTGGCGGTGGAAACCGTTTTTGAGAGCATGAAGAAGGCGCTGGCCCACGGCAATCGCATTGAGCTGCGCGGATTTGGCGTGTTCAACGTGCGCCCGCGAAAGACTGGCATCGGTCGCAATCCGCGAACCGGAGCTGAGGTTTCGATTCCTCCGGGCAAAGCCGTGCGGTTTAAGCCGGGGAAAGAATTGCAGTCGATTGATTGAGAAGAGCTGCTGCTAGCTTCTGGCTTCTGGCTGCTAGCTTCTGGCTTCTGGCTGCTGGCTTTTCGCTGGTGGCTTCTGCTTCAGCCTGCAAAATCCTTGAATATCTTTTAGGGCGGCTTGGGGTGTACTACTCATCATCTCGTGACGAGAGAGACGTTGCAAGCGACGTCTCCACGAGTGCGGCTTACGTTCCCCGCGGGGCGTAGTAGCATCTAATTGAAAGGCCTCGATGGATCGGGGCCGTAGAGCCGCATGACGGAACCGAACTCTCCCGTTGCTTCTTCCACCCTGGAATACCTCCGGCCCGCGCCGGAGCGAATTCCGCGAGCCCCGAAACCTCGGTATTGGTTGCACCTCGTGCTGCTGCTTGCCACTTGTTTCACCACGCTGGTGATGGGGGCGCGCATGCAATACAACTTCCAGCACGGCCTTCCGGCGTTGTCTTTCGATGACGATTCTGTTCCCTTCTTCCCCGCGAGCTGGGCGTATTCACATCCGGCCCGATTGCTGGGCGGCGTGCCGTTTATGGCCACGTTGATGCTGTTTTTTCTGGCTCACGAGATGGGGCATTATCTCTACTGCCGACGCTACGGAGTTTATGCGACGCTTCCCTTCTTTATTCCGATGGCGACGCCGATCGGGACCATGGGCGCAGTTATTCTGATTCGCTCGAGAATTCGCTCGCGTACGGCGTTATTCGACATTGGGATTGCGGGGCCGATCGCTGGATTCGTGGTCGCTCTGGTTGTGCTGGTGATTTCGCTGACATGGTCGAAACCAATGCATGGGGGCCTGGGAGCGGCGGACTATGAACTCGGCTATCCCCTGATTTTCCAGCTGGTGCATCGGCTGCTGGGATCGGTAGGAGTGCTGCATGGATCTTTGAATTTGCCATTGAGCCGTGTGCTACTTCATCCAACCGCGATTGCGGCCTGGGTAGGAATGCTGGCTACATCGCTCAACTTGCTTCCGGGAGGGCAATTAGATGGGGGACACATTATTTTCTCGATTGCGCCGGGAGCGCACAAGACCGTATCGCGGCTGACCATTCTGATTCTTTTGCCGATGGCTTACTATTTGTGGACGGGATGGTTTGTGTGGGCGATTTTGCTGTGGTTGAGCAGCTTTCGTCATCCGCAGGTAGCAGAGTGGCCGCGAGTTTCCGGCGGGCGGGTGTGGCTTGCGGTGTTTGCGCTGGTCATGTTGGTGCTCACGCTGACGCCGGCCCCGATGGCGCATGCTTCGTTGCCTGAGGTTGTGCGGCAGTATCGACGTTAAGAGACAAATCTTCAAGTCAGTCCTCCTATCAACAACCAGCGACTAAGAAGTTCCCCTCCTTGCGATTTCTCTCGTATACTCCCTGATCAATCGTTTTAGTTGATTAAGCGGAGGCACCCTCTTGAAATTACTGGCTGCCGTTTTTCTTATAGTTGGTTGCCTAGCGCTGCTGGCTGGAGCTCAAACGATGGTCGTCGACTTGTCACATCCCACCAACCACTTTGTGCCTAAAGAAACGCTGGGAGCAGGGGTGGACCGCATTGCCGCGGAAGCAATCGATAAAGACCTGCTGCAACCGAATCTGGAAAAGACTCTGGCCTCGGGCTGGCAGCCTGTCACTTATCGCCAGAACACAGAGCTCGCGGTCGAGGCGTGGCACTGGAATCCGCAGGGCACCTGGAGCGATGCGAGTGGCAAGGGATACTTTACCGGCTCGGCCACTCCATCCGAGATGATTCGCTACTCTTACGGTTACAGCCTTCCGCGGCGCGGCTTCACCCGTAATGACGGTATCGACAACGTGGGATTCTCGCGGATGACTGATGGCGATGCGAATACTTTCTGGAAAAGCAATCCCTACCTAACGCAACACTTCACCGGTGAGAGCGACGCGCTGCATCCGCAGTGGGTGGTGATGGACCTGGCACAGGCGCAGCAAGTGAATAGCATTCGCATCGCCTGGGGTGAGCCGTACGCGCGGCGCTACGTTGTCCAGTACTGGACGGGAGACGATCCAATCAAGGCGGTGACGCGCGGCGTCTGGCAGACGTTTGCGCAAGGTAATACCACGGAAGGAAAAGGAGGGACCGAGACGATTCGATTGAGCGGCACTCCTGTGGGCGTGCGTTTCGTGCGGATCTGGATGACGGAATCGTCGAATACTTGCAATGGAGGCGGTGCCGCAGATACGAAATCGAATGATCCGCGAAATTGCGCAGGCTACGCCATCCGCGAACTTTATTTGGGCACCAGCACGGAGGACGGACAGTTTCACGACGTTGTGCGACATACGGCGGATCAGGAGCAGACAACGACTTTCTGTTCGTCCGTTGATCCGTGGCATGAGCCTTCAAATCTGGGATCGACCAAGCAGGCGCAGATGGGCTTTGACCTATTTTTTACCAGTGGCGTGACGCGAGGCCTGCCAGCCATGATTCCGGTTGCGATGTTGTATGACACACCCGACAACGCAGTGGCGGAGATCGAGTATTTGAAAAAGCGCGGCTATCCGATTTCTTACGTGGAGATGGGCGAGGAAGCCGACGGTCAGTACATGCTCCCGGAAGATTACGGGGCGCTGTACCTGCAGTGGGCTACCGCGATTCATAAGGTAGATCCCTCGCTGAAGCTGGGCGGGCCTTCGTTCCAGGGCGTGAACAAAGATATTGAAGTGTGGCCGGACGCGAATGGGAACGTCTCGTGGACGAAGCGGTTTCTAGATTATCTAAAGCATCACGGGCGAATGAATGATCTCGCCTTCTTTTCGTTCGAGCATTATCCGCTCGAGCCGTGCAAGACGCCCTGGGGCACGTTGTATGAGGAACCGGAATTACTGAGCCACATCATGCAGGTATGGCACGAGGACGGAATTCCGGCAGACATGCCGATGTTTATTACGGAAGGAAATCTTTCGTGGAATGCCAGCGAAACTTATGAGGACATTTTCGCGGGAATTTGGTTGGCAGACTACATAGGTTCGTTTCTGAACTCGGGAGGGAAGGGCGTTTATTTTTTTCACTATCTGCCACTGCACATGGAGCCGGGATGCAACGGCTCTCCGGGAACGTTTGGAATGTTTACTATCGACTCCGATTATCAGATACAGCAGCCGCTGGCGCAGTTCTTTGTGGCGCAATTAATTAATCTGGAGTGGGTGCAGTCCGGCGGCGGCGAGCACCAGGTCTTTGCAGCGAAGGGAGATATTTCTGATGGCGCCGGTCATGAGCTGGTAACGGCGTATGCAGTGAAGCGTCCCGATGGAACACTGGCGGTGATGATGGTGAATCGAGATCAGCAGAATGCGCACCGGGTTCGAATTGTGTTTGAAGGAGCGTCGCAACAAAACAACGCGTTCGCCGGCGGGGTGGAGGTCTCGACGTTTGGCAGCACGCAGTATCAATGGCATCCGGCGCAGACGCGCTTTATGGCGCATGCGGAGACTAGTGGAGGGCGCACCATTGTGCCTACCAGCAAGGGCTGGGCTGATCCCGACGGTCCGATTGCCCACTCGAAACTGAACTCAGAAAAAAACACGATGTATGATCTGCCGGCGGCGTCAATTGTGGTGGTCCAGGGGAACATTGGTAAACCCTAGCGGTTCTATCGCAGACATGGAGCATATCGCTTTGAAGTTATTCCGCGATAAATCTATATGAAACGCGCGCTTCTGGTTCTTTTCACCGTTGTTGCCATCGCGGTTCTTTTCATCGGCTTTACCTTCGGCTGGGCCACCTATTATTCGATGTGGCGGCTGGTAGCTGGTCCTCGAAAACGTCCGCTGCGCAACATAGTTTTTGCGCGCACCGAGGCGCGACGACTCAGGGGCCAATACCTGGCGGAAGGCCACTGGCGTGCTTTCGTTGCCATTCCGACCGGGATTGGACTCAGGACGGTGCACCCGTTCCGCCGGGCCGAAAAGGCGATGGGCATGTCTTCGATAAGGAGGGAATACCCAACTTAGTCGCGCCGAATATCACGCCTGATATTGAGACCGGTGCCGGAAGTTGGTCGGATGATATGCTGGCCCGCGCGATCCGCGAAGGGATCGGACACGACGATCGAACACTGCATCCTCAAATGTGGTCGGCGGCTTTTAGCAAACTGCCAGATGAAGACGTTGCTGCCATTGTCGTTTACTTAAGAAGCCTTCCCGCAATCCGCAACGCGCTTCCCCGCACTCACCTCACGCTGTCGCAGAAGTTTCGCTTCAACACCATGCCGGAACCGATTCTGGATGCACGACCGCAACCCTCGTTCGCAACACCCAAAGAGCGTGGAGAATTTCTTGAATACGCCGCCGATTGCGCGGGTTGCCATACGGATTGGTACCATCCGGGCTCTGCGGTAAACGGGCAACTGTTTGCCGGTGGCAACTTGATTAATGCCCCCACCGGAGAAAATATCTTCAGCCCCAACCTGACTCCAGATCCGAGCGGAATTTCTTACTACGACGAGAATCTGTTCCTGCAGGTGATCAGGACCGGAAAAGTGGGTGCGCGCAAGCTGCACGGAGTAATGCCGTGGGCCTTCTATCGCAGCATGAGCGACGATGACTTGAAAGCAATTTTCGCGTGGTTGCGATCGCAGAATCCGGTCAGGCACATTGTCGACAATACGGAGCCTCCGACGTTTTGCCGGCTCTGTCTGCAAAAACATGGCGGGGGAGAGCGGAATTGAGGCCAAGAACGTATCGCTCTTCACATCAGCCAGAGTGCGTCGACATCCACAATTAGTTGCGTGCGCGGGATTTTTTGGTGCGTCGCATGAGCTAGCATCGCGCGCAGAGTGGTGTTGAGCTTTTCGCGGCTGGGCGACTTCAGCACGAAGTGATAACGGTAGTCGCGCTTCAGCCGCACAATGGGAGCGGCCGCAGGGCCTAGAACGCGCACGCCTTCATGACGATTTTGCTCAAACCACTTTCCCAGCGTGCCTGACCATTGCAGCGCCTCTTCGAGCTTGTCGCTACGGATAAGCACATTCGCCAGCGCGGAATACGGTGGGTAGTGCATCCAACTGCGAAAGCGGAGTTCTTTATCATAGAATCCGGCGAAGTCGTGATGGGCCGCATATTGCACCGCGTAGTGATCCTGAAAATAAGTTTGCAGAACCACTTTGCCGGGAGATTGGCCGCGCCCGGCGCGGCCCGCCACCTGGGTGAGCAGTTGAAACGTGCGCTCGGCGGCGCGGAAGTCGGGGAATCCCAGCGCGCTGTCGGCGCCCACTACGCCGACCAGAGTGACACCATGAATGTCATGGCCTTTGGCGATCATTTGTGTGCCCACCAGCAAATCGAGTTCGCCTTCGCTGAGCGCGTTCAGAGTGCGCTCGAAATCCTCGTGCCCTCGCACGGTGTCGCGATCGAGACGTGCAATGCGGGCTTGCGGAAACATGCCGTGCAGCAATTCCTCTAGCTTCTCTGAGCCTGTGCCAAGGAAATATACATACTCGCTGCCGCAATGCACGCACGCCTTCGGCACCGGTGCAATGTAGCCGCAGTAGTGGCAAACCATTTTGTGCTCGCGTTTGTGCAGGGTAAGGGCGATGGCGCAGTTCTGGCATTCGAGAGTCTTGCCGCAGGTACGGCACAGCACCACGGGAGAATATCCGCGGCGGTTCAGCAGTACCATGACTTGTTCTTTGCGGTCGAAGCGCTCTTTGATCTCTGCCGCCAGTTTGCGCGAAATGACCTGCTCCTGCCCGGTCTCCTGAAATTCCTGGCGCATATCGATGATTTCGACTTCGGGCAGCGGACGCTGCTCCACGCGATCAGGCAATTCGACCAACGCGTATTTATTTTTCCTGGCGTTGAAATACGATTCGAGGGATGGGGTGGCCGAGCCCAGAACGACCACAGCATTCGCCATCTTGGCGCGTACGACGGCGATGTCGCGGGCATGGTAGCGGGGAGCTTCCTCCTGCTTGTAGGAGGAGTCGTGTTCTTCGTCGACGATGATTAGCGCCAGATCGGCTACGGGGGCGAAGACCGCCGAGCGAGTGCCGACTACCATGCGCGCGTCCCCGCCCTTGATGCGGTGCCATTGCTGGGCGCGCTCTTTGTCAGAAAGCGCGGAGTGGAGGATGGCAACTTCGTCGCCGAAGATCTGGTGCAAGTCGGCGGCCACGGCGGGTGTTAAGCCGATTTCGGGGACGAGCAGAATGGCGGAGCGTCCTGCCTCCAGCACGGCGCGCATGCCGGCGAGGTAGACGGCCGTTTTGCCCGAGCCGGTGACGCCGTGCAGAAGAATGCCGGAAAACTTGCGCGCCTCGACGGCATCGCGTAAACGGCCCAGCGCGGTTTGCTGCGCTGAATTGAAATTGAATTCGACAGATGGTCTCGGCTTGCTGCGGGAAACGGCGAATCCGGCAGGCTCCTCGATAATTTCGATCAGACCGCGCCTGGCTAGCGTGTTGAGCGTCGTGCGCGGGACATCGAGCGCCTGCAGCGCTTCCACGGCAACGCGGCCTCCGGATGCAGCGAGAGTGTCGACAAGTTTTCGTTGATTATCGTTGAGCCTGCCGTCTGCGGATTTCAGAATCGCAAGCTTGACGGTGCGGGTAGCGTCGCGGACGGCGGAGATGTCCTCGCGCACCAGCCACTTCTTTCGCACCATCCCTGTGAGAATGAGTTTGGAGACGCCAGTGGCGGAGCGAAGAGTTTCTTCACGGACTTGGGCGGTGTCTCCCGGCGCTGGCTCTTGAGCGGCAAGGTAATCGAGCACGCGGAATTCGGAGGCCTGCTCCTCTGGCGTCCGTTGCGAGCGAGCGGACGATCCCGACGTTCCAGCGAGATGTAACGCCAGCAAGCCTTCTTTAGCGATGCGGTAGGCGATGGCGCGTTTGAACTCCGCGTTTAGAGGCAACATCGTACGGAACACTTCGCCGATCGGCGCAAGATAGTAGTCGGAAATCCAGCGGCCGAGGCGCAGGAGTTGATCATCGAGGACCGGCGAGACATCGAGGACGCTGAGAATGGGCTTAATTTTGACGGAGGGTTTGCGGTCGTGCAGTTCAACCACGATGCCAGTCATGCGCTGCTGGCGGAAAGGCACGAGCACGCGGCCGCCAACCACGGGAACGGCATCGGCAGCGACACGGTAAGTGAAAACCATGTCAAGCGGCACGGCCAGGGCGACATCGCAGAACTCGGGCATTGATTGGAAGGATAACCTTTTCAGTAATTGCCCGAGCGATGAGTCTCCCTGGGCAGCTTCAGTGATAGCGCCGGCAAGAACCAAGGTCCCCTCGCAGTGCAAAGCGATGACGGATTTCTAGTCGGCAGTTTTCTTTGGGGGTTCAATGCCGAGAAATTTCATCACCATTTGGAGATCCTTCCAGGCCTCGCCTTTTTGGCGCGGATCGCGGAGCAGGTAGGCAGGGTGATATGTGACGGCAAGGCGCGCCCCTGGCCATGATGCATCGCTGCCCCTGGGCTTGAAGTCGAACCAGCGGCCTCGCAAATCACCGAGAGATGAATTCATCGTCAGCAAATTTTTAGCCGCGGTCGCACCCAGAGCCACCACAACCTTGGGCTTGATAGCCGCAATTTGACGCATCAGAAATGGCGAGCAGGTCCCGCACTCATCCGGCTCCGGTGTTCGGTTTCCTGGAGGACGGCACTTCACGATGTTCGCGATGTAAACATTCTCACGCCGCAGGCCCATGGCCTTGATCATATTGTTGAGCAACTGCCCCGCGCGACCGACGAAAGGTTCGCCCTGCGCGTCTTCGTCGGCACCTGGTCCTTCGCCCACGAACATCAACTCGGCTCGAGGATTGCCCACACCGAATACAATCTGTTGGCGGCCCTGCTGGTGAAGTTGGCAGCGCGTGCACTCGCCAAGATCCTCGCGAATCAACCTCAGCGCGACGCTCGGATCGTTCGCGTTCTGCTCAGGGTTTGGAGTGATCGAGACGAGACTATCCTCGACAATCACTGGGGCGACAGCGGATTTTCTTGCGGCCATTTCCTCTCGCAGTTCGGGTTGGGATGTTGAAGATGACGGTTCGGCGGTCGCCTCTCGCCGGTAGAAATCATAAATGCCCATCTCACGGCAGTAGAGAACGCGTTCGGCGAGAGCGCGCCGCAAGTCCGGATCAAGAGGATGGGGCATTGGTTTCGATTGTAATTGAGAAAAGAGAAACTAACTCACTTCAGGCTTGCACGGGAGATTTGCGCTTTTGCCGGATCCGGACAACCTGATCAAGGACCCGCTGAGCCACTTCCCACTTCGTCGTTTCAGGAGTTTCGACGACCTCGTCATGACTAATAATGGTTACCTGATTGCGATCCGAGTCGAAGCCAATGCCTTCGCGAGACACGTCGTTGACTACGATGGCATCGAGGTGCTTGGCTGCGAGCTTCTGGCGGGCGTTTTCGAGGACGTTCTCGGTCTCCGCGGCAAAGCCGATGATAATCTGCGACTGCTTGCGGAGAGAAATCTCCTTCAGGATATCGGCAGTGGGCTTGAGGTCGAGCGTCATCGGTCCCTTGCGCTTGATTTTTTGGGGCGACGCCTGCCTCGCGCGGTAATCAGAAACGGCAGCGGTTTTGATGACGATGGTGGCCTGCGGCAAAAGATTGATGACAGCATCGAACATCTGTACGGCGGATTCGACGCTTGTGAACTCAGCCGCTCCCGGTGGCGTAAGCGCAGTAGGGCCACTGACCAGAAGCACACGGGCACCGCGGCGCAATGCGGCTTCGGCTACAGCGTAGCCCATCCGTCCGCTGGAACGATTCGTGAGATAGCGGGCGGGATCAATTTTCTCGCGCGTTGGCCCAGCCGTGATCAATACAGTTTCCCCTGCGAGATCCTGCGATGCGCCGAGCGCTTCGAGAACTGCTGTAACGACGGCGTCGTTCTCGGCAAGACGGCCGGAGCCGGTCATGCCACAGGCAAGATATCCTGAGCCGGGCTCGACGATCTTCACGCCGCGCTGCCGAAGAATTTCCAGATTCGCCTGCGTCGCCGGATGATTCCACATGTTGACGTTCATTGCGGGCGCGACAACGATGGGCGCGGTAGTAGCAAGATAGAGCGTGGTGAGAAAGTCGCTGGCTATGCCTTGCGCGAAATGCGCAAGAACATCGGCGGTTGCAGGAGCTACGAGCAAGGCATCAATCGACTGCGCGACTGCGATGTGTTCGATGGCGGAATCGATGTTGGCCGTGTGCTCTTCGCCGGGAGCGAACATTCCGGTAATGACTTTCTCGCCGGAGAGTGCGGCGAAGGTGAGCGGACGAACAAACTCCTGGGCTGAGCGCGTCATGATGACTTGCACGCGAATGCCCCGGTCTTGCAGGAGCCGCACAATCTCAGCTGCCTTGTAGGCCGCGATGCCGCCCGTGACTCCGAGAGCGATCTTCATATATTCACCAGGCAGCGCCTAAAGGCGTGTCAGCTTCGCCGGAGCTTCGGCACGCCTGAAGGCGTGCCCTGTATGAATCCGGCCTTCAGCGAAGGCTACCTAACAAGAATATAGATGCTTCAAATACGTTTACGCGTCGTGACCGAAAGCCTGGTCCAGAGCCTCGGCAGCCTGTTCAGCGGCGCTGCGGGTTTCTGGAATTTCCCATTTCACCTTGCCCGCGCGAATTTCATCTTGCGCAATGCGGCAAGGTTTGCGTGAATTGGTTTGGACCACCGGCGGCGCTCCGGATTGCAGTTGGCGGGCGCGTCGAGCTGCGACCAAAATGTAACGGTAGTTGCTGTCGAAGCCTTCGATCAATTTCATGGATTCTCTCCCCTTGCTGGGATTCTGAACTTGATTGACGAAAGTTGGTGCGCTTCGTTCTTTGCCGGGGGAAGCCAAGAACAACTGCTCCCCTATTTTCCCATGAAACTGAAACTTATGGGGGCTGCGGCCGCCGAATATAGTTACTAAGGACTAATCCCGCCCAGGGGCATCCGAAGTTCTGAATGAGTCCAAGATCGGCTTCACCCGTTCGCGAACATTGGCCAGGCGGCAACAGTCCGCCATTTCTACAAATTTGGATTCGTCAGCCGAGAGCGGCCGCCCAGCACGTAGTAAGCGCTCGGATCGGACGATGGCTTGAAGAATCTCGATGGATTCTTCCAGGTGATCGTTAATCAGAATGAAGCTGTAACGATCGTAGTTTTCGATCTCGTGTGCGGCCGTGATTAGACGGCGCTGGATGACCTCTTCGCAATCCTCGCTTCGCTTGCGCAGGCGCTCTTCCAACGTCTTGCGATTGGGCGGCAGAATAAAAATACTGGTGGCTTCGGGGAGTTTTTGCTTGATCTGCGCGGCCCCCTGCACATCGATATCTAACAATAGGTCGCGGCCATTGTTTTCGGCATCGTGCAGAAAGCGTCGGGCCGTCCCGTAGTAGTTGCCGAAAACTTCGGCATGCTCGAGAAACTCGCCGTCGCGAATCATCTTCTCGAATTCAGTTCGCGTGACAAAATAGTATTGTCTGCCATCGGTCTCACTGCCGCGCGGAGCCCGCGTGGTATAGGAAATGGAAAACTCCAAATCGCTCACCGACTTCAACAGTTCGTTGACCAGGGTCGACTTGCCCGAACCGGAAGGGGCCGAAATAATGTAAACGAGAGGTTTGTGGGCGGGAACGCTCATTCCAGGTTCTGCACCTGCTCGCGCGATTTTTCGATTTCGGCCTTCATGGCGAGTCCGGCCTCGGTGATTTTCAGCGCGTCGCCTGCCAGGCCGGAAGTCTTCGAAAGCAAAGTATTCGCTTCGCGATTCATTTCCTGGAGCAGGAAATCAAGCTTCTTGCCTACCTCGCCGTTTTCGTCGAGCAGTCCGAGAAAATGCTGCACGTGATTTTCCAGACGTACAATCTCTTCCTGAATGTCGCTGCGATCGACGAGCAGCGCGGCTTCCTGGAGCACTCGTTCGCGGTCCGTGCCGGCGCCGAGCAACTCCTGCAATCTTGTCTGGAGCCGGTCCACATAGTTCTGCAAGACGGTTCGGCGGTAAGTCTGCACGATTTTTACGGCTTCACTCAAATGTTCCATGCGCTGGCGAAGTTCGCGTTCAATGCTGCGGCCCTCTTGCTCGCGCATCTGGTTCAGATGATCAAGCACCTCGCCCACTCTGGCCATTACCGCCGACTCGAGCGCCCCTTCTTCAGGATCACGGGCGGAATCGAGGGCACCCGGAATCCGCAGGATTGTATTGAGATCGGGTTCGGCTGCTACTGAGAATTCGGCGGCTGCGGCCCGAAACGCCTTGATATAAGCGGTGACCAGAGGACGATTCAAAGCCAGGACCTCGCTGCTGCCGCGCTCGAGGCTCAGCGTAACTTCGACGTGGCCCCGGGCAATCTTTTCCTTAAGCAGACGGCGGAGTTGCATTTCAAGAGAGTCAGAGCCTGAGGGCAAGCGAAAATGTAGATCGAGAAAACGGTGATTCACTGACTTCAGCGAGAGTGAAAAAGCGAGCTGACCGTTGCTTTGGCTGGCCGCCAATGCAGTCCGAGGCGGATTGCTTCCGTCGGTCTGGCTTATGAGTTCACCTTTGACCTGCGCAAAGCCCGTCATGGAGCGGATCGGCATGAGTGATTTCTTAAATCCTTGTTGCTGACGTCAACTGGGTTGCGCTGGCTCCATCTTCTGCTCGAAGTCGGCGAACTGCAACTCGTACAAGCGGCGATAGGTCCCCAACTTCGTCATCAGATCTTCGTGCGAACCGGCATCTGCGATGGCGCCATTTTCGATTACAACAATGCGATCGGCGCGGCGTACCGTGGACAAACGGTGAGCGATCACAAACACGGTGCGGCCGCTCATCAGGTTGTGCAGCGCCGATTGAACAAGAGCTTCCGATTCGCTGTCGAGAGCCGAGGTCGCTTCGTCCAAAATCAAAATCGGTGCGTTTTTTAAGATTGCCCGGGCGATAGCGATGCGCTGCCGTTCTCCGCCGGAAAGACGCACGCCGCGCTCGCCGATCACTTCATCGTAACCCGCAGGCAGGGCCTTGATGAAATCGTGCGCTAAGGCGGCACGGGCGGCGGCCTCGACATCCTTGAGCGTCACATGCGGCTGACCATACGCGATGTTGTTGCGAACAGTGTCGTTAAATAAAATGGTTTCCTGCGTAACGATTCCCACTTGTTCGCGCAAGGAGGCCAGGGTTACATCCCGCACGTCGTGGCCGTCGATGAACAGAGTGCCATGAGTGGCATCGAAGAAACGCGGGATCAGGTGTACCAGAGTGCTTTTGCCTGAACCGCTGGAGCCAACGATTGCCACAACTTCCCCGCGGCGAACCTCGAGGTTGATATCATGCAACACGCGAGCGTCCTGTCCATCGCTGCCGTAAGTGAAGCTGACGTGATCGAACTGCACGATTTCGGCAAACGGCGGCAAGCGCCTGGCGTGGGGCTTTTCGCGGACGTCATCTTCGACGTCCATGAACTTAAAGATTTCGCTGGAAGCGCCCAGGGCCTGCTGGAAATTGTTATTGAATAGAGCAAACTTGCGTACGGGATTGTAGAGGCTGAATA
This sequence comes from Candidatus Sulfotelmatobacter sp., assembly GCA_025462865.1. GTDB lineage: Bacteria > Acidobacteriota > Terriglobia > Terriglobales > Acidobacteriaceae > Sulfotelmatobacter. The sequence goes on along the minus strand of JAOAPI010000109.1, from coordinate 25,002 downwards.
CCGCGGTGATGAATGCTACAAAGACTCCGGGGGTCATTTGATTGTGCGCGATCCGATCGCGGCCCATCAGCAACAGCAGGGCAATCCCGACCGCCCCGACAATATCCATGAGCGGCGAACTGATGGCGGTCGCGGCAACTGACCGCAGGTTCGCGCGGAACAGGCGATGCGCAGCGCCGCGAAAACGTGAGATCTCCCACTTCTCGCTGTTGAAGGCCTTGACGATGCGATTGCCGGTAATGCTTTCGTGCAGGATATTCTGTATCTCGGCAAGTTTGTCTTGTCCCTGCCGGGTGGTGCTGCGCACGCGAGATCCAATCTTTCGGGAAGAATAAATAATGATGGGAAGAAACAGCAGAAGCACCCACGCCAAGTTTCCGCCGAGAACAACCACCACCGCCGCTACGGATACGAAGGTGAAGAATTGCTGCAGGAACTCGGCGAGCACGGTCGACATGGCGTACTGCACGCGTTCGATATCGTTAATGATTGCGGAGAGTAGAGTGCCGGTGGTGTGCTTAGAGAAAAATGCGGCTGAGCGACGAAGAATTGCGTTGTAGAGATCATCGCGTAGATCGGTAATCATGCCAAAGCCGGCGTGATTCACCAAGTACGTGCCAGCGTAATCGCAGATTCCTTTCAGAATTGTGGATGCGACTAGTGCGAACGCGACAATTGTCCAGGCGTTTGTGAATCGTGCTGGAACGAACTGCTGGAGGAAGATCGCATGATGGGTGCCGGGAATCGCGAATAACTGAATGTCCCTAGAACCGGTGGAGGGATTCAGCACGCGATCGAACACCGGCCGCACCAGCAAATACTTGAAGGCGTCGAGGGCACCTACGGCCGCCATCAGCACAACTGAAGACAGAATCTGCCACCAGTAAGGCAGCGCGTATCGGACAAGTCGAGTCAGTTGGCGCATAGCGCTCCGGGCAGGCCATACCGGCTAACTGACGAACGTATAGGCGTGGGATGCAAGGGCTTATTTTACTGCGGTTGCTGGTGGTTTGTCGTTGGCATTGTCGGTCGTTGGTCGCTTGTCGTTGGTCGTTTGTCGTTTGGCCGAGACAGCAGCGGTTTCATAACAGCCAACCACTAACGAAGAACGACCAACGACGTCCTTCTAATTACCTGGGCATGTCGCGATGAACGGTCTTCAAACGGTATCCGGCTTTGTGAAGCCGCTTGCCCACTTCCTCGGCAATCATCACGGAACGGTGCTGGCCGCCAGTGCAGCCGAAACTGATGGTGAGATAACTTTTGCCTTCGTTGATGTAGTGCGGCAGAAGGTAAACCAGCAGATCGGAAATGCGGCGAACGAATTCGCGGGTCTGTGGAAACGACCGGATGTACTTGGCCACTCGGGGATTCAGTCCCGTCAGCGGCCGGAATGCGGGCACGAAGTGGGGATTGGGCAGAAAGCGAACGTCGAAAACTAGATCGGCTTCCTCGGGTACTCCATGACGAAAACCAAAACTTACGCACGACACCAGAATGCTTTTCTCCGCCGCCTGCTCGCTGAAGCGCTCGGTGATGTGGGCGCGCAATTCGTGCACATTAAATTTTGAAGTATCGATGACGAAGTCGGCGAGAGCTCGAATGCCTTCAAGGTGACGCCGCTCGGCTTTGAGCGAAGCATTGACGGGTGCATCCGTGCCCAGCGGATGCGGGCGGCGGGTCTCGCTGAAGCGCCGCAGCAGGACCGCGTCAGAAGCTTCGAGGAAGGCGACCTTCGTGGGGATCATGCGCTTTACCGCGCTAAGGATTCCGGGGAATTGATCGAGCTTGGAGCCTTCGCGCACGTCGACTACCAGCGCCGTACGCCGAATCTCGGCCGACTGCAAGGCTAGCTCCGCAAAGCGAGGGATCAGTTCAACAGGAAGGTTGTCGACGCAGTAATAGCCGAGATCCTCGAAAGCCTTGAGCACCGAAGCCTTGCCGGAGCCGCTCATTCCGGTGATGATTACCAGACCATGTGGGGCCATCCGCTTGATAGCCTTCGACCTCTTTTTGCTCCTGTCAGGTTTCCGGGACGCGGACCGTTTCCGAGGCGCCATGCACAGGATAGTAGCACCGCAAGTGTCGAGCGTGGAAAAGCGGCGGCGGATGTGGCTTCGATTTGTCTTAGCGCCGCTCGTAAAGGTAAGCTAGGTCGCCATGAAGAAGTTTCACGAACTATCGGAACGCGAAGTATTGGCCCTGGCGATTGCGCTGGAAGAAGAGGATGAGCGGGTATATGCCGACTTTGCCGAAGGCCTGCGTACGGACTACCCTGCATCGGCGGCGATGTTCGAGGGAATGCGCGAAGAAGAGTCGGGACATCGGCGGAGATTGATCGAGCTTTACCGGCAGAAGTTTGGCGAGCACATTCCGTTGATCCGCCGCCAGGATGTGCGCGGATTCGTGGAGCGTCCGGCGCTGTGGCTAATTCGTCCCTTGCGGATTGAGGCTGTTCGCAAGGAAGCCAGCACAATGGAAGTGGAAACGCGGCGGTTCTACGAAAAAGCTGCCGCCCGCACTGAAGATGCCAGCATCCGGCAACTGCTGGACGATCTCATCAATGAAGAGCGCGAGCACGAAGAGCGCGCGCAGGAACTGGACAAAGAAAAACTTCCGGCAAACGTGAAGGCTGACGAGGAGAAAGCGCAACGCCGGCTATTCGTATTGCAAATTGTGCAGCCGGGATTGGCCGGGCTGATGGATGGTTCGGTATCTACACTCGCGCCAGTGTTTGCAGCCGCTTTCGCGACTAAGAATACTCACGAGGCGTTTCTGGTGGGGCTTGCGGCGTCGGCTGGAGCGGGCATCAGCATGGGATTCGCCGAGGCGCTTTCCGATGACGGCAGCTTAACGGGGCGCGGGCATCCCTGGGTGCGGGGGCTGATTTGCGGAGCGATGACCGCGCTGGGCGGAATCGGGCACACGCTGCCATTTTTGCTGAAAGACTTTCGGATGGCGCTGTGGGCTGCGGGCGCTGTGGTGATCGCAGAGTTAGCCGCGATCACTTGGATTCGCCATCGCTATATGGATAGTCCTTGGGTTTCGGCTGCACTGCAGGTGGGATTGGGCGGGGTGTTGGTATTCATCACCGGGGTATTGATTGGAAGTTCTTGATGCATACCCTCGCTGCGGGAGACGTAGCAAGCTACGTCTCTACGAACGACCCGGTTTCAAACATGAATATCCAGCGGCGTCTCACGGTTGCGTATCTAGCGGGTGTTTGCTCTTTTCGTAAAATTCGTTCTGTAGTTCAAGACTTACCTCGTCGGCTTTCACGGCGCGGATCACTTTGACAACCGTGTCGATCCACCAATCCATCTCAAATTTTCCCAATTCTTTCGTGGCGACTGCCCCTTCGCCGGAGTAGTGATAGGGAAAACGCGCGTACCACCAGATGCCGGTGTAGACGCCGTCGGGAAGATTCTGGCGGTGCTGATCGGCTCCGCTTTCGGTGGCGGCGCGATCGATGTGGACGGTGTCAGGGCGGGAGATCATCATCTTCGAGGTTTCGCTCTCCCCTGCGTGCATGTCATTAGTCGTCTTCTTCGGCGGGCCGCCTGATTCCGGGCTTCGCTGATCGAAAATATAGATCACATAATCGTGCGGCTTATCGAGCTGAGTTTGAGCGAAGTATGGAAGAAGGCTTTCGTTACCGCCGTGGCCGTTGACGATGATCACTTTCTTACAGCCGTTGCGGGCCATCTCATCGGTGGTTTCCTGGAGTAAGGCGAGTTGCAGGTCGCGGCTGTAGGCCATGGTTCCGGGCTCGTGGCGGGCTTCGGCAATCTGTCCGAAATAATATTCGGGAAGGACCACGGCGTACTCTTTCTCAGCGGCGTGCAAGGCGGCATAACGGACATTCAGCAGATCGGTGCCGAGCGGGAGGTGCGGGCCGTGTTTCTCGAGAATTCCAAACGGGAGAAGGCATACGCCCTGTGCTCGATGAACGCCTTCGCGGAAGTCGGCGGCGGTCAACTCTTCCCAATGAACAGAGAGTTTCGACGGCGGCGCAACAGTTTGCGAATTGGCGAGAGGCGAGATGGCGAGTGTCGCCCAAGCAAAAGCGAAAAGTACGGTGAAAGAAGTCTGGAATCGCATGTAATGAGGCATGGTGAAATCATCTCCGGGCGGGAAATTCTAGCACGCGGAGTCTGCACCAGACGCGTCCCTTCCGGATCGAAGAAAGAGACGGGCGGGCAAGGTGACCCGCCGCCCTCACGCATTTGAGATTGTTATTATTTCAGGAAAATTTCCTGAAACAGTTCGGAGCTGATGATTTCGCGGATCTCCGCCCGCTTTTCTGCAAGCTCACGGGCCGGAGCTTTACCGCCGAGAATTTTGTCGCGTAAAGTTTCGCCCTTTGCAGCAAGGCCGTCCATTGCTGCATGGTTCTTGTATTCCACAGCGACGCAGATGTCCCAGTCCTCAGGGCCGTTCTTCGTTTCTTTCATGAACACCTTGTAATCCATGATGGTTCCCTGGCGCTTCTGTTCTTCCATCAGCGGTTTGGTGGACTGACGGAGGCTGGTTAGGTAATCATCCATATGAGTGGGTTTCACGCGAATCAATTGAATACGCCAGACTGGGCCTTCGGTGTAGTGTTCTTGAGCCAACAGCGCGGGGGCAATGAGCAATAGAAATACTGCAAGCCCATAGAGCTTTTTCATAGTGATCTCCTGTTTTGGGTAAGTTGACGGGAGGATTGTACGCTGAGTTTGAGGGAAGAGGAAGGTAATGCGCTAACCGTAGCGATGCTGTGGTCTGGCACGCAATTGCTATTGTGTTACACTCTAAAATTCGCAGGCGAGTTCTCCCGAAACACAGGAAATCCGATCCGCACATGCTTCTTTCCAAGGAATATGTGGGCTACCTGGCCCGCGAAGTTACCAAGAAATTGATTGCGGGCAAGGCCATCGAAACCTCGGCTGTGCCCAAGGTCACGGAGCGCGTGCACGCCGCTCTGCTCGACGAACTCACTCTTGAAGACCGCATCAACGATGAAGTGCGCGTCATCCTCGAAGCGTATTCGGAAGAGATGAATAAGACCGGCGCCAATTACCAGGAGATGTTCCGCAAAGTGAAGAGCGAACTGGTTCGCAAGTATAAGGCGGTGCTGTGAGGCTGAGCCGCGACAAAGTGAATGTGCTGGCGCGAGCCGTTGCCGACGCGTTGAAGCAGATGGACGAAGTCGATTTCATCGAAGACCCGAATACTATCCGCCAGGAAACCCGCAAGTATCTGGAAGAACTTCTCAACCACGAAGAGAGGATCGACCAGGCCGCCCGCCAGAAGATCGAAAGCCAGAAGCGCACCATCCTCGAAGGCTCCCAGGAGTGGGACATACTCTACCGTAAGTATTACAACGAGGAAGTGAAGAAGCTAGGCATCTAGTTTCTCAGCGCTGATGCGTTCAGCGAACCCCGGTTGTTGCGCCTACCTCCATAAAAGCCCCGCGCTAGCTCGCACGGGGCTTCAGGGTGAGTTGCGTGACTCGGCGATGAAAAGCTTATACGCTGGGAGAGCGGCGGAGAATGGTTTTGCAGAAAGAAAGTTGATTTGATTTCCAATTTGGAACCCCGAGACTTGGCGCCGGTTGATGTGGGGCTCGATCCTTTCTGTAGAGGCGTTCCCTCCGCGTTGTGATGGCGACGGCAGAGACGTAGCAAGCTACGTCTCTACGGGGCATTTTGTCTTCCTTCATGTTTCGATCGGATGAAATCTCGGCCGCTGTCACGCGCGCCGCCAGAGATGCGGGATTTGATCTCGTGGGGATAGCTCCTGTCGCTGATGCGCCCGAGCTGGAATACTTTCCAACCTGGATTGCCGAAGGACACGCCGGTGAGATGAAGTATCTGGAGGCGCGCGACGAGCAAGGACGACTGAAGCGTTCGTCTCTCGGGAATGCTGCCCCCTGGGCCCGCAGCGTTGTGGTTTGCGCTCTCAACTACAACTCGGCACAGCCGTATTCGACCCAGCCGACGGATTCGGGCCGCGGCTGGATTTCGCGCTATGCCTGGGGCCGGGATGATTACCACGACTCCGTGATGCGACGGCTGCGGCAAGTGGAAACGGCGCTGAGAAATGCGGTGCCGGCAAACGATCTCGTCACGCGCTGCTACGTTGACACGGGTCCTGTAGTGGAGCGGGTGGTTGCGAAATATGCGGGAATCGGCTGGATCGGGAAAAACACGTGCGTCATCAATCAGAAACTGGGGTCGTGGATTTTTCTGGGCGTGATTCTGAGCTCGGTCGATTTAGAGTCCGGGCTGCCCGCACCCGATCGTTGCGGCACTTGCACGCGATGTATTGACGCTTGCCCGACGGACGCATTGATCGCGCCGTATCAACTCGATTCCAATAAGTGCATTTCGTATCTCACGATCGAAAAGCGAGGCGGGATCGATGAAGAACTTCGTGCGGAGATGGGGCGACACATTTTCGGCTGCGACATCTGCCAGGATGTCTGTCCGTGGAACCGAAAAGCACCGGCGACAAATGCGGAGGAATTTAAGCCGCGAGCGGAATTGGTGAATCCCGCGCTCAGTTGGTTGGCGGAGATAGGCGTGGAAGAGTTTCGCCAAGCGTTTCATGGATCGCCAATTCGCCGGGCCAAACGGACTGGCGTGCGCCGGAATGCGGTGATTGCTATGGGCAACAGCGAAGATCGAAAATTCCTTCCGGTGCTGGAAAAGCTGGCGGAAGACGAAGACGAAATCGTTCGAGAAAGTGCCGCTTGGGCGATTCGGGAATTGAGTAGTCAGGACTGATTTGCCGTACACAATCCACTGTATAAACGACGGTATTAACACCTTCTTCTATCGTCGCTATCCATATATTTGTCAACTATCTACGCGTATTGTAAGCGCGCCCTAACTTCGGTAACTCGCCTTTGTGACCACTGGCAACTAATCTTTTATAGAGGGGTTCTTATTGAGAAGACTCCTTGCAGGAATAAACATGTTTTACGTAGGGAAAACACTGCGCGTTTTAGGCACATTGCTTGTACTGACACTGGCTTATGCCGGTTCGGCGCGAGCGTCTGCCACTCTTCTGCTCGAAGAGCCCTATGGCAAGCTGGGATTCTTTACGGCCACCGGACACAGCGCTGTGTATTTGTCGGGCGTGTGCGCTGAGACTCCACTCGTTCTGAGACGTTGCGATCCCGGAGAACTGGGCGCGGTGATCAGCCGCTATGACGGAGTCGGAAGCTATGACTGGATAGCGATCCCGCTGATTCCTTATCTTTATGCAGTGGAGCAGCCGGAAGATGTCCCACTGTTTGTCGACGGAAAGATGGTCAACTTTTTGCGGGATCAATACCGGCGCAAGCACTTGGAAGCGGTGGCCTCGGATAAGGCCAACGGACAAATTCCCGGCGGCAATTGGTACGAGCTTGTGGGCACCAGTTATGACCGCGCGGTTTACGCATTTCAAATCGAGACCACTGCGGCTCAGGACGAAGCCTTCATCCGCAAGTACAACTCGTCGCCGAATCACTCTCACTTTCGCACGGTTTCTTCCAACTGCGCCGATTTCAGCAAAGACGTCATTAACTTTTATCTTCCGCGAGCGCTGCACCGCAGCGTGATCGCCGATATCGGAATCACTACGCCAAAGCAGATGGCAAAGACCCTGATCAAATACAGCGCCCATCACCCGCAAGTACAATTTTCACGCTTTGTAATTCCGCAGATTCCGGGCAGCGTAGCGCGCAGCACGCCTGTACACGGTGTGGTGGAATCTTTTTTCAAGGCGAAGAAATACATCGTTCCCAGCGCAGTGGCGAGTCCAATTTTTGCCGGGTGCGTAGCGGCAGTGTTTGTGAGCACGAATCCCGGCCATTTTGATCCCGCGAGAGGGGCATTGATTTTCAACGCGCAACGAGAACTCGAGCCTCCACTGGGAGCCGAGGATCGACGCTCTTATCAACTCGAACTGAACCATCTGGCCGCGAACGAGGCTACAGAAAGCCACGTCGCAAAGGCCGGAAAATGGGCGCACCTGTTCCGCAACTCCGTGCCTGATTTTGACGCACAAGGACGGCCTGTGTTCCGAATTCAGAGTGGGGAACAAGTGGTGAGCGTCGGGATTTCCCCCAGCAATATTCTGGAAAATGTCGCCGCCGCCCGATTTACCGAAGAGCTTCTCGAAGCGCGGCTACATGCGGAACTGCGGCACGGGTCTTCGCCAAAAGTGTCGGAGAGCGATGTTGCGCGCGATTGGGACTTGCTGCAGAAATCTCGCGACAGCTATTACGCTGAAGCCTCCGTGCGTATGAATAGGCCACTGCAGAGTGCGGCGTCAACGCGCTCGGAGCGCGCTGGGAATCGGCCCTGATCCAACCCAGGTACGAAACATAAAACAATCAGTCCCGCTCAAGCCAGCCGGCTTACTGTTGCTCCTGTGGAGGGGGTTGAGGCCGTTGCGAGGGGACGCCGCCGGGCGGTGGGTACATAGGCGGTTGCCCGTTCTGCTGGCCTTGCTGCATCTGCAGTTGCCGCTGCTGCATTTCCTGCAACATTTGCTGCGGAGTCTTTACGCCGGGCTGGTCCGGCGGAGGCTGTTGCTGTTCTGCGTCAGTGGCACTCTGATCGGGAGGAGCTTCCTCCGATGTTTCATCAACCACTTCCGAGTCGGGAGCGTCAGCGACGGCGTTGGGAACTGGCTGCGGCGGAACGGCTCCGTTAGCGGTTTGGGTTGGAGGTGGCGGGTTGTCAGGTCCAGTTTTTGCGACCAGCACTACGCGCACCAGCTGGTTGGCATTTTCCGGGGAACCCAGCAGGATGTAATTGAAATGCGAGCCATTCAGCAGTTCCGCCATTACCTCGCGTGCCGGACCGGGGCCCAGGCGCGTTGCGACGCGCTCGTTGGCGGTAGCAGGGATTTCGATATCAGCAGCCGTGTGCTTGCGAATGCCGCGAAGAATGTCGCCGAGGCTGGAGTTTGGGGCGACGATAGTCAGCATCCCGTCCTGATAGTTTACGGTCGGAGCTACAGCGGGGATTGCATCCAAGGGAATCTGCGGGACGGGCCCTTGTGCGCCAGAGGGTAATGGAGGCGGCGGAGATTGCTGCTTCTTAACCTTGTGTGCGCGATGCGGCGTCGGGGTATCCGCTTTCGCCACAAGGGGAAGGCACAACATACCTGCCACCAGCAAACCGGTAAGCTTCGATCCCGCGCTCATGATCACCCTCCAACTGCGACATCTATTACTTTGGGGAGACAGCAGAATATCCAAGTGCAATTCTAGCACCGCTGCGAGCATGGCGACGTCCATTAACGCTGCGCAGCAGCTCCTCTACTTTGTAGAACGTATTGACTTTACGCTCTTGCAGGTCAAAGTTAGATAGAATCGAGCGGAAGAGATGTGCAATCTCTTGCAGTTGAGAAGGCTCGGGGGCATACAATCTTCTTTGGGGCGGAGAAATATGTTGGATGAAGGATGCTGGGGGAAACGGCGCTTTTCAAGCAACGCGACATTTAGCGGGATTTCGCGTGCGAGCCTGCTGATTGCCGTTATGAGTGTGTCAGCTTTGTTGACGGGGAATGCGCTCGCCGAAAATTGTCTTACCGGAAGCGACATGGACGCGGCCACACGCAGCGCCCTGACCAGTAGCGGAACCCGGTACTTCGATATGATTGCGCGCGGCGATGCGTCCTCGTTGCGGCAGAATGCCATTCCCAGCCTGGCTGCTGATTTCTCCGGAATCGAAGGCACAGTCAAAGAAAATCAAGTGGCTCTTGCCGGCGCCAAGGCGTCGGCGCGTTCACCATTTCTGCTGGAGGCGGATGGAACTGCGCCTATTCCGCGGGCCGAATTTTTTTGCGGCGTTTTTGGCGCGAGCGGGCAGACCAAAGACAGCGCGGCTTTTTCCATCAACGGGCTTTCCCCGGGCAAGTATGGCGTGGTGATTCTGGACGCTCCGACCGCGAAGGGCGCCTATACGGTTTCGCTGATTCTCCAGAAGATCGGTTCTGACTGGAAAATTGGCGGCCTTTACATCAAAGCTGGACAGACCGGCGGGCACGACAGCAACTGGTTCATTACGCGTGCGCACGAATATCAGAGCAAAGGTCAGGCGCACAATGCATGGCTGTACTACCTGGTGGCTCGCTCACTGGTTTCTCCGCTGCCATTCATGAGCACGGCAGCCACCGACAAGCTTTATGACGATTCGCAGAAGTTACAACCTGCGGATTTTCCCGCCGATGGCAAGACTGCAGATCTTTCGGCGGGCGGCACGAGTTACAAGCTGACCGCGCTTTTCCCTGAAGTCGTGGGTAATGATTTGGATTTGATCGTGAGATATTCAGCAGCGGATGTTTCCAATACCAATACGACTTATCAGAGCAATGTAGCGGTGATGAAAGCGCTGGTAACGAAATATCCGGAACTGCGCGACGCATTCGGTGCCATCGTCGCGCGCGCGGTCGATCCTGGCGGACGGGATTATGGGACGATGCTGGCGATGAAGGATATAAAATAGCGGTCTCAGTTCTCAGGGTTCTTGGTCCAGGCGGCATTCTTTTGGATCTTTGTCGTCGCGCAGGCCCAGGAATACTGGGGCTCGCAGCTTGGGAGCGCCCCGGCCATTCGTGCCTTCGGTCCATTCGGCGTATTCAATTTCGGCGACAAGTTCGGGCTTCACCCAGTTTACTTTGCGGAGGGCTTCGACTTCGCCATAGAACGGGTTCTGCTTCGTCTCTCGTTTTTTCAGCATCGCCCAGATGCTGGCCAATGACTTCTGATTGAATCCGCTGCCGGCTTGGCCGACGTGAATCAACCGGTCCTGCTTGTCATAGAGGCCGAGCACGACGGAGCCAAAATGTGCGCGGCTGCCTTCCGGTTGAGTGTAGCCGCCGATCACGCATTCCACCCGGTGCCTGATTTTGATTTTCAGCCATTCGCTGCTCCGACGCTCCTGGTAAATGCTGTCGCGCTTCTTGGCTAAAATTCCTTCGAGACCTTTCTCCCGCGCCATCTCGAATAATGCTTTTCCTTGCTTCTCATAGTGATCGGAATAGCGGAGTGAGTCTCTCGTGACGAGAATCGACGCTAACTTCTTCTTGCGTTCTTCCAGCGGAAGCTTGCGCAAATCGTAGCCATCGAGATAGAGCAGATCGAATGCGTAATAGAGGACGGGGACATCGGCGTTGGCGGCACCGCGGCGGCCGCCGGGACGAAATCCCGTGCGCTGCTGCATAAGACTGAAAGAGGGGCGTCCCTGGTCGTCGAGGGCGACGACTTCGCCGTCGAGAATTGCGGTCTTCGCCTTGACCGATTTTGGCAGATCCTTGAGTTCGGGATAGCGGCCCGTCAACTCATTCTGATTGCGCGAGACTAGCCGTACTTTTCCGTTCTCAATGAAGACTACGGCGCGGTAGCCATCCCATTTGATTTCGAACAGCCAGTCCGCTCCGTCGAACGGCTCGCTGATGGATGTGGCCAGCATGGGATGAATTTCCGTTGGCATGGGACGCTTGATTGGGGGGGAGGAGGGGGAGGGGAAAGCTTTTACCACAGGGGGCACAGAGGACACTGGGAAGACCTTGGAAGTTTCAACTAGATTTATACGGTGATCCTCTGTGGTTAAGCCTTTTGTTTTTTTTTAGCTGTCGTCTTCTTGGCAAGATTTTTCTTATCGAGTTTCGCCACAGCGTCGGCCAGCCATGCGGCTTTCAATTTGCCGCGTCCGGAAGATGGACGGCTTGTCCACTCTCTCGATCCCGAATCGCCGGCAATTTCCGCCAGGCTGCGCTTGCTCAATACCGACTCGTCGTATTCGTCGATGTCATATCCCTCGACCTGGGCGTCATCATGCTTTTTGATCAGAAGCCATTCGTTGCCTTTGCTTCCAGGACGGCGTCCTTTCATCTTTATTAGGGCAAAGTCACCCTTCAGCTTCTTGCCATCCAGACGAAACTTTAAGTCACCCTTGGCCAACATCGCGGCCGCTTCGGCCTCGGTTCCGGGAACATATTTTCCGTTCACCGGCACCGGAGAAAGTGGCTGCCACGTCCCCACGTCCCAGACCATGACGGTACCTGCACCATAGTTATTTTCCGGGATGATGCCTTCGAAGTCGAAATACGAAACGGGATGATCCTCTACTTGCATGGCCAGCCGTTTGTCCCCCGGATCGAGCGACGGCCCTTTGGGCACAGCCCACGATTTCAGCACACCATCCATTTCGAGGCGAAAGTCGTAGTGCAGGCGGGTCGCGTCGTGCTTCTGGACCACGAAGCGGTGCCCCGTCTTAGACACAACTTTCGGGGGTGGCTCCGGCGTTTGCTCAAACTTGCGTTTCCGTTTGTATTCTTCCAGTGCCATAGAGAACACTATTTAATCATGTCCAAGAGTCCCAGAGAAAACCAAAAGCTTCAACCACGAAGGACACGAAGTTACACGAAGGTAAAAGCCTTGAGATTTTCTTCGTATAACTTCGTGTCCTTCGTGGTTCATGATTTCGATCTGGCTACCATGCGATAGAATCCTTCCACCATGCAACGCGAATTCCCCGAGGTCCCGCTGGTTGGGGTGGGGGCCATCATCATTGAAGATGACCGCGTCGTTCTCGTGAAGCGCGCGCACCCACCGCTGCAGGCGGAGTGGTCGATCCCAGGGGGCGTGCTCGAGGTCGGCGAGTTGGTGCGTGAGGCCGCCATCCGCGAGGCCCGCGAGGAGACCGGGCTCGTCGTCGACCCGGGCGAACTTCTCGGAGTCTACGACCGCGTGCTGCGGAATCCGGAGAAGCGTGTGCAATATCACTATGTTTTGATTGATTTTCTATGCCGCCGGGTTGCGGGAGATCTCGTCGCCGCCAGTGACGCGGCCGAGGTGCAGTGGTTTACGCGGGAAGAATTGCCGGGGTTGCAGTTGGTGGAGGATACTCTCGACGTAATCCACAAGGGCTTTTCCAAACTGAGACCTAACTCGTAACGCGCCTGCTGCGACTGCTACGACCGAAGTTTTAGTCCGCGATTCCTCGCAAGTCGTCTTGTTATGAGGCTCGTCCTCGATTATCCAGTGTAAAGAAGAGGACAAAATGCGGAATCATGTTGCAACTCCCTACGAGCCCGTTCATAACGTGAAGCCATACAAGCGTGTCGAAGGCACGCATCAGATAGAGCATTTCTTTCGCGCAGCTGCCGAACTGGATGTCGATAAAGAGGACATCAGACGCTACTACGCCTTCGTCGACCGGAAAATTGCCGATTTGCTCCTCGTGGCCCAGCATACGGCGAAGGCCAACGACCGAATCACGGTCGAGCCGCGGGACATTCCCATTACTAAGGGATTACAACAGAGCATTCATGAGTTTGAAGCGCTTGATCTGGATATCGGTCTCGAGCGCATATTGGAGAAAGCCGTTCCCGAGCCGCAGATGGATTTGCCCTATAGCGAAGAAACTGAAGCTCGTCTGCCGGACATTGCGGGCGGGTTAAGCCTTGCTTTCGCGCGAGCTTTCAAGATCATCGATCCCAAAATTAAGCATCTTGCGACGGAGGAGTGGGACCGGACATTTCAAATCTTCGATCTGTTGCTGTAAACCGCCAGCGCCCGGAATCGAGGCTCAGAATTCACGGCGTTTGTAAGGCCTGTCGCTCCGCCAGCACAGATCTCGGACCTTAGGTGCTCCAGCGAGAAAACGATCGCTATACCGTTATCTCGTGGGGTCCCGTGCTACGCGACAAGAATATGACTTGAGTTTGACCGCGCAATGACAAGCGAGTTGAGCCAGCCACTGTAATCTGCATGAGGAGTGAAATCATGCATAAAGTGGCAAAACTTATACTGGTCTTATTCGCTTTTATCTTTCTCGGAATGCAGTTCGTTCCAACCACCGCGATACCCAAAGCTTCGACTAAAGACGGAGATCCGCACATGGCGGAGGTGATCAATCCACAGGTGGGTGCAATTCTGGACCGCTCATGCCAGGACTGCCATTCCAGCCGCACGCGCTTGCCTTGGTACAGCCACGTCGCACCCATTTCCTGGATCGTCTCCAAAGACGTCAGCGAGGGCCGCGAAAATCTGGACTTCTCTGAGTGGAGGAGTCAATCCGACTCGGGCTACGAACGCGCGTTGATTTGCAACGCTGTGTCCTCGGGCGAGATGCCACTACCTGAATACACGGTCATACATCGGAACGCAAAACTTTCAAAGCGGGATGTCGAGTTGATCTGTGGCTGGGCTGCCGCCTCGAATGCCCCGATGACTTCACCGCAGGTCGGCAAGTAAAAAACTCGAGAGAAACGACCGTGCGAGAACTGTTCTCACCGGGTGCAAACATCATCCTCCACTAGGGGACCGAGATCACTACCTGGGTGGAGATCTGAGTTGAACCTGACTTCCCGAGAATGGAAACGGTGTAAGTGTTCGCCCCAGCGGAGCCGGGAACGGAAGATTTTCCGCCGCCGCCGCATGATGACGTCAACATAACGCTTCCGACAAGAGCGCATGCCACTACAGCGGGCAAAACTCGCCGTGCATTTTTGAAATTTCCGGCGAATACGAAACCGGCGAGGCCAAAGGAAAAAATCCAGCTGGCATACAGGAATTCGCCGGTGCGGCCTGGCGAGTTTTTCGCCGAGGTGGGAGTGTCAGTAATTTTCAGCGTCGAAGTGGCGGTTCCTGAGCCGGGCTTGATGGTTGCGGGAGAAAATGAGCAAACCAGGTTCGCCGGCAGGTAATCACAGGAGAGCGCGATAGTGGCGTTTGCCGACACTGACTGGGGCGTCGCGCTAACTTTTACCTGCCCTGACTGACCGGCCCGAATGGTTAGCGCAGCCGGGGAAGCGGTGAAGAATTGGTTCTGCGGAGTCACGGCCGCAGCGCTGCATACGGGACTGTAGCTCACCGGTGCGGGCATCCGATTCGCCAGCATGGGCTTGCCAACGGCTTGCACGAATAGCTGGTAATTCCCAGCCGGAACGGGAAAGCTGCAGAGATCGACGGAATGAAGTCCAGGCGCTGTCTGGGTCAAAGTCATTAGGTTCTGCTTGTCGGTGCTGATGTACACGTTGTAGTGATCGACGGTATTCTCATTGCCATTGATGCCCCACTTCAGCGCGCTTCCGGATACAGAGGGTGTCAGCGAGAAACAGTTGTCGATGCCCGATTCGGTTTCGGTCGCTTCCTCGTAGTCATTCCAGGTTACTAATTGAAGGTAAGGCAGCTGCTTGCCAGAGTTGTAAAGGCTGTTCACCCTGGAGAAAGTTTGCAGCCACGTCTGGCCGCACTGTTGGTTCATGACGCGCCGCGAGCCCCAGGCTGCGAGCGTGTCGTTAAAGCCCTTGTAAGCGGAGCCGACCGTTTCGGTGTTGGGCGCGCCCAGGCCGGCCTGGTAGAAACCCGACAGATAGTCCAAGCCGTAGTTGCTCGCCTGCGGCATGATCCAGGAATAGCTGCCGTCGCTCAGGGTGTGCTTGAATCCACCACCATCCTGAAACAAAAAGCGGGGATGGACCGAGACGGCGCCATTCACCGCGTTCCAATCAATAGAACCTGAACCGTCAACATTAAAGTTGGTGACTACCGGCTGGCCATTGATGGTGAAGTACGCTTTGGAAACAAAATATTTTTGCTCGACGTATTTCAGAAGGTCGATCAGGCTCTGCTGCGTCGAGCAGCCGGAGCAGGAATTGTGAATCGCTCCGGCATCGATCATGATTGCGAAAGTAAATCCAGGATGTTTTTCTGCTTCATTCATCACCGCCTGCGTGGCCTGGTCGATGAAGTTATTCGGACCGTACCAGTCGACGACGACACCGTCGATGCCGCGGCTGATCATGTCGGTGATCTGGCGCTGCACCTGGCCGGAATCGGCGGAGCTGTATCCCACATTCATATGACCGCCATCACCAAACCAAAGCATCAGATGAGCGAAGACTTTTGTAGTGGCGCCGGAATAGAGCAGGGAGTGGACGTCCAATTTGCTCACATTGTTAGCGCCCAGGTTCCCATTTGATTGGTTCGAGAAATTGTTGGGAGCGCTGGTGTTATTAGCGGTTTGAGCGGCGAGGGTGGTGGTTGGGACCACGTAATTCGATGCCCAACCCATCCCCGAGATGATAATTGGCAGAACTGCACACAGCAGTGTTCGACGCATGAGTCCCCAGGAGCGGAGTTGCTAAGGATCTTGCTCGCTCTGTTTTTGAATTTGACTTGCTTTGTTTTAGTGCTTCGAGCTTGGTGCTTTCGATCTTCTTGCTTGGCCAACCGGAGACGCAGCATTGCGCTGAATTTCCTTCGACCGGTCTGTCTGGGATGGAACGAATGTAGCGGGGCTTACTACGGCGGCATAGGTCTCAAAGGTTGCAGTACCGTATCCAGGATTGCTCGACCGGGGGGTAAGAGATGGCAGTACGTGGTAGTGGCGTTTGACTCGGAGTCAGCAACCTTCGAAGGAGATAGTGGCGGCAGTTTTTAACTGCTGTGTCCGGTACACTTGAGCACGCCCAGATAAGCGCTCCATGGGCCCACTGCCTGACGGTATTGATGCGCCATCACGCGCGATAATTGATGCACGTGCGTGAGGTCGTGAACAGCCCATGTGGCAAGAAGTTGGGACAGTGTCACGACACCTAACTCTGGATGCTTTCCCCGCCTGGCCAAGTCCTCGGGCTGTAAATTTAGGCCATCTAGAGCCGACACATTTTCTTTGCGCAGGCGGGCGAATTCGTCGAGCAGTTGATCGAGCGACTTGCCTTGACTCTCTTTCTCTTGTGCAAAGCGATCGAAGGGATCGAATGGGCGGGATTCCGCGTGCTCAAGGATGATGCGGGCGCGCGGCATCCAGTCCGTGCGTTCGCCCACGATCAGGTGGCCGAGGATATCGAACGCATTCCAGGTATCTTTTCCGTCTCTTTCATTGCTGCTCCCTTCATTGCCGCGCGCCCAGATGTCGGGCATCCCGCGCAACAGAGCATCCAAGGCTGCGGGAGTGCGAGTGAGAACTGCGATGGCATCAGGCAGGCTAAATTTCGTCGCGATTGGCATGGTTTCGTAGATGCGGGTCCGGCGCGTTGGATGGATTTTCTGTGTGCGATTCGAATCGGAAAGATCAAATACGAGTGAGTTGCCGCAGTGGTTCGCCGCAACTCACTCACCCCCACTTAGATTGCCGCGATCCCATTGAATCCGACATTCTCCGGAAGTCCGCCGACGGTCCCCAGGTTAAGCAGGGTGCCATCCGGCTGGATACCAAAGGTGCTGATCATGCCGATCTTCCCGTCGAGGCTGTACAGGAATTTGCCATCCGCACTGATCGCGATATCCAGGTTGGTGGCTCCCGCCGGGTTCGTTCCCAGGATGGTTCCGGGTAATGCGATCAGCGTTCCATTGGGAGCGATGGTGAAGCCGGAAATGGTGGAACTGCCGGCGTTAGACGTATAGACCCATTCACCATTTGGAGTGACTGCGTTCCAGCAGCTTGCCGCGCCCAAAGTCGGGACGCTGGTGCTGATCGGAGTCAGCGTTCCATTGGAAGCAACTGCGTAGGACGAGATGGCGGATGCATTTTGTCCTCCGACAGGGCCGGTTTCAACCGCCAGTGCTGTTCCGTTCGGTGCAAAGGAAACTGCGAAAAGGCCGGGACCCGCACTTGGATTTATCACGATAGGTGACAAGGTTCCGTCACTATGCACAGCGAACGCGTCGATGTCGTTCGTTAAGCGTTCAGTCACGAGAAGGACCTGGCCGTTGGGGCTGAGGGCTAATGACGCAGCGCCCGAAGTATTAGTGCTTAGGAAACTAAGAGAATTGGGAATCTGGCGCAGTCTTCCATCGTCACTGATCTGGAATCCGACTACGCTGCTGCTGCCACCGGCGTTGAGAACGTAAACGAGGTGTCCGTTTTGCGCTACGGCATTCGGTTCGCTGCCTCCGGAGAGTTTTTTGTCAGCCAGCGACAAGTCCGTGCCATGGATTCGAAACACTGAGATCTCTCCACTGCCGGCGTTGACTGCAAACAGCAGGGTGTGATCCTGGCTCAGGGTTAGGGAACCTTGCGATTCCAGGGGATCGTTGTTGCCGCCGCTGCCTCGACCGCCCGTGGCAAATCTGCGGTTCTCCTGCAACGAGCCATCTGGGGCCCGCCTGAAGGAGATGACTTCGTTGCGATCGGCGGCATTCGTCATGACGAATACCGCGCCTGCACCTTGGGATCGCTCGTCCTGGGCGCTGCTAAGGTTGGGGGAAACTACACTGATCGCCAGCGCGACCATCCAGAGCATATAAACTGACTTCAACATTTTTCGACTCCTGCATGCTTTATGTCGCGCACCAACCAGACAAAACACTGAAACACTACTTCTCCGGTTCGGCGACGCGCATACAGGAGAGTCATGAGAAGGAGGGAGGTTTCGAACTTTTTACAACTATCTATTGGAGCAATATTTCGACACGCACTAGGGATGCGGCTCGACTCTATTGTCATCCGTCCTATCATCTTCCCACTCCGCGTCGCACCCATGGCAGCGCCAACCCGGGCGCTGCACGGGCATTGGCACGCGGAGGAAGGCGCTCATGTAGGCGATGGGACGGTCTAGCTCCTGAAAGTTCACATCCAGGGACTGGCACTTGGGACAGCGTGGCTGCTCGTACAAGCCGATACCCTGCACATAGAGGCCTTCGAGAATCGGCTCGTCGAGAAGCTTGTGCGCGATCTCCACGTCCGCGGCGCGCACGTTGAGTTTGATACCCCCGATGAAGTTTGAAATGAACCAGTCGAGGCGCACCAGGTTTTCGTCGGCCAGAAAACATTCGATGCCCGCCGATTCCAGACTGCCCTTGGCCAGCAGAGCTTCCGGCAAATCGCGAAACTGCCGGATGGTAATCAATTCCCGCACTTCCATTTCCTGCCGCGGCTCTGGAGCTGCTTCGTCAGGAAGTTCCAAGTGCCTGCGGTCCAACTCATCTTCGAGTGCGTCCCATGCCGGTTCGGTGAGCGATTCCGAACTTCGCGCAAGGCGCTGCAACTCGCTGTCAGTCATGCCTGCGTAGTTGGCTGCCAGTCGCCGCCGCTCGCGTTGATCGTCCAGGTACGATTCGTCGAGATAGGACACTTGGCAAGGATACTGCGCCGACCTGCCTTCGGCCAACCGAGTTTCAGGAAACGGGAGCGCCATCAGCCGCATCGTCTTCCCACTCGACTCGGCACGAATGGCAGCGCCAGGCTCGCCTTCGCCAAGGAATGGGCACATTGAAGTATGCGCTGACAAAGGCGACCGGTCGGTCTAACTCTTGAAAAGTTATGTCGAGCGACTGGCACTTCGGACAATGCGGCTGCTGATACTCGCCGAAACCAGCCACGTCGAAACCTTCGGGAATCGGCTGATCCAAAATACTGGCCGCGGCTTCGCTGTCCTCTTCCCTCACTTGCAGCTTGATTCCCCCCATCAAATTTGACCAAAACCAGTCGAGCCGCACCATGTTGTCATCCACGAGACACGATTCAATTCCTGCTGATTCGAGGCACCCCTTCGCCAGCAGCGCCTCGGGAAGATCTCGGAACTTGCGCAGCGTCGTCAACTCCCGGAGAGGAACTTCGGCGTCGAGCCAGGCAGGCAATTCCGCAGCCGGGAGTTTGATTGGAGGAGGGGCTGGTCGCGGAGGTTCAGGCAAGCGCTCGAGGGGTTCAACACTAAGGCCTCTGCGGATCAATTCAGCCCTTAAGACTGCAAGCGCGATATCCGAGAGTTCTTGTGCTTCACCGGCAACCTTTTCCAACTCCCCATCCATCTGGCGGGAATAGAACTCAACCAGACGCTGGCGCTCCTGTTCCGGATCGATTCTCCCCATGGCGCCACATCATACTTCAGTTGAAAGAGGTACGTTAAGCCCCAGCTGAGGACATGGCCGGTTCCTAAAATACAAACGGCCCGCAGGTTAAAAACCTGCGGGCCGTCCGGTGGACTGTTTGGGATTGACCAAGAGGTGGTCACTCTACGTGGCCTCTCACGGCGACTCCCGGGTCAGGGACTGCAACGCGAGGCTGCAATCTCAAGGATGAAGGCCTTCGCGCGACCGATGCGATGCCTGCATCCGTACTCACCGGCTAGTGTGCGGGCTGTAGCTGCGGCGCGATGTTGATGCTATCAACGTCCGAAGCCCCGCTTAGAGCAACCAGCTCTAAGTCTCAGCCACCTCACCTGGTCTTAGACTCCCACAACAATTGCCACTACAATCAGAACTTGTCATTCGACCACCTCCTTCCCGGTGTAATCGCAGATTAGTACGAACCCCGCATTCAAGTCAACCGGTACAAAACAGTATTCCCGGAGCGTCTATTCTCCGGCGGAGGTCCATCGAAATCCGAACGAAGCCGTCGGGTGATAGAACTCCCGCTGAATGGGATATTGCTTGCTGCCCTGATAGAAACCGAACGCTTCATTGCTTAGGTTCAGGCCATAGGCTACGAAGCTGAGCCCCTTGTAGAGACGATAGCTGCCCTGCACGTCGTACTGTGTGTGGGCATAGAGATATTGGTCGCCGTTGGGACCTCTGAGCCCGAGAACGGGATCTGTGGTAGGGGCGGAGTTTATCCAAAAATAGGAGTAGATGCTGGCGTCGTTGTGGCTCATCGCGAAGCGCAGGGACAGCCGCTTCTTGTCGTAAGTCAGACCGACGTTGTAGTTGTTGGGAGCCTGCCGCTGCAGCGTGGGATGATCGGCTCTTCCGGGAGGGTTTGGGTTGCTCGCTGACGGCGTATCAGCATTGAAGCCCGCCGGGAATGTCACTTGGGAACTGGTGTAGCTGTAGTTCAAAGCGACTCCAAGACCGTTCAGAAGACCGGGGAGAAAAGCCAGACGCTGCTCCCAGGATGCTTCGAATCCAGTGATGTGGCCGCTGGGGCCGTTGATGGATTCCAGCACGTCACAAATCGGGTATTGCACGCACTGGCTCGTGTTGTTTGTGAATCGAGTCCGCGTCGAGTAGATGGCGTCAGAAAGAGTCTTGTAGAAGAAGCCCGCCTGGAGGATTCCGTACGGGCGGAAGTAGTGTTCCACAAGGATGTCGTAATTATTAGCTCTGGTGGGCTTCAGCGCGGGATTGCCAGCACTGATGGTGGGATAGGGGCTGGTGTTGGGATCGATGCTCCGCGACGGCACGATGTCCGAAAAGTTAGGCCGGGAAATGCCGATGCCAAATGAGCCTCGCAAGTTCGTGTTCTGCTGCAGCCGGTATTGCAGCTGAACGCTGGGTAAGACATTCACGTAGTTGCTGGCGCCGGCGACTGAGGTAGGATTTCCTGAAACATCCAGAGCTCCCGAGCGGTAAGTGGCGTCAGTCGCTTCGAAGCGAACCCCGCCCTGCAGGCTGAGCTTGCCGAACCCGATGGTGTTCATGAGATAGCCCGCATACACGCGCTCGTTGGCGTCAAAACCTGCCGGAATCGAATTCGAAATGCTGGCGCTCTGGTCGAACCCTAACTGAGACAAATTCCCGCCAACCTGCTGAATGATCTTGTTGTAATCGGACATGGGGCCGAACTTGTAGGCGCCATCGTAATAAGTAGGATTGGTAAAAGTACTTAAAACATTCGCCAGGGTCACGCTTCCCGGCTGGTTGTCGTAGATGAAGTCGTTTTCGCTTTGTGTCTTGTGGCCATTGCGAATTTTCAGGCCAATTTCGAAGTTTCCGTAATGTTCGTGGGTGCTATAGCGGCGCGCGTAGGAGGCCGCCCCTTCGAAATTCAGCTGCGAACTCGCATAGTTCGGAATTGTGTACGAGCTAGCCACGTACTGAGTGGGATCGAAGATGTTCACATTGCCAACTACAGGAAATTTCGGCTCGTAAGGATTGGTCGTGTCCAGGTTGATCTGGATGCCCGGCTGGCTGATCGGTCCCCCGTTGAACCGGGTAGTGCCGAAATCCTGACCGCCGATGTTATGGGAGCGGGAGACTGCGAATTCGTAAGTGATCAGATTCGAGGTGAGATCGTGCCTGCCTCCCGTCATCCCACTGTAAATTTGCTGATCGGGGCGGCGGATATACTGCCGGTATTGCATGAACCCGGTATTGTCAAAGGTGTACTGTGAGCCGTTCACTGCGACGAGGGACCCAACATTCGGCGTGTAGACATAAGTTTCGCCGAAATCATGGAAGTCGGAGTAAAGACCTTTGAAATAGACGCTCGAGCCGGGCTTCAGGACGTAATCCACTTCCGGAGCAAAGCCATAGCGGGTGCGGTGATATCGGTAGGTGCGAAGGTCTGCTCCCGCGAAAAAGGGATAGTTGATGCCGTTGAGGCTTGTAACGCCAGGAGCAGGCTCAAGATCATTGATGCCGCGGCCGTTCCAGTCGTACGTGCCGCCCAGCAAAAATCCCCATTGCTTGCGAGTACCGGCGCGTTGTCCGAGCGTGCCGTTGAACGCATCCAGCCAGCGTCCGCCGATGATGTTCGTGTAGCCGCCCTGGCCTTCGAGGTCGAGAGTCGGCCGTTCGCTGGCTGTCTTGGTCACGAGGTTGACCGAGCCGCCAATCGCATCGCCATCCTGATTTGCGGAAAGAGTCTTATTCACCTCGATGCGGTCAACGATGCTGGAGGGAATGATGTCCATCTTGATATTGCGAACGTTCCCTTCCGGAGAAGGTACATTGATGCCGTTGATTGTCAGATTGCTCAAGCGCGGTTCAGTCCCGCGAATCTGAACGTACTTCCCTTCTCCTTCGTCGCGCTCCAGAGAGACACTGGGGAGACGGCCGACGGCGTCCGCAATATTAGTGTTCGGCAGGCTGGTGATGACCTGCGAGGGCAGCACCTGGACGATATTGTCCGCCGTACGCTCGATGTTGATGGCTTCCACCTCGCCCAGTTGACGGTCTCCGCTAACCGTGACGACTTGACTCGCGGACTCAACCTTCAGAACGGCGTCAAGTTGAACGATCTGGCCGGCCGCAACCTTCGCGGTGGTGGTGAATGTGGAAAATCCTACATACGAGACCACGACCGCGTAGTCACCTGCGGCAAGGTTTGAGATGAGGAACTGACCTTGTCCGTCCGATACCGCCGACGGCCCCTTTTGCTGCAGTTCGACGCGCGCTCCGGGCAACACGGCCCCCGTAGAATCCTTGACCGTCCCAGCGATCGTACCTCGATCGCTTTGCGCTGCAGCACTCATAACTGAGATCAAGAGAGTGAAGAAAAGGAAACAGGAAATGGAGCGCATCGATTACCTCCAGGGATTTGAACTCGTACTCAAGTGCGAAGCCTGCGTGCCCGAGTGCCGTAGGCCGTCTGCGGAAAGTGTGATTTGTTAACACCGCGAGAGTAGAGAGGCTATGTAAAGGCCAAGTTACGGGAGGGTTAACGGGAGGTTAAAAGTCTTAGCGGTAAAGATCGGAAAATTTGATTTTTTCAGACGAGTTCGTTGAATCGCTCTTGCCGCTTCCGAAATCTTAACAAAGCTTTACTTAGATTTACCCGGTGAAGTGCAACTCGTCTGGACGGATACGACTCTCATCTGCTTCATACATAACAACATCGATCTGAAGGCGCTGCGACTTTGCTGTGACCTGCAGGGATGGTGCGCACAACTCGAAAGGGAGAGTGGAAATGGTTCGTTTTTCTGCCGCAGTAATTTTTTTGATTGGCCTTACCGGTTCTTTGGCATCTGGTCAAGACTCAGTTCCCAAAGTGCAAGTGTTCGGAGGTTATTCCTTTATGCATACAGGTACGGGAGGACTGACGACCTCGACGTTGGACCTGAATCTGCGCCAGAATCCGGGCACGCTGGGGCTGGGATCGAGCTTTAATGGTTGGAATGCGGAGGTACAGTACAACTTCGACCGTTGGATCGGGGTTGTCGCCGACTTTGGCGGCCAGTACGGAACGCCATTCACCGCGTCGAGCGGTGTTTCCGGATTGCCAAGCATGAACGAGTATTCATTCCTCGCGGGTCCAGTGATTTCTTACCGAGCCAAAGCAAGAATCACACCGTTTGCGCATGCTCTGTTTGGTTGGGACCGAGCACACTTGAACGCGAGTACCATCACCGGCACATCGTCTCCCGTGACTTCCTTCGACAGCGCTTACACCAGCTTCGCGGTCGTTTTTGGAGGCGGAGTGGATTACAACCTATCGCGGCATTTTGCGCTGCGGCTGGGGCAATTGGACTATTTCCGCACCACGCTGGATCTGAACTCATTGTACGGAGGCGCGTTTGGTCCAGGCCGGTTCCAGGGTCTTTCAACTCACGAAAACAATTTGAGATTTTCTACCGGCATCGTCGTGCGATTCTGATGGATTTGTTATGGCAGTCCGAACGCATACAAGGCGCTGCCCGCGGCAATAGCTACGTATTGTTTTCCGTCAACAGCGAAGGCAATGGGCGCGGCGTAGACGGCACCGCCCATTTGAAAGTGCCAGAGGGCCTTGCCGGTGGCCGCATCGAGTGCGATAAAGTTTCCTTCGGCATCGCCGGTGAACACCAGCCCTCCCGCGGTTGACAGCACGCCCGACCATGTCGGCGACGTATGCTCAAACTTCCACTTAATCTCTCCGGTCGCGGGATCGATGGCCTTTAGAAATCCTCGATACGGCTCCGCCTCTTCCGACGGAAAATATGCGCTGCCGTAATAGGCATGACCGGCCTCATAGGGTTGCGGCGCCGTGCTGAAAATATCGCACTGATCGCGGGCCGTGACATAGAAGAGCGCCGTTTTCGGATTGTAGGCCGGCGCCATGAAGTTGGTGGTCCCCAGCGCTCCGGGACACACCGTGTGACCTTCGAGGGTAGGCGCCGCGTCCTTCTTGGCAACCGGGCGGCCTTCAGAATCTTTGCTATCGCTCCACGTAACTTTGCCGTAGGCATTCGCTGAAATCAGTTTCCCGGTCGAACGATCGATCGCGTAAAAGAATCCGTTGCGGTTAGCTTGCGCGATCAGATGCTTGCCAGCGGCATCGATTATTACCGGAACCTGCGTCGCATCCCAATCATGCTCATCGTGCCGGGTGAACTGGAAATGCCAGTTCATCTTGCCAGTATCAGCGT
>JAOAPI010000026.1 GCA_025462865.1 Candidatus Sulfotelmatobacter sp. | reverse complement strand
AGCAAGACGCAGTAGTAAGCATTCTGCGCGCCGCCAATTATTTGGGCCGTTTTTGTTCGCCGGTGTTCGATCAACAGGGCATCACCTCGCAGCAATACAACGTCCTGCGCATCCTGCGAGGCGCAGGTCTGGGGGGGCTTCCGACACTGGACATCGCAGAGAGGATGATCGAACAGGCACCGGGTATAACCCGCTTGCTGGATCGGCTGGAAGCGAAAAAGCTCGTGCGGCGGGAACGCCCTTCCGATAACCGCCGACAAGTTCTTTGTTTCCTCACCAAGCCTGGGCTCGATCTCTTGCGCGAACTCGACACCCCCGTTAGGAGCAAGGTAAACCAAGCGTTGCATCAGCTGGATGAATCCGAGATCGAAGAACTGATCCGTTTGCTGGAACTCGCGCGAGGCGAACAACCTTCGACGACGTACCTCCCCGCAGCTAGCTCCCAGTGACTCAAGAAAGTTTGAATCCAAAGGCGGCGAAGTGCGTCTACATAGTTGACTAGTGAACAGTTTACTGAGCCACTGTTATGAAAATAGATCCTCGTGAGGAAAAAGGAGAACAACTATGAATGCAAAGAACCCCGTGTTGTGGATTTCATTTTTTGTTATCGCCCTCTTCGCAGGGCTGGGCGTGACCCGAGCGCAAACTGGGACCAACGCTGATGTCGTTGCGACCATCACAAACTTGGAAAATGATGCCGTCAAAGCTGACTTGGCCGGCGATACAGCCTTTTACCAGAAAGCTCTGGCTGAGGACTGGACTAGGGGCGACAGCGACGGAACCTTTTACACCAAAGCCGAAGTCATGAAACTTATGGCCGACGCAAATGACTTCAAGACAAACAGCGAGAACCTTTCTGAACTCAAGGTGCGCGTGTACGGCAATACGGCGGTGGCGACGTACAAGGACACCTATGACATTCTGTTCAAGGGCGAACATCGCGCGCACACTATCATCGGCACGGACACTTTCGTCAAGATGGGCGGCGAATGGAAGCAGGTCGCGAGTCACGGCGCGTCAGTGGCGAAGTAGCCGCTTACTCTGACGCACGGACCCGCCCAAGTCGCGGCGAAATGGCGTATTCGAACTGAACAAGCACAGCGAGGCGCTCCGCGCTTCGCTATGCAATTTGGTTGTAGGAGATGCTCACGGATGGAGAAGGCTAGGGAGCACGCGAAGGTTATCCCGAGCTGACGCCCCACCACCCACGCAGATTTGATCAAGCTAGCCGTTCGCTGTGAGAGCCAATAGCTTGCGCAGAAGCCGTGTACGCGCTGCATTGTGCACTTCATCGTGAAAGCGCGGATCAAGGGACAACAAAAAGCGCTGATAGTACGCCGCCTTCTCAGAGCCCTGCCAGTTGGTCGCCAAGGGCATCGCAATGCCCAGGGCTGCGATGAGACGTTGAGTCTGGCGCGAATCAGGGGACAGTTCGGGGCCATATCGAAGGTGCGTTCCAAAGGTGATGTCGCGTTCAATCGAGCGGCATTCAGCGTGCAGGGATAACTGCTCGGCGATATCAGGCCGCACACCGTGCGACTCGGCGATAGCGCTGCTTTCACCAAAAACTCATAGCACCGGAATAAGAAACGCCGGGACGTGTCTTTACCTGCGAGCGGCTGAATTTGTTTAACTCTCGGCCGCAAGTTCACGGAAATGGAGATTTCATGAGAAGAGCAGGAAGAATCACATATGCGCTGATGAGTTTCGCGATGTTGTTCGCAACCACTGCGTTCGCCGCTGACAAAGGGTCCTTGCACGTTCAGTCAACGACTATGGCCGGAACAACGCAACTGCCCGCTGGCGAGTACACAGTGCAATGGGAGGGCCCTGGCCCTGATGTAGAACTGAAAATCAAGCGGCACAACAGAGTCAAAGCCACGGTACCCGCCAAAGTGATACCGCTGGACCAGCCGCTCAGAGAAGATGCGGCAATACTGGACACCGACGGCAACGGAGGCCGGAGGTTGCTTGAGATCCGATTCTCAGGAAAGAAGTTCTTCCTCCAAATCGAACCGCAATCCGCTTCGACGACGTGTCCGATCCGCCATTGCTAATCCCGGAATGTGAGTCCGCGCTGCCTTGGTAGCTTCTCTTGCCGCGAGGCGACCGTTGAGAACTTGTCTTAAAGAAAGGATTTCGAAGTGCCTGAATTTATTGAAACGATCATCGTCGGTGGTGGCCAGGCGGGGCTAGCCATCAGCTATTACCTCAAGCAGGAAGGGCGCGAACACCTGGTCCTCGAGCGAGCGCCTGCCATTTCCAATGCCTGGCGCATTCAGCGTTGGGATTCATTCACACTGGTGACTCCGAACTTCCAGGTGCGGATGCCCGGAGCCGAATACGACGGACGCCAAGGTGTGAGAAACTTTCCCGGTCCGCCGATTGCAAGGCCAAATGGGCTTGGCAAACCGGCGGCGCTTAGGGAGCGGTCACCTGTCAATTAATTTGATGTTGTTATCAGCAATTATTCGCCAGCTCAAAACCGTGCTGACGTGACATGACGTGCGACGTGTGATGGTGGGCAAAACTCGATGAGAAGGGAATGATTTATGACACCGCTGAAACTCCTTATCGTAGAAGATAACCTCGCAAGCCTGGAGCTAATGGCCGAGGTTTTCACGTCTTTGAAAGCGGCGGTGCGTCCGGTCAGCGACAGCGAGAAAGCGGTTGGCATGGTCAATCAGGAGAAGTTTGACGGTATTTTCCTGGACCTGGAAATGCCAAAGCTAAATGGCTTCGACCTTGCCCGCTTGATCCGCAAGTCGTCCTGGAATAAATCGACCCCGATTATCATTGTTACCGGGCGGGATGAAAGACAAACCATGCAAGAAGCATTTGCCATTGGAGCAACTTTTTTCCTTCAGAAGCCTGTAGACAGACAAAAGCTAAGTACCTTGTTCCGGACTGTGATTGGTGGAATGTTGGAGAATCGACGCAGAAATACCCGCGTTCCATTACAAACCGAGGTGATTTGCACTGTGGGTTCTCGAACCCTACGCGGGATAGCCTGGAACCTCAGCGAAGGCGGGATGCAGCTGGAAGCTAGTGACTTGCAGTCCAAGGACAAGGTGCGATTGCTTTTTCGGTTCCCCGCTTCGGGGATTCCCATCGACGTAATAGGCACAGTGGCCTGGGTGGGTGAGAAACGCCAAGGAATCCAGTTCACCACCTTAAGTGCAGAAGCTCAGCAGTCGATCCGGGAATACATAGCGGACGTCGAAAAAGACTAGAAGACGGCGGTTCTCCCTCTAGCCTTCGCGCGCTGCCTGCGCCTTGCCGCGACTTCCAGACGCTTGACTCTGAGATAGGTCTTGATTCACTCGCTTGATTAGAAGGCGGTCGAGCTCTTCAGCAAGTGAACGCGAATTGACCGGTTTCGACAGGTAGCCATCAAAGTTTGAGTTCAAGATTCTTTCCCTGTCGCCCTGCATGGCATACGCGGTAACTGCCACTACCGGCAGTGAGGCCAGGTGAGGGTTTTCGCGAATTTTGCGCACAACCGCAAACCCGTCCAGTACCGGCATGCCGATGTCAAGCAGCAGTAGGTCCGGTTGAGTCTGTTCGATCATGCGAAGCGCTTCGTCGCCGTCACACGCTTCCACCACTGTGTATCCACGCATCTCAAGCAACTCACGAAGCAGTTCGCGGTTAACGGCATTGTCTTCGGCAATGAGGATTTTGGTCATGGCTGCCCCGCAGATTTTGCCCGCTTGCGGCCCTGAACAACCCTTCCAACCTCGATCATGAGCTGTTGTCGCCACGAACCATTCTTTTGAAACAGCGCCTGCGTCTCGCGACTGAGCAAAGCGATCTCCTCTTGTTCCAGAGTCTTAGCAGTCATGACAAGAATGGGTAGTTCTTTCAAAGTCGCTTGTTCTCGCACATGTCGGATGACCTCAAAACCGTCCATCCCCGGCATTAGCAGATCAAGCAGAACTGCACTTACTAGCTTGGAAGAGAGCACTTCCAGCGCTCTCGCCCCGCTTTGCACGCTTTGAGTCTCGTATCCGGCGGACCGCAAGGTCTCCTCCAACAACTCCAGAGTCTTGGGGTCATCGTCGACGAGTAGAATAGCTGCATCATCATCGGTCTGAAGCGGCACATGCTTGCGAATGGTTTCCAGGAGGACCGGTTTGCGAATGGGCTTGACGAGATAGTCTGCCGCACCCAAAGCAAAGCCCACCTGCTTTTGGTCTACGATGGAAACGATAATGATCGGGATGTTTGCCGTCTCAGGCGTCTTTCGCAGCGCTACCAGGGTCTCAAAACCGTTTCCCCCTGGCATCAATACATCCAAGGTGATCGCATCAGGGCGTAGCTGTCGAGCTTTCTGGACGACTTCAGCCCCCGACTCCGCCATCACAATTCGATACTCCGACTCCAGGTAGCTGGCTATGAGTTCCCGGGCGGGAACCTCATCGTCCACGACCAGAATGAGTGGTTTTCCACCACCTCCAGCGGCCACGACGTTAGGAGAGGCTGGGCCGTTGAACGGGAGACTTTCCGAGGATGTTCCAGATCCCATGGGCAGAGTAAAAGTAAATCGGCTGCCTTTCCCCGGTTCGCTATCCAATGAGATCTTTCCGCCTTGTTGTTCGACCAGACGCTTCGTGATCGCCAGTCCCAATCCCGTGCCCTCATTGGCAGTGTCGGTGTTTCCCTCAACCTGGCGGAATTCCTCAAAAACGACCGCCTGGTCCTCAGCTCGGATACCGATCCCAGTATCGGCTACCGATATACAAACCTCGTTCCCTTTTTCAACGCAGTCGATGTCGATTCGGCCGTCCTTTGGCGTGAACTTGACCGCGTTGCTCAGCAGGTTATAGAGAACTTGCTTAAAACGGACTCGATCGGCATGCACCGAAAGATCCATCTTAAGCTTATGCTGAACCTGGATATTCTTTATCATCGCTAGTGGACGGATGGTGGAGAGGACCTCCGGCAAAGCATCCTTGAGCTGGAAATCTTCGCACCGGAGTTCGAGCTGTCCGGCTTCGATTTTCGAGAGATCGAGAATGTCATTGATCAACTGCAACAGATGTGCAGAGCCCTGTTTAATGTGGTTAATGAAACGCTTCTGCTTAATATTGAGTTCGCCCGGGGTCTCGTCAGCCAGGAGATCCGAAAAGCCCACAATCGCATTGAGTGGGGTTCGCAACTCGTGGCTCATACTGGCGAGAAACTTGCTTTTTAGCCGAGTGGCGTGTTCGACCTCGCGATTACGAAGCTCCAGTTCTTGATTGCTGGCGGCTAACTTGTCAACGAATTTGCGCTTTTCTGCTTCATCCCGCTTTCTCTGAGTGACGTCAACCGCGACGACCACTTCCGCAGCCCGGTCCGCAAAGCTCAGAGCGTAAGAGGTAATCTCCACATCGATGTTGGTTCCGTCTTTTCGGCGATGCTGCCAGATGCCGATGCTCTCATTTCCATCTCGGGTGCGGCCGACACTGTCGAGGAGGGCAGGAACATCCTCAGGCGGGCGAATATCTTTGATCGTCATCTTCAGGAAGTCGTCGCTGGAATAACCGTATTTGCGCACCGCGGCGGCGTTTACTGCGAGAAATCGCAGCGTCTCGCGGTCAAAGACCCAGGTCGGATGGGGATTGTTGTCGAACAATTTGCGGTGCCGCTCTTCGCTCTCCTGTAACAACTGCTCCGCCCGCCTTCGCGCCCTGATGTCTCTCAGGAGCACGTAATAGATCAGGCCTAGCAGTAGGAACTCCAGGAAAATCACGCACGAAAACGTCAGGGTAGTTTTCCGAGTACTCGATTGGAAATCCAGAGTTCGACGTTTTAGCAGACCCTCCTCTTCCTGCTTCATCTCGGAAATGATTGCCCGGACTCGGTTCATCTGCTTGGTGCCGATGCCCGTTGCCACACGTTGCTGTGCCGCTTCAAATCCTTTTTGCTTCCGCAAGTCGATCTTCTGTTGAAGGGAATCGAGCTTTTCGGCAACGGCGCCCTCCAGCATGGCAAGGCGGCGCTGCTGGTAAGGGTTATCAGAGGTTAGCGACTTGATTTGGTCGAGGTGAGCACGGAGCGCTGGACCCGCGACCTGATACGGTTTCAGAAAGACTTCTTGACTCGTAATGATGTAAACATCCGTCGCGGCCTGCGCCTCGGCTACGGCGGAAAGCGTGGCTTCGAGCTCCGCCAGGACTTCGTGGGTGTGCGACACCCATTCGCTGGCTTCGATGAAGCTGCGTCCATTCCGGTACAGCAGCCCGACCACCAGTAGCAGAATCACTCCGGCCGCCGCCAAACCAGCGCCGGTCTTCTTTTCAATCGACCACTTCATAGCGGCTCCTCAATTTACCCACTAAGCGGAAAAACTCAAAAATGCGTGCTGTAGCGAAATGCATGCGGCAGCGTGGAAAGAGCGGCAGTTCAGCGCCGCGTAAAGTATGTAGAATCCATGAGGGCTTCAGCCTTGGTGTTTGCGTCCTTATCCGGTTTCTAGCGCCCAGCGGCCGCACCGCGCGATAAGAAGTCTGCCGCGCCAATCCTGACCAGCCGCTCGAATTGGTCAAAGATATGCGGATCCCACCAGCCTTTAGCGACCTCTTCTTTCATTGTTTGAAGTGCATCGGTGACGGAAAACGCCTTCTTATAAGGCCTGTCGGTGGTCAGAGCATCGTAAACATCAACAATTTGCAGCACGCGCGCGGTAACAGGAATCGCATCGCCTCGAAGTCCATCAGGGTATCCAGATCCGTCGAGTTTCTCGTGATGGTGCCGAATGATGGGGAGCACGAAACGGAAAGACTTCAATGGCGCGCAGATACGCTCGCCAACAACGGAGTGCTCGCGGATAATTGTCCATTCGTCGGGGGTCAAACGGCCAGGCTTCAGCAGAATTGCATCAGGAACGGCAATTTTACCCACGTCGTGTACGACTCCGCCACGACGCAGCGCGGTAATTTGATCTTCCGAGAGCCCGAGTTGCTCTCCCAGCCGAGCCGAATACTCTGCCAGGCGTTCACAATGACCATGCGTGTAGGGATCCTTGCCTTCAATGCTCCGCGCCAGCGAGAACAGGACCGACTCGGCCCTCTCCAGTTCGTCCGTCCGCTGCTTAAGCTTCAAGAGGGATCTTACGCGAGCGAGCAGTTCAGTTCGGTCCACAGGACGGGTCAAAAAGTCATCTGCTCCAACCTTGATGCCCTCTAGCCGATCCTGCTTGTCAGAAAGCGCCGTAATCATGATCACCGGAATCAAGTATGTATCTGGGTTGTTCTTGATTTTCTCGCATACCTCAAACCCATTCAGGTGAGGCATCATCACATCCAGAAGCACCAAGTCGACTTGAGTTCGGGTGAGTTGTTCAACCGCAGCTGCGCCGTCCGGCACAGCAATCACTTTGCATCCCTGTGCAGTGAGGAGTTCTTCTAACAACTCACGGTTTGCGGCTTGATCATCGGCGACCAAAACGGTACCCGTGATTGCCTCATGTGACTGATGTAACAGTTTTCACCACTTCTTTCTTTGTGGAAGCGTCGCATGGAAAGAACGGCAAGCGCTAGTTACTAAAGGTTGCGTGGGAAACTCGCGTGAAAAGGAGATGCGCTTTATAGCGCAGACGTGGTTTCTGATTATGAGTAGCGTTGGGAATTCCTTGGAGTGGGTTCCGATGGTTGACCTAGCAACTGGTAATTGGCGGGGCATCGCAGAGAAAGCAGCAGGACCAGAAATGGATCCCCACGAAATTCACGGCGCTCATTGAGGAACTGTCGAGAGATGGATAAAGAAGATCGGGTAGTGCTGGGCAATCTGCCGAGCGTAAAGCTCGATTCTCCGACCAATCTTCCAAGTGAGCAACACGCGCTACGTTGTATGCCTGCATCATCAGTCTCGTGGATACCTGTCACAGGGTGAATATTGAGCTACTTTGAACGCGAAGATGTCACGCGGCTAAGCGCGGCGCACTTTGCGCAATCGCATTGGTGCGAGGTCCTTTGGCATTTACGACATGAGTGCAGCGGGCACACAGGAACCAGCGTCCATCGTTCCTCGCTCATTTCCGGGATGCATGTCGGTTAACTGCAGCACTCATGGCCGCAGCTTCACCTAGGCTGAAGAAAAACGTCGCTCCCTTGTTAGTCTCGGCTTCCGCCCAGATGCGGCCCCCGTGCTTTCGGACGATGCGCTGCACCGTGGCAAGTCCCACGCCGGTGCCTTCAAACTCTTGGTCGGTGTGAAGCCGCTGAAATGTTCCAAAAAGCTTGTCGGAATATTTCGGATTGAATCCTGCGCCATTGTCGCGAACGAAAAGCACAAGTTGGCCGTTGATTGTTGATTGGTCAATCTCAATGACCGCTCGCTCACGACGGCGTGTATATTTGACAGCATTGGACAGAAGGTTCGCGAACACCTGCTGGATCAGTCCGGGATCGCAATTGACAGAAGGCAGCGACCCTACACGCCAGTCGATCTTCCGGTCGGTGGTTTCGGATTCAAGGTCGTGGAGAGCGTTCTCAACCAGTGAATTCAACGACGTCATCTTCAGATCCATGCTTCGACGGTCAAGCCGGGCCAGATTGAGCAGATCGTCTATCATCCCGCCCATTTTCTGGGTACCTTCCTGAATGCGCTTCAGCCGGAGTTGAGCCTCGGGCACCAATTGAGGGCCATGTTCCTTGATCAACATGGCGGCATCTCCATTGATATGGCGCAGAGGCGCTCGGAGGTCATGCGAAACTGAGTAGGAAAAGGCTTCCAATTCATCATTTGCAGCTATAAGCTGCGCAGTACGCTTCTCCAGTTCGTCGGTGCGGTGTTTAAGGGTCAAGAGGGATCGTACGCGTGTGAGCAGTTCGATGCGATCCACTGGGCGCGTCAGAAAATCATCTGCTCCAGCTTTGATGCCTTCGATTCGGTTCTGCTTTTCGGAGAGTGCCGTAACCAGGACGACGGGTATTAAATACGTTGCCGGGTTATTCTTAATTCTCTGGCATGCCTCAAACCCGTTCAGGCGAGGCATCATGACGTCAAGAAGTACCAGGTCGACTTGAGTTTTCCTGAGTTCTTCAAGGGCAGCTGCGCCGTCCGGCACAGTAATCACCTTGCTTCCCTGTGCGGTGAGGAGTTCCTCTAATAACTCACGATTTGCCTCTTGATCATCGGCAACTAGAATGGTTCCAGTGATTGGCGGGTCTGACTGCTGCAACATTTTTCACAACTTCTTTCGGCCTACGCGGTGTAAGCGTCGCATAGGAGAAGGGCAAGAGCTAATTACCGAAGTTCAACGGAGAAGATAAATTGCCCATTCCAGCAGCATGGCGGAATGCGGGCTTCATGCTTGCTGTTTGTCCGACCTTGCGTTGATTATCCGGGCGGGGGCAGACGAATCTCCCCGCTTGTCTAGTGTGCGTTGTCGGGCTCGGCGCGGGCCCTAGGGGTGGCTGCTGGAATCGGCGCGATGCGGTTCGGGCGACGGAAACCGGCCGACTTTCCCGGAGAAGACCTCGCCTGATGAGATAGCCGCTTGCGGAGATCGCCGCCCCACTGGTTGGTGCTCAGTTTCCCGCGACTAATTTACCGAGTCGGCGTCCCGATTATGGAAGGGTTGCCCTTGATCCGGGGGGTAAGGCGTGTATCCGCTCAGGTTGAGCACCGTACGTTCCACCGATGTCACCGTGATGCTGCGCGTCAACGGGCGCGCGCGGCGCCCGGCGATATTTGTAGCGATCAGCGGATTTCCAGCCAGTGCACAAAACACCGCTGCCGATGGCTCCGAATCCTTCCATTCGACGCTTGAATGCTTGTCGGAGCTAGAATTCCCCCGACCGTACGCCCGGAAGTCGTTAAGATCCAATTGATGTCACGAGGATTTTATAGTGCTCCGGAAAAACCGCTTCTATCATTTCCAATAAATACTTGACGTTCTTTTGGGTCTCCGCGACGAGCGAAGGATCGAAATCCCTTTCCAGTGATGTGCGATTCGCTTGATCGTTCCGTCGCTGACTTCGATTCGATAGACGCAACTGTTGCTAACAGGCGTCACTCAAAACACTGACAATGACAGCTCCACTCGGTGAAGTATCGCAGGCCGTGCAGCCTCGAATCTGTCAAGCCAGGATTCGCAAGGCATTCGGTTTGTGATTCGCTCGTCGTTCGCCTCAGGAGTTTTTGAAAGTCGGACTGCTCACTGCGGCTTCAGAGAAAAGCGGGTGAAGCGATGCCCCGACGTTCCGAACGGTCCGCTCTCTGCAGTCCGGTTTGTCCCGGCACAATCGCGAAATACGGGCAATTTCCGCGTATTTCGGAGGCAGAAGAGCCGACTTTCTCTGCAGTTCAGACTGCGTGGCGGAGAGGGAAGGATTCGAATCCACCAATAAACGGAATTTCAGGGAGTTGCGCGGAATGATGAGCATCCCAAGGCACTCAAAGAAACCCATCGGAATTGTTATTGCCCCCTGAAAGTGCCACTTCAATATTGTTCGTGTTTCACGGGATCCAATTCTTTTCAGCGAACTTGCGACCTTCTGCTTGTAAGGCAGGTTTCACGGTACTAGAGAAAGTGCTGTCCACCTAAATGAATCAATGGTTTACCCACAACAAAAGCTCGCACGGAAGGTTCCGAGGTGCCTCAAAAACCTCGAAAAACTCGCGGCTTTGTGAACCCCGCGGCACATTTACGGCACAGTGGCCTGAAGGCCAGCGGAAGCGTTCGTCGAGTGAGTTCGCTGGGACACCAAGTTCGGATCAAGAGTGGCATTGTACGCAATGAGGAACAGTCACCCGCCGCACCGCCCATCGCTAGCTGCAAGAGGCGAGGGCGCTGGCTCATAGCTTAACAGGTATGTTCGAGCCGAGCAGTTCGACGCCCGAGAAGCCGTGCTGCTCTAGCAGCATGCGTACCGAAACCTGCGCGCGATACGAATCCAATGATGGGGCAGTTTCCCTAGCTGACACTCAGGCGGAGAGACACAATTCCATTTGTTTGGGTGGCAGGCGCTGGGGCGCATATTTGCGGAGGAAGGCTTTGCCACTGCCTGTCATGCCGAGAATTAGGGTATGGGCAACATCGCGGGTGTGCAGGTTGAGAAAGTAGGGAGTGCTGTTGTCGGTTTCGACGACTGCCAAGTACTCCGTGCCGAGATGCGCGTTCGTCTTCTCGCCGGGAAGAATCGTAAACAGAAAAGACAGATCGGCATAGTTCGTGTTCAGCAGATACATCTTGCGAAGGTTGAGCGCATAGTTGCCTGGCACAGTGGCGAAATAAGCGTTCAGTTGGTTGTAGGTTTCGACAAACAGATTGCCGTCCGCGTTGGTGAAGACGCCAGTAAACTCGGCCACGAGCTGATCAAGTTCCGTTCGCGACCGGCCATACAGCACAATCGTGAGCGAGAAGTCGCCGAGCGATTGACCGTCACCCAGGGTGCGAAGGCAATCACCAAGATTTTCGATGTCGGCCTGCTTGGACTCGTCCACCAGCACATCGTGCGGGTTCGTCTTGGTGGCCTCGCTGCCTATCTGCGAGACGAATCCCGTCTTTGACATATTGAAGTGGCGACGGCGCTTGTTCACCTCTTTGCGGGCCTTGTCCGCAGGGAGCGGCGTCCACTCGGTGACCACATAGAAGTTGGCGGGGATCTTCAACAGCGCGCCTAGTACCAGGGGCCTCGTTTCGGTGATGGCCTCTTTCATCGTCAGTACATGGACAATGTGATCGCCGACCCGCAGATGATCGCGTTCCGCTTCGATGTCGGAGTTGACCACCTGATAGTCGAGAAAGTGTGTGGACTGCGGTCTGCCGGCAACACGCCAGTCGTCATAATTGAGCAAGCGGCGAAAAAACTGGAACTGCGCCTGCTGATTCAAGACCTCGATTTGCATGAAATCTACGAGTTGCCGAGCGAATGCGTGCACGTGCTGGTCGATGCGTTGAAGATCGCGCTCGATATGCGTACGCAAGAACTTCTTCATGCTGTCGTTAGTGAACTGCGATTTGAGTTCGGCAATCGCGCCCTCTGGATCGCGTAACAGGCGAGCGAGCGCCGTGCCGACGCCGGTCTTCGACCGGGAGCCTTCAAGCAGGATGCAGTAGAAAATCTCAACTTGATAGAGATGTTCGCGCTTTCCTTCAAAGAACTTCCGCCGCTGGTCGATCGCCGCTTCCACAATCGGGTCGTCATATGTTGCGAACGGTATGTCGGGGCAGTTCGATTTGAAGAGGTATTGGTAAACATGAAAGCCTGGGCCAAAGGCTTTCAGCGCCGCCTCCAACCTCTTCACTGCATACTCCTGTTGGGAGCTGTCAAGACTTTCGTAGTCCACGCCGGGAACGCTGAGAATCATGCCGAGATCACCGCTCTTGGTGAGGAAGGCCGTCTCGTTCCAGAAGCCATAGAGGTTGATGTGGTCGTTGAGAGCCGCACTCTCTTTCCAGGGCTTGATGACTTTATCGACACGCAGCATCACACTACCTCCACGCGAGGAACTTGCTGCTTCGCGGCGTCATAACGCAGCTTGAAGCGTTCGGACTTTGCGAGGATGCGGAGGAATGCCGGATCGCTGTTCGTTACCCAATGGCCGAAGGCAAAGCCGCCAATGAAAACGGCGATACCCGCAAGGATGGAATTGAAGAGATTGAAAGCCCCCACCGCGCCAACGCAGACGAAGTAGAAGAGCGTGCGCTCAACGCCCAAATAGGTGAGCGGCTTATGAAGGCTCTTGAAGACTCGATTTGTGCGATGCCTCTGCTGCGCTTTGTCGGGCATAAGCTCCTCGCCTGAGGATGAACGGTTAGAAGGGCGCTATACGCCCCAGAGCCAACTCAGTACATTCACTGCGAGAACGGCAATACCTGTTCCTGCGGCAACCCCGGCGAGCGCCTTCTTTGCACCGGGTTCGCCGTGTGCGAAGCCGTAGCCGCCGATCACGATGGCGACCAAACTCGCAACCTTCGCAATGGTGCCGGTGAAAAGGCTTTGAATGGCGTTAAAGCCGGTGTCGAAGGGTGAACCTTGTGCCAGCGCGGCTACAGGGATGACAAGAAGGAGGGCAAGAAGAGCAGCGGTTGGACGCGCCCGCTTCGACCGAAGAAGGCGCCGGATTTGGTGGACTAAGGTGACTTGGGACCAACGTGGCATATGCACCTCGGGCAATATCTCAAATCGTCTGCTTTTGGCGAAAAACTAAGCTCTCTCAATCACGATGTCCAATAATGTCTCGTTATAACGTTATTCCTGGGAGGAATAACTTCGGAACATCCGGGTGTTTCGGGCGGTCAATTTAGAGTCGAGGCCAACATGAATAGGCTCTATCCATCTCGCAAGAAGTGACATAGCCATCGTCACTTCGCTAAGTCTTCGATTGCCGCCACAGGGTCTCAGCATCTTGGAGACCGTCTACGATGAAGTTGAATAGCACACGGGACACGGCTTGGATTTACCGCGCCTCAAGAATTTTCTAGCGCTTTCGTCAAATGATCTTGCTTTCCGTAAGCCCCGCCTAGTCAATAAGCTCCGCATCCGGGTAGTGGCTTGGTCAACGAGAATGTCATGTGACGGATCGGCGTGGAGCCGTTCGTTATAACCGGCAGGAATAACGTTATAACGAGAAGTTATTGGACACGGCGGCAGGAAGGGGTCAAGTTGGTTGACTATCGCTGGCCCCGTACAGACTTGACCAGCGGAGGGGGCAGTGGTGGAACTCCCGGTTCCCAGTGCTCGGCTTCGACAATGGTTACGTAGCAGGTGTGATCAATGGTGAATTGTACTCACAGGAATTGCCGCGATTGAAACTAGCTCAGAAGGAAAGGAGATCTCGAATGTCAATGCTAACGAGTACGATCCTCTCTCCTCCGCGGGTTGAACCCGAGCACTACGTTAGTTCGGATGAGGCGGCGAGCTTTCTTAACCTCAATTTGGGCACAGTTCAGCGCCTAGCGCGCGAAGGAACGATTCCAGCCCACCCTTTCGGCGAAGGAGCCCGCAAGACTTGGCGTTTCCTACTATCCGAGTTGGACGCGTGGATGAAGGCCAAGGTAAACTCTTCTCGTCGTCCGTGCCGTTCCGTAGGGAGGTAATACCCGATGGGAAGGACACGGTACCAAGAAGGAAGCCTGCGTCTTGAGAGTCGCAAGGGAGGCAAGGTTTGGCGGCTTCGTTTTCGCATCACTCGTGCCGACGGCAACAGGGTCGAGCACGCCATTGTGATCGGAACGCAAAAAGAGCTGCCGACCCGCGCTGCTGCACGCGAATTCGTCAAGTCGCTTTACCTGCCAATCAACCACCCCGCTCCGAACAACAATGGCCGCCCCGTGACGTTCAGCGACATTGCGGGTCACTACATTCAAGAAGAACTCTCCGAAGATCAAAACCAAGCATCAGCTCCGAAAGCTTATTCCACGACAGCAACCTATCGCCGCTATCTCCGCAAGTGGGTTCTGCCACGCTGGGGCGATCAGGTAGCCTTGATGATCAAACCGCTGGATCTAGAGAGCTGGCTGAAAGAGCTGGGAAGGAAGAGCGGTCTCGAAAACCAAACCCGGTCGAAGATCCGACAGGTCATCGGTCTGGTTTACAAACACGCCCAGCGTGTCGGATTTCTGCCTCGGACAGAACAGGCGAATCCGATCCGCTTTGTTCGCCAGTCCACCGTCAGCGACTTCGACCCGATCATTTTGACTCCGACCCAAGCCTTCGCCATCATCAACCAACTGGAATTGATGCTGCGTACGCTGGTGTTGGTCACCGCAGCCACAGCGCTACGGATCTCCGAGATCCTCGCGCTGCAATGGAAGGACATCGACGTAGAGAATCAATGCATTTACGTGCGACGCGCTTACGTCTACGGGAGATTCGGCCGACCGAAGTCGAAGGCGTCAAAACGTCCCGTTCCGCTGCATCCTGTACTCGCGGCACATCTGCTCAACTGGCGCCGGGAAACGCCGTACAGCAAGGAAGAGGATCTCGTGTTCCCCTCTTTCAAGCTGAAGGGAAGGAAGCCACCGCGAGCCAACATGCTTTTGTCCGATCATCTTCGGCCAGCGGCCATGAAGGTTGGGGTTGTAGCACCGCCCAGGGCTTTTGGTTTTCACACTTTCCGGCGAACGCTGGCATCGGTCCTGGTCGCCAACAACTACGATCCAAAACTCGTGCAAGAACTACTCCGTCATTCGAACATCAAGACCACCCTGGACGTCTATGCCCAAGCCATCACACCGGCGAAGCTGGAGGCACAGGGGATGTTCCTGACCCAACTGTTAAAGGGTTCGTGGATGGAGAAGGCGCCTGCAACGAACTTCGTTGTTTAGCGCAAACCCTCGTTTTGTGGGCATATTGTGGGCTAGCTAAAATCGAGGGATTCCGAACAAGTGCTTTGAAATGTGGTGGCCAGGGACGGAGTTGAACCGCCGACGCCAGCCTTTTCAGGGCTGCGCTCTACCACCTGAGCTACCTGGCCACGTTTTCGAAACCCGCCGAGGCAACGCGGGCTGCGAGGATTGTTCACCCGACACAGATTGTTGCAGGATTGCCAACCGAACGAACTGCGTTGTCGAACCCGTGCGGACGATCTTGATTATAGCAATGGCGGCGAGTTCACTCAATCTCGGCAACCGTCGAGGCCGCGATTGTTCTTCTTTAGAAACTATAAAGATGCAAGGCATCGCCGAGGGCCAGCCGGAAGACACTGGTTCACCACCCGAGTGTGTTTGCCGCGCTAGATATGCGAGCTATTGTCCCCCAGCCGTAGAGCTGTGTTGTCCCAGCCAAGACGCCAGCTGCGGTTCCTGTTGCGATTTCAGGTCGACGCAGTTGTTGATGCGCTCGACGGACTGCCTGTACGTGCGCTCCGCAGCTTCAATCTTGTGCGCTGCGTAGAAGGCGACTACCTGATCGCGCATACCGGCATCGCAAAACGAACTTGTCGCATTAACCACCTGCGCGCTGGCGAAAGGGCCACCGGCTTTTTGCAACGCATCCCAATGCGAGAGAACGAAGTCCCATGCCAGTTTTTCACCGGCCGGATTATTCAAAACATTGGACACTAATTGCAACGCGTCCTGGGAACGAACTTCCGGAGAGACGGCGTAGGCCAGTGTCCGTTCCGTGAGTTTTGGATCGGTGAATTGAGGAAGGGAGAATAAATACATGTAGTACTCTTCGGGAGACTTGGGGTTTTTCATCGCCGCCATCATCCGGGAATAGAGCGCCTCGTCGCCATTCACAGCCGCCAGCGTAAGCGCTGCGGCCGCCATGTCCCGATCCACGGAAGAGGGATCGTTGAGAACCTGCTCTGCGATCTTACGCGCGTGCGCTAATACCTCCGAGTCACGTGCATCATAGCCCAGCGCGGTGAACAGTCGAGCTCGCAGCGTTCTTTGCTCGTCGCTCTCCCCCGCCTTCGATTCTTCGCCGACGTCTTTCAGTATTGGCGTCAGGTTTTGGCGCAACCACTGGCGATAGGATTCACGGTCACTATCCGTGACGAGGTATCGGCCAATGTAGTTCAATTGTCCGAGAACATCTTCCAGCACTGCGCGGTTGCGCTCGCTCCTGAGCCCTTGGACAAAGGCTAGATAATCGCCCACTGGCTCCCGTCCCACCCGCACCGAGGCCCAGATGTCGGTTTGCAAAGCGATCCGCTCTGCGGGAGATAGTTTGCTCTCGGCATCACCGGCGAGGGCTCGCACGGCGTCTGCCCCGTAGCCGCTACGGTAATATCCGGAAGCCCCGGCGTTCGCCAGAACCCATGTTGAACATCCCGGCAGTGTGAAGGTTTGTTCCCTTTTAGTAAGTAGCTCACACTTTTGCGCGCCGGTTGAGGACTTCATGCACAGCGGAACTTGCCAGAGCTGATCACTCGGCGCTTGAAACTTTTCGCGATCATAGTAGTAGCGGCGCTGATCCAGCATTACCGCAGTCGACCCGCCAGAGCATTGCGACTTCACGTTGATGATCGGGACTCCCGCCTGCTTCACAAAAGTGGGCATGATCTGGTCCACGGGCTTCTTCGAAGTTTTGGCTTGAGTATCCCAAAAATCGTCAGCAGTGGAGTTCGCATACTGATGCTGTTGCATATAGGCGTTGACGCCGGCGCGGAAAGTCTCCTCGCCCAAATATGCTTCCAGCATGCGCAGCACCGACGCAGCTTTGCCGTAGGCGATGCCGTCAAATAATTCCTGAATCTGCGCCGGCGTCTCTGCGGCCTGATGGATGGGACGCGTGCTGGCAAGCGAGTCCGTGTTGAGAGTCCCGCCTGTGCCGCTCACATCGTCAAGATCGTAATTCCATTCCGGCTTCCACTTTTCCAGCGGCTTACTCGACATCCAGGTAGCGAAGCCTTCGTTAAGCCAAATATCGTCCCACCATTTCATCGTTACCAGGTCGCCGAACCACATGTGGGCCATCTCGTGGGAAATCACCGAGGCGATCGTTTTTTTCAGATCAATCGAGCCCTGCTTCTCATCAATCAGAAGAATCACTTCGCGAAAGGTGATGCAGCCAGCGTTTTCCATTGCGCCAGCCGAAAAATCGGGAATGCCGACCAGGTCCAATTTCCCGTAGGGATACTTAATTCCAAAATATTGGTTGTAGTACTTGAGGATGTGCTCGGCCGACTCCAGCGCAAACTTTCCCATCTCTTTCTTGCCCGGGGTACTGTAAATGCGGATCGGAATGCCGTCCGCCGATCCCTCAATGTATTCGAATTTGCCGACGACCAGCGCCGCCAGATAGGAAGACAACTTGGCGGTGGTGGCGAAACGCACCGTGTGTTTGTCACCGGGGCCGGGTGTATCGGAAACCACTTTGTAATTCGAGATTGCGACCATGCCTTTGTCGGCTACAGCGGTAATGTCGAAGGTCGCCTTGTAAGCGGGTTCATCAAACGATGGGAAAGCGCGGCGGGCGTCGGTGGCTTCAAATTGCGAAGCGGCATACCTGCGACCATGGTCATCTTTTCCCAGGTAGAGACCGCGCATTTCGTCGTTCAGGGTGCCGGTATAAGTAATGTGTACAGTGGCCTGCCCCGAAGGCAGCGGCTTCTCGACCGCGAGCACGACCATCTCTTTTTCTTTCTGAGGCGTGACCTTGGCCTTCTGCGTGTTTCCGCCGCTAGTAATGGTGACGTCGTGAAAGTCAATATCAACCGCATTCAACGTAATCTCGGATGTCGGCTTCAGCACGCGAAGGGAAATCGTCTCGTCTCCCTCGAACTTGGCCTTTTCAAGATCGGGAGTGAATGTCAGCTTGTAGTTTTCTGGAGAAGCCACTTCGGGCAGGCGCTGCGCAACGGCCACGGAAAATGTCGCCAGAGTAAAACTGAGTATCGTAAGAATTCGTTTCATTAGGTTTCCTCGGAGGAATCAACAGATTCGCTTCGTCACAAAAGCACTTTTATTTTCGGCCGCAGCTTTCGCCGCATTATCAACAAAATCGCAGCTATCCTTCACACTCTAACGAAAAATTGCTGACTGAAGTTCAACCAGAGTGCGTAACCGTGCCGTTCGCTATTGTCACCGCGCACCGGTTGGCTCCAAACCAGTAAGGAATTTCGCGGTAATCTTCGACCGCGAATACGGCTAGATCAGCATCTTTGCCAGGCTCAATGCTACCCTTGCTATTCGCGACTCGCAGAGCCCAAGCTCCGTTAATAGTAGAGGAGGTAATGGCTTCCGCCGGGGACATCTTCATTTGCGTGCATACCAGCGACATTGCC
Source organism: Candidatus Sulfotelmatobacter sp. (assembly GCA_025462865.1). GTDB lineage: Bacteria > Acidobacteriota > Terriglobia > Terriglobales > Acidobacteriaceae > Sulfotelmatobacter. The sequence continues at coordinate 141,938 of JAOAPI010000026.1, read as the reverse complement.
ATCGGCATACTCAATGTCGGCGAAGTGCCAGGGTTGTAATCCGTGGCCAGAGCCACGGGCACGCCCGCATCAATCAGCTTTCGAGCCTGCGGGTAATCCTTCATCCCCAAAAAATAATTCGCCCCCGGCACCAGTGTGGCGATGGTGTCATGTTTGGACAAGTGTAAGATGTCGTCATCGTTCACATGATCCATATGATCAAAAGATGCCGGATTGAAGCGGAAGAATGGCCGCAAAATGGTCTCGGAGAGCTGGCACATATGCGCTCGCACGCCTAAACCGTACTCCTGAGCGGCCGCAAAAATCTGCTCTGTTTCTGCTGCGGTGAATGCTCCTTTGTCGCAGAAAACATCCACGAACTGGGCAAGCTTCCGCCTCGCCGCCTGAGGAATCATCTCTATACAGACGGTCTCAACATAGTTTTGTGAGCGGCCCTGAAACTCTTTAGGGACAACGTGCGCTCCCAACAGAGTGGCAACTACCGTTCCCGGCCAGCGGGAAGCAGCTTCCCGGATTGCTTCCAGCGACTTCAATTCGGATTCGACTGTCAATCCATAGCCTGACTTGGCTTCCATCGTAGTTGTGCCGCACGCGGCCATCTCACATAGCGCAGTAAGAACTTTATCCGCTAGAACCCGCTTCCCTGTTTTGCGGACGCCTTCCACGCTCGAACGGATGCCGCCCCCCGCTTTGGCGATCTCTTCATAGGAGGCGCCCTCGATTCGCTTTTCGAAATCGACAAGCCTCGGACTTACAAAAACAGGATGAGTATGAGAGTCGACAAAACCAGGAACAACGACTTTGCCAGCGCAGTCGATCTCGATGACTTTCTTCCTATTTTTTTTGAGCCAGGGGTCGCGGAGGGCGTCTTTGGTCGTGCCGACGGAAACGATTTTCCCGGCGAGGCACAGGACGGCTGCATTTTCGATGATGCCGAGATTTTTGAGATCCGGGCCACGGCGCGGGCCTGGCTTACCCAGGAGAGACCTGAGAGTGAGAAGCTGGCCGATGTCCGCCAGGAATACTGGAGAGTGGATTTTTTGATCTGATTTTCGAGTTGAGGTCACGCTAGAGCAGTTTATCAGCGGTCGAGACGTAAAGACTTGCGAAAGGCTGTCATCCGAGACCGGACACTTCGAAAAGTTAACGGCATCCGGAATTCACGGATGCCGTTCTGATTGCTGGAAAGACGACTTTATGCGCGCTGACAGCCGCGATCTAACAATAGACCAACGACGACATCTTAGGGTTTGTCGCTCCTGATTCGCATGCCGTAGAAGGAACGGTATACGAAGAAGAAGGAGACAAAGAAGAACGCCAGCGCCAGGACGTTCGTGATGGTTGAGCCCTGGTCGCGAGTAAGAGTCACTGCCAGCTCCACGGCCAATAGTCCAAATAGCGTGGTGAACTTGATGACCGGATTCAGGGCGACGGACGAAGTGTCCTTGAACGGGTCGCCGACGGTGTCACCGATAACGGTGGCATCGTGCAGCGGAGTTCCCTTTTGTTTCATTTCGACTTCAACGATCTTCTTGGCGTTGTCCCATGCGGCGCCGGCGTTGGCCATGAAGATTGCCTGATACAGACCGAAGATCGCAATCGAAATGAGATAGCCAACGAAGAAGAACGGTTCGACGAAGGCGAAGGCGAGCGTTCCGAAAAATACTGCGATGAAGATATTCAACATTCCCTTCTGCGCATATTTTGTGCAGATGGCGACCACTGCCTTGCTGTCGGCGACGGAAGCTTTCTCAACGCCTTCCAGTTTGATGTTGGCCTTAATGTATTCGACTGCGCGGTAGGCGCCGGTGGTGACGGCTTGCGTGGATGCGCCGGTGAACCAGTAAATCATGGCGCCGCCGGTAATCAGGCCGAGGAAAAATGGAGCGTGCAGCAGCGAGAGCTTCTCCACGTGTTCTGTGAGGCCACTGGTGAGGGCCATGATGATTGAGAAAATCATCGTAGTGGCTCCGACTACGGCAGTTCCGATCAGGACAGGTTTCGCTGTGGCTTTGAACGTGTTGCCTGCGCCGTCGTTGGCTTCGAGCAGATGTTTAGCACGCTCGAAATTCACCGACATGTTGAAGTCTTTTTTGATTTCGCTTACGACGTTTGGAACCTGCTCGATCAGAGAAAGTTCATACACGGATTGAGCGTTATCCGTTACCGGGCCGTAGGAGTCTACCGCGATCGTAACTGGACCCATACCCAGGAATCCAAAGGCGACAAGGCCGAAGGCGAAAACTGCGGGAGCCAGCATGGTTGCGGCCGCCGCCAATCCCATGGTGCTGAAGTAGTAGGCGATCGACATCAGCAGTACCATCGACAGGCCGAGGTAGTATCCCGAGAAATTTCCCGCGACGAAGCCACTAAGAATGCCGAGTGAGGCGCCGCCTTCTTGCGCCGACGTCACCACTTCTCTTACGTGGCGCGATTCGGTTGAGGTGAAGGATTTCACTAACTCAGGAATGAGGGCTCCGGCGAGCGTTCCGCAGGAAATAATTACGGCCAGCTTCCACCACTGAGAGACGTCTCCGCCAAGCTCAGGAATGATGAAGTAAGAGACGAGGAAGGTCAGACCGATAGAGACGATTGAGGTAAGCCATACCAGCGAGGTCAGCGGCGTTTCGAAATTCATTTCATCGGCGTTGCCGAAGCGGGCTTTGGCAATGGCTGCGTTCAGAAAGTAGGAAACTGCGCTGGCCACCAGCATCATGACGCGCATGACAAAGATCCAGACAAGTAACTGCACTTGCACTGTCGGATTCTTCACGCCGAGAAGAATGAAGGTGATGAGGGCGACTCCGGTAACGCCGTAGGTTTCGAAACCATCGGCGGACGGGCCGACGGAATCGCCGGCGTTGTCGCCAGTGCAATCGGCGATGACGCCGGGGTTGCGGGCATCGTCCTCTTTAATCTTGAAGACGATTTTCATGAGATCGGAGCCGATGTCGGCGATCTTGGTGAAAATTCCGCCGGCAATACGAAGGGCAGCCGCTCCGAGAGACTCGCCGATGGCGAATCCGATGAAACAGGGGCCAGCGTAGTCACCCGGGATGAACAGAAGAATGATCAACATGATCAGTAGTTCAACGCTGATCAGCATCATCCCGATGCTCATACCGGCCTCGAGCGGAATCTGGTAGACCGGGAATGGCTTGCCAGGCAAGGACGCGAATGCGGTACGCGAGTTGGCGAAGGTGTTTACGCGAATCCCGAACCAGGCGACGCCGTAGCTGCCCGCTATTCCGACCAGACTAAAGGCGAGAATGATGGCGACGCGCATTGCTTCCATATGTTCGAGCACGCCGAAGTAGAGCAGGATGATTACAGCGATAAAGGCCCATAAGAGAAGGATGAACCGGCCCTGCGTAACCAAATAGGTTTTGCAGGTCTCGTAAATAAGCTCCGAGATTTCGCGCATGGAGCGGTGCACGGGCAGGTTCTTAAGGCGCATAAAGATGACCATGCCGAAGCCGAGCCCGAAGATGCAGAACAGAATGCCGATCATCAGTAGGCGATGACCGTCGATGCCTCCATTGAAGAAACTGACTTGGGAAAGATCAGGAAGCTTGAGAGCGGCTTCGCCGCCAGCTTCAGGAGCGGGTTGAGCGAGAGCTGTGGCGGCGCCGACGGTAAGCAGCGTGGCCACGGCGAAAGTTTTATTCAGGAAACCAGATACCACACGGCGTCCTTGGAACGCAGCAGTGGCGAGCCAGGTGCGCATAATGAGTCCTCCAATGAATCGGTTTTAGGAATATACAAACGTGTTTAGGCACAGCCTTCCGGTGAAGAATTCCCGTTCGAGCACGCCCAGCACGGCTTACGGGAACCTCAGTCTCCGGAATTCCGAACACGCTTCCACCGCAAAACCTATTACGGAGTGTTTGGAGCTTGGCCGCGTCGGATTTTGCACTCGCGGCGTCCGGAGAAAGTACGTGGTCATTCCGAACGAACAAGTGCAAAACGGGCATTTATAACATGTTGTAACAGAAGGGTCAATGAAGTAGATTGGGGATTGCTGTCGAACATCGCAGTCGACACTCGAGACGATAAAAGTTCATGCTGTCGATCTGCATTGCAGCAGAGTGCGCAGGATCTTGCAACGTTGTCACGCCAAAACGGCTGCGCAGCGCAGAGTTTCCACAGCGTAGGTACTTTATTCTCCATTGTATTACTTTGGTCACCGGCATAGACTCGGCGAGCCATTTTGCGCTTCGCAAAATCGGTTTCTTGTCTCGGCAAAGAAAAACCCAGAGGAGGAATATAGTGAAAACAACGCTTTTCGCATTCGCGTTAGTGGCAGCGCTCAGCCTCTCAGCGGTTGCAGCCAACTCCCAGAAGCCCGCCCCATCGATTCATCGTGCAGGCGATTCGTCAGCACAACTTCCCCAAGCCAATGGTTTTCCATCGACTCCGCCCCCTTTGTGCAGACCGTGCCTGTTCTACGGCGGTGACATCAGCACCTCTAACCCGAATGCTGCCGGCATGTCAGACGAGAACACGCTTCTGATTGTGGGCGGTGGTTACACTTATGGCGCGGTGACGATTCCTGCCGGGGTAACCGGCCACGTTTACGGCATCGTCTTCAACATCCAGGCCGACGCTGCTTTCGATCCACTAACCGCAACCTATGACATTCGGACCGGAGTTTCAGAAAACAACGGCGGGACGAGTCTCGCTTCCGGCAGCGGCAACGCAATTGTGCAGGCAACGGGACGAAACTTTCTGGGCCTGAATGAGTACAGCGTTGAAGTTTCATTTCCGACGGTAACGCTTACCCCGGGAACCTATTGGTTTAACGTTGAACCGCAGTGCCTCAACACACTGGATGGTAGCTGCAATGTCTTCCGGCAATTTGTTTCCAACTCGAACCTTGCCAACCAAATCAACGGCACCTGGCAGCCTGTTCACCAGATGTATTTGAACTCCTCGTTCTTCGGATTCGACTTCGCGAACTGGTGCGACGCGTCCGTAGCGGGGTTCAACTCGATTCAATGCGCCGGCATGTCGTTTGGCCTGCGTGGAACGGAATAGCAAGCTGATTCAGATGTGCCCTGAAGATCGCAAAGAACGGTCCAGCGCAAATCGCAGAACCGGCGATCCTGAATAAGATGGCGAAAAAATCGAACAGGAGGAATCGAGTGAAAACGACGCTTTTCGCAGCAGCTTTAGTGGTAACGCTTACTCTTTCCGCGGCCGCGGCCCAGAAGCCGAAGGCATCGCAACATCTGGCGGGCAATGCTAACGAGGGAATGAAGCCGGCGCCTGCGGGCATTCCGCCGGCGCTTTGCGCACCGTGCTTGTTCTATGGCGGCGACCTTGAACTCTCCAGCCTAAATGCAGCCGGCTTGTCGGATGAGAACACAGTTCTCATCCCCGGCAGCAGCACCTACGGCAATTTCAATGTACAGTCCTCGAACAGTGTCACCGTGACTGGAATCTTGTTTAATGTCCAGGCCGACGCGAACTTCAATCCTCTGACGGCCACGTATGACGTCAGAACCGGAGTTACGGATGGCAACGGCGGCACCAGCATTGCATCTGGAAGCGGCAACATTACAGTGGCCTCGACCGGTCGCAATTTCCTGGGACTGAACGAGTACTCGCTGGCAATTAATTTGAGTACGCCGCTGGTGCTTGGACCGGGTGGGTACTGGTTCAACATGACACCTGCCTGCACGAACGGCGCGCAAGACGGAAGCTGCAGTGCTGGACGCTTCTTCGTTTCCAACGCCATTCACAGAGTCAACAACGTAAATGGCGGACGGGAAACCAGCTTCCAGATGTATTTGAACTCGGCATACTTCGGGTTCACTTACGCAAACTGGTGTGATTCGTCGCTGGGTTTGGATCTGCAACAGTGCAGCGGCCTCTCGTATGGTTTGATGGGGACGGTCAACTACTAACTGATACAGTCGCAGTTTTGTAGAAGCCAGGGAGCAATCCCTGGCTTCTTTTTTATTGGACAGTGTTTCTTTCGTGCCTCGATGGCCCGCGATTACCGAAATGTGCGGCAGCACGCTCTACGTCCAATAAGTGCGGTCGAGAGACCGATACTGGATGGCTTCGGCGATGTGCTTGGGTTCGATGGCCGTTGTCTGTTCCATATCGGCAACAGTGCGCGCCACTTTGAGGATGCGGTCGTGCGCCCGAGCGCTGAGACCCTGCTGCGTCATAGCACGCTCAAGCAGACGCTCACAATCAGCGGAGAGTTCACAAAAGGCCCGAATGTGGCGCGATGACATCTGCGCATTGCAATAAAGTTTTTGGCGCGACGAGGCAAAACGTTCGAGTTGTATCTGCCGGGTGCGAATGACTCGGTCGCGGATCTTCGTGGAGTCCTCCGGTTCGTTGGTGGAACGCATCTCTTTGTAATTCACGGCGGGAACGTCGATGTGAATATCGATGCGATCCATCAGCGGGCCGGAGATTTTCGAGATGTAGCGCTGGATCATTGGGGTGGTGCATTGACACTCGCGGGTACGGTCATTGCGGAATCCGCAGGGACACGGATTCATGGCCGCCGCCAGCATAAAGCGAGCGGGGAAAGTAAGGGCCATGGCGGCACGGGCGATGGTGACTGAGCCATCTTCGAGCGGCTGGCGCAATACTTCGAGAACGTTGCGGGGGAACTCCGGCAACTCGTCGAGAAACAGCAGGCCATTGTGAGAGAGGGAAACTTCTCCGGGACGCGGAATGACGCCTCCACCAATCAACCCTGCATCGGAGATAGTGTGATGAGGCGAGCGATAGGGTCTCGTGCCCACGAGGCCGCTGCCCGGATCGAGCACACCGGCGACACTATGAATCTTGGTCGTCTCAAGTGCTTCTTCGAAAGTCAAGGGGGGCAGGATGGTCGGCATGCGTTTCGCCAGCATGGTCTTGCCGGAGCCGGGCGGGCCGATCATCAGGATGTTGTGGCCGCCAGCGCAGGCGACCTCGATGGCACGCTTAGCGGTTTGCTGGCCGCGGACATCTTTGAAATCCACCAGGAAGTCCTGCGATTCGCGCAGCAGTGCGTCGCCATCCGCTTTCAGCGGGAGGATTCCGTTACCCGAGTTCACGAAGTGGATCACGTCCAGAAGCGAACGCACGGGGTAAACATCCACTCCGCCGACCATGGCGGCCTCACGGGCGTTGGCCTCGGGAACGACCAGTCGCGCAATTTTCCGGGTGCGCGCTTCGAGAGCGATGGGCAATGTTCCGCGAATGCCACGCACTCCGCCATCGAGCGACAACTCTCCTACAAAAAGGCAATCGGAAATTTCTTTCTTGGTGAGGCCGCCGTAAGCCCCGACAATTCCGAGGGCCATTGGAAGGTCGAATCCCGAGCCCTCTTTCTTAATATCCGCCGGCGCGAGGTTGATGGTGATGTGCGTGGGCGGAATGTCGTAGCCGCAATTCTTCAGAGCGGCGCGCACCCGGTCGCGGCTTTCGCGAACAGCGGCGTCGGGCAAGCCCACCGTATGAAAGTGGTCCTGATCGGTCTTGATGCCCGAACAGTCTACTTCCACCTGAATGATGTTGGCGTCAATGCCATAGACTGCGGCGCTTAGGGTCTTGTAGAGCATGTGCTCCGGGCGAGACATCTTCATGCCGCAAGTCGGCACACCAAGACCCTGATCCGGAATATACGCACATTACGCGACCGATAGCAGCGCGGGATGTGATGGATGTCACAAGGTTCCGGTGGATGTTGAGGAAAACTTGCGGTTTCGAGTGTTTCAAGCGGCAAACCGACGGTCTATTCCCAGAATGAAGGTAGAAGGAGTCTATAAACATGGCAGACTCTCCGACAGCAACAGCGGTTGTTCCCAGCCATCGGTATAATTACGCATTAAGTAAATCAGCGGTTTTGACGTTCTCGGGAACGCGAAACCGAGTGACTGCCTATGATTCAGGACTCCCCCGGTACGCCACGGCCATCCCGCCCTGCCCAGAACCTGGACCGCGAAGAATCGCAGCTATGGCGATGGATTCTTCTGTTTATGGTTGTGCTGGCGGCGGGCTTTGCCGTGCTGGCGTGGGAACGACTGGAAGCCCTGCCCTACCATTTAGGGCCGATGGCAGTGGGCGTCTTGGTCTTGTCCGTGCTCCTGGCGGTTTATGCCTATGGACGGCGACAGGAAGTGGTTCAACTGAAACTGTTGCTTCAGGATTTGCAGCAGCATGTTGGCGCTGCACCTTCGGAAGAGCAACTCGACCAACTTAACGAACTGATCGCGCGCTCGCAGCGCAACTTCAAGGAATTGATCGATTCCTTCGAGGATGCCGCATGCGCAGTATCTTTGGACGGCACGTTGCGCACGGTCAACAAAAGTGTAAGTGAACTGGCCGGACTGCCCTATACGTCGATTGTGGGACAGAGATTTTTTGACCTCGTGGAAGAACCAACCCGCGAGACAGTGGAAGCTGGTCTGGTGCGTTTCGTCGAGAAGCGGCACTGGACTGGCACGGTGCGCGTGCGCTTCAAAAACAATTCCCGGCCTTTTTATTTCGATTGCGTTCTGAACGCGATCGTCAAGGGCGGCGAAGTGGTTGGCGCGAGCGTGCTCGGGCGGGACGTGACGGGGCAGCACGAGAAGGAGCTTCGCTTCACCGAGCTGTTTGAGACTTTGCAGGAGGGCGCTTATTTCAGCACCCCGGAGGGAAGACTCCTGGACGCCAATCCGGCGCTGGTGCGCGTTCTAGGTTATGCGACCAAAGAGGAGTTGCTCGCTCTCGATGCCAGCCAGCTGAACGTCGATCCCGCACAGCAACCGGTGCTGGGCCGGGCCGAGGCCGATGGCGGGGGAGTGCGGACGAGGGAGATTACGTTGCGAAAGCAAGATGGAACTTCAGCGACTTTTCTGGAATCCTCTCGCGCCGTGTGGGACGCCAAAGGCAAGCTGATTCGTTATCAAGGCACGCTGGTCGACGTCACCGAAAGACGCAAACTCGAGAGGCAGCTGCTGCAGCAGGAAGAATTCCGTCGGAACCTGCTCGAGGGTTTTCCCGATCTGATTCTGGTTGTCGATCTGCAGGAGCGTTACACCTTTGTGAGTTCACGCGTGCGCGACTTACTTGGGTACGAATCCGATGATCTGTTAGGCAAAAAAATCTCCGCAATGGAAGACCACTCGCCGGAACTGGCGGCACTTTACCATGATGTCGCCTCCGGCAACCGGAGTTTTGGATCGGCGGAGTACAGTGCGCGGCACCGCGATGGGAGCTGGCGTACGATGCGCGCTTCGGCCAGCAAGCTTGTTGACGCCGATGCGACCCTCGCCGGCGTCATCGTTTCCGTACGCGACATTACGACGGAAAGGAAACTCGAGCAGCAAATCGTCCAGAGCGAGCGTTTGGCGGCGATGGGCGCGATGATCGGAGGCGTTGCCCACGAACTGAACAATCCGCTGACCAGCATTTTAGGCGTCAGCGAACTCTTGCAGGACAGCCAGACCACTGATGCCGCGCGCAAGCAGATTGGGATCTTGCAGCAGCAGGCCCGCAGGGCGGCTGAGATCGTTCACAACCTTACCTATTTCGCGACTCCGCCCACACCAGGAAAAACTCCGGTAAACATGGCAGACATCGTCGAGCGTACGCTCAATCTGCATTCCTATTCGCTGCGCAAGAACAGCATTACTGTGGATTTTCTGCGCGAGCCGAACCAGCCTTTCGTGAAAGCGGACCCGCACCAATTAATGCAGGTGTTTCTGAATTTGATCCTGAACGCCGAGCAGGCAATCCGCGAAACGCGCGACCGCGGAACGCTGCGAATACGTCTGGGAAATAGCGGGGAAGCAGTTTGGGCTAGCTTTCAGGATGATGGTCCGGGAATTCCGGCAGATGTCCTCGCCAGCATCTTCGATCCCTTCTATACGACGAAGCGACCTGGGCGAGGTACCGGACTTGGCCTTAGCATCTGCAAATCCGTCATGAAAGAGCACAACGGGACGATTGAAGCCGCCAATGCGCCGGGCGGAGGAGCGGTGTTCACGGTTACACTGCGCGCCGCGTCACCAGTGAACTAGTAGGCTAGATGGCTCTCAGTTTCTTTCCACTGCCATGGCGACGGCGTTCCCTCCGCCGAGACACAGGGCGGCAATACCACGCTTCACGTTCCGGCGGGTCATCTCATAGATCAAAGTCACCAGGACGCGCGCACCGCTGGCGCCGATCGGATGCCCGATGGCGACGGCGCCGCCATTCACGTTGACGCGGTTCGGATCAAGACCAAGTTCCCGCATCACCCCCAGGGCCTGCACAGAGAAAGCCTCGTTCAGTTCGTAGAGATCAACCTCGTCTTTTTTCCAGCCGGTCTTTTCCCAGATTTTCCGAACAGCGTCGACTGGCGCCATCATGACCCATTTCGGTTCGACGCCGCTGGTCGCCTGCGCAACGATTCGAACCATGGGCTGCGCGCCCAGGTCTTTCGCTCGCTGCGCGCTCGTTACCACAACGGCCGCGGCCCCGTCATTCACTCCGGGAGCGTTGCCGGCGGTCACAGTTCCATCTTTCTTGAATGCAGGCTTCAGTGAGCGCAGTGCTTCAATCGTCGTATCCTCACGTGGAGATTCATCTCTCTCGAAGAGCACTGGCGCTTCGCCTTTTTTCTTCGCAGGGATTTCCACGGGCACGATCTGCGACTTGAAGCGGCATTCCTTCCAGGCTGCAACAGCCTTGCGATGTGAGTTTACGGCGAACTCATCCTGCTCTTCGCGCGTGATGCCGTACTTTTCAGCAACATTCTCTCCGGTGACGCCCATGTGATAGTCGTTGTAAATGTCCCAGAGGCCGTCGTGCACCATGGAATCGATCACCTTGCCGTTGCCTAGTCGATATCCCTTACGCGCCTGCGGCAGCAAATAAGGAGCGTTGGTCATCGACTCCATGCCGCCTGCAACCACAATGGAACTGTTTCCGGTCTGCACCGCTTGCGCCGCCAGAGCGACAGCTTTCAATCCAGAGCCACAAACTTTGTTTATTGTCATGGCACCTGTGGCTGGAGACAATCCGCCAAAGATTGCAGCCTGTCGCGCCGGATTTTGTCCGAGGCCGGCGGGTAGGACATTGCCCATGATGCACTCGTCAATCTGATCGGAGTTCAATCCAGCGCGCTTCACTGCCTCGCGCACCACCAGCGCGCCTAACTGTGGAGCACTCAAATCGGAGAGGCTGCCCTGAAATTTTCCTACTGCGGTACGACAACCAGAAATGATGACAACATCATCGAAAGCCGCCATTGATCATGCTCCCGCGAAGATTTCGCACTCTCATTATAGATGCGCTGCAAACGAAAACGATGAACTTCTCCGGGACCAGCCGGTTGGGTGTTCCATTGTCTTTCCCTTGGCGCCGAATCTTTGCGAATCGTATCGACGGCAGGATTTCATCGACTGCGATTCGTCCCACGACAACTTTTGAGTAGACGAAATTGAAATTTTCTTCTTGACTATCGTTCTCTCTGTGACTTTGGTACATCACCACATGCCACATTGTGTTCATTTTTTTCTTGACTTCATTTTTCATTAACTGAATACTTCATTTAGTTGCAACAGATGAGCGTTGCAGATTTTTCCATGAACAATGGAAGGGAGAATAGAAACAATGGCAACCAAGAAAAAGGCAAAGAAGAAAAAGAAGCATTAAGAACTGAGTAGGGAGTAAAAAGGGGGACGCCGAAAGCGTCCCCTAAGTTTTTGCGCGGAAGACTTGCGATGGCTCAATCCGTAGGCGACTCGGAGCTTATCAAAACGGTGCGGGCAACTCGAGGAAGCTGCTTTTCGCGGGCGGGACATAATCCGCGAAACGCGCAAAAGCTGCAGTGAAAGCCAAGTTTGGGATTGAAGTTACCCGAAGCAATATGTTGCGCCGCGTCATGCACTCGCTCACGCGCCTGATCCAATTGAAAATCAGTACGACGTGAAACAACCGGGACGTTGCCTTCAAGATTGTGAAACACAACCTCGCCCACGCGGTATCCCCATTTCTCACGCGCAGCAATTGCGTAGATGGAGAGTTGCAGGCTCTCATCCGCATCCTCCTGCGGGCGGGCTTTGCCGGTCTTGTAATCTACGATGGTCACGGTGCCGTCACCGGCACGATCCATTCGGTCGATTCGTCCGGCAACCCTGGTGGCTCCCATCTGGACGTCGAACCATTCTTCTGTGTGCAGAACTTCCGGTACGGGGGTCGTGGCAGTCCCTTTCAGAAATTCCCGCAACTGCGAAAGTCCCTGCTTCAGATACAAGTCGCGCTGGTACTCATCCTGAATTTTGCAATCCGCCAGGCCTTCACAAAATAGGGCTATCAACTCGTCATCGGTTTTCGGCCGGCCGAGGCGGATGGAATCGTAGTAAGTTCGGAGCACACGATGCACTACGGCACCATACTGCAGGGCGGCGTGAAGCTGCCGCGAAAGCTTCCACTCGCGTTCGAACTTGAATTGAAGAGGACAGGTCTCGTAGGTCTCGACCGCCGAGGCGCTCAAACGCGCGTCCAGCCCTTCGATTGCAGGGAGTGCGAGCCAGCCTGGCAACCTGGAGCCTTCGGGATGAGTTTCGTCCGCGGCCGCGGCAATCTCGATCAACTTGGGTTGTGAGGGTAGCGCCACCCGTGATCTAAGCCAGGGTTGTAAAACTGGATTTGCGATCATTTCGCGCATGTAGCCTGCCGGAGTCTTGTCGCGGCCGATTCCCTGCTTGCCATAGACATGCAGCGAATCCTTTGCTCGGGTCATTGCGACGTAGAAAAGGCGACGCTCTTCCTGATCATGCAGCGTCTTATCATCGCCGCCGGATGCGGAATCCGGATCGCGCAGTTCCCGAGGAAGCTCCACCAATCGCTCTTTGTAGCTAGACGGGAATGAAGGACTGGTCGCCCGCAGGAGCACGACGTGAGAGAATTCGAGTCCCTTGGCGCCGTGCGCAGTCATTAGACGAACAGCGTCTTCATCCGGCTTTGAAGCGATTGGAATCACGCCGCCGGCTTCACGGAAGTAATTCAAGTACTCGATCCATTCCCCCAGTTCACCCGTTTCGGTCGTTACTTTCTTCTCCCAATCCGCGGCGAACGTCAGCGCTGCCTGCAATCCGGGGGAATTGAAGTCAAGCCCGAACTGTTTTCCAATCATCCGAAGGGCGGTTCGCGTCTTGGCTTGCTTCCGCACGACCTGGTCACGAGTGCGAAGCACGCACTCCAGCACAGCGTGGCCGCCCCCGACTGTATCCAACGCTGAGGATAGCGGAACTGTTACCCCTTCTTTCGAGTCTTTCGCGATGGTACGCAACGCAGCTCGCAGTTGTTCTGGATCGACATTGAATTGGGGGAGAGCTGCCACTCGAAAAAGACTGGCATCAGATCCCAGGTCCACCACGACATCAACACACGCGAATAAATCCCGCACGTCGGCTGTATCGCTTACATCCATGTTCTCGATGGAAAATGGAATTTCATGCTCGGCCAGTTCCTGTACAACCTCATCGCGCTGGATGTGAGAACGATAGAGAATACCGAAGTCTTTCCATTTGCATCGCGAATGGCGTTTCGTTTCCTCGATGATGCGGACTACATCGGGAGCCTCGGCCTCCTTGGGGGCAAATGAAATTGCCTCCACGGGAAACGACGGGAGGGGCTTCCCTTCCTTGTTTGCGTCTTCTTCGCGTGCTGACTTCAGAGGAGTGCGGCGATAGGCAAGCGTATCGCGCTCTTGCGCGGCGAAAACTGGCGGATTTTTGTCGACTACTGCGAAGGCACATTGAAGAATCGAGGTAACCGAGCGGCGGTTCTTGCCGAGCACGACCAGCCTGGTCTGAGGAAAGTTCCGGCGGAAGAGATGGAATGCGGCGCTTGAAGCTCCGCGAAACCGATAAATCGCCTGATCGGGATCTCCCACGCCGAAGATGTTCGCATCGGTTCCAGCGAGCGCCGACAGAATCTTGATCTGGGCAAAGTTGGCATCCTGAAATTCATCGACCAGAATAAACGGGTAACGGGCGCGCTCGGCAGCCAGGAGACCTTCGTCGCTGGTCAGCAGATCGTGAGCACGCGTGATCATGTGGCCGAATGTCCCCAGATTCTTTTCGCGGAGCCAGGCTTCGGTTGTGGCAAAAACGCGAGCAATTTCCTGGCAGCGTCCTATGACTTCGGCGTCGGTGAGCTGGTCCTTGGACTTTGCGACGCGTGGGACTGGCAATTCGCCACGTTCAAGACGGGCAAGGTACGCCGCATACTTTTCAGGCGTTACCAGTTCGTCGTGGCAGCGGCTGAGGAAGGCCAGCAAATCGTTGAGAAACTGCGAAACATTTGCCGCCCGGACGTAATGTTGCAGATGAAGATCATGAATGCGTTTGCGAAGATAAATCCAGAGATCTTTTTCATCCAGCACGCCAAATTCTTTTGCAGCGCGGGTCAGCAGACCATAGCAGTAATCATGGAAGGTTGCCGAATGAATCTGCTGGCCGAGTAGTGCGCGAACCCGGTCACGCATCTCTCCGGCGGCGGCCACAGTGTAGGTCAGGGCAAGTATTTGGTCAGGCTTGGCGTGTCCGTGCTCAACAAGGCGGGCGATGCGGTGAATCAGGACCGATGTTTTCCCGGTGCCCGCACCGGCCACCACCAGCATCGGTCCGCGAACGTGCTCGATGGCTTCGCGCTGGCGATCGTCAGGAAGGAACTGAGATGCTTGAGATTTCGATTTGAAGACAGCCATTGCGGGTCAGAATACCACCTCGGTTCGTCTGTCAGTGACTAACGGATGTAAGCAGGTGAAACTTCGCCCTTCCAAACTATTTTTAGTTGGAATCGCGTGGTCAAGGCGAGTAGAGAGCGGAAGTGACAACCGCCGTGGCAGCTATAGCGGCGGTCTCCGCACGGAGAATTGTGTTTCCCAGAGAGGCCGCGATCCATCCGCACCGCTCGAACAATTTCAATTCGTCTTCGGTCCAGCCGCCTTCAGGACCTACGGCCAGAAGGATCCCACCGCTTGTCCTATCGGCTTTCACAGTATCGCGCAGTTGAGTTTGACTTTCTGATTCGGACAGCAAGATGCGCAAGGCAGCTGCAAGATTAACAGCATCCGCGACCTTGAGAGGCTCGGAGATTTCAGGTGGTGTCGAGCGCCGCGATTGTTCGGCCGCTTGCTGTGCGATACGCTGCCAGCGTTCGACGCGTTTGCCAGAAGCGCTGGCCAGATGGGAATTAGTCCGCCGGGCGATTACGGGGATGATGCGAACGACGCCAAGCTCCGTACACTTCTCAATCGCCCACTCCATGCGATCAAACTTAAAGATGGCAAGCAGCAGAGTGAGTTGCATGGTCTCGATAACCGGAATTTCTTCGCCCAAGTCGAAGTCCACACGGTCGCCGGTTATAGAAACGATTCGTCCGCGGCGAACGGAATCGCCGGTCGCGATATCGAAATCCTGTCCGACACGAGCGCGCAAGACGCGGATCAAATGGTTCGCGTGCTCGCCGAGCAGCGCGGCGCGATCGCCAAAGACTTCGTCGGCAATCCAGCGGCGGCGGGTCATGAATGGGAGTGCAGCGCCAGAAGGCGCACGTGAGTTCCGAGCTGTCGATATGCCTGAAGGCACATCCTGAAACGAATCCAGAATCTAACGACCGCTACCCGAAAATATCTTTTACTTTGCCGAGCAGCGCCCGCATCATCGGCTGATTGTCGACCTTTTGCGTGGTCTCTAATTCCTGCAACAATTCTTTCTGGCGTTTGGTCAATTTGGAGGGGATTTGCACTCGCACTTCCACGTAAAGATCTCCTTTGCCGTGACCATTAAGAACGGGGATTCCCTTATTGCGGATGCGGAATGTTGTTGCCGGCTGCGTTCCTTCAGGAACTTTCAGCAGATGCTCACCTTCAAGAGTGGGCACACGAATTTCGGTGCCCATTGCGGCTTGCGTCACCGACAAGGGCACAGTGCAGTGCAGATCGTTTCCTTCTCGATCGAAAAATGGGTGTTCCTTCACATGCAGAACGACGTAGAGATCGCCGGCGGGGCCTCCGAAAGGTCCGGCTTCGCCGCCGCCGGTAAATCGGATGCGAGTGCCATCTTCCACACCCGCTGGAATTTTCGCGTCTACCGAGCGCTGGCGAAGAATCCGGCCTTCGCCTTTGCACTTGAGGCAGGGATCGGTAATCACGTTGCCGGTTCCCTGGCAGGACGGACAAGTCCGCGCAATGCTGAAAAAGCCTTGCTGATAGCGCACCTGTCCCCGGCCTGCACACGAACGGCAGGTTGTAGCGCCTTTACCCGGCGCCGCTCCGGAGCCATGGCATTCCTCGCAAGCTTCGTGACGGCGGACCATCACGCGTGTTTCGGTGCCGAATGCGGCCTCTTCGAACTCGATGGTTAAGTCTTCACGCAAATCCGCGCCGCGCTGGACCCGGCTGCGGCGGCGGCCGCCCCCGAAAGTATCTCCAAAACCGAAGAACTCGCCAAAAATATCGCCGAGATCCTGAAACGCACTCGCATCGAAACCCCCACCCCCCGCCGCATTCCCAACTCCGGCATGGCCGTAACGATCATAGAGCGAGCGCTTTTCCGAGTCCGCTAGAATCGCATACGCCTCGGTTACTTCCTTAAAGCGCTCCTCCGCATCCGGATTGTTCGGGTTGCGGTCCGGATGATATTGCATCGCAAGCTTGCGATAAGCGCTCTTCAATTCCTGATCGGTGACCGTGCGAGTCACCGACAAGATTTCGTAATAATCGCGTTTTGCATTTGTGGTCAGAATAAGCTGCCTTTCTGATGAGAAAGATTATGAGAGAAAATAAAACCTATTGGAATTACTTGCCAGGATTTTTGGCGACCTTCACCATCGCGGGCCGCAGCAGCCGGTCTTTGAACTTGTACCCGCGCTGCAACTCCTCCACAACTTGATGATCGGGCGCATCCTTGGTCTCCACCATTTCGATCGCCTCATGAAAACGAGGATCGAAGGGTTCGCCCTTCGATGCGATCGCGTTCACCGAAAGTTTGGACAGTGCGGCCTGCAATTGCTTGTAGATCAATTCAACCCCGCTCCGTAACTCTGCAGCATCCGATTTGACCTGCAATGCGCGCTCCAGGCTGTCAACCACGGGCAGCAAAGATTTGATTGCATCCGCAGTCGCGTAGTCCCGATAGTCCTGCTGTTCTTTGCTGGCCCGGCGGCGCGCGTTTTCGAATTCCGCCTGCGCCCGGCTCAAACGGTCGAGCAATGAATCGCGCTCCGCTGTAACCTTCTGCAATTCCGAATCCGGGGCGGACGATTGCCCGCTTCCCACCGCGGCAGAAGAGTTTTCGTCGTCGCCGGAAGCTGCCGGCAACTCATGATCCAGATCCAGCGCAGCTTTTTCTGATTCCGATCTTCCTACCGGGGATCTACCTGCTTCCGACCTGCCATTTGATTTACCCATAAACAACTCGCTTACTCCGATTCATTCAGAATTTTGTCAAACAGGCGCGCGATGTAGGAAACAGCGGTCATCGTATGCTGATAATCCATGCGCGTAGGCCCAATGACTGCGAGCGATCCAAACATATCGCTTCCCGACCGCGCCGGAGCCCCAATCAGCACAAAATTCTGCATCGACGGGAGCTCATCATCCAACCCGATCACTACTCGCACCGCCTCTTGCTTCACATCGAGATAGGCTCCAAGGAGTTTTGCGATTTTCTCTTTCTCCTCTAGAGTCTTCATAATTTCGTGCAGGCGCTTGCGGTCTTCCTCGCCCGTCACCAGGTTGGCCGTGCCATCCACGAAGACCACTTGCTCCGCTGTTTCTCCAGCGAGCGCGCCTTGTTTGTAGAGCTGCTCAATGGAGTGCATGAGGCGGTCGTACTCGCTGCGCTCCTTTTCGATGCGACGGGAGAGTTCGGCGCGCATGGATTCCATGGTCCAACCACGAAAATTCTCATTAATGTAGCGCGCGGCCAGGTCCAGCTCCCCCTGCGGCAGATCGAGCCGCAGTACCCGGTCGCGCACCAGGCCGGATCGCGTCACCAAAACTGCCAACACTTTCTGGTCGCCTAATCGCGAGAAGTAGACATGCTCAAGCGCGTTCTTGGCACCGCTGGTGGCTACGGTTACGCCAACGTTTCGCGAAATCAGCGATAAGACTCGCGAGGTCCGCTCCATGAACTCCTGCACATCACTGATACCCGCGAGCGAGTCGGAAATGATGTTCTCTTCCTGCGGAGCGAGCTTCGCCGTGCCGCTGATCTGTTCGACGTAATAGCGATAAGCGTCGGTAGTAGGCACGCGTCCTGACGAAGTGTGGCGCTGCTCAAGGAATCCTGCATCCGACAAATCGGCCATTACATTGCGAATCGTAGCCGCACTCAGGCCTTCGCGGTTGGAGCGCGACAGGGTGCGCGAACCAACTGGCTCACCCGTGGAAATAAATGTTTCCACGATAGCCGTCAGAACTTCCCGCTCCCGCTTGCCGATATTTGGATCAGATGGCATTTGTATTCAGGATTTTCTGGGACGGGCTGACATTCTACAAAACCGAATGGTGGTTCCCCCCACAGGTCCGCCAATTATCGCTAACTATATTTAGATGCAGAAACTTAGCTTAGCGACGCAAACAGCGCTCCCTGCTGGGATTCTAGGAACGCTCTATCTTCCTGTCAAGGACGCAAGTGGTGGTGCCCGAACCTATTAACGCATCTTCTCGTGCTTCGACTCGCTAACGTATCCTCAAGTGACTCGGGCAAGCATTTGAAATGAAAGCAAAACCACATGTCGCAGTTATCGGGGCAGGAGCTTTCGGGGGGTGGACCTGCCTGCATCTGCTTGAACGCGGAGCGCGGGTCACTTTGCTGGATGCGTGGGGACCGGGAAATTCACGGGCGTCTTCCGGCGGGGAAACTCGCATTATGCGCGGGACCTACGGACCTGACCAGCCCTACAGCGACACTGCTGCTCGTGCACTCAGACTCTGGCAGAAGTATGAACGTCGATGGAAGCGGCAGTTTCTGCATCGCACGGGTGTTCTCTGGATGGCGAGCAGCCACGCCGATGCCTTTGAGCGTGGCTCGCTGGAACCACTTCGCGAAGCTGGGATCAAGTTTCAGGAATTGTCCACGGCACAGATGAAGAAACGCTGGCCGCAGGTCAACTTTTCCGACGTGCACTGGGGAATCTTCGAGCCTGAATGCGGATATCTCGACGCTCGCGCCAGCTGCCAGGCGGTATTAGATGCGTTCATTCTGGAAGGCGGCGCGTACCGGCAACTTGCTGTTTCACCGGATGGACTGGAAAATGCGCCCCTTAAATACTTGACGCTTTCGGACGGTTCGCGGCTCAAAGCCGATCGCTACGTCTTCGCCTGCGGACCGTGGCTGGGAAAGCTCTTCCCTAAAACTTTGGGCAGCGTCATCCGTCCTACCAAGCAGGATATTTTCTTCTTTGGACCTCCGTCTGGAGATTTGCGATTCACGGATTCGCACCTTCCAGTCTGGGGTGATCATGGCGACCGCTTTTTCTACGGTATTCCGGGAAGCGGCCGACGCGGATTTAAGGTGGCCGATGACACGCGCGGTTCACTTTTTGACCCCACTGACGGAGAGCGTCTTGTCAGCCAGGCAACGCTGAAGCGTGTCCGAGAATATCTTGCTTTTCGGTTCCCATCGATGAAAGACGCGCCATTACTCGAAACCCGCGTCTGCCAGTACGAGCAGACTCCCGACAGTCACTTCATCATGGACCGTCATCCTCGAATGGACAATGTCTGGCTCCTCGGCGGAGGCTCCGGGCACGGCTTTAAGCACGGGCCGGCGCTGGGGGAGATGATGGCGGAGTTGGTTCTGAACGGTGGGGAAACCAAAGCCACTTGGCGTCTAGCGCGGTTCTCAAACCTGCGAACAACGTAAACAAGCCCGAGTCACACGCGCCGTACCCTGTGTGTTCCCCGTGTCCTGTTTTGAAGACTTCTCCTACTGGATCTGAATCACGCTGGCCGGCTCGGCCGCCTTAATCTCCACCACCCGCGCAGCCACCTTCCGCGCAAAAGCGAAGATCGACTTGGCGTGCGGCGAGTTCTCGCCTTCCAGCACAACGGGCTTTCCGCCATCGCCGGACTTGCGCACCTCGGAATCAAGTTCGATGTTTCCGAGGAATGGCACGGTGAATTGCTGCGCCATCCTCTCTGCTCCGCCACGCGAGAAGATATCGATTTCGTGATTGCAGTGCGGACATACAAAATAGCTCATGTTCTCGACCACACCTATAATGTCCACCTTCATCTGCCGAAACATTTCGATTGCCTTACGCGCATCTTGCAAGGAAACATCGGATGGCGTCGACACCACCACGGCGCCCGTTAGCGGCACCGATTGAACTAAGGACAGCGCGATGTCTCCCGTGCCCGGCGGAAGATCGACGACCATATAATCGAGATGGCCCCACTCCACCATCCCCAGGAACTGCTTCACAATCTGGTGCAACATTGGACCGCGCCAGATAACAGGCTTGTCCCCAGGATTGAGAAATCCCACAGAGATAACTTTTACGCCGAAGGCCTCTAGGGGCTCGATGCGGTTTTCCCCAGCCATCTTTGGCTGGCCGCTCATTCCCAGCATCAGCGGGACGTTCGGACCGTAGACATCGGCATCGAGCAACCCGACTTTGTGGCCCATCTTGGCGAGAGCAACCGCCAGGTTCACCGACAGCGTGGTTTTTCCCACGCCGCCCTTGCCCGAACCCACGGCAATGATGGCATCAACGCCCGGCAACGGTTGCGGCCCCGGCGGGGATTGCCCAGGATGAGACGGCATATGTGCGTTCAACGGATCACACTCCAAAGATAAAGTCAGGATGACTAGAACACTAAATTATACAGGCGACCGGCGATGCTCACGTAGCGACAGCCGCCTCTGCTGTCCAGCCTGAACCTGCCCTCCGCGAAGCCGAAGGGGCGAAGCCCGGCAACTAAAGAAGCATCACGAGGAGAAATCATCTCAATATCCTTCCCCCTCCAAACGCACTTTTCCCCGGAACAAGCGGAACAACAAGACGAAGTATCCGACAGCTAGAATTACCCCCGGAATCAACCACATGATGCCAACGCTCAGCCCATGCCGGCCGGCGGCGGTATTGTAAATGGTCAGGCTTCTGTGGGCAGGATCGGTGCTCGCTGGCAACACCACGGGATACAAAGCAAATGCCGCTCCCACCAGCATCCCCACGATATAAAACGCCGAGCCCACAAAAGCAAACTTGTCTTGCCCTTTGCGGATGGCATAGAACATGACGCCCAGACTGCCAAACCCAACCAGGGGGATAAGATATCCGACAGCATAATGCTTGTAGTTGTCGAGAACCGTCGGCTGCACATAGCAAGTCGCCACTAGGCCAACGATCGTCAAGATCAGTTGGAGTGGCCACGCTCCTAAAGCTACTCTGCGAACGCGCTGATTCAACTCGCCATCCGTCTTCACCGCGACATACAACGACCCGTGCGCGGTCAGCGCGACCAAAGCGATTACGCCGGTGAGAACGGTGTACCAATCGAGAATTCCGGTGTTGGGCCCAACCCTGAAATTGGTCCAAAGCGGTTCGAAGAAATAGCCATCGGTTCCCAGAGGCACACCGCGAACCACGTTTCCCAGAGCCGTGCCGAAAAAGATCGCAAGCAGAACGCTGGAAACGCAGAAAATCCAATCGAAAAAGCCGACCCAGACGGGATTCTCCACGTGGGCGCGCAGTTCGATGCCAATGCCGCGCAGCATCAGCAGCCAGAGCACCATCATTAGCGGCAGATAGAAGCCGCTGAAGCTGGACGCATAGAGCAATGGAAAGGCAAAGTAAAGCGTCCCACCGGCCGCCACCAGCCAGACTTCATTGCCGTCCCACACCGGTCCGATGGCACGCAGGATCTTTCGGCGCTCATCGCTCGTCTTGCCAGCACCCAGGTAAATCGCGCCCGCACCCAGATCAAACCCGTCCAGCACCACGTAAGCCACAAGCATCACGGCGACGATCATGAACCACAAGGTTTCCATCGTGCTCCTTACACACTGCCGTTTCCTAGCGCGGAGAACTCACGTCGGCCACCGGCCCATGTTCAATCTCACGTCGCACCAGAAAGAGAAACAAGATACCAAGCACGGTGTACATGCCGAAGAAGCCCAGCAGCGTGAACATGCCATTGCCCGCGGACACCATCTTCGAGTAACCGTCCGCCGTGCGCATCAAGCCGTAAACCAGCCAAGGCTGCCGGCCTAACTCCGCAGTCATCCATCCTGCGGTGTTAGCGATGTAAGGAAAGGGTAAAGCCAACATCAGGATCCAGAGCATCCAGTGCGCGGAAAATAGCTTGCCCCGCCACAACAGCAGCACCGCCACCAGCATGATGGCGATAAAGATCGTCCCCAGTCCAACCATGATGTGGTAGCTGTAATAGAGCAGTGCAACGTTCTGCGGCCACAGGTCGGGAGGAAATGCATCGAGGCCCTGCACATTGGCTTTCCATGCTTTATAAGTCAAGAAGCTCAGCGCTTCGGGAACTTCCAGCGGGTTGTCGATCTTGCGCTCTTCCACATTCGGTTGCCCGAGTATCACCAGTGGCGCGCCGGGTTGGCTCGTGAACAATGCTTCCATTGCCGCCAGCGTAACCGGTTGATGCAGAGCAATCATCCGTCCCTGGCCGTCACCGGTGGGAAACAACTGCAACACGCTGAAGATCAATCCGGCGATCACTCCCACTCTCACGAAAATCCGGCCATGCACTTCGAACTTTCCGCACAGCAAATAAAAAGCGCCGACTGACGCCATCACGATCGCACCCGTAATCACGGCTCCGCTCATGTTGTGCGCATACTGCCACCACGCCCAAGGATTGAGCAGCAGTTCCCAGAAGCTGGCAAGCTGCAACGAGCCGTCCGCAGCCCTGGCATAGCCCACGGGGTGCTGCATCCACGCATCCGTGACGATGATGAAGAACCCCGAGAGCCACGATCCCAGAAATACCGCCATCGCCGACCACCAGTGCGCCCGCGCGCTCAGCCGCTTTTCTCCGTACAGGAACAGCCCCAAAAACGCCGACTCCAGGAAGAAAGAAAAAACGCCTTCCATGGCCAGCGTCTGCCCGACCACGCCTCCGGCAAAGCGGGAGAAGTGCGACCAGTTCGTGCCAAACTGAAATTCCATCGGAATTCCGGTCACCACGCCCAGCAGAAAGTTGA
Source organism: Candidatus Sulfotelmatobacter sp. (assembly GCA_025462865.1). Lineage (GTDB taxonomy): Bacteria > Acidobacteriota > Terriglobia > Terriglobales > Acidobacteriaceae > Sulfotelmatobacter. The sequence continues at coordinate 118,761 of JAOAPI010000026.1, read as the reverse complement.
TGCCGAAAATCTTCGCCCAAAAACGCGCCGCTTCATGATAGGTCTCATCGTTACGGCGAAGGCCAAGCGTTTTGAGAATCACGATCAGCGGCGCCATGCCCATCGTGAGCTGCGGAAAGAGATAGTGGAAGGTAATGGTGAAGGCGAAGTGAATGCGATGAACTAGAAGAGCGCTATCCATAGAAAATCCACTGCGCGTAAAGAGTAGACTATCGACTCCGCGAAGGCCAGATGTGACGCCGGTCACGAGAGTTGTGGATTACCGTTTCGCTTTGCGCCGCCGATCCAGTTCAGCTCGCCGGATCTCGCGCCGCCGGCCCGCATCGTCGTAGCGCCGCTGCTGGTCCTCGTTTTCAGGAATCACCGCGGGAACTTTCAAGTGATTTCCCTGGGCGTCGATGGCCACAAATGTCAGGTAGGCCGAGGCTACGTGCTGCGCTGTATCAGCAATATAGTTCTCCACGAAGACTTTCACTCCTGTTTCCATGGAGGTGTGAAAAACACGATTCACTGACGACCGCAGGATCACGAGATCTCCCACTCGGACTGGAACGAGGAAATCGATATGATCTACCGAAGCCGTCACCACGTGACTCCGCGAATGACGATGAGCGGCCATTGCTCCAGCCAAGTCGATCCAGTGCATCAAGCGGCCACCTAAGAGCGCGGCAAGTGGATTGGCATCGTTGGGCAGAACAATTTCGGTCATCTCGGATTGCGAATCCCTGACCGGCCGCGGCATCAGCATCTCGTCCCTCATATTGGGTTCTTCCTATTTCCGACTTTGTCCTGATCCTGGTCTCTAGCTTCGTGCGGCCGTTGTGCGACCAATGTGCAATCGATGTCCGCTCAACTCGCGGCTGCCTGAGTAATTTCCTGAGTTCTCCTTTTTGCAAGGTAGGAGGCCACAAAGCATTCCGCCATCCGCTGCACGCGGGCATCGCGATGCTGCTGATCCCAACGCGCTTTAATGGAATCAAACACGAGTACACCGTGCTCCACGGGACGATGCGCCCGTTCGCACACGTAGCGAACTTGAATGCGACCGAGTGACGCGACATTCGCGTCCCCGCAAATAGTTCGAGCCCCAAACCGCACCGAATCCCAGACCCGCAGAGGCGGCAACCGTGCACAACCGTGTGCGTAACCGAGATTGCAAAACTCCTGCAATTCCTCTGATGAAGGAACCTCGCCTTCATGTCCTGGAGCCGCACAGTGTCCACTCCAGCCGCATCCCAGCGGCAGTCGTCCCGCATGCAGCCATGCCCCATTCTCTAACTTCTCCATTGGCATAAAAAATGGACAAGCCACCGCCGGCCTCCTGACAATTAATGAAATCTAAGGATTGCTCATTCTACTCACCGCACAGAAGCAAGCCAAATCAGAAGATCATGGCGTGCGAAAAGTTCAGCGAGCTTTGTAGTAACCTCATCACAGCTGAGAACTGATCTATGGACCGCATTGCAGCCCTCAACGAGATACTGACCCAGAATCCGAATGACACATTCGCCCGCTATGGACTGGCAATGGAGTACTCCAAGCAAGGTGACCTGGATCGTTCGCTGGCTGAATTCTCGATTCTGCTTCAGGCGAATCCTGACTACACTGCCGGCTACTTTATGGCGGCGCAAGTACTAGCCCGCGCGGACCGCATCGTAGAAGCCAAGACCATGCTGAACGATGGCATAGCTTCCGCCCGCCGCACCGGTAATCTTCATTCGCAATCTGAAATGGAAGCTATGTTGGCAGAGTTAGGATAGATATCCTCTCTGTGATTCTGCGGTTAGATTTTGGCCTTTCGTTATTTCGCCATCCGTCCCATGGCCCATTCCACCAGTCCCGGAAAAAGTTGATAGAGTTTCTGCGGCGCATACATCGTCCACGGCACAATCACTTCCCTCTTTCGCTTCAAATATCCTTGCATCGTCGCCCGTGCCACGCGTTCAGCGGTAATCCCTCTCACTGACTCTGGACGTACCCGCTTCAACTCGTTGCCACGCACCACATTCTTGCTGAACGAGGTCCGAACGAATCCGGGACAAACTGTGAGGACGTGAATCCCGTCCCCTTTCAACTCGACACCCGCAGCTTTGCCAATTGCGTTCAACGCGAACTTGGTTGCACTGTAAGCCGCATGAAATGGCAAGGGTATGTGGCCGGCCACGCTCGATATGTTGATGATCATTCCTCCGCCCTGCTGCCGCATCACGGGGATCACGGCCTGCATCGCCGCTACCGCTCCAAATAAATTCGTCTCAAACATTTCGCGGCAGGCCGCCATTTCCATCTGCGCCACGGAATCCAGCAGTCCGTGGCCGGCGTTGTTCACCCAGACATCAATTTTCTGGAAATGATGAAGTGTCAGCCCGATTGCGCGATCAATTTCTTCCCGGTGCCGGACGTCGCAAGCCATCGCCAAAGTTCGCTCACCATGCCCGACGCGGCCACGCGCGGCCTCCACCCGGCCCGCGTCACGAGACAGCATGATTACGCTCGCCCCATGATCGGCAAATGATTTTGCGATCGCTTCCCCAATTCCCATGGAAGCGCCTGTGACCACCACGATTTTTCCGGCAAGATCCATGACGTGCTTTTATTCTCCTGCGTCGACGATGTCAAACGGGAATTTGACGGTGTAACCGGCGGCTTGCCGAACATTTATCTAGCGTAGAATTGAATAGCACTGACCCGCCGGAGATTCTTTTGGCTGCACTCATTCCTTTGTTTCCGCTCGACGTCGTTCTATTTCCCGGCACCCCTCTGCCCCTGCACATTTTCGAACCGCGGTATAAGGAAATGATTGGCGAATGCCTGTCGCTGCACCAAAGCTTCGGAGTGATTCGTGCAGTTGAGCAAGGTATCGCGGAGGTGGGGTGCACCGCTGAAATTATTACGGTGATCAAAGAATATCCCGATGGCCGACTCGGCCTCGTCACCGAAGGCCGCAAACGTTTTGAAGTCCTGAGTTTGAACCAGGAACGTTCGTTCCTACGGGCCGAAGTAATTTTGATCGAGGACGAACCGGGAGCGCCGTCGCAGGAAGATACCGCGCGCGCGATTCAATTGCATTCGGAACTCCTGGCTATGGCTAACGCTACGCAGGATATTTCCGCCGCCGATCCGTCTGCTTTGTCTTTTTTTCTGGCTGGCTCATTACCTCTCGACTTGGACTTCAAGCAAAAACTGCTTGAACTGCGTTCTGAACCCGGACGTCTTTCTTTGCTAATCGCTTATTTCGAAACGCTTATTCCCAATCTTCATCGTGCTGCACGCGTCCGGGAGAGGGCCGGGGGAAATGGTCACGTTCACTGACGCGTGGCACCGGCTTTCGGCGATACGTTCGCATCGAGAGATTCTGCAGAAGTCGGGCCACCGAAGCGCGAAGCCCAATCTTACCGCGTATAATCCTAGAAAGTATTTTCTCTGGGGGTTCTCATGAGTCTTCCGCGCACACTAGGCGAATTGCGCCGCAGTGCTTTTTCCGAAGAACGTCTGCGCACTCGCCGCGTGAAAGACGAACTCCGCGACAACCTGATTGCGCGTCTGCGTCAGCGCGACGATGACAGCAGTATTTTTCCCGGCATCGTCGGTTACGACGACACCGTCGTTCCCCAAATCGTAAACGCCATCCTTTCGCGCCACAATTTTATTTTGCTGGGGTTGCGCGGTCAGGCCAAAAGCCGCATTCTGCGGGCGCTTACGACATTACTCGATCCTCACATGCCGTATCTTGCTGGATGCGAAATTCATGACACTCCTTACGCTCCCATCTGCCGGCGTTGCCGCGAAGAAGTCACGCGCCTCGGGGATGCTACGCCCATCTCCTATCTCACGCCGGACGACCGCTACGTGGAAAAACTTGCTACTCCAGACGTAACCATCGCCGATCTGATTGGCGACATTGATCCCATCAAGGCTGCACGTGGCGGCCACGAACTGTCGAGCGAATTCACCGTTCATTACGGACTGCTTCCTCGCGCCAATCGCGGCATCTTCGCGATCAATGAACTGCCTGATCTCGCAGGCAAGATTCAGGTCGGACTTTTTAACATCATGCAGGAAGGCGACGTACAAATTAAGGGATATCCCATACGTCTTCCCCTCGACGTCGCCATTGTCTTCAGCGCGAACCCCGAAGACTACACAGCTCGCGGAAAAATCATCACGCCGCTCAAGGACCGCATCGGCTCCGAGATTCGCACACACTATCCGGCGACAGTGGATGAAGGCATTGCGATCACCGCGCAGGAAGCCTGGACCAGCCGCAACGGGCATGCGATGCACCTGCCTACGTACATTCAGAAGGTGATTGAACGCATTGCCTTCGCGGCGCGCGAAGACAAGAAAATCGATAAACGATCTGGCGTGAGCCAGCGCCTGCCGATCTCCGCGATGGAGAATGTGATTTCGAACGCCGAGCGCCGCGCTCTGCGCAACGATGAAAAACTCGTTGTCCCTCGCGTCAGCGACGTCTATGCCGCCCTGCCCGCCATCACCGGGAAACTTGAACTCGAATACGAAGGTGAGATGAAGGGCGCTGACTTCGTGGGCCGCGAACTCATTCGCGCCGCCATTGCGAAAACGTATGACGAGTACTTCACCGGGGCGAACGTGCAACAAATCGTCCAGTGGTTCGATTTGGGCGGCGAGATTCAATTGTCGGACTCTGTTTCTGCTGGCGAAGCTCTCGAAAACTTGAAAGAGATTCAGGGGCTCATTGATAAGCTCGGTCCGCTTGGAATTTCGCAGAAGGAAAGCCCGGAGCAGCAGGTGTCGGCGGCGGAATTCATCCTCGAAGGCCTGTACGCGCACAAACGCATCGGCCGCAACGAAGAGCGCATCTTTAAGGCCGGAGAGAAGAAGCCCGAGCCGGTGCGCGAGAAGAGTTTCGACAAAGAAGAACCGCCGTACCGGCAAAGAAGGCAATTCAACTAAAGTGGTCAGTGACCAGTGGTCAGTGGTCAGAAAAGGCCTGATACGGGTTGTTCTACTGACCACTAACCACTGACCCCTGGCCACTGCTTATGAAACGCATCCGCTACTCCAAATACGTGCCCGATCCCGCGGGCGAGATGAGCATGGAGGACCTGCTCGGAGCGCTCTCTAACTACCTGCTGCAGAGCGGATTCCAGAGCGACATGTGGTTCGAGATGCCTGAGGGCGAACAAACGCTCGATAACCTTCGTCGCGCCATCGAACAGGCGCTAATGGAAGGCGACCAGTTCGATGAGGAGATGCGCGAGCGTCTTCAGCAGATGGCGGCGGACGGCAAACTTGATGAACTCATCGAAAAGCTGATCGAGCGCATGCAGCAGGAGGATTACATCTCCATCGATGAGCCTCACGATCCTTCCCGCCCATCGAGCGTAGGCGGACAGACTGGCGAAAACCAGCAGAACGCCAAGTTCGAAATCACCGACAAGAGCCTCGACTTCCTTGGATTCAAGTCCCTGCGCAACCTGCTGGGCTCGCTTGGCAAATCCAGCTTCGGACGCCACGACACACGCGACCTGGCCACCGGAATTGAAGCCAGCGGCGCATCCCGAACCTACGAGTTCGGCGACACACTTAACCTCGACATTACCGCGACCCTGTCTAGCGCCATCCAGCGCGAGGGCCTCAGCCTGCCACTCAACATCGAATACTCCGACCTGCAGGTCCACCAGTGCGAGTACCAATCGTCTTGTGCGACGGTGCTCATGCTTGATTGCTCGCATTCCATGATTCTCTACGGCGAAGACCGCTTTACTCCCGCGAAAAAAGTTGCCATGGCGCTGTCGCATCTGATCCGGACGCAGTATCCCGGCGACTCGCTTTCGCTTGTACTGTTCCATGACTCGGCTGAAGAAGTTCCGCTTTCGCAGCTCGCCCGGGTCAAGGTTGGTCCTTACTACACCAACACGCGCGAAGGTCTGCGTATGGCCCAGCGGATTCTGCAGCGGCAGCGAAAAGACATGAAACAGATTGTCATGATCACCGATGGCAAGCCCTCCGCGCTCACCCTCGAAGACGGACGCATCTACAAAAACGCCTTCGGCCTCGATCCCCTCGTCGTCAGCCAGACCCTCGAAGAAGTGTCAAAGTGCAAGCGCGCCGGCGTCCTCATCAACACTTTTATGCTTGCATCGGATTATGGCCTCGTGCAGTTCGTCCAGAAGGTCACCGAGATGTGCCGCGGCAAAGCCTACTTCACCACCCCTTACACGCTCGGGCAGTACCTGCTGATGGATTACATGTCGCGCAAGACCAAGACGATCCACTAAGAGTGTCGCAAAGGCATTCAAGTCCTACGCTGTCGCGGACTTATCCCTTCCCACCGCCGGAAATCCGCATTACTTGCGTCCGCGACTAAACTGTTTGCCTGGGGCACTCCCCATATATCAATTAACAAGGAGAATCACAATGAAACGAATCCTCGGAGTTGCATTGTTGCTCGTGTCGTTCGCTTCAGTAGCTTTGGCCGACGGGTCCGGCCCGCCGCCTAAGAAGTCCACAACTACGAAACCAGCTGTAGCTGACACGTCTAACCCGCAGCCTATCGGGACGGCGATTAAGCTTGCCCACGGGAGAATTGGGGCCTAAAACAGATTACTCTCGGAAACCGGGAGCAGATCAGGTAAGCTGCTCCCGGCTATATGAAGCTACTCGTGTGGTTCATTCCGCTTGGGCTTCTGGCGTCTCTGCTATGGTTGCTGATTCGGAAGCGCGCTTACGAAGCATGCCCTTGTTTTTTCTCCTACGTGGCCTTTGCCGTTGCCGCTGATGTGGCGCGGTTTGTGGCCCTTAACTATCCACGCCCCTATTTCGCAACCTATTGGATCACCGAAGCTGGCTACGATCTCCTTGGAATCCTTGTGATGTATGAAGTACTTCGCTCTGTTCTAGGGAACCTGACCCGCGCGTGGTGGGCTCGCCTTATCTTTCCGGCTTTCCTTGTTGCGGGCGTAGGCATGAGTCTTGCCAGGGCGAACGTCATCCCCTCGCGCCTTGGCGGCATCGAGTTCTATATTGTCATCGGTGAAATTGCCGTTAGGTTCGTGCAAGTCTTCGTGTTCGCTGGATTGGTGACGCTCGTCCCAATCGTGGGTCTACGTTGGCGGCAGTATCCGTTTGGCATAGCCACGGGTTTTGGGCTTTATGCGACCGTTATGCTACTGACGACGATCAAGTTTTCGGATTTTGGAACAAGATTCAAATTGTCATGGGGCTGGACTTCACTTGTGGCATACTCTGTGGCGGTGTTGATCTGGATTTGGTTTTTCAGCGTGCCAGAAAAGATTTCGACCTCAAGTCGCGAGCTATCGGCCCCTTCCCCCGGTGTTTTGAAGCAGTATAAGGACGCGTTACGGAGAATGCGCTAGGTTATGTTCTCTATCATTCTTACCTGGCTGATTGTTGCGTGGGGCGCAGTCTCGTGCATTTACATGTTACGCTGCGCCTGGCATCGCTTTCCCAGACGCGATGTAGACGATGTCATTCCCTTCCTCTACCCGGTGGATATTTCGCTCGCCGAGTCGCTTCTCGATCCCGCTGCAGAGTTTGAATTTCGATGGAAGCTGCGTCCGCCGCAGTTTCGCGAAACCCAACGCAAGCGTATGCGCTTGTACCTCGAGCTTACCCGCCGCATGGCTCATAATGCCACGGTCCTGGTGGCATATGCCGACGCGGAAAAGAACAGTCAGGATCCGCGCCGCGTGAGTCTGGCTTGCGCAATGCAGGAAAAGGCGGTCGAGGTCCGCCTCTATGCCCTGCTTACCAGGTTCAAGCTTCGCCTTTGGCTGCTGCTTCGCTCGGAGATACTGACGTCGAAGGCGGTTCTGCCACATTTGCGGATGGCCTGCGACATTGACGGTCTTCAAACATATAGTGCGTTAAAAGTTGCGGCCGCCGCAGCGTTCGTCGAGTTAGCGCCGGAGGAACTGGATTCGCTGACACGAAGCCTCTAAACCATTCTGGCGGAAGATGCTGCGGTTCCTCCTTCGCCGAACTGTTCGCGGCGCTCTTGTTCTCGCCTCTCGCTCCATATGCCAAACTGCTGATACTCTTTTATTGAGCAGCCATGGCAAATTGCATTCGATGCGGACGTCAGCTTCCTGGTTTTTCCTTCGGCAGGAAGGTCTGCCAGTGGTGTCTGCAGCACGAAGCCTCGCAACGCGGCGAAGTAGTTGAAGACGCGCGGCAACCGGTCATGCGCACACCCTGGGTCCGCGGCAACACGACGAATATCGGTCTTACTCAGATAATCTTCGGCATCAACGTCGCGGTATTTCTGGGCATGGTGCTCGCTTCGGGCAGCCCGTTGCAGGGGTTCACCGGGATGGAACTCGTGCAATGGGGCGCCAACGCCGGAGCCTATACGCTCTCAGGCGAATGGTGGCGGCTGCTGACTTGCGTTTTTGTTCATGGCGGCCTGCTTCACATCGCATTTAATATGTGGTGTCTCTGGGATCTCGGCGCGCTCAGCGAATCGCTCTACGGCCGCTGGACCTTCGGCGCGATCTATCTCCTCTGCGGCGTGGGAGCCAGCCTCGCCAGCATCACCTGGAACGCCCACAGCCTGAGCGTCGGAGCCTCTGGAGCTATCTTCGGACTGGCTGGAGCGCTCATCGCCGCCTTTAAGTTCGGCGAATTTTCCCTGCCGCGGGAGGCCCTCTCCGGTACGATGCGAAGCTTGATAGTATTCGTCGGCTTCAACCTCATTTTCGGAGCCGCGTCCAGAGTCACCGATAATGCCGCGCACGTGGGTGGACTTATTGCTGGATTGATTCTCGGCACGCTCATCGCGCTCTTCGCTCCGCGGCAAGAACACGCCGCGCGGCGCTTCGTCATCTTTATGGCTATGTTTCTGGCTCTCGCGGGTGGAGCGAGCGCCTTAGCACATCATTACGGGTTACCGTTTCGAATCGGGAGAGCACCTGTCGCTAGAAGCCACCAGCTTGAGGAATCAGGAACTTGGGCAATACGAGCTAGTGTAGTGACGACGGAAGGCTAGCTCTTAGCGATGTCCCCCACCGCCCGCCACGCCTGATTGATCGCCTCGTCTGTATAGGCATAGGCCCCCGCATCCGCATTCGCGATGGCGATTCGCCCGAAGGTTTTCCGCGCAACCTCGCAGGGAGTTTCGCCGCCCTCCAGCCAGAACGAGTCGAACAGCGAGTTGTATTCGTAGGCGTAACCGTGGGGCCAGCGATTCACGGTGATCGCAGCGATGTCGCGCGCAGGATCAAACCCTCCTGACCCGAGCGTTCGCGCCAGTTGCTCGCGAATTTTGCGCTCCATAGTTTCAAATGTGGTATTGAACAGTTCAATGCGGCCCAGAGAATGCTGCTCCCGTGATGGTTTGCCGGGTTTGCACGGAGTCTTCATCATGTGGACCACGATCGGTTCTTCCGGCTTGTGGGCGCATTCGTACCCACCTATACTCACGGGCAAGTCGAGAGCCATGCGCGTGTGATAACAGCCCGGAGCATACACAGCATTCGTGTTCAACTTCTGAAATGAAGTCCAGTTGCGCAGCGCCACGTTCGTGTAAAGCAAAGGAACTTTCTGCGCGGAAGCGAGCGCGCGTTTCTGCTCCTGGGGCAGCTCTTCGCAAATGTAAGGAATTACCACATGCCAGCACGCCAGAATGCAGTTCTTTGCCTTTGCCGTATACACCTTGCCCGCACGCGCGTAGGCCACTTCAACTTCTTTCGCAGTTGCGGCGTCGCCTGAATGCTTCACCCGCACGGCGGTGCTGTTCAAGCGAATTCTGACGGGCGAGGCGGACGTGTCCAGTTTGGAGTAGTTAGCCTTAGACATGATAATGTCCGCCGTAGAATTTCCAGGCAGCACCTCGGGATTCAGGCTGCGAACCAGCAGACGAGCAATGCTCGCGTTCCCATCGGGAAAGTGAAAGAAATACTTTTCCGCCTCGGCGTTAGGAATCGTGTCGCGATTCATTCCTTTGCCTGGCGTGGGATCAAGCTTCATCCCTTCGAAGCCGGGGAGATCGAGACCCCAGGCATCCTGAGCCGAGACCGCATCGATTCCCAGACCGAACAGGCCTTGCGGCAGTGCCTGGTAAAGCTTCACCACATCTTCGTGAACTTTGACAACATCCTTGAGGAAGGCGGCATAGCTGATGCGTGCCAACTTCGCTTTTTTCTCTGCGGAACTCAGGCCGGGGAAATAATCCTTCGAGTCGTGACGAAGACGTTCGAGATCGCTCTTGGCCTGGGTAGCGAGGGGAGCATCTACGAGAAACTGTTTCCACACCTCACGATCCGCAGATGCAACGTACTCCTCTTCCCCACCCCTTATCGAAGATGGACTAACTACCAGGCGGTCCGCACCGAAAGTTTCCCTATCGAAAAAGATCTTCGAATGCAATCCCAACGAACGATAGAGATTCGCGTCGTGATACTTCGGATAGGACGCCACATCGATGCCTAACTCTTCGATCAGCCCACGGGCTTCCTTGCTGTAAGGCGCGGGGCTTTCGATCGAGAATGTTCCACCGTAACCAAGACGGAAAGCGTTACCTACGCGAAACTCATTGCGCTTGGCGTGTCCGCCAAAGTCGTCGTGGTTGTCGAGGATGAGAATGCGAGCGTCAGCACCCATCGACTTGCGATAAAAGTGCGCGGCGGACAGGCCGCTGATACCGCCACCGACGATGATCAGATCATAGGACTCACCGGTATCCTGCGGAGTGCCGGCTGCGTCCCAGAAGGTGCCATCGCGCAAAGAGTGAGCGGCGTCGAAGGAACCCGGATGGCTGCCGCGCAATCCGGTAAGAGCGGGTGGGTAGTAGTCGGCAGCCTTCTCGGGGTCGCCAGCGGCGAACAGTTGCCAGGGCATCATCGCCGCGCCCGCTGTAACAGCCACGCCGTTGAGAAAGTCACGGCGCGTGATGTTGCGTTTCATCCCCAGTTCACGGTCGTTCCGGTCGCTCAGAAGGCCTCCAACGGACAGGGTGTGCTTATTTGTCGAGAGGGTGGTCGTCTTATTTGCGCAAGCGTGCGCGCAAATAGCCTTGCAGAAATTCCTTTAATCGCCTCCCTCGGCTTTTTTAACCGCCAACTCGGCACCCTGGAATCCGATACGGCTGTGCGTGCCGTCGCAAAAGGGCTTGTTTACGGAACCACCGCAGCGGCAAAGGGAGAAAGCGGGCTTGCCGGTCAGGTCATAGGGAGTTCCGTTAGCGTCGACGAGTTCCACCGAGCCTTCGGGGGCCTCCACACGGAAGGGGCCATTGGGACGAACGGTTATTTTCACTTGAGCCATAGTTTAATTCCTCCAACCTTACGGATTTCTAGTAAGGCAAAAAGATACCATTAAGTGAGGGCGCGTGTCGCGGGTGTGGAAGCACAAAGGCAGCGGGCGGACGCCAAACCAGATGATCACGCAGCCAGCGTGTTGGCCGAGATCAGGCTACGGTAAAGCGCCAGATAGTCGTCGATCATGCGCTTAGTGGTGAAGCGCTCGCGAGCGCGGGTGTAGGCGCGTTCGGCGTAGGCGTGGCGCAATGGCCGGTCCGCATCGAGTTGGCGAAGGGTGGAGGCCAGACTGCTGGCGTCGTTGGTGCGGAAGTAAAGGGCGGCATCGCCCCAGACTTCGCGGAAGCTTGGGATGTCGTTGGCAACGATGGCGCAGCGGGAGAAAGCGGCATCCAGTGCAGACATGCCGAGGGGTTCATAGCGCGCCGTAGCAGCGTAGATCGCTGCTCGGCTATAGAGAGCGCGCAATTGCGCCTCGGTCTGCGGCCCGCGGATGGCTACGCAACTCTGTTCCGTCGAAACTTTCACATCGGCACGAATCGGAATGCGCGGCAAAGGCACGGTTTGCTCGGCGCCCACGATGCACACTGAGAATGGCTGCACGTGTTGGGTCAGTAGAAGAACTTGCTTGCCCGCGTCAAGCAGCCGTCCAACGCAAAGAACGGAATCGTCTTTGCTGACGTAAGGATTGAAAAAGATAGGATTGCGTCCGGGATAGATAACAGAGGCATGACGCGGGCGTGCGTAATTGGAGAGAAGGCTGTCGAGCATGCAGGCTGACGGCGCAACCAGCGCATCGGCGGCCGCAATGCCACGAATGACGGTATCGCGATACCACTTCAGCCAGCGCGTGGGTCGCGGAGGGCAACCCTGCACGGCTTGATTCCACGTAACCACATCACCGTGAGCCATGATTACGCGTGGCACATCGACGGGCAGCGTTGCATGGCAAAACTGGTGAAGGTGAAGCAGGTCAGGGCGCACTTCCCGCACCAGGTTCATCAGGAATTCTGAAGAGTCAGGTAGGTCGTTCGGAGCCTCATCCATCCATTCGAGGCGGAAAGCAGTGGGGCGATACTCCAGACCGTGGAGCAGATCCATCCAGGCGGTCTGATCCGGCATGGGAATTTCGCCGAACGTGACCAGAGTGACTCGGACGCCGCGTGTAACCAGTCCTGTGACTAGTTCGCGGGTATAGGTCCATGCGCCAGACAGGGTATCGGCTGTGACCAGGACGTGCAAAGTGCCTCCGAGAGCGTGCGGGATGCCGTGTTAGATGCGGAATCCGGCGCGTGCGCTGGTCTATTCTAGTGCGAGTGAGTCGAAGCGTGCAGACTATTTTGAGTAGTCGCCATTTGCAAAACCTTGCATGTCTTGCGTTCCGCTAAGTCTCTTGCGATCACATAGCTCGGTGAACGCACAGTTCCAGACAAGCCCGGGGTCTCTAGCGGCCGCCGACTTTCGTCGGTATTCGTTGACTAGGCGCCAGCGCGTCCTTAAGATGGAGCGACTTCAAGGCCCTCCATGATCGACCAGACAATTTCTCACTACCGCATCCTCGAAAAGCTCGGAGGAGGTGGGATGGGTGTGGTCTATGAAGCGCAGGACCTGACGCTAGGCAGGCACGTGGCGATCAAGTTCCTTCCTGAAGTAATGGCGCGAGACCCACTCGCCTTGGAGAGATTTCGGCGTGAGGCGCGTTCGGCGTCGGCCCTCAACCATCCGAACATCTGCACCATCCACGAAATTGCGGAATACGAAGGCAAACACTTCATCGTGATGGAGCTTCTTGCCGGGGAAACGCTGAAGCATCGCTTGGCGGCAGGAGCGATTCCACTGGAACAGTTTTTGGAACTGGCGGTGCAGATTTCCGACGCCCTCGATGCGGCGCATATCGAAGGCATCGTGCATCGCGACATCAAACCGGCGAATCTTTTCGTTACCAAGCGGGGACAGGCGAAAGTTCTCGACTTTGGCCTGGCGAAGTTGAGTGGAGCACCTGAGGTTGCGGGCAGCGCACCTGATGGCGCGACGGTCGACGGCAACCTGACCAGCCCGGGGACGACGGTGGGCACGGTCGCGTATATGTCTCCGGAGCAGGCGCGTGGCGAGGAACTTGACCGGCGCAGCGACTTGTTTTCATTTGGCGCCGTGCTGTACGAAATGGCGACTGGGCGGATGGCATTCAGCGCCAACACTTCGGCGCTTATGTTCGACGCCATTCTGCATAAGGCTCCAACGGCTGCGGTCCGGCTGAATCCGGAGCTTCCGGAAGAACTGGAGCGCATCATCAGCAAGTCGCTGGAAAAGGATCCGTCGCTCCGCTATCAGAACGCGGCCGATTTGCTGAGTGACTTGAAACGACTGCGTCGGGATTCGAGTTCAGCGAGGGTGAGCGTTGCGCTGCCCTCATCTCCTGAGACCACGAGTGGGAAAAGGTCTGCATGGAAAATCGCGGCTGTGGCGGCAGTGGCGGTGCTGGTTTTGGCGGGTGCCAGTTGGTTTGGACTAAGGTCTCACGACGCGACAAACCAAATATCGTCGATCGCCGTCCTGCCTTTCACGAACCAGAGCGGAAGTGGTGACACTGAATACCTGAGCGACGGCATTACGGAGAGTTTGATCAACGATCTATCAAAGCTTCCCCAGTTGGCCGTGATGTCACGGTCTTCAGTTTTTCATTATAAGGGGCGGGATGCGGAACCGCAGGCCGTTGCGAAAGATTTGAAAGTAGATGCAGTGATCACCGGGCGTGTGCTACAGCACGGCGACCAGTTAGTGGTCAGCGCGGAACTGATAGACGGGCGTAATAATCGCAACTTGTGGGGCGACCGTTACGACCGCAAAATGGCCGATCTGGTGGCAGTGCAGCAGGAAATTAGCAGCGCGATTGCGGCGCGGTTGCGGGAGCGATTGTCGGGCGACACAGCAAAGCCTACATTAACCGCGGGGACTCGCGATCCCGAGGCGTACCAACTTTATCTCAAGGGCGAATACTACTTTGAGAAACGTACTGCGGACTCGCTGCAGAAGGCAAACGAGTATTTCAATCAGGCGATCCAAAAATCTCCGGGTTATGCGATGGCATGGGCCGGACTGGCAGCGGAGTACTACGTTCTGCCGGACTACGCCCCAGTGTCCAACGCCGAGGCTATGCCCAAGGCGCGCGCAGCGGCGGAAAAGGCCCTGGCGCTCGACGATACCCTGGCGGAGGCTCATGGTGTACTGGCGGGCGTTCACAACGCGATGTTCGAATGGGACGCTGCCGAGCGTGAGTTTCGCCGCACTCTCGAGCTGAGTCCGAACGATGCCAACACTCGGAATTGGTACGCGTTTTTGCTTTCACAGCAGGGTCGCTCCAGCGAAGCTATCGCTGAGGCAAAGCGGGCGATCGCACTCGAGCCGCTGAATCTCAAGTACAACGACAGTCTCAGCGCAATGTATCGCAGTGGCCGACAATATGAATTGGCTGCAGAGCAGGCCCGAAAGACGTTGGAGATGGACCCCAACTACGCCTCCGCGGTAGGCAACCTTTCCGAGGCCGCTGCCGCTCAGCACCAGTACGCCCTGTGGCTGGAGAACTGGAAAAAGGCCGCCAGCCTGGCGAATGATCCCAAAGAACTGAAGGTCGCCGAGGAATCGGCGGGTGTTTACGCTAAGTCCGGCTATGCGGCTGCCCTGCGACGAATTATCGACCTGAAAATACAACTGGCAAAGCAGCGTTACGTAGACCCGGCGGATATTGCATTCAGATATGCTGAGTTGGGGGGAAAGGACCAGGCTTTTTTCTGGCTAGATAAGGGCTATGCTGAAAAATCGGACCTGACCGCTTATGTCAAAGCGGAGTGGAGAATGGAAAGTCTACGCTCTGATCCACGGTACGTCGCGCTGCTGAAGAGGATGGGACTGCCGCAGTAGGCACCGGTGCAAAATACTCGGTGAAATTTCTGGTTGTCCACTTCTCTTCAATACTTCTCTGCGCCTAGCGTCTCTCTTTCGTGCCTGTGCAGCCGGGCTTCGCCCAGGCTGGACAGCCAGGGCGGCTCTCGCTACGTGATTTGTAACTTTTAGAACGTCAGCTTGGCGGCTAGTTGAAAGGCTCGAGGGCCGCCCGAGCCGAAGACCCCGCCTGCGGTGCTCACCGGTTTTCCGAAGGCAGAAGCCTGCGCGGGATTAGTGTTGTCGGGGGCGAGGACGTTGAAAAATCCTGAGTAGTTGGAATTGCTGGAGCCGAGGATATTGCTCTTGTTGAACAGATTGAAGACCTCGCCGATGGCTTGCAGCTGAATGCGCTCGGTAAGACGGAACTCGCGAGACAGACGAAGGTCGAAAGAGTTGAAAGTATCGTTGAAGCGGGCATTCGGTGAAATCATCGGGAACGGCGTTGCGAGACGGCCGTTGGTTGCGCCTTGGGCGTTGAGCTGAGTCAGAAACGCGTTAAGCTCAGCGCCGGTGTGAAACTGGCGGCCGCCGGCATTGCGTCCAAGTTCGGGGATGCGGTTGCCGCTGCCGTCTCCGAGCAGGATGTCCATGGGAACGCCCGAAGCGTAGGTCCACAGCGGTGAGAGACGCAGGTGGAATGGAAGATCAGCAGTGCCTTGCACAACCAGGCGATGGCGCTGGTCGTTGGGCGCGGGACCGTACTCGCGATGCAGGTTGTTGGGATCGACGGGGGGATAACCGAAGGGGATTTGATCGTAGTTCGCGTAATCGAGAGATTTCGAAAATGTATAGGCGGTGTGGAACTGGAAGTGCTGCGTGAACCGGTGGTCGACGGTGAGCCAGAGAGCATCGTAGTGCGTGTTGACGCTCGACTGCAGGTCAGTGACGGTGACGGGCGGATTGTTGACCGTACCGATGGGCACGCCGATGATGAAGTGTGTACCTAGGTTGTGAATGCCGTCTACTTTCATAACCCAATTTTTCGCGAACTCGTACTGAACGCCCAGGTTGAACTGCTGCACCATCGGATTGCGCATGTTGTTGTCGATGAGGTTAATGCCTTCATTGGCGCCACCAGCACCGGGAATGATCGGGCCGTCGAAAGCCGTGTCGGGATAGGCCGGTGTCAGACCAGGGATAAAATTTCCGTTACCATCAAGCAGGTTGGCACTGCCCAGGCTTACGTTAATGGGCAGGGCGCGGCCATCGAGCCCGCGCTCCAGCGAATTAATCTCCAGGGTGATCCGGTCGTAGTAAATGCCGTAACCGCCATGGACGCTGAATTGTGAATTCGAAGTGGCCCAGTTGAATCCGACTCGCGGACCCCAGTTGTTTGCATTCTTATGACGCGTTCCGTGAAGGAAGGGCAGGAGGATGGAATTAATCTGGCTGTAGTGGCCCAGATCGTTTACGTCGGAGTCAATCTCGTAGCGCAGACCCAGGTTCAGGGTGAGCTGCGGATGGATGCGCCAGTCGTCCTGAAAATACGCGGCCGTGTGGTTATTGTCCGCGTTGGGGATGATTAACGGCGTCTGAGGGATGCCGCTACGAATGGCAACGGCGAATAGCAGGTCCCTATCATCGACGACTCCATCTCCATTCCGATCCTTGTCGGCGAAGTTCTGGATGAACTCGATCGCCCCGGACTGGAACACTCCCAGATTGAAATCCGCGCCGATGCGTTGAAACTCACCGCCGAAGCTTAGATTATGTTTGCCATGAACCCAATCCACGTTGTCGTCCCACTGCGAGCGCTTCTGCCGAGTCTGCTGCGGCACGCGGTAGGAAGAGCCGTCGGCCATACTGGGAAAATCCAATTCGGGTCCGGTGGTGACTGGAGTGGTGGCATTGATGAAGTTGTTAAAGCTGTAGCTGGCACGATTGAGCAATGTGGGACTGATGACGCGCGTCCATGAAGCCTGAAAAGTCTGGAAGTTATTGCGGAGGCCTTGGCGCTCGGCAGCTGATCCAATCGGCTGGCCGGATAGGAAGCTGGCAGCGCCGGTTGCAGCGAGGCGCTCGATGCCGTAGTGCAGCGTAAGAGTATCCTTGTTCGAAATTTTCCAGTCACCGCGGAGTGTACCCATGGGATCGGTGAGCGGCACCGAAGCAAAGTTGGTGGAGATGGTTCCTCCACCAGCGGGGTTCGGATTGCGAGTCCCTGCTAACACCCCGCCAACCTCATCGCGGTACTCGAAGGCCCCGAACCACCACGCCTTATTCTTCACCAACGCACCGCCCAGCGTGCCGGAATATTGTTGACGGCGGAACTGCGGCTCCTGGCTGGCGGGCGGGGCGACACTTAACGTGGGATTGAGAACTGGAGTCGCGGCTTGCAGACTCTTGTCACGCTCGTAGATCGACGCCGAGCCGTGCAGGCTGTTGGTTCCGGACTTGGTGACGACATCGACGACTGCGGAGCCGGAGCGGCCGAGTTCGGCGGAAAAGCGGTTGGTCGCGACCTGGAATTCCTGCACTGAATCTTCGGGAACATTGAGCAACATACCGCCAACGACATCGTCGTTGTCGTCCATGCCGTCGATGCTGACGTTGCCCCCGCGGCCGAGTTGTCCTGCGGAAGAAATGATGACAGTTCCCTGCTTGGTGGGATCGAAGTTCGGAGCGATCGTGTTACCCGGAGTCAGAAGCGCGAGTTCGAGGAAGTTGCGTCCATTGAGCGGAAGATTGTCGATTTGTCCCGAGGTGACAACGCCGTCGACAACGGAGTCACTGGTGTTCACTTGAGCGATGATGTCCGTGTCATCGATCTCAATGACTGTGCGTTCTTCCTTCAAGTTGAGACGAATCTTGAGGCTGGCCTGCTGACCGACTTCGAGGTGCACCACAGCCTCGTAGTTGGCGAAACCAGGGGCGGTGACTTTCAGGTGGTACTGGCCGGGTGCGAGGTCATTGACGGCGAAGAGTCCAGAATTCGTAGTGGTGGTGCTGCGCTGCATGCTTGTGGTTTCCTGCAGCGCGGTAACTTCTGCGTTATGCACTACGGCGCCCTGGGGATCTGAAACCTCGCCGCGAATTACGCCAGTGCCCAACTCTTGCGCGACGCCGGCCGCTGCCATCAGGATCAGCGAAAAGGTCACTGAGAGAATGCAACTCGTGACCATATCCGAAAACTTCGACGATGAGATCAGACGCTTCCCCGGCATCAGCGCTCCTTTGGGTGCGTGACAGGAGAGAGCCAGATTCGCAACAATGACTTGCGAACGCACTTGGCGCTCCCATCCGGCACGCGAGAGAAAAACTAGATTTTGTGGTGAGCCCAGCCCACAGATTTACGAGCAGCGACAAAGTAGCGGTAGCGGCAGCGCCGTGCAATAACGCAAAAAGATTAGATCGGGAGCAGCGTTAAACGGCGCTGCGTTATTCGGCGCCAAGTCGCTGGCACATGTCACGGGCGAGAGTATCGATGATTCGGATTTTTTCTGCTGCCGGGTCGGGAACGCCGGGAACAGCCATTGCGAGATCGCATGACAGCAGCATGGCCGTGAGCGATTCAGACATTTCGCTGCGAATCTGTTGCTCGACCGAGCGACGTGCCTGAGTTTCTTCTCGCTTGCGGCGGTGCAGCGCCGAGCGCACCTCGCGCAGCAGCCGCTCCATTCCACTGACCGCAAAGCTGAGGTAGACAGGAAAAGCGGTGCCTAAAAGTTGCAGCATCTGGTCGCTTTCCGCAGGCTCGTTCTCGATGAGAAATTGATCGATCACCACAGCCAAATAGGCTTGCTCACGCAGGCGGGCCACTCCTTGCTGCAGATTTTCGGCCCAATGGGTTTCGTTTCCCGTGGAATCTTTCAAAGTGGCGGCACACTCTTGGCCTCGCGCCGAAGGCGTTATGAGTAGAATCATCCTCTTTCCATTGCACGCCACGCTCCACAATCGCCAGCGTTGAAAAAACAGGGTTTATCGTGCGTCGAGGGCGGTACTGTTCCCATTGCGGAACGTAGGCGGTGGCGAGCTTATTTCATAAGCGAACGATTCAGCATCTGTGTCGGGCGCCGACAGCCACGCTCTCTCGCTTTGCGACGGATGACCAGCGTGTGTGATGCTGCGCCGGGATCACAAGGGATGTTTGATCCGCCTGTCTTTAACGATCTAGCCTTGCACTGCTGCGTAATCCTTGAGCTTGCGGTACAAGGTTGTCTTCCCGATACCCAGCAGCCGCGCGGCCTGCAACTTGTCTCCATGGAGTTCCGCGATGGCATTAAGAATAGTCTGTCTTTCCAACTCTGCCATGGGAACGATTTTGTTGAGACCGTGGCCATTGCCATTGGAGGGAGCTGTGATCTGTGTGCCTGCGATGGCAGGAGGCAAGTCGGCCACGTGGATCAAAGGACCGCTGGTAAAGGCGCACGTGCGCTCCAGACAATTCTCCAGTTCGCGAACATTGCCGGGCCAGTCGTAGGCCAGCATCACCTTGATTGCCTCGTCGCTGACGATTTTTTCCAGCGCTGAGGCACGCGCAGAGCGCTCCATAAAATGCGCTATGAGCAGCGGAATATCTTCTCGGCGCTCGCGCAGCGCAGGGATGCGCAGGCTCAGAACGTTAAGACGGAAATAGAGATCGCGGCGGAAAGCACCTTCCATCACCGCCTGTTCCAGAAGCCGGTTGGTTGCGGCGAGAATGCGGACATTGATAGGAACGCGGCGCGTGCTTCCGACAGGACGAATTTCCTTTTCCTGTATGGCGCGCAAAAGCTTAGCTTGCAAGTCGATGGGAAGTTCGCCGACTTCGTCGAGGAATACGGTGCCACCTTCGGCGATGGCCAGTAGCCCGTCCTTAGCCTGATTCGCGCCAGTAAACGCGCCCTTGACGTAACCGAACAGCTCACTTTCGATGAGCGTAGGCACCAGCGAACCGCAATCGACGGGAATGAACGGCTTGTCATGGAATGGCCCGGAGTAATGAATAGAGCGTGCCACCATTTCCTTGCCCGTGCCGCTCTCGCCGAGGATAAGCACGGGGTGAGAACTGTTGGCTGCTTTGGCGATGATGCGGTAGAGCTTCTCCATTTCAGGAGCGCGGCCGACGATTCCGCCATAGCCCTGCTTGGACTTGAGCTTTTCGCGCAGCATGCGGTTTTCGGTTTTCAGCTTCAGATGGCTCGATACCCGCTCCAGCAAATGCTTGAGTTCGTCCACGCTGAAAGGCTTGGTGACGTAGTCGTAAGAACCGTGCTTCATAGCCTGCACCGCCGATTGCACGGTGCCATAGCCAGTGATGACGACTACGAGAGCCTCGGGGCGTTGAGCTTTGATCTGGCGGAGAGCTTCCAGGCCACCGGCGCCCGGCAACCGCAGATCGAGCAGGACGGCGTCGATACTCTGGGTCTGCAGCATGCGATAGGCTTGCTCGGCGGAATCCGCCACATGAGTAGTGAAACCCAGGGACAGAGCGACTTCGCGGCAGGCGTCGCGAATCGAGCGCTCATCGTCAACGATGAGCAGGTTGAGAAAGTTCGCGGCCATTACTTGTGGTGGGGCAATCGAGTGACTCAGTGCTGCTGAAGTCATAAGAGAGATTCCTTCTTGATTTCTTGAAAATGTTGTGGCGCGGGGCTTTCGGAAAGTGCAATCGCCGTTGCTAGAAAATCTGAATCGTCAGCCTGGGGTGCCCGAGGAAACAAGATCATTACGCGCGTGCCGTGACCTGGCTCGCTTTCGAACTGGATCAACCCCCGATTCGTCGTAACGATGGTCCGGACTGTAGTCAATCCCAGCCCGGTGCCTTTCCCATCATCTTTGGTGGTGAAGAAAGGCTCGAAGAGGCGCTGCTGTGTTTCCGCGTTCATGCCGCAGCCGTTATCGCCCACCACGAGCAGAACGCAGGGGAAAACGGACGAGGGCATGTGCGACATCGAGCCTGTTAAGGGCTGGAAATTGCAGTTGCTCGTTTCCACGGTAATGCGGCCGCCCTTGGGTAGAGCATCGCGAGCGTTGAGAACCAGATTCAGCAGGATTTGTTGGGCTTGGGCCTGGTCGATTTTGACTAATCCTAATTCAGGATCCAGATGCAGATCGAGTTCGATGTTCTCACCTGCTAAGCGGGTGAGCAGATCGCGCATTGCCGTGGCAACTTCGTTGAGTAACAGCGGCCGGGTGGGAGCGGATTGCGGCCGGGCGAAAACCAGCAATTGTCGCACTAAAGCGGAAGCCTGAATGATCGCCGATCGGATTTCATCGGCGTACCGCCGGCGGCGGTCGCGCGAATCCATACTGGAGAGCAGCAGGTCGCAATAGAGCATCACGCCCGTCAGGACGTTATTGAAGTCATGCACCACTCCGCCCGCCAGGCGGCCAACTGCTTCCCATCTTTGGGCCTGCAACAGGGGTTCCTCGGCGGCAGTATCGCGGAGTTGCTCGGCGATCAGCAGTGCATGGTCTGGCTCGGCTCCGCCGCCGGGTTGGCGCCATGCGATCCAGTTCCCGCCCGCCTCACGTCCCAAAGTTCTTGCCTTGATGCGGATGCAGTCGCGGCTGCAATCGAAAAGCTCTTGTAGAAGCAACGAAGTTGCTTCGCGGTCTTCGGAGGGAACCATTTCACAAAATCGCAAAGAGCGGCGGCTGGCTAAATTCAGGTCGACCGCCTGTTCGAAGGCAGTGTTTGTCTCCACAATCACTCCCTGCGCGGTACACCGCGCAGCAGCGAAAGGAGCGTGTTCAAAAACGGCGCGAAAGGATGTTGTTGCATTCTCACTTGGGGAAAGTCCCGGCCACGGAAATTGAGCTGCGGTGTTCATATTTCTACTGTGGGCGGGACGATTCCCGGAAGAAAGACCGCGATGGGCTATCCGATACTTTCGTGTTCCCGATTTGGGGGCCACGATCGCAACGTCGACGATCCCCTTCTTATTTCGACTTCACTATAGGAGGGCCTATTTGATCCTGCGAAGGGCAGACGTCACTTCAAAAGAGGAAATGCCTGTGGAAAACTCTGGAACATGCTTGTTTTCGCGGAGATGCATGGAATAATTTAAGAACTTATTCAGAACTCATGGCGGAAGTTTGGTGGTGGTTTGGGAGGATCGGCTCATTCAATGTCACTGGTGCGGTGAGCCGGAACGTCAGGCGCCTGTCTCTTGGGACCCGGACACCCCCTGATTGTCGACTCGGAGACGTGCCACTTGCCGAAATATTCAATTGTCTGGTGGTTCCACGAGCAAATAGGCTTGAGGTTTGGACCGCAATAGGAGTCCCGTCCCGTGTGATCGTACTCAGAGTCAGCCGCACGTAACCGGATCCCGGACGGGATCGCGCAGCCTCCACGCGCCCGGCAACTTCGGTGCCGCGTTCAATAATGGTATCGCCGTCAGCCACCAGGGGGGAGGCCACTGAGGCGGAAAAGATGTCACCGGCATGAACGTTATTGGCAGCAAGTGAGCTTTTCAACTGCACTGTCAGAAGTGTTCCGGCCGGCAGAACCCGTGCGCGCGAGGTGGCCCGGAACGGCAAGCCGGTGGCTGACTTCGCATCCGGCGACGGCATAGAAGAGTTACCGCCGACAGAACCGGGGTCCGGATGGAACGGAAGCGCCTGTTTGTCGCCGGTCGTCGCAGTCGCATCCGGACGCATTGAGTCGGAGCGAACACATCCTTGGGTCACGCTCAGAGCAAAGCAAAGTGCCGCTAGGGCAAATCGATATTTTGAGTCTTGAAGCCTTACCATATATGTATGGTCGTCCGGTCCTCTCCTTCCGAGTAAGTGGCAAGTGGAGTACCAGATGTGCGATAAGGAAATCAAGCAGATACGGCTTCTCCTTAGCCGCCGCAGTGTAGAAGTTGCGAAATTATTGGCGGATATTCACTGGGTTGCGGGAACGCTCCAAGGGCACTGTTCGGCAGGAACCATGATTTTTCTCGAGACGGAACGGCTGCTCTTCAGGACGCACGAGGCGAGGGATGAAACCGATTTTGTTCGCATGCAAACGGACTCCGAAGTCAGGCGATATATGGGCGGTCAAGGCTGGCCGTTAGAGAAGGCGCAGCATCGGTTTCGGACTCAATACCTCGACCGGCCGAAGCGAATTTATGGTTTGTGGGCGACGATTCTGAAGGAAGACGACCGGTACATAGGGTCTTGCGGCCTGCGAGCAGGAGGAAAGCGAGGCGAGGCGCATCTTGGATATATTCTCGCCAAACCGTATTGGGGTCGCGGGTTAGCTTCCGAGGCAGCAAAAGCCTTCATCAATCTGGCGTTCACGAAGCTGCGCTTGTCCCGGTTGCTGGCCGATGTGGAGCAGGGACACGTAGTGTCGCAACACATTTTGAAAAGGTTCGGATTCAAGTATGGTGGCCGGGAAGAGATTCCTCAAAGCGGACGAGTCATTTTCTGGTACGAGCTAACGAGAGCGGCATGGCGTTTATAAGTTTAGAGGTCACCTCTTGCCAACTCGTCTGGTGGCGAGTGCGCGAGTGTTCGATTTGACCCTGATCTCCTTACAAAAAATCTCATCGCGGCAGACCTCCCGTGCTGCCGAACCGCTAACGAATGACCGCCGGCTTCAAAAGAAATCGCGGAGGGCGCTTTGGCGTCCTCCGCGAGAGTGGTTCAATCCTAGACGTGCGGTTTACGGCGTCTTAGTGTTCTTTTTTGGCCCAGTCTTTTTTGGCGGAGCCTTCTTCGGCGCGGCTTTCTTCTTGGCCTCGCCTTCCCTGCCACCGATGAGCGTTAGGGAATCCGCGGCATTGAACGGGAATTGCCGGACCGAAGATTCGCCTGTCGTGTTCAACGTGACATCCACCCGGCGATTGCTCGCCAACCGGATCGTCCGTATGTTCCTCATCGATCGCTGCCGCTCTTCTAGAGTGACCTCGGGATTGTTCGAGACCGCAGCCTTCACTTCTTCATCGGTCAGATTACGCTGCTTGCCATAGGCTTTGGTCTCGATGTTTGCTTCGGGAACTCCCTGTTCCACCAGGAAGCTCTTGACGCGGTTGACGCGACGCTCGGAGAGCGCCTGGTTGTACTCATCGGAGCCGCGCACATCGGCGTGACCTTCAAGAATCAAGTGCGCATCCGGTTTGCTCTCCAGATATTTCTTGAAGTCGGTTGCAAGAGCGATGAGTGTTTGACGCTGGCTGGCGACCAGCCCAGCGTTGGGATTCTTGATCGGCGGCATGGCCGTCGGGAAGTAAACGCTGTGCAAGGCAAGCCTGGATTCCAGGACCTCGATGTCAATGTTCTTGGTTGGTGGCGGATTCTCCACCATCACCTGAGTCGAGCCTTGGCTAGTCAGGCCGCGTGTATCAGTACAGGTTGCGCTGACCGTGATGGAACCCGGCTTGGCGCCTGTCGTACTAAGCGTCGCTGATCCGGCAGTTCCGGAAACAGTTCCGCCATTGGAAGTCCAACTGGAAACGGTGACGGGAACGCTGTCGGGGCTGGTGCAATTCGCCATCAAATTCACGGTTCCGCCTGGGACTATGCTGGTTGGGCTCGCCGAAATAGACATGGTCGGCGGATTCTTGGGCGGCAGAGGTTTCACTGTGAAATTTGCCGAGCTGCTGGCTTCGTTATTGTTCTTCGCTTTGGGGTCAGTCACGTGAACGGTAACGGCATAGTTGCCGGGGGCTGCATTCGTCGTATCGATCTGGGCGGTTGTATCTTTGCCGGTGATCTGGCCTCCGGTGGTGCTCCAGGAGTACGTGAGTGTGTGCTTAGGATTGAAATTGCTGGCCGAGACCGTCGCAGTGACGGGCTCGCCGACCATTACTTCAGTGGGCTGTACCGAAACGCTCGCCGATGGCGCTATCGCCGGCGCGCCGCCCCAGCTGAAGACCAGACCGGTGCGCAGACGTACGCCCTCGAACGACGGACGTCGCAAAGCAGGAAATTGCTCGGCCGCGAAATCGGCATAGTTGTGATGTCCGAACACATAGTCGGCTTCGAATACACGCCATGCCAAGCTCTTCCGAATAGGTAAATCCATTCCGCCGCCAAGCACGGCTCCGATTCCATTATTAGCGCTAAGACCATTAACGTTTACGCGATTCAGGCTGACGAGAGTGTGCAAGAAGTAGTTCCCAGAGTCTGTGCGCCAGATGAATCGCGGTCCCACCGAGGCTGTAGTTTCGTAATTGCTATTCCCCCAATTGTGTCCCAGATCAAATTCCGCTCCCCAATGCGGGTCGAAGTTGTAGGTAAAGGCTGCGCCAAATCCTTTTTCCATATCAGGGATCCGAAACGCGGTTGCGTTATTGGGATCGCCAAAAGGAGTAGGAACGTTACCGCCTGGATGCAGCCACTGATAACCTACGAACAAGTCCCATTTAGGATTAGAGTCGCTCTGCGCAAACGCTGGACTCGAGATGAGCGATAGCGAAAGAAGAACTAACAGTCCGGATACCGCAAGGCCTTTGCTTAATTTAAAGCGAGGTGACATTGGATCCTCCATGCAATTTTCGGCTTCACTTCGTTGCGCGCGGCGCCGTGAGCGGGCGGCCGTTGAAGATAGAATGGCGCAATAGCCGATCTTGATCGCTACCAGAAAACGTGTAATTTTACCGCACTGCAATAGTAATGGGTAAGCCGCCTAAAAAGGATTGATTAACCCGGCACCGGCTCCGAGGAGTCTCGCTTCTCAAATTGACACAAGCACAACCAAGCGGCCGACAATGAGGGATCAGCGATCCCCATAGATAGTTCCCAGGGCCTCTAGACCTTGCTCGGTAGGAAGGTGGCCGCGTATGGTTGTAGTCTTGATTGAGCACCTTACAAAGCACGAAAACTGACCAGATAGCGGGCAAGAATCGAAAAGATGAGCCACGAAAAAGTACTGATCGTAGAGGATGAAGAGAATGAACGCACCGGCCTGGCCGAGCTCGTGTCTTCATGGGGATACCGGGCCGAAACCGCGCGTGACGGGGTTGAAGGCCTGGATAAGGCCACGCAGTGGAATCCTTCGATTGTGGTTACTGACCTCAAGATGCCGCGCATGGGAGGCATCGAATTGCTGGAACGATTGGCCGAGCAATCCGAAGCCCGGGCAGTAATTGTTGTCACGGCCCAGGGCAGCATCGATAGCGCGGTACAGGCGATGCGTCAGGGGGCATATGACTACATCACCAAGCCCATCGATACTAACCGGCTGCGTACGATGTTGCAGAACGCTTCGGCCCTGCTGGGAACCCGCGCGGAACTGGAAAGCGCCCGGCGAAAGCTGCGGGATTCAGGCTCTCTAGGGCAGCTCCGGGGGGCGTCGAAAAAGATGCAGGAGATTTTCCGGCTGATCGAACTGGTTTCTCCGAGCACCGCTTCGGTGCTGATTACCGGAGCCAGCGGGACCGGCAAGGAACTGGTGGCTCGCACCGTCCACCAATTGAGTCCTCGGCGCGACCGACCTTTTGTCGCAATCAACTGCGCGGCCATTCCAGAAACCCTGATCGAAAGCGAAATCTTCGGCCACGAAAAAGGAGCTTTTACCGGGGCCCTCGAACGGCGTACGGGATGTTTTGAGTTGGCCGAAGGGGGCACAATTCTGCTGGATGAAATCGGCGAAATGCCCGTAGCTACCCAAGCCAAGCTGCTGCGCGTGCTGGAAGACCACAAGCTGCGCCGCTTAGGCAGCAAAGTGGAAACCTCAGTCGATGTGCGCGTGCTGGCAGCGACCAACAAAGCCCCCGACGAAGCCGTCGCCAGTGGCGAACTGCGCAGCGATCTTTATTACCGCCTGAATGTCTTCAACATACACATGCCTCCTTTGCGGGAGCACAAGGAAGACGTTCCCGACCTTGTAGATCTGCTTCTGGCCGAAATGAGCACGAAACATTCTCGCAAAGTTGGAGCGGTGAGCGAAGCTGTATTGAATCAGTTCAACAGTTATTCCTGGCCGGGAAATGTACGCGAGCTGCGCAATACGATTGAACGGGCGGTGATTGTCTGCGATGGCGGAATGATTGAGACAAAACATCTGCCGCCTGGATTTGGCCACGCGCCCTTGCGCACGGCCGCCAACGACCCCGATGCGGTGCGCCTTGGCGTGGGCACGACCGTGGGGGAGGCGGAAAAAATGCTGATCCTCAAGACTCTGGAATCCACCAGCAACAACAAGACCCGCGCCGCCGAAATTCTCGGAATCAGCTTGAAAACCTTGCATAATAAACTGAAAGAATACGGCAGTGGCGCGCCCGAAGCGGCTCCCGCCAAGGAGGAAGAAATACAGTGAGTCAGTGGTCAGTGGCCAGTGATCAGTGATCAGTGATCAGTGATCAGTAAAAAACTTCGCCAGTTCGTCATTTCATTTTCCGCTTCACCGCCGCTTTAAACTGGACACTGACCACTGGACACTGACCACTGGACACTGACCACTGTCTACAACCTGCTATGCGACGCAAAGCCATCATCGTGCTTGCCATCACCTTTGTGGTGACTGTGATGGTGACTGCGTTCTCATATCTCTATATCTCGCAGATTCTTCGGCAGCGCATCACCAGCGCGTACGAAAGCGCCAGCCGCCTGACTCAGCAACTTGCTTACTTCGCGGAAAACGATCTTCCCGACCTGAGCAGTACGCGCATCGACACCAATGATCCGGCTGCGGTACGGCGCGCGCTCGCCGACTACCTCCCGATGGATACGAATCTTCTGAACAACCTTGAATCGGAGGTCGCCCTCTGGCCATTCATCTATGACGCATCTGTTCTGGATTCAAACGGCAAGGCATTGCTGCACACGAATCCCCAGTTGGTAGGCAAGCAGGTTGCTCCACGGCCAGATTTTCACTCGGTCACAACCGCCCGCTTCCGGGAGCAGCTCCGCCTGGTCTACAGTCCCGCCGTAGTTTATGACGTAAACTTCCCACTCCAGTTGAATGGAGCTCCTTTCGGAAAAATCCACATTGGTGTTTCCACGGTCTTTCTGCAGAGTGAAATCACGCCTCGTCTGCTGCACGCGATCTATTTTTCCATCGCCTCGATTTTCCTTTCGCTCTTGCTGGCAGCCGGCATTTCCAATATTGCTCTCGGCCCGCTCAAGGAAATCAGTCGCAACCTGGACAGCGTGACTTTGGGTGAGGCCGAGGAATTCTCGGGAAGCGAATCTGAACACGACGAATTCGGTCTGGTCTCGCTCAAGATTGCCAACCTGGGCCGGCAGATACGAGATAGCCGTGAGATTTTTTCCGCGCTGAAAGACAACGTGGACCAACTCATGTCCACGTTGCAGGACGGGTTGATGCTGTTCACCAGGGACTCCCGGGTGGTGCTGGTGAGCGCGCCCGTGGAGCGTTTTCTCGGTGTGCCTCGGGGGGCACTGCTTGGAAAAACTGTGCGGGACGTATTCGCCGGCGGCACGGCGCTCAATGCCACGGTGCTGGACTCATTCGAGCGCCGGCGTCCACTCTCGCAACGTGAATTTGTCGCCGCCGGCGGCAGGCGCGTGCAGGTCTCGTTGGATTTTGTGCAGGAGAAAAGTACGCAGATCGGCGCCTTGTTAATCATGCGCGACGCCGAATCGGTGCGCCGCATCGGAGACGAGATCGAGATGTCCCGCCGTCTCTCTGCCAGCGGACGAGTGACCGGCGGCGTCGCCCACGAAGTCAAAAATCCCATCAACGCGATCGTGCTTCATCTCCAGCTCCTACAAAATAAGCTCGCACAACTTGACCCAGATACTCGTCGCCATATGGATATCATCGGCAGCGAGATCCACCGGCTCGACCGCGTGGTCCAGACGCTGGTGGACTTCATGCGGGCCCGCGAGCTGCACCTCGTCGAAGTTGACTTCCGGAACTTGCTCGACGATGTTGCGCTGCTGGCTGCACCGGAGGCGGAGCAGCATGACGTAAAAATCAGGCGAGTCGTGTTCGCGGAGCCCCTGATCATCAAGGCCGACCTCGACTTGATGAAGCAGGCGCTTCTGAATGTGGTGATCAACGGAATTCAATCGATGTCGCAGGGCGGAGAGCTTACCATCGCTGCGCATCGCGAGGAAAACGCCGTCGTTGCTGAAATCAGAGATCAAGGCCTGGGAATCGCTCAGGATGTGCAGGATAAAGTTTTTGAGCTTTATTTCACAACCAAAAAAGAGGGCACCGGTATCGGTCTGGCGCAGACCTACCAGATTCTTCAATGGCATTACGGATCGGTGGAATTTCAATCAGCGGAAGGCGTGGGAACGACCTTCCGCTTCCGTGTACCGCTCGCTGCTTCGAGTCTTGACGCGGAGGCGGACGCTGCCGCCCAACCCAACCCTGTAATTTCGTAACATTGTCTTAATTTTCAGATTGTGTTTGAAGCGTAAGATTGGGAAGACATGAGTCTGGCCGCAATTGTTGGGATTTATTTGCTGAGCATCGGTTATCCGGGTCTGGGGTGGCCTGTGCCGGGCGTGCGCGGATTTGTCGCACAGCAACCTGCTGGAATAGAGTCAGCCGCGCAGCAAAATTCGCCTAGCGATCCCGGGACCCAACCGCAGACGCAGCCATCGCAATCGCAAAAAACAGAGCCCACTCCAACTTCACCATCCCCAGCAGGCCCGGCGGCTACACCTTCGGATCAAGAGAAGCCGTCTCCACCGCAGAAGCGGCGTCACAAGAAAAAAAATCTTCCTTGTCCAAATTCCCCGGATGCAACAAATCCGGCGCCGGGCAAAGTCGAGCCAGCGGACTCTGCGGCAACCAGTCCGACCAAATCTGATTCCACCAACAAAGGCACTGACAAAAGTCTTTCCGCAAATAAAGATTCGGCGGCATCGACACCTTGCTCTCCGCCCAAGAAAGTCGTCCGCAACGGAGGGTCAGAGGAACCGACAATCCAGCTTGTGGGAGGCACGAATGCTGATCATGCATCGCAGCAACACTCCACGGAACAGATCATCGCCGCCACCGACGAAAACCTGAAGAAAATTGAGGGACGTCAGCTTACCGCAAGCCAGCAGGATATGGTCAATCAAGTAAAGGAGTTCATCGATCAATCCAAAAAGGCCGTCGCCACCGGACACCTCGAGCGCGGCCACAATCTGGCGCAGAAAGCTCACTTGTTGTCCGAGGAATTAGTCAAACCATGAACAGGCGCGGAAATTAGTTGCCCGCTCTCCCAGTGATAATCTTGCAAGATGGTTCACCATCCTGACGCGCTCCCCCATGCCCCCAAATCTGCTCGATCCCTTGCGTCTGTCGTAGTTGCCCTCATCCTCGGGCTGTTTATTGGAATACTCGGCGTCGGCGCGATTGGATGGTTGATGTTATCGCGAGACTCCGGGCGAAGCTTGTTGAGCCACATGTGGTCTACAGTGACGGGCCGAACTCTCACCATGGACGTAGCCCAGCCCACGGTGGTCGACCGGATTCAGCGGCTGCAACGGCTGGAAACCGTTGTTTATACCATGGACAAACTGGTGACTGGGGCGAAAGAGAACTCCCTCTTCCCGGATTTTCTGGCCGGAGATCGCCTCTTGATGATGGTGCATGGTGAGGTTATCGCCGGGATTGATTTCTCAAACCTGAAGCCGGATGACGTCAGAGTAAATGGCAAGCAGATACGCTTGCGTCTTCCCGTATCACAAATATTCCTCACCCGGATCGACAGCACGAAGACCCGCGTGTATTCCCGGCAAACCGGGCTGCTCGTATCTACAGACCCGAATTTGGAAACGCAAGTGCGCCAGGAGGGGGAACGTCAACTGCAAGGGGCCGCCCTGACCGATGGCATCCTGCGCACGGCCCAACAGAATGGGGCTTTGACCATTACCAGTCTCTTGCAAGGTTTAGGATTCGAGAAGATCGATTTCGACTAGAAGCACTGAGTTTATCCTCGCGTGCTCAGACGCAGTTACTGCCGTCGCTCAGTGGCCGGCACTACCACTCCGCCTGCGATTTTCGGAATGCCGAAATGCCCGCCCAGATGAGACAGATCGAGCGGACTAATGGCCCCTGAAACCACGATAAAGTTAACTTCATTCGAACTGGCCAGAAGAATCGCGACATTACTAACCGCATTATTGTCCCAGCGAACCCAGAGATCGCTCGCCCCCGGCCCCCCGCTCTTGTCACGCTTATTCATCACCCGTTTCCAGCCCGCCCCGCGATACTCATCGTTCACGGAATTCAGAACCTCCGGATCATATTGCCAGGATGCTGGAAAATGATAGCGGTGCACCGAGATCCCACTGATACCTGCAATCACGCGCCGCAGGTCTTCGTTGTCCGGGTCCAGTTTGGAGGCGAGTACCAGCATGGAGTGGTCGAATGTGAACTCAGATTTAGAGGACGCGCTTTGCTGCAAAGCGGCGATTCCCTGAGGAATCCAGATATTCTGTTGCTGCGCTTCGGAGAATTTGGCTGCGGAGATGGTGATGAAGAGTACAAGTACGGCGGGGATCAGCTTCATGAGGGACCTCAATTTGTCAGAAATTAGACGGAAATCCGCTCAAGCTGTGAGTCGGATTCCCTGGCTCAGTAAGAACCCAATATACGAGAATAAGTTGTCCCGAATCACTTCCCTTTCGCCCTCGCCGTATTGACTTTCGCCAGCAATTCTTGCGACATGTTCTGCACCGGGCCAGAGATCTTCACTGCCTCCGCCAGCACCTCTCGAGCATCATTCAGTCGGCTCAGCTTGGCGTATGCGAATCCCAGGCGATAGAGCGCAATGGAGTATTGCTGATCGTCTTGCCCCTTAAGCAAACCCGCTGCGGCCTTCAATTCAGGAATCGCGGCCGCCGTCTTGTCCTGTTTGATAAGGGCGTATCCCAGTATCGAATGCGCCATTCCCGCCGAGAGTTTGCGCGACTTGTCGGCATCCGGTTCCTCCGCCTTCGCAGATGATATGGCTTTCTGTGAGTAAGTGACTGCCTTGACCACGCTGCCGGGCTTAGCGTCGTCCACATACGCGCCTGCCATCAAGAGCAAAGCGGGCAGGGAGTTTGGATTTGCCGCCAGTGTTTTCTCTCCGTAGGCAATCAGCCGCGCCTGATCGTTTAACTGACTTGGACCCAGAGTGTACATCGCATAACTTGAAACCTGATCCTGAAACTTCGAATCCGGAAACGCCGCCGAGTATTTCTCGAGATAGGCCATCCGGCTCTTGGCATCGGTCTCGCTGGCAACCACATTGAATCCGGCCGACTCGAGAAAGTCGCAAGTGTTCTTGGCAGCGCTTTTTTCTTCCGCTACCTGCCGCCGGTAGTCGTCGTCGGTCATACCCTCGGGCTTGGGCTGCTTGCCGATGGAGACGCAAACTTCTCCTCCTCTGGCGGCATAGTCGATCAACTTCGGACTATTCTTTGCCTGCTGCGCGATGCTGGCCTGCGACACGAGGATATCCAGGTTCCGCGGCACGGCGACTAGTGCCTTGTCTCCGTAGTCGAGCGCTTTATTCAGATCGCCCGAGGTCTGATAGGCCTGCGAAATCTGCCAGTTTCCGTAAGCGACAGCCGCCGGATTCGACGAATACTTCTGCACGAAGTCCAGGTACATGGCGAGCTTTTTCGACGAGTCCTGCTCATTCGAGATGGCTTGAAGGTCGCGGTCCTCGGGCGTGCCGGCGGGAATGGATATCTTGTCCATTTGTGCACCGGCCTGCGCTGCGTACAGAAGAATCCAGAAGAAAACAGCCAGTGGCCTTGCATCGCATTTCATGGGTCACCTCTGCGCCGTGAGTGAGAAGGGATTCTCTATTTCCGATAGCAGCCGAATCCTAGCCCCGAACGCAAGTGGAAGCAAGCGTCAGCATGAGAGAAACTGCCGGCGGTCGGTGGTCACTAAAAATGGTCCGCGCAGGCCGCCTTTGCTATCCACTAATCACTGATCGCTGCCCACTCTCTTTGATTTCCTGCACTTCGGCTAAAGTAAAGTAATGCGCGCAATTCTCGGACGGCGACCGCTGCGGTTTGTTTTCGCCGCCAACGTCATTTCCATGCTGGGCAGCGGAATGAACTCTGCCGCCGTAGCCTGGTACATCCTCGAAGCCACGCACTCGGAAATGGCGCTGGGCACGTTCGCCGTTCTGCAGACCATTCCCGCCATGCTCATGCTCCCTTTCACCGGCGTCCTGATCGACCGCGAGGACCGACGCCG
Organism: Candidatus Sulfotelmatobacter sp.; assembly: GCA_025462865.1. Taxonomy (GTDB): domain Bacteria; phylum Acidobacteriota; class Terriglobia; order Terriglobales; family Acidobacteriaceae; genus Sulfotelmatobacter. Next base: position 85,530 of record JAOAPI010000026.1, on the reverse strand, counting down.
GTTGGTGATGTGGCTCGACGCCCTACGCGCCCTGATCATTGCGATCGTGGCCGTTCTGGCTTTTCGACACCGGGTGCAGATATGGCAACTTTATTTGATGAACACTCTTGTCGCCGCTGGCTTCTGGATGTTTTGGCCGACGATTACCGCCCTGATTCAGGAACTCACGCCCGAAGGGCAATTCCTACAGTCGAACACTTTTCTGTTATCCGGCGTGCAGGGTGGATGGCTCATTGCCGGCGCAATCGTTGGTTTCATGTACAACCACATCGGCCTCGGCGGCGTGCTGTTGCTGGATGTTTCGACTTACGTGATCTCGTTCCTGTGCTACTTCGCCGTGCGCAAAGGACGCCACGTTGTGCTTCGGCCAGCGGAACTGCGCGCCGATCTGCTTGCCGCAGAAACTCAATTCCAGCGCTTTTGGCGTGAACTGCGCGAGGGTCTGCACTTTCTTCGCGACCATCGCGCCGTGGTGCTGCTCGGCATCAGTTGGGCATTATTTCTTGGAGCGATGGTAACTGGCGTGGTCACGACTCCCTCGCTGAGCGAACGCATTTTCCACGCGGGAGCAGTCGGTTACGGATGGCTCAATGCCGGATGGGGCACCGGCGCGTTTATCAGCGCGTTATATGCGCCGGCGGTAATTGCCAGCCTTGGTGGACGCCGTTCTGTTGCGTTCTCCATGGCGATAATCGCCGCGTGCGTGATCTGCGCTCCAATCTCGCATTGGCTCGCCGCCGCAATCGTTCTGTTCGGAATCATGGGATCGGCGCGAGGCGTCGGCGGGATTGCCATGAACACCACCCTGATGGCGATGGTTCCACCGCATTTGATGGGACGGGTGCAAAATGCTTTCTACTTCTTCGGAACTTTTCTGCAGCTTGTGCTCGCGCTCGCAGTCGGCGCGGTCGCACATCGAGTCAGCCTGGTCGCCGCCTTCGCCATTCTGGCCTGCGTGTACATGCTGTCGTTCGTGGCTGCGAGCTGGCCGGTGGAAACCGCGGTCGAAGCAGAGGAAGTCGTCGCCATGAAATGAAATGAATACTGCCGCGTCCCTCTGTGTCCCCTGCGGTAAAAGATTTTGGTTTTGCCTTTGTAGCAAATCCGGGCGTCGCGCTGTTATCCTTTCCCATTCCAAGGAGCACTCATGTTCTCTGACCTGCAGGGCCGCAATGCCGTGGTTTTTGGGGTGGCGAACAAGCGCTCGATTGCCTGGTCGATCGCCCAGGGACTCCACGCCGCAGGCATGAAATTGGCCATCACTTATCAGAACGAGCGCCTGGAGCAGGAAGCCAGAGATCTCATCCTGTCCCTGCCCGGGGCCGAAGGCTTCATGTGCGACGTGAGCAAAGACGAAGAAATCGACCGCCTCTTCGCCACACTCAAAGAGCGTTACGGTAAGCTGCACACCGTGGTGCACTCGGTCGCCTACGCTCCCGCCGAAGAATTGAAGGGAGACTTCGTCAACACCACGCGCGAAGGATTTCGCGTGGCGATGGATGTCAGCGTCTACTCGCTGATCGCAGTCGCCCGTGCCGCCGCGCCGCTCATGGAAGATGGCGGCTCGATCCTCACCATGACTTACTACGCTTCCCAGAAGGTCGTGCCCCGCTACAACGTCATGGCCGTAGCCAAGGCCGGCCTGGAGTGTTCGGTGCGCTATCTTGCTTATGAACTAGGGAAGAAGAACATTCGTGTGAATGCAATTTCCGCCGGACCCATAAAAACCCTTGCCGCCCGAGGCATCTCAGGCCTTAGCGACATGCTGAAATCCCACTCCGAGCGCGCCCCCCTCGGCCGAAATGTTGAAGTCAAAGAAGTCGGCTCGACGGGAGTATTTCTAGCCTCCGACGCCAGCAGCGGCATCACCGGCGAAGTCATCTATGTCGATTGCGGATATAACATCATGGGCTTTTGAAGGAGTTCTCAGTTTTCAAGTAAATGTTTACCCTGTGAACCCCAGTGCCCTCAGTGGTAAAGATCTACAGCCGATGGCTCAAAAACTGCCGCATGCGATAATAAATTTGATGAGAAGAAACCAAGTCATTCTCGCTCTTTTCTCCGTGGCCATTCTCTTCTCGATGCTCCGTGAATGGAACGCGCCCATCTCCTGCTCGAGAATCAACTTCCCGCTTGCCTCTCTTGCAGCGCCGTCCCGTCCATAGGTTCCTAAACACCGCAACCCGTCACGGAATTCTTTCCTTACCGCATGAGGAACGAGAACCCTTCAAATACGTATTCGTGTTTTCCATCTTTAGAAATCGGTTTGACTTCCCCGCGGCGGACCTGTTGCATGGCGGTTACGACCTTCGGCAAGATGGCCGGGTCACCCACTGGGACGTTATGCGCGGGCAGCAATAGCGTAAGCCGCGGCGCCATGGCAGCCATCTTCTGCACCGACACGACGTACGCGTCCAGATCAGTTTCCGGACGGTACAGATAAATCGGTCCCGCATAGAACATATCTCCCGTGAATAGAAGACCGTTCTTCTCGTCAAGCAGTGCGATGGAGTCAGGGGTATGGCCGGGCACGCTGATCACTTGTAGTACGCGCCCGCCGAGATCAATCTTGTCGCCGTCGTGCAGCCAGTGCGTGATGTGGAACGGCTTGATTGCGTACGCCTTCGCATCGAATCCGCCGGGCAGCGATCCGCAAATTTCATCGGGAGCAAGTTCCGCTTGCGCATCTTCTTTGGATCCTCGCGCGTTGGTGCGGGTGAAGTCCATATCCATGCCGTAGACGTCGCTGAATCGCCAGTTATCACCCACATGGTCGTTGTGAGTATGGGAGTTGACGACACTCACTGGAAGCCTGGTCAATCCTGCGACCACAGCCTGAATATTGCTGATGCCCATGCCGGTATCGAACAGCAGCGCTTTGTTCTCACCAACAATCAAATAAGAGATGACTTCTTCCAGTTGGTGTGGTTCGTAAATCGCAAACACTCCCGGACGAATCTTGTACACCTCAAACCAGCTGTCAGTGACTGGAACTCTTTCCACCTTGCTGTAGGCCGCGCGCGGCAGGTTCTTGCACCACTCTGGCTGTTGCGCAAGCAGGGAGGACGTCAAGCAGATTGTGAGAAACAGACAGATGCCCTTCATGGTTTCCTGATTCTAGTCTTCTCTTCCGTTCAGTCTGGCCTTGACGCTCCAGGGAAATAACGTGCCAGCGGTCGGTTCTGGCTCCATCGGCATCGCACCGGATTAGCCGCGAGGATATTCAACTCACTCTTCTAGAGGTATTGCAGCCACCAATCGCTCTTCCTCGCCTTGAGCGCTGCAAACCACCGGCATGCGGGATAGAGCAGCACGATTGCGATCCCCCATATCAGGTACAGAAGCGGAAGGCTCCAGACGTAACCTTCCGGCGGCTCGGGATTGCCCATGGGATGGTTGGCAAAGAGCCAGGAGCTTACGACTCCAAGCCGGACCTTCGACACCACGAGCGCGAGTGCATGGATCAAAGGAATGTGAAGCATGTAGAAGAAGAACGGCACGCGTCCAAAAACCGTGATTCCACGGGCGACTGTCCCGCTGAGGCCCTCAAGCGCCGGGATCAGCGCGATGATGGGACCCAAGGTCATCAATAAGAACGAGAGTGACGCCGGGTACTTCGTGGTGTTCAGGAACGCTAACAGCGCTGGCATTGGCGGCGCTCCGTTTCGTCCCTGCGCGGCGGCGTGCCACGGACGCGGGTCTCCGTATAGGTTGAATCCGCGCAGCACGAGGAAGAGAGCTATCGCCGAGAGTCCGATGGTCAGGCACAGACGATTTCTTTGAGGTGGGTCGAGGGTCAGGATTTTGCCGAACGCATAACCGGCCGCCATGACCCCGATCCACGGAATGATCGAGTAGAGCACGATCAGGTTCGGGCCGTTGGGGCCAAACCGGATCGGGCCGGCGAAGAAACCAACATAGAAGATTTTCCAGATAGCGGAGAGCGGGTTCCCGTCGAGGCCATCGAGCAGCTTGCCCATGTGTGAGTCCATCAGGTTGTGAGCTGCGATGATGACCACACCGATCGAGCCGACCAGAGGCAGCGGCAGTTTCACCAATCCGGCCATCAAGATCATGCAGCAGCCAATGACCCAGATAACGCCGGCCATCTCGTAATGCATGAAATCGAAATTGAAAGTCCAGACCACCCGGAGAAATGTGAATTCCAGGAAGATGAGCCAGATGCCGCGGCTGAGCAGATACCGCGACACGCCGGCATGCATGCGAGCGTGGAGGAAGATGCTGGTCCCAGCCAGGAAGACAAATGCCGGCGCACAGAAGTGGGTGATCCAGCGAGTGAAAAAGACCCCCGGCGTGGGGCCACCGGCCGGAACGCCGGAATAGACACGCACGTGATCGATTGCCATCAGGATCATCACCGCGCCGCGGATGAGATCGACGGACCCGATCCGGGATTTCGGCGTGGTATCGACGGCGAGTGGAGTCGGGTGAAGGCCAGCACTCATGATGGTGTACAGACGTGGGAGCATTGCCTGATGCGCCCTCGCCCCGAGGGTAGGACGATAACATGCGCCAAGAAAAGCCCGCAATCCCGATTTTGCGCCGGTCTATTCCGAAGCTCTATCCAATTATCCGAATCCGCCGCCCGGTTTCCCCATCCCGTTCCAAAGAAATCTCCACATCTCTCTCCCGCTGCAGGCGCGGGAATTTCTCTCCCCATTCAATCAGCAGAACACTGTTGCTGGATCGTAGGTCGTCCAGTCCCAGGGTTTCCAGTTCTCGCGGAGTATCCACTCGGTAGAGATCGATATGATAGAGATTGGCTCGCGGCCCGCGATATTCATGCACCAGCGTGAAGGTGGGGCTGGTAACGTCCTCTTCCTCGGCCGCTTCGAAGGCGGCGGCGATTCCCTTGACCAGCGTAGTTTTCCCCGCGCCGAGATCACCGCGCAGCAGGACTAGCTTGGGGGGCGCCAGAAGCTCGATGAGAGTGCGCCCGAGGGCAATCGTTTCCTCCGCCGAGTGAGTGGTGATCTCCCGCATCATCTCGCTCAGTATAGCGAGAGCGCCTCGGTTGATGCCTGACCGTCGGAAATCAGATCGTCCGCGGCAGGTTAAAGACCGACGACTTCAATCCCAGCAGGTGCCGATCCGCTACGTGATCGAGCGATGTCCGCAAGCGGCGGTGATCGTCATCTTCGAGAGCGACAAAACGGAAAGGCTGCAGCACGCCCGCGGTCGTCTTGCGCATGGGAGTGAGAATCTCAGCCATGCCGTGTACCGGACCCGATTGAGTTTGAAATGCAATTTCTACAAACTCACCTTGTGCCAGCTCACTCGGCATTTGCAATAGTCCGCCAGTTACCGAGATCGATTGAAGTTTAGCTTTAGCGTGCTGGCCATCTTCGAAACGAATCGCAGCCAGCACAATATTGCCAAGCTGGACCCGGGCCGAGCGCCGCGAGGGATGCGGTTGGGGAAAGTGGGTCATAACGTACTTGGACTATGCCACGCCACCATTAGGAGTAACAGGTTACGGAAGCAGATGCCCAGATTCCCGCGCCAGGCGCGGAGTTCCAACGACATAAGAGGCATGCCATCAAGTAGATCACGTCTGTTTACTAAACGATTACTGTCCGGATGGGCAGTCGCATATTGAAGATTTTTAGTCGGATTCGGAAAATGGAAACGCCCTAGGACGCTTTGAGAATAGCCCGACGTTTCAACGTCAGGTTGTGACGGCTTTCGTTGAACCTACACTAACCCAGACTTCTTGCGCCGCGTGCCGCGTGCGCCGAAATGCTTCTGGCAAACCCAGCAGAAGATCAGTTGCCACAAGCGAGTGTTCGCCCATAGTCTCTCGCATCACGTCGCCGGCAAGTCCGTGGAGATGCACCGCCGCCAATACCGCCTCAAATGCCTGATTCCCGTTCTGCGCAATCATTCCCGCGACCATGCCCGTAAGAATATCTCCCGTACCGCCGGTGGCCATCCCCGGATTGCCCGTGGTGTTCACCCACGCTTCACCGTCTGGCCGCGCCACCAGCGTGCGATGCCCTTTAAGTACGACGATTAACTCATGATCGCGCGCGAAAGTCCGCGCCACTCCCAATCGATTTTTCTGAACATCCGCGACGCTGCATCCGGCCAGGCGCGCCATCTCTCCCGGATGCGGAGTGATCACAAGGGTGCGGCCTTTGCCGCTTAGCTCATCACTCCGTCTCTCGAACGCATTCAGGCCGTCGGCGTCCAAGACGAGGGGGACCTGGAGGACTGCAACCAAGCTCTGTATCAGTCCAGCGGTCTCTGGATCGCGCGAAATTCCAGGTCCGATCGCGACTACACTCTTTCCTTTTGCCAAATCCTCAATTCGGTCCCGCGCGCTGGTCGCGATCGTGCCTGCTTGTGTTTCAAGTAGCGCTTCAGTCATCAACTCCGGATGAAATCCTGCCACGGTTGCGAGTGCGGACTTCGCCGTTGCTACGGTCGAAAGCCCCGCTCCTACGCGCAACACTGCCATTCCCGCCATTGCTGCCGCACCTGCTTTTCCGAGCGATCCCCCAACTACCAGCACGTGACCATAGCTCCCTTTATTCGACTCCGCCGGCCGCGCCCGGACCAACGGCGCAATATCTCGAGCGGTGATCACATTCAGCTGGAGCGCCGAAATAATCGCTTCCTTCGGTGAGCCGATATCGGCGACGACAGTTGGACCATTCGTCAATGACCCGAGCACATGCGCCGGGCGCGGCGCAGTAAAAGTAACAATCGCATCGGCACGTGCGATCGTCCCCGTCTGGGGACCTATCGCATCAGCATCTGCGCCGGAAGGAATGTCGACGCCGATCACAGGAGCCTTGCTCGCGTTCATGACGGCGATCGCATCCGCGTAGAGCCCTCTCACTGGAGGCTTGAAACCAGTGCCCAATACAGCGTCCAGATACAAGTCCGCCTCCAGCGATGACCTTAGGCGTTCACTCTGCAACTCGTCGCCGGATTGCACTGAGGTGGCGGCGTCCTGCAGCTTGGCAAACATGATCGCGGCATCGCCCCGCAGATCGGCGGGTTTCGCCAGCAGAATCACCTGCACTTTCTTCCCATGCTGTTGCAACCGCCGCGCCGCCACGAAACCATCGCCGCCGTTATTACCCTTGCCGCAGAAAGCCACCATGCGCTGTGCCCCAGCGTGGTGCGAGAGAACGAATTCCGCTACAGCCGCGCCCGCATTTTCCATCAGCGTGAGCGAAGGCACACCGAACCGCTCGGTGGTCACGCGGTCGATGGCTCGCATTTCTGTTGCGGTAACGATTTTCATGAGGCAGTTACAGTCGTTAGTCGCTGGTCGTTAGTCGTTCGCGACTGATCTGTGTCGCAGACATTAGCAAAGAGTTTCATGCGTATGGCAAACGACTAACGACTAACGGCCAACGACTGAACTATAAAACAAAAAGGCCCTCCGCGCAGTGCAGAGAGCCCGTCGAACTACTGACTGCTAAGTACTGACCACTAGCCACTGATCACTGGCCACTGCCCTTCGTCAAAGCCTGCACCCGGCTATGCTTCACACTGTAGGTGAAATATACGATCAAGCCGATTCCCAGCCAGACCACCAGTCGGATCCAGTTCCACATTCCGAGTTTGTACATCATGTAACCGTTCGAGATTACGCCAAGAATCGGGATGAATGGCACCCACGGCGTGCGGAACGGCCGCGGTTGGTCTGGATTTGTATACCGCAAAACCATCACTGAGATTGACACGATTACGAATGCCAGCAACGTGCCGATGTTCACCATCCTTCCGATGTCATCGATGGGAGTAAGGCTGCCCACAACCGCAGCCAACAGACCCACAAGAATGGTGTTCTTCCAGGGAGTGCGAAACTTGGGATGAACCGCCGCAAAGAATTTCTTGGGCAGCAATCCATCCGTTGCCATCGAGTACAGCACTCGCGTCTGCCCCAGTAACATCACCAGCATTACGCTGGTCAGCCCGGCCAGGGCGCCCAGCGTGATGATGTGCGAGGCGGTGGTAAGACCCCGATCCAGAAACGCGCGGGCCACCGGCGCTTCGATATTGATTTGCTGCCAGTGCACCATCCCCGTTAGAACTGCGGCTACGGCAATATATAAAACCGTGCAGATCGCCAATGAAGCAATCATGCCAATAGGCAAATCGCGCTGCGGATTCTTTGCCTCCTGCGCCGTGGTGGAAACCGCGTCGAAACCAATGTAGGCAAAAAATATGTACGCTGCGCCGGCCCCAATTCCCGCAAGGCCATTCGGCGCGTAGGAGTGCCAGTCGCTGCCCCAGTTGCTGGTATTGATGTAGCGCGCGCCAAGGGCGATCACAAAGAGCACGACCGAAACCTTGATGACAACGATCCCGGTATTGAACCTCGCACTCTCTTTGATTCCAACGACAAGAATCGCCGTGATGATCAGGGCGATGATGAAGGCCGGCAGATTCAGGCCGACCTCCATCCCGAACAGGTGTGGCGCTCCGAGCAGTTCGTGCGCCCGCTGCAGCAGTTCGGGTGACTGTGTGCTCACAATCGCGCTCACCTTATCGAGAAAGGACTGCGTCCCCGGCACCAGCGAAGCATCCGCCGAAAGGGCCATCTGGCGCGCGATTGTATTCTCCGCGGTCTTCAAAGCTGTCCAGTGGTCGTAGGCCAGCCAAAGGGGCATTCGGATGTGAAATATTTTTAGCAGTTCGATAAAGTGGTTCGACCAGCCGGAAGACACGGCACTGGCGCCCATGGCATATTCGAGCGTGAGGTCCCAGCCAATGATCCAGGCAAGCAATTCTCCTAGCGTCGCGTATGCGTATGTGTAAGCGCTGCCGGCCAGAGGAATCATGGCCGCAAATTCCGCATAGCAAAGTCCGGCGAAAGCGCATCCCAGGCCAGACAGAACGAACGACAAGGAAAGTGCCGGACCGGCATATTGCGCGCCCAAGCCCACCATTACAAAGATCCCTGCCCCTATAATTGCGCCCACCCCCAGCGCCGTGAGTTGGAAAACTCCCAGGGTGCGTTTCAGGCTGTGCTCGCCCGTCTCGCGAGATTCCTCCATGAGCAGGTTCAGTGGCTTGGTTGCAAACAGATTTGCCATTCGTTTGGTTTCTCCTCGGGGCGCGACACCTATGCTCATTTTGCCTCCGCGCTTCTCGACCACGCGTAATATACCGGGATGCCCAGCAGCACTACTATCAGCCCCGGCCACGTAAATTGCGGTTTGTAGCGCAATAGTACGACATCAATAAATAAAGCCATTACAATATAAATCGCAGGCAGTACCGGATATCCAACCGCGCGATATGGTCGCGGAGCATCCGGACGCGTTCGGCGCAGCACGAACAATCCCACAATCGTCAAAATGTAGAAGACGAGTACCGCAAAAATAATGTAATCGAGAAGCTGTCCGTAACTGCCTGAGAGGCACAGCACGCACGTCCAGACCATCTGCACCATCAGGGAAACTGCCGGCGTCTTGTAGGTAGGATGCAGTTTGGCAACGTTGCGAAAAAACAACCCATCCTTGGCCATGGCGTAGTAGACGCGCGCCCCGGAAAGAATCAGTCCATTATTGCAGCCGAAGCCGGAAATCATGATTGCGGCCGCCATCAGCAGACCGCCCACCGGCCCAAGCATTTGCGTCATGACGGCCGTGCCAACACGCTCCTCCGAGGCAAACTTAATGCCACGCTCAAGAATCGTCGCGCCGTTGGGAATGCCGTCGAGCGGCAACACATTGAGATAAACAAAATTGCAGGCGATATAAAGCGCGATCACTACCCCCGTACCAAGTGCGAGCGATAGCGGCAAGTTGCGGCTGGGATTTTTTACCTCTCCGGCGGTGAAAGTGACGTTGTTCCAGGCATCGGCGGAGAACAACGAACCCACCTGTGCCACGGCCAGAATCGTGAGCGTGCCCACCATCACGACTGGGCCACCCACTCCCACCTGCACCGCATGCTGCGCGCCCAAGCTTGCATTGCGCCAGAAGTGTCCGCTAAAGTTTGCGGCGAGTGCTTGCGGATTTCGGCCCAAGGCAAGACCGAAAAATGCCAGCCCCAGCAATGCCGACACCTTCGCCGCCGTGAACACATTCTGGATGATCGCTCCAGTTTTCAATCCGAAGATATTTACTACGGAGAGAAATACCACAAGTAGAACTGCGACCAGGTTTTGCGTGTTCAGGCCAACATCCATGTTGCCCAGAACCATGGGGCCCAAACGAATCGGCGGGACTTTCCACAGATGCAGCAGCCAATGCGAAGAAGAAATCGTAGGAAAGAAAACTCCGAGGAACTTACCGAAAGCCACTCCCACAGCCGCGATCGTCCCTGTCTGGATTACGAGAAACAGTGTCCATCCATAGAGAAAGCCCCAAAGTGGACCGAGCGATTCCCGGAGATAAACGTACTGCCCGCCGGCACGCGGCATCATCGCGGCTAATTCGCCATAGCTGAGCGCGGCGACGATGGTCATGAAACCCGCAACCACCCAGGCCCCGATCAGCAGCGCGGGCGAATCCACTTCACGGGCAATCTCTGCTGAAACAATGAAGATCCCTGACCCGATCATCGACCCCATGACCAGCATCGTGGCGCTGGTCAGACCCAGGCCTTTGACCAACTCTTTATCCTGCTGGCTATGAACTTCCCAATCGCCCCGTGCAGCCGTGGTCGTTGTGCTCAGGATGCCTCCAGAATCGTAAACCGCCGTCGGTCGTTAGTCGTTGGTCGTTGTGGAGCGAGGGAAGTCGCAGCAGCGTTCTGAGCTGACGACCAACGACCACCGACTAACGACCAATTTCCAGCCGCAAGCGCCTACCATTTGCCCACTGACTTTACCTCAACACGCGGAAAAATTCCTCTGCTGATTTTCGTGGCTCCCGTAACAAATCGGATATCACCGCCACGGAATCTGCCCCGGCGTCAATTACGGAAGCGGCGTTATCTCGCGTAATCCCCCCGATCGCCACCAAAGGTTTTCTCGTTAATTGCCGCGCCCGGCGCACCCCTTCGAGGCCCACGACGGGATCGGGCTTTTCTTTACTGGAAGTGGCAAATACAGGACCGATCGCGAGGTAGTCCGCCGAGGTCTTATCGGCTTCTGCAAGCTGTTCAGGATTATGAGTGGAAACTCCCAGCCAGCGTCCGCGGCCAATGATGGATCGCACCGACTCGGGCAGGAGGTCATCTTGGCCAACGTGAACCCCATCGAACTCCGCGATGAGCGCCAGGTCAGCGCGATCGTTCATGATGAGTTTCACTCCGTGTGGCGCGGGCGACCTCGCCCGCGACTGCCGAAGCAATTCGCGAGCCTGCTCCAGCATAACGCGCGCATTCCCGCTCTTGTTGCGGTATTGCAGCAGCGTGCATCCGGAAGCAACTAGCTCGTCAGCGAACGAAATCAAATCTCCGGTTGTCGCGAAGCACGCCGCATCCACGATGGGGTAGAGGCGGGGAATCGAGATCACGCCGAAGTATCCTTTTTGCCGGCAGCCAGGAATCGCTCGATGAACCCTGTATCAAACTTTCCGGCGCGGAAGTCAGGATCCGCAAGAATCTTCCGGTGGAGCGGAATCGTGGTGTACACCCCTTCCACAATAAACATTTCCAGCGCCCGGGTCATGCGCGAGACCGCCTCGCCGCGATCTTTGCCACGCACAATTAACTTCGCAATCAGCGAGTCGTAATAAGGAGGAATTACGCCCTCGGTATACGCCGCCGTATCCACGCGAACTCCGGTGCCTCCCGGCGGGTGAAATGCCGTAATCTTCCCCGCCGATGGCGTGAACTTCTCAGGGTGCTCCGCGTTAATCCGGCATTCAATGGCATGCCCACGATGCACGATCGGACCTTGTAACACCTCTGACATAGGGGCTCCGGCCGCGATCATGATCTGGCTCTTCACCAGATCCACATCCGTAACCATCTCGGTCACGGGATGCTCCACCTGAATGCGCGTATTCATCTCGATGAAGTGGAGGCGACGCTCCTGATCCATCAGAAACTCAATCGTCCCTGCATTGGTGTAGCCAATTTCCGTCAGTGACTTGCACAAGACCGCGCCGATTTCATCGCGCAACTGCGGCGTAACCTGCGTGGAAGGAGATTCCTCAAGCAGCTTCTGATGGCGCCTCTGGATCGAGCATTCGCGCTCGCCCAGGCTCACCACATTTCCATGCTCGTCCGCCAACACCTGAAATTCGATGTGCCGCGGATGCTCGACATACTTCTCCATGTAGAGATCGCCGTTGCCGAACGCTCCGGCGGCTTCCGCCTGCGCTGCTTTGAAGAGTCCCGGCAATTCCTCTTCGCTGCGCACAATGCGCATACCGCGTCCCCCGCCGCCAGCCGACGCCTTCACGATTACCGGAAACCCCACCTGCTTCGCCCACTCCACGGCTTCACCATCAGAAGCGATGATTCCATCCGAGCCCGGCAGAATCGGCACGCCCGCTTTTTTCATGGCCGAGCGCGCTTTTTCTTTTTCACCCATCAGCCTCATCACATCCGGCTGCGGCCCAATGAACTTGATCCCACTGGTATCGCACACCTCGGCGAAATTGGCATTTTCGGCAAGTAAACCGTATCCCGGATGAATCGCGTCCACATTGGCGATCTCCGCCGCGCTGATCACCGCCGGAATGTTTAAGTAGCTCAGTGCCAGTTGTGGCGGCCCGATGCAGATGGCTTCATCGGCAAAACGTACTGGCAGTGAGTGCCGGTCCGCTTCGCTGTAGATGGCCACCGTGCGGATTCCCAGCTCCTTGCAAGCGCAAATCACCCGCAGCGCAATTTCTCCGCGATTCGCAATTAGGATCTTCTTAAACATGAATCTGCTTTCAGCTCTCGGCCGTCAGTTCAGCTCCGCCGTCTCGTGGGACGTTTGTTGGTTGGAAAATGTTCCTGTTGAAAGAATATGAATAAGGAGGCGCGGCTCGCCTCAACAGAAACTTCGGTTTCACTTCTTCGGCCTTATGACGAACAACTCCTGCCCATATTCGATTGGCTGGCCGTTGCTTCCCATTTTCTTGACGATCTCTCCGGCGACGTCTGACTCAATCTCATTCAGCAATTTCATCGCCTCGACGATGCACAGCACCTGGCCGGCTTCCACCGTGTCCCCCACCTTAACGAAAGGCGGGGCGCCAGGCGAGGGCGATTCGTAGAACGTTCCTACGATAGGAGACTTCACAATATGGAGATTCTCTTCCGGGACAGCTGCCGGTACCGCCGGCGGTGCAGAGCCTGCTGAAACGGCGGGCGGTCCGGACTGTGGAACCGTAACCGCGACGTAGGGTATCTCGCTGCGGGTGTGAATGACCGAGTGCTCCCCACCTCGCTTGATCTTCACCTTGACATCGCCACGCTCCAATTCAAACTCGGCAATGTCCTTTTCTATTAAGAACTCGATTAGTTCTTTCAGCTCTTTATGATTCATTCGCGTATGGTAGGACCGCTTATCAATTAATGCTGCGCCGCAACAGTCGCGGGGTACGGCTGGGCTGCATTCTTCCTGGCGTAAAACTAAGAAGTTAAACCGCTAGAAAATCCTTACTGGTTGGAGTCAGCACTTCACAGCCATTTTCGTTGACGGCCACCATGTCCTCGATCCTGACGCCCCATTTTCCGGGGAAGTATACTCCCGGCTCGATAGTGATGACCATGCCTGACTTGAGCACTTCCGCCTGACCCGCAGCAACCCTGGGCGATTCGTGGATTTCGAGGCCCACGCCGTGACCGGTGGAATGGGTAAAACGGCGCCCTAATCCAGCTTTACGCAATACCTTGCGGGCGGCCAGATCGACCTCGCCAACCCTAACCCCTGGCCGCACTGCAGCGATCGCAGCCGCCTGCGCCTCCCTCACTGCCTGGTACGCGGAGCGCGCCTCTTCGCCATCTCGGCCAACCCATACGGTGCGAGTCTGGTCGGAGCAATAACCACCGAGTATAACACCGAAATCGCAGACCACGAATCCGCCGGATGCGATCACTTGCTCCGTCGCTCTGCCATGAGGCAATGCGGATCGGGCCCCGGAAGCAATAATCGTAGGAAATGACATTTCCTCCGCTCCCGACTTTCTGGCGGCATATTCCATCTCCGCGGCCACCTCGGATTCCTTAATCCCCGGCTTCAGTACCGCGAGCGCGCGATCGAACAGCGTCGCTCCTAACTGCACCGCTGAGCGGATAAGCCTGAGTTCATCGTCATCCTTGACCATGCGCGCACGCTCTACCAGCATAGCCGTGCTCCGTACGCCGACGCCCGTGGGAACAAGCGCGGTGAGCCGTTTTTGTTCCGCGACGGTCAGATGTTCCGCTTCAATCCCGATCTTCCACTTTTTCGATTTCTTCCAGCGGGCATCAAGCCGTTCCCCGAGCGCATTCATAAGCGCTTTGCGCGCGATGATTACTTTGGCGCCCTTCACTTCTGCACGGGACTGCGTGTCGTAACGCACGTCCGTAAAGAAGACGCTGCCCGTTTCGTACACCAGGAGAAGGCCCGCGCTCCCGGTGAATCCGCAAAGATAGCGAATATTAGGAAGATGGCTGATCAGAAGCGCGTCGAGACGTGTGTTGACAAGCTGTTCACGAAGGTTCTTCTGACGGCGGAGAAAGTCCATTCCTGCTGAGTTTAGCAGTTCTCGGTTCTCAGCCAAGACCCGCAAAAAACAAAACCGCCGGCCCTGACAGGTTCTTCAGGCCGGCGGCATTAAATCTTCAACTGCGCTGCTATGTCTGACGCTGTTATGTCTGAATGATTCGCGGCGTGATGAAGAAGATCAGTTCCTGATTCGACGTGTTGACCTGCGTATGCTTGAACAGGTTTCCCAGGATCGGGAGGTTGCCCAGAAGCGGTACCTGGGTGATGTTGATGGAGTTCTGCGTCTGAATAACTCCGCCGATCACCACCGTCCCACCGTCAGTCACCAGCACCTGCGTCGTCGCCTGCTGCGTGATCAATTCGGGGTTCCCCTGCACTTGCTGACCGAAGTTTGGCGTGGTATTTTCCACGTCCACGTTCAGGAAGATGGTGTTCTCCGAGGTGATCTGTGGCGTCACCGTCAACCGCAGGAAAGCGTCGACGTAGCTTACAGTCGGAGGACCACCCAACTGCGCTTGCGTGACGATCGGAACGCGCACGCCCTGCCTCACCAGAGCCTGAATGTTATTTTGGGTCACGACTCGCGGCCGCGACAGAACCTTGAGCAATCCGCGCGATTCCGCCATCGTAAGAATGGCGTCGATTCGGACATTGTTGCTCGAGTTCTGAAATCCGAAACCACTGGTCGGAGCCGTCGAACCCAAGTTGCTGAACAACGGGATTTGGTTGATGGTCGACCCGGTTGGCGCAGTACTCCCCACAATCGTATAGAGCGGGTTTCCTCCGAAAATGCCAATGGGAGACGTTCCCACGGAAGTCGCCCCGCCTATAGCGGTCATGCCATTGCCCCACCCGAATCCAAGTTGTGTACCGATGTCGCGAGCGAACTGCCGCGTCGCTGCCACTACGCGTGCCTCGATCTCAACTTCCTGCGTCTTGCGATCAAGCTGCGTCAGCAGGCGATCAATTACGGGTAGGACTTTTGGAATATCGTTGACGATTACAGCATTGGTTCGTTCATCCGCAACAACATCGCCACGCACGGAGAGAAATTTCTTCAGCGTCGTAACGACATCTTTCGCGTGCGCATAGCTTAGGAAGCGTGTGACCGAAACTTTCTCTACCGCCAGTGCTTCCGCTTCTACCTGGGCGCGGCGTCCCTCCGCTTCCTTCTTCAGAGTATCCACAGTAGCTACGCGGAGAACGTTGCCTTCCAGTTCCCGCGCGAGGTCATTGTTTTTCAGTACGATGTCCAAAGCCTGGTCCCACGGCACGTCATCCAGCACGATGGTCAGACTGCCGTGCACATTGGGATCGAGCACCACATTCAGGCCGCTGATCTCGTGGATCAGTCGGAAGAAGTCCTTCAGATCCACATCCTTCAGATTCACTGAAATCGGTTCGCCCGTATATTTCGGACCAGCCATGGCAGATTGTTGCCCGGCTTGCGCCCGCTGCTCCGCTGCAAGATTCACTGCGGGCTGAATGGCGGGAGGGGCAGGTGCATTTTGTGAAGCCTGCGACGCGTTCACGATTCCAGGCAGAAGCTCTGCGCCTGTTTTATCAGCAAACCTCGCCGCCGCTTCCTGACTGCGCTCGGCGGGCTCTGATACTGTTTCGGGAACCGCCTTCTTAGCTTGATACGTTGGCTCAACAAAGACAAAGTCGCTCGAGACAGTCGTCGCCTTGGCGGCATCCGCCTTCGGAGCCACCGCCTTCGTCACTGCTGCCGCAACAGGAGTCGAATTCTTCTCGGCTACAGTTGCGGTGACATTCTTCGGAGCTTTCGCACTCGCCGACTGCGCCGTGTAGAGCGTCAGCACTAGCTTCCCATCCGCGGACGGGTTCAGCTCATAGCGGAGAGCGTGGTCCAAATCAACCACCACCTTGGTGGTCGGAGGCTTCTGCCCATCCATGCCGATGCGAACGCCCTTCACTCCGGCGCTCCCCACCGTGATGTGGCTCTGCCCCGTGGCCATAACGGTCCCGGGCAAATCCATCACCAGTCGCGCTGGCGAGTCTGCTGTGCTCAGCTTGGGCGACACAGCGCCTTGAGCACTGATCTCGATACGGATTTCATCCGTGCCGCGAACCACATTCACTCGCTGCAGTTCGCTTCGCTGGCTTGCCGGTTGTGACGCCGGCATCTCGGCAGCTGAAGCAACCAGCCCCATCACCAGCAACGGTAGGATTACACTGAGCAATTGCTTTCGCATTTCGCTTCTCCCCAACTCGCGGGGTATGCCCCGCGTGTCCTTCTTGAACTCGATTTTCGGTGCTCCGGTTTTCCCGGTGTGCCGCCGTATGGCTATACTGCTGGCGTTGTAATTCTCTTGACCACTTCCCGCGTGAACGCCTTGCCCAGCTTGTCCTGCATCGTCTCCTGGAACACTACCGAGTCTCCCGTGATTCTCACCACGTAGCCGTTGAACACTGGATCGTTCTCGTGCAGGAAATAGGCTTTGTTCAGGCTGTTGGTGACCACTGCAATGAAGCCAGTCTCTGCCTTCACCACACCCCGCACGTTGATCTGTCCAATCTCCAGACACTTTTTGCCGGTCGAACAACCCGAACCCGCGCTCTGCTGTACTACCGGACTGAAGAACGGGTCGCGCTTGCCGGTCATTGCCCACTTTTTTGCCTCCGGCTTCGGAGGGGCTGCAACTTCCGCTTTCTTGATCGCACTGGATGGTTTCTCCTGAGCCGCAATCCTGGAAGTAGCGGGAGCAGCAACCTTAGCTGTCCCCTTGGAAGCTGCCACTGTCTCTTTCGGGGCCACAGCTACCTTCCCGGTTTTTGGAGCTGCAGCGATCGTTGCTGCCGCTGGCAATTTCGAAGTGCTGGAAGGTGCCGCTGGAAGCGGCTTGGCTACTGCCGCTTGTACTTTAGCGGCCGGAGCTGAAGTCTTCGACGGGACCTTGGCTGGCGCACCTTTTGCGACCGCAACTACTTGCGCCGTATGCAGCGTCAACACGAACTTGTTTCCAGGACCTGGCATTAACTCATAGGCAATGGCTTTCTCTAGATCCACCACTACGCTCGTGGTCGGCGGAGTCTTGCCGTCCATCCCAATGCGCACGCCTTTAACTCCGGCAACACCAACCGCAATTTTGTTCTGCGGGGTCGCCATCACCGTAGCTGGAAGCTCTACGACAACGCGGGCGGGCGAACTTAATTTGTCCACTTTCGGAGTCACTGCCTCGCGGGAGCTGATCTCGATTTGAATATCATCCGCATTGTGCAGAACGTGCACGCCCTCGAGCCGGTTGTTCTGGCTTGCCGCCGAAGGGGAAGACGGTTTCGCTGCCGGCTTGGCCGGAGCGACCGCTGTTTTCGGCGCCGCTGGCTTTGTGGCCGTCGCGGGTTTCGCGCCCGGAATCACCACCGGTTTCACCGCTGGCGCCGGAGCGCCGGGTGCCGGCTTGGCCTGTTGTGCGCGCTGCGCCGGAGTTCCCGCCGATGCATTGCTCTGGTTATTGTTGCCGCCTGGGACTTGCGCCCAGGCCGCCGCTGTCATCGTGACTGCTAAAATGCCTGTCGTCAGCTTCATAAGCGATTCCTATTTGCTCGCGGTCTTGGTTCCTGGACCCGCCGCTGGCGGCACCAGATCATGACTGAAGAACGTGGTCGCGGTAAAAGTTGCCGCCACGCTCTCGTTCGGCGCGTACTGGTAGGTATGCTTCACCTTCGCATCGGTAGCAGTCTTCGTCGTGGCCACCAGCAACCCGCTGACGTTCACGATCCGCTCCAGCTTTCCCACCCGGTCAAAGAAATTCAACATGGAGTAGTACGGGCCATCCAACTCGAGTTCGAATGGGACTTCCGTGTAGTACTCCTTCGAAACCACTGGCTTCGCCCCGAAGCGACGCAGTTCCACGCCGGCTTTCTGCGCTTCCCCATCCAACGTCTCGATGAAGGTATCCACCTGCTTCTCATCGGGAACGATGCGCCTCTCGATTTCCAGTTGTTGTTTCAAGTTGGCCAATTGCCGTTCCATATCTTTCAGCTTGGGACGGTAAGACTCGAGTTCGTTGTTCTCGCGAACTTTGTCCTCTACCGCATGCCGCGCCGAGGCATTCTTATCGGTCTGGCTCTTGAACACCGTGAAGTACAGCGCTGTTGTAACCAGCGCTCCTCCAGCGATCACCGTGGCCCACTGCTTCAAGCCTGAGAGTTCGTTGAAATTCATTGCCATAGGTCCGCCTCTACGACTTTCCCTTCTCGCAGGTCAGCGTGAATTGGAACGCCTGCATATCCTTGATCGATTCGTCCTGGTAGGTTTCCTTCATTTCGACGCTTTTGAAGAATCCCGTCTTCTGGAGATTCGCAATCAATCCCGCCACGGCATCTGCGCTCAGCGCCATACCTTCCAGGTTTACGCTCGCGCCCGTGTCATCCATCTTCTTCAGCCAGACGGCTTCTGTACCGTTCACCGTTTCGCCCAGCATTGCCAGCAGATTGACCGGCCCGGCCTGAGCCGCGCGCAAGGAATCAATTACGTCCACGCGCCGCTTGTAGTTATTGGCTTGGGTCTGCCGCTCGATGTAGCGAGCCTTCACGTCGCTGAGTTCGCGATTCTTCTGCTCAGCCGCCTGCATTTGCTTCGCGATCGACTGTGCCTGGCGGTCCAGCCGGTACCAGTAGCCAAAATTCAATAAGCCAGTCAGCACCAGCACCGCCAGAACTTTCAGTTTGGGCGAACCCATGTCGCCCATTTCCATGGCGGGCAACGACGGTCCGCTACTGCCTCCGGCACGCTTGTTTTTTCCCTTTGCTGTTTCGAGAAGATTAATTCTGATCATAAGGATTCAAAGCTCCTCAAAGCCAAGCCCACAGCAACTGCCAGCTGGCCCGGATTCTGCTCCACCAGTTCGGCTCCTGGTCCGTCTGACGGCGGTATTACACGCTGGAATGGATTTAACAATTCCACCGGCATGGAAAATTCCTGCCGCAGCGCTTCCATCAAACCCGGCACCTTCGCCGAACCTCCGGCTAAATAAATCTTTTCGATGTGCTCGCCCGCAGCGCTGGCCCGGAAGAAGTCGAACGTCTTCTGAATTTCCAGCACGATGATTTCCGTCACCTGTTGCAAGATTGGCGCCTTCGCATCTTCACTTACCGTACCGACCTTGTGCCCTAACTTCAGCTTCTCGGCATCATCGAAGTTCAAGTCCAATTCTTTCTGCAGCGAGTCCGTGTACTGGTGACCGCCTACGCTGACGTCGCGCGGGAACAGCGGTGTAGTACCTTTCACGATGTTGATGTTCATCACGCTGGCGCCCAGATTCAAAAGCGCCACCACCTGGCCGGGCGCGGGCTGGTAGTTGTACTCGTAGCAGTTCTGCAGCGCCAGGGCATCGATGTCCACGATAGCCGGGGTGCGTCCCGCCATCGAGAGTACGTTGGTGTAGTTCAGAATCTTGTCCTTCTTAACAGCCACCAGCAGGACGTCCATCTGCGGACTGCCCGCCTCCTCGGAGAGAATCTGATAGTCGAGACTCACATCCGACAGATCGAAGGGGATGTGCTGCGCCGCTTCTTTCTCGATGGTCTCGGCTAGTTCCTGGTCGCTCATCGAAGGCAGCGAGATCTTTTTCACAATCACCGAGTGTCCGCTCACCGCGGTTGCTACCTGCTTGGTTTTGATCAGGCAGTCTGTGAACAGCTTGGCGATCGCGCTCGAGACGGTTCCCGAGTCGACGATCATCGAATCCACCACAATGTCGGAGGACAGCGGTTCCAGCCCCAGGTGCGACACTTCAATCTGCCCACCCTTTTTCTTCAACTCCACCGCCTTGATGCTGGAAGAGCCCACATCCAGACCTACTATCGTCTTCGATCCCATTCCAAACATGTGTGCCCGCCTTTTTAGTAGCGCCGGCATACTGCCGGCTTTTTTTGACTACTGTGACCCGGCAGCTTTAGTCGCCGCCTTCGGTTTATGCTTCGTTCCCGTCTCCATCTGGCTGGACTTCTCTTCCATCCACTGGTCCAGCTTCGATTTCTTGAAGCGCCAGCGATTGCCCAATTTGAAGGCGGGGATCTTTTGCTCGCCTACGTATTTGTAGAGCGTGTCCGCACTCACTCCCAGATACTGCGAAGCTTGACGAATGTTCATCACTTCTCGCGAGTCGGCCATGTTCCCTTTTGCCCAGTCCGCAGAACCTTCGCTGCGCGGCTTGTCCTGCCCGCGCTTACCCGGCCCTCCATGCCTATCCGGGGGCTCTCGGTGTCCAGAGCATATATCAGCCCTGAAAAACCTCAGGTCAGAGCAAATGTCCGAGTTTTATTGGGTTTTGTGCCGGTTTTCTAGAATTCGCCGGAAGGCGGCCTGGAGGGGAAATCTATATGATGTGGTCTATGTGGACGAGTGCACAATTAGAAGTATAATTCCAATAGCCCCTTACTGGTCACTCTGGAGCCGGTAACTGAAGTACTACAGACGGTACGGAAGTACTATGTCGCGCGCTCAAGTTGCTGCTTCTGTGGGCCTTACCTTCTCCTCCGCGGAAGCAGGTCACCTCTCGGTGTCGCCGAACCTGCAAACGCGAGGGTAAGTTCTCACCTCGACTAGCACTCACTTGCGGCGGCTCACAGGTCAAACTTTGAACCGCCGCATTCTTAATTCGTCAAAGCTCACTGCACGTCGAAAACTTTTCCGTTCAGGAAGGTCACCTTCAGATCTTTATATACGTAAATCTTCTTTGGACCGAGATTCACAATCTTCTCCGGCTTGCCCATGGCCGCTTCGACCTGGTCAGTAGTCATACCCTTCTCGATGCTCTGCGGCTCAGCCTGTGGCTGCGGTTGCTGATTCCCCTGCTGCTGGCCCTGATCTCCTTGCTGACCTTGCCCTCCCTGCGGCTGTTGCTGTCCGCCTTGATCTCCGCCACCCTGCTGTGCATCATCACTGATGGAGAGCAACTGCCCGATAGTGTCTTCCACTTCGCCCGCGCCAGCCTTGGCTAGGGATCCTTTGGGAAACTGGAAGACCACCTGCGCCTTGTTGTACGTAGGCGGATCAGTCTTGTTACAGGTATCGCAAGCAATGATCAGCATGGAGACCTTATCGCTGGCCACATTCACATCAATTTTTGAGGGATAAACTTTATCTCCCACCTGAAATAAGTGAGTCGTCTGTTCCTTCCCGAATCGTTTCATCCCGAAGCCGATTCCCTTGGTCAGCAAGCCACTCGGAGTATGTACCGAGCCGCCTTCATATTTCGTGGTAAGAACGCTTTGGTCGGAATACGGCACAGCCAGGATTCCGCCCTTCTGAATCGCCAGCAGAGTACCCGACTCGACCACGGAATACCCGCTGGTATCCGATCCCATCTTCACCGCTTTGTACTGCGCGGCAAGTTGCTCCTGTAGTGTGGGTGCTTGCGCCAGGGAGCATGGAACGAACGCCGTAAGAATGAACCCTACTCCTGAAATAACCGCTTTCAATGTCTGCTGTCCCATTGTCAGCCTCCTGCGAATTCTCTCTCGCGCCAGTAACACGGATCGTTTACAGATGGGAGCATCCCATGCCAGCGATGCTCCCGCTCCTGGTTCTTCCTTTACTGTCCACCGCCGCCGGAATTAGGCCCGGCTTCTTGCTTCACATCTGATTCGGTCTGATCGGCGGCAGACTGCTGCTCCTTCAGACTCTTCTCCGCACTCTTGTCCGGCTCGGGAGGAGGAACATCTCCAGCGACCGTGCTCGTGTCCGGAGCTTTGGGTAGCCCTCCGGTTCCCTGCTTCTTGGCGAGTTCACCCATGCCATCCTTCAGCTGTTCGCGGAAGTGGTTGTACATCTCCTGAAGATCGTCCACCGCAACCGGCCCTTCCGAACCAACTGCACAATCTGACTTTTTGCTGCCGACAACTTTCACGTTCACGTTCTGATCGTCATCTGGCGTTTCCGTGGTTCGAGTAACAATGTCTCCATCCGACAGTGCACACTCGTTGCCGTCGACCACCAGCGTGAGCTCGGAGGAGACCGGGAACGTGCGAAAGTTAGGATCCAGTGCAGGTGGAGCTTCGTCCTTGCTGGCTGGTGGTCCGCCGGAAGACCCGGCGCCCTTCCCTGCTTCGGCCTGTTCAGCCGCAAGCAGCGCCTTCACTTCTTCCGCCAGTTCTTTCTTGACTTCGGGGCTAAGCTTGGCGGTTTCTCCGGCTGCAGGCGCGACCGCAAGCAAGCTGGCCAAAAGCGTTCCATCCCCTGCATCCGGATGCAACAATCCTTCGGTGGATTGCGCTTGGGCTTCATAGGCGGCCCGCAGGCTGGCAGCGACCAGATAATCGGTCAGCCAGAAAGCTGCGGAAGGATACACCGGATAAGGCTCGAAATAGCCGCCGTAATAACCGTACCAGGGCGCTCCGCCCCAGCCCCAGCCGTAAGCGACCGGTGCCGGCCACGGGTTATAAGCCCACCCATAATAAACAGGATGGTAATAGTAAGCGGGATAGTAGCCATAATAGGGACGGCCGCCATAGTTATAGCCGCGATAGACGCCTGCCCGGTACTGGCCATGGTAATAATACGTGCGTGAATAATAAGAGCGGCCACCTCGCGTGACATAAGCGCGTTGCACATAGCCGCCGCGCCTTCCATTGCTCACCACTCGCACTCCGTTGCGCGTGCTCACCACCCTGCGTTCGCCGCGAACCCCGTGCTCAATATGCATTCCATTCCGATTGACTGATCGGATCTGGCCGTTGGGACGAATGTGCGCAGAGCCTCCACCTTTCAGTGAGACCTGTCTACCCGGCGGCGTATGTGAAGGTCGAGCGGTCGCGCCACCGGGGCGGTTTCCGGCAGAACCCTTGGCATTCGCGCCGCCGGCCGGCCTGGCATTCGCTGCGTTGGCAGGGTGCGCGGTGGCATTGTTCCGCCCAGGAGTTGCGGTATGGCCGGTCGTCGGTGTGTGGGCTGTCGCGCCAGTGCGCCCCGCTGTGGTCGTGTTTCCAGCCGTCGCCGGACGCCCGGCTGTACCAGTGTGACTGGTCGCAGTCACGCCCGTGTGTCCGCCGGTAGGCGCTGTATGGCCCGGCGAAGCCGAGTGCCCACCTGCTGCGGCCTGATGACTTGCCGGAGCTGAATGCTGTGGCGGGGCCGAGTGCCCACCTCCTCCGGCCTGATGATTCGCCGGTGCCGAGTGCTGTGGAGGAGCCGAATGTTGTGGCGCTGAAGCATGCGACGGCGCGCTCGCATGTGGCGCTGGAGCAGGTGCGTTTGATGTTTTATGTTGTCCCCATGCCAGCGCCGGAATCACCAGGCATAGCGAAAGAGATCGCCCCATCTGAAAAAATCTCTTACTTCCCAAAATCCGATTCATTACGGCCTCCTTAATGCCTGAACCTCTTATCGTTTAACGCGCAAGAAAACCGCCCCATCGTTTGCGATGGCGGCCGTACAGGGGCCCCTACTCATGCTGTCCGAAAGACCTATTCGCCGCGCGAGTAATCGAACTATTTTGTAAGACCGGAGGGGAGATCCACGGGGAGCGAATTCGGTCGCAACTCGACCTGATCTGGGACTCGCAACCTGAGGCGACAAAACGTTACCAGAACTCGGCCACTCGCGCAATCATTCTCTATGTGCCCTGGCCGAATCTTCGCAAGACGAATTTATTGAACCGGCCGAATCTGGCCTTTGTTTCATTCCCCCGTCGGGCTGCTGTAATCTATATCCTTCTCAGCAGGAGGAATTACTTGCGCTACCTCGATCGCCTGCAGCCCTTCGCGCTGTTAGTCATGCGCCTCGCACTTGGCGCCATCATCGTTGACCACGGGTACCACAAGGTTTTCGGCGGGATGCACCACCACGTTCAATTAGTGACCAGCCTTGGACTTCCCGCCTGGAGCGCGTACCTTTCCGCGTTCACGGAATTCTTTGGCGGCCTGCTTGTTCTGATAGGCCTGTTCACTCGCATTGCGGCCTTTGCGATCTGTATCAATCTTTCCGTCGCCATCGCAAAAGTGCACCTCCACAATGGACTGATGGGCAATGGCGGATATGAGTTTCCGCTGGCCGTCGCCACACTCGCATTCGCCCTCATATTCTTCGGCGGCGGTCCGATTGCTTTTGATCACATCCGCGCACCAGGTGGCGGTTGGAAACCAAAGTAGCCTCTCGCCTTTTCCTATCCACGATCAATACGTGGAAGCGAACGCTTCCGCAACTTCTTCCCGGATTCAGGGTTTGTTTTTCGCATCGTTGTCCAGGGAACTTCTTTCGTACATTTCTTTACGTCTGCCTATATTGAAAGTGGCTCTGGCAAAAATTATGATGAGTTGGGTCGGCTTTGCGGCATCTTACAGATTTCGGGTCCGAATCCCGGGCTCGCAATAATTGATTGGAGGTCTATCTTGAGAAAGTTAATGTTGTTCGCACCAGTTTTCGCTTTCTTGCTCGTCCCCGTGTTTGCCTCCGCTCAGCAAGGGGACGCCATGTTCGGCTTCGGCACGATCATGTCATCTGGATCGTGCGACGTAAATACCGGCCTCTGTCCCGAGAAGGGCGGCTTGTACCCCAGCTTCAGCGCCGACGTAATCTTCCACAAGCGCGTCGGGTTCGGCTTTGAGACGGCTTGGAGAGCGAGCCAAGGGGCTTACGGTGGAGCTGGCGGTCAGCCCTTCCGGCCGATTTTGTCCGACTTTAACCTTGTATACCAACCGAAGATAGATAAGAAAATCGGTGCGGATCTCATGGCCGGCATCGGTTGGCAAAGCACTCGTTTCTATCTACCCTTTTGCACGGGCACGTTTAGCTGCAACAATTTTGTTAGCAGCCGTCACTTCCTGATCGATCTTGGCGCAGGCGTCCGCTACTACGTGTGGAACCATGTCTTCGTCCGGCCCGAGATTCACTACTACCACGTCGCGAACAACACTAACGACTTCAGCTCCGATAACTTATTTCGCGTCGGGGCCTCGATCGGCTACACCATCGGCCCAGACTAGAGCTGCAATTTCGCGATTGGCCCAGCGGCTTTCCTAACCCGGGCAGTCAGTCCTGAGGTGAGTTTGACTCCTCATCGATTCGGGACTGCCTGCCCGGTTATTATTAATCGGTCATTCATTCCGAACACCCTGACAAAATGACAAGGGGGCGGTATTTGAGAAAATTTGCGGTCATTGTATTCGCGTTCTTTGTTCTGCTCGTTACTCTCGCTGATGCTCAACAGATAGACATCGCCGCAGGTGCCAGCACCCTTATGTCGCCGACGTCATCCAGCGACTTGGTGAGTTTCCGCCAGCCAGCGGAGAAAAATGGAACTTATATCAACGTCAGCGCGGACTTCGTTGGCCTCAACCGCCGCCTTGGCCTTGAAGTTGAAACTTCATTTAGGTACCACGAGACTTTCTATCCCTACAATGGCGAAACCTACCGCCCGTTCTTGAGCGCTCTCAACGTGCTGTACCAGCCTCAAGTCACCAAAAGAATTGGCCTTGACCTTGTGGGCGGCGTGGGCATTGCCACCACGCGCTTTAACGGAACTAACTTTGGCTGCATTAGTCCCACGATTGGGTGCGTCAATTACCTGAGCAGTAATCACTTCATGGAAGATCTCGGCGCCGGTGTTCGTTATTACTT
Organism: Candidatus Sulfotelmatobacter sp.; assembly: GCA_025462865.1. GTDB lineage: Bacteria > Acidobacteriota > Terriglobia > Terriglobales > Acidobacteriaceae > Sulfotelmatobacter. Next base: position 59,362 of record JAOAPI010000026.1, on the reverse strand, counting down.
TTGGCGACGCTTCTTCATCCGGCCCGAAATTCACTACTACCATATCCAGAACAATCGCGAGTTCAACTCCAACAACGTGTTCCGTGCGGGCGCCTCGATTGGACTTACGCTTGGTCCGCGCTAAGCCCACATGCACAAATCCCGCCGATGATTTCGGAGCCGAAACAAAAAAAGGCAGCGTCCCTTCGACGCTGCCTTTGCTTTGCCAAATGCCAACTCTACGGTTCCCGCTCACAAATTTCTGCCTCATGGATGGCACGATCGAGATGCTGGATCGCTCTGGCGCGATGGCCGTGGAATTCACCCTCGGCGTGCGAGAGATGCTCTCGGGCGCTTCGCATCGCTTCGACGGCTTCATGCACACGTGGGTGTGGTGGAGGCACAGGGGTTGGAGCTGCAACCACTGGGATGGCTGGTGCCGCAGCTACATGTGCCGGCGCCCTTGGACCGGCAGCCGCCGCCGAGAAAGAGAGAGTCAACAAAAGGGTTGCGCTGATCAACATCAACAGAGTCAAGAACCCGATTTTCTTCATAGCTTCTCCTTTTCAGAATTCCGCCGCGGACGCCGCCGCATAAGTCATTGGTCCGTACTTCGCTTTCTCAGGGGAAGCCCCGCGACACGGGCACAGTATAGTCGCGCCGTGACGAAATTCCATGTCACAGGATTGACATTCAGGAATGCAGATTTCAATTGATGCGCAGAGGAGCGTTCTAGGAAAGTTCGCGTTGCTTTCGGTTTCTCCACCAAACCACGGCGGCAACTATCACAAATACGGCAACCAAAGCCAGATCAAAGCGCCTTATCAAATGCATCAGTACATCCCGTCGGCTGCCAAAGGCGTATCCCACAAGCGAGATTACTGACACCCAAAGCGCGGCTCCAAGCAGATTAAAGACCGCAAATTTCTTCCACGGCATGCGCAGGACTCCCGCCAGCGGTCCCGCGATGACTCGCATTCCGGCCACGAATCTGGCAAACAAAATAGTGACGGCTCCGTAGCGGCTGAATAACTTTTCACCTCGCGTCACAATACCGTCACTGAGGTGAAAGAAATTACGGTGGCGCTCCAGTAACGCGCGTCCGCCGAAATGACCGATTGCGTAGCCGAGGTTATCGCCCAGGGTGGCTGCGATTGTTCCAACCAGAATGATCCATCCGACTTGAAGATCCTTTTCGGTGTAGGCCAGAAAGCTCGCCAGCAACAAAACTGTCTCGCCCGGAACGGGTACGCCGGCATTCTCCAGCAATAGCGCCCCGGCTACGGCCCAATACCCGTAGTGCACCAGCGCGCTTCGCAGTAGATCGAGAATGTGGTGAGCCATGATTTTGGATTGCGAACTGAGCTGCGTTCAGTTGGGATGCTTCTCGAGGGTCAAGAACTCAATCAATGCTCGATTGAACTTCTCTGGGCATTCTTCATATGGCAGGTGCCCTATTCCAGGAAAGATAATCAACTTGGAATTCAAAAAGTTCTTTGCCAGCAGCTTGGCTGACGAAGCATGCACCGCACGATCTTCGCTGCCCCACATCAAGAGCGTAGGAATACTCGCGAGCTTCGGCAGGATGGCTTCGAGTTGACACAAATCATTAGTCCAGGTGCTTACGATGCTCAAGGCATGCTCAAGCAGTCCCGGCTTTGCGAGCGGTGCCACGTACCCTGCAAGAGCTCCGAACGGAATGTTCCAGCGGTGAGCATAAAGACGAGCGTGGAAATATGGGAACAAAAAACTCATATGCGTGACCCCGAACCGGAGCAAGCCCGCACCAAAATCGCTGCCGACAAGTGGCGCCAGCCGCCGCCCATGCGCCGAATATGGATTCACGGGCGCCACCAGCACCAACCGCCGCAAAGAAGAATTGGAATTTCCTCCCAGGCACTCCCCAGCCGCCATCATCGCCACCGCGCCGCCATGTGAAGTTCCCAGCAGATCAAACGAAGAAATTCCCAGCCGCTCAATAAATCGCACAAGACGCCGACCCGTCCCGGCCATGGAATGGTCGAGTCCCGCCGGACGATCTGAGAATCCCGCCCCCAGCATGTCCGGCGCATACACGGTTGCGTATGCCGCCAGAGCCAGCATCGTATACCGCCAGGAAAACGAATATCCCAGCAGCCCGTGCAACAGAATCAGTGGCGGCCCCGAGCCCGCGCGAAGATAGCGCATACGGGCGCCATCAATATCCATCCAGCACTCTTCGCCGCCCGCGCCCGCAGTTAGCACGCACCCCGTGGAGTTCTCGCGATCTGCCAGCGTCACGGCCAAATCTTCTCGTCCTCGCCTCTAATCGTCTTATCCAGACAACTCTTTTCGCAACATCGGATTCTATTTAAATGAACATCGCCTCTGTTCGCTTCACTTGGGGAGCTTCGGCTCCCCGTTTTTGTGGATCAGTGGTCAGTGTCCGGTGATCAGTGCTCAGCAAAACAAAATCGTGTTTCTGGCCACTGCTCACTGACCACTGCCCTTCCTCTTCTTCCTCAACAACTTCTTCAGCACCCGAATCCCCTTATCCACATGCTTCTCCTCCAGCAAAAAGGGAGGCAGAAATCTCACCACCGTATCCTGCGTCGAATTAAAGAGCACGCCTTCCTCCAGCGCCGCATCCACAATCGGACGCGCCGGAATCTCCAAATTGATTCCCTGAATAAATCCCCGTCCGCGCACTTCTTTCGCCGCCGGACTTTTCTCAGCAATCGTTTTCAATTCCTGCTGCAGATAAGCGCCAACTTTATTCACGTTATCGAGCAGCTTCTCATCTTCCACAATCGCCAAAAACTCCAGGGCCACACGGCAAGCCAACGGACCGCCACCAAACGTAGTCCCATGCTGCCCCGGCGAAATTGCCGAAGCAAATTCCTCCTTCGCCAGAAATGCTCCCAGCGGCAGCCCCGCTGCAATCGGCTTCGCAATCGCCACAATATCCGGAGTCACTTCAAAACTCTGAAATGCAAACATCTTTCCCGTGCGCCCGAGCCCGCATTGAATCTCGTCAAAGATCAGCGCCGCCTTGTGCCGGTCCGCTGCCGCCCGGCATTCTTGCAAAAATTCCACCGAACATTCATAGATTCCGCCTTCGCCGAAAATCGGCTCCAGTACAATCGCGCAAGTGTTGTCATCAACCGCCGCCCGCAAACCTTGAACGTCGTTCTGAGCGACAAAAGTCACTTCTTCCAGCAGCGGCTCAAATCCCTTGCGATGCTTCTCCTGCCCGGTCAGCGACAGCGCACCAAACGTCCGGCCGTGATACGACCCCTGCAGCGCCACCAACCGGCACTTGGCCTCCCCACCCGCGCGATGTCCCGCGAGCCGCGCCAGCTTGATCGATCCCTCAATCGCCTCGGTCCCGCTATTCGAAAAAAACGCGCGCGCATTTCCAAAAGACTCGCCCGCAAGCGTGCACAGCTTCTCCGCCAACTCCCCCTGATACTCGTGGTAATAAAGATTCGAGACGTGAATCAGCTTCGCCGCCTGCTCCCGAATCGTCTTCACGATCCTCGGGTGCGCGTGCCCCAACGCATTCACTCCCAGCCCCGCCACAAAGTCGAGATAGCGCCGTCCCTGCAGGTCGTAAAGAAACACGCCCTTACCCCGCGTCAACGCAATGGGATACCGGTTGTAAGTTCCCAGCAAATACCGCCGCTCCAGCTCCACGATGTGTTCAAAAGTTTTCATAGGAAGCCTTAATTCTACCGGAATCGCCGGACGTCTAGATGAGAGCGTCGTGGATTTTGTGCGGCATAGCAAGGATCAAAGTGAAGTGTCTGGGGGACGTCCGAAAATAGGCACCTCCCCCGAACCCGCGAACACACCCCGTCACCTCCCGAATCGCAGCATCTCCCCTCACCCCAGGTGCTACCATTCAACCCACCCGAAAAAAAGGCCTTTTCACCATGAACATCACGGAAGCCGTTGCGCCCGAACCGGCCACGAAGACCGTAAGCGCGATCAGTAGCACCCCTTTCGCGGTCACGATCTTCTTGAGCGCGTTTCTTTTATTCCAAGTGCAATTAATCGTGGGTAAGCAATTGCTACCCTGGTTTGGCGGGACGCCCGCGGTCTGGAATACCTGCCTGGTGTTTTTCCAATTACTTCTACTGGCGGGTTACGCGTATGCGCATTGGGTGACGCAGCGACTCAAGCCGCCAACATTGACGCGCACTCATATCGCTCTGTTGCTCATTTCGGTCGCGGTGCTCGTATTTTTGGCCGCCAGGTGGCGCTCCCCTATCTTTCCGGGAGACAGTCTTCGCCCGCAGAATCCAGCGTTTCCGACTTGGGACATCCTGATGCTCCTCTCGGCTAGCGTCGGACTTCCCTTCTTTCTTCTCTCTACCACCGGCCCGCTGGTACAAACGTGGTTCGCTCGTTCCTCTCCTCAAGCCTCTCCGTATCATTTGTACGCACTTTCGAATCTGGGTTCGTTGCTTGGACTGCTGACCTATCCATTCTTATTCGAGCCGAACTTGAGCCTGCGTAATCAGGGACGAGTCTGGACCCTGACTTACCTGCTGTTCGTATTGGCGTGCGCGATTTGCGCCTTGCACTTCGCCCGTACCAGCGCTACGACGGCTGCCACCGCACGCCGCGAGCCAGAGTATGAAATGGCCGACGAGCGCCCAACTCGGATGCAGCGTTTTCTCTGGGTCGGATTGGCCGCGTGCGGCTCCATCATGCTGCTGTCTGTAACCAACCTGATATGCCAGGAAATCGCGGTCGTTCCGTTTCTGTGGGCGTTGCCTCTAAGCATCTACCTGCTCTCCTTTGTGTTGTGCTTTCATGAGAAGCGATTCTACCGGCGGGGAATTTTTCAGATTCTGTTCGCGGCGACCGCAGCTTGGGGTGGGGTCCTGTTCCTGATGGGCGAACAGGTCAAGGTGCGGACCCAGATCGACGGATTTGGTTTGCTCTTGTTCGCTGCCTGCATGGTGTACCACGGCGAACTCGCGGCGCTCAAACCGAATCCGCGCCAACTCACTTCCTTCTACTTGCACATTGCCACCGGAGGCGCGATCGGCAGCGTCCTTGTTGGCTTGATTGCGCCTCACGTCTTTCCGGCAATCTGGGAATTCCAGATCGGGCTCTGGACTTCAGGATTATTGCTGGCTGTAGTTCTTTGGCAGGATAACAACTCCTGGCTTCACCACCATCCGCGCTGGTTGGCCGCGGCGGTGGCGCTTTTCGTCATGGCGGTAGCGGACTACATTGGAATACCAACAACCATCCTGCATATCACGCCCTTGTACTTCCACATCTTGCTCGCCGCTTTGGCGATCCTCACCGTGGTCATGCTGCTAACCGGCGTGCGAACTCCTGCCAGGCATCCCCGCACACTCCAGGCAGTCGCGCTCTGTGGATGGTGTCTGTTCGGCTTATTGTTCTGGATCCAGGCAAATCGCCAGAAAAGCCGCTCAGTGCTGCTCACTCGTAACTTCTACGGAACGCTCCGAGTAACTTACGACGACCCGATAGCGGCACATCACGCACTTGTTCTCCGGCACGGTCTAACGCTACATGGCGCACAGATCCAGGCGCCAAACCTGCGCCGGACTCCGACCGTCTATTACGGTCCCAGCAGCGGCATCGGATTGCTATTAACGAATCATCCCAACCGCAGCGCAACGAATGCTGAAGGACGCCCTTTGCGCCTCGGAGTTGTCGGCCTCGGAGTTGGCACTCTTGCCGCCTACGGCCAAGCCGGTGACTACTTCAAGTTTTACGAGGTGAATCCCGAGGTCGTCCGGTTGTCGCGAGGGGAGAGCGCCTTATTCACGTACTTGAATGACACTCCCGCTCAATCCGAAGTTGTGATCGGCGATGGTCGTGTCTCCCTCGATCGGGAACTCACCGCCGGCAATCCGCAAAAATTTGACGTCCTGGTGATCGATGCCTTCAGCAGTGATTCCATCCCTCTCCACTTGCTCACCCGCGAAGCCATGGGCATCTATCTTCAGCATCTCCGAAATCCACGTTCGGTTCTTGCTTTCCACATTTCCAATCGCTCGCTTGACCTGCGTCCCGTGCTGGTCGGCCTGGCCGAGCAGCAACATCTCCATCTGATTCATGTTTACGTTTCGCAGCCCCATTTTGACGAAGAGACCCCGTCCGATTGGGTGCTGATGGCATCCGATCCCGCAATACTGGAGACGCCTGCAATCCTGCGCCAGGCCACGACCGTGCAACTACCCGGCCCCGCGCCGCTGTGGACCGATGACTACAGCAATCTCTTGCAGGTAATGAAATAGTCATTCCCCCGCGCATGCTGTTTATCTGCTTACACGGGCTAATCCGATGCCCCGCCCAATAGAAGGTTGGTCCGACTCGATCAAGGGACTGGCCCACCCTGCGCAAGCCCAGCGGCTGGCCTGCCTTCTGTCACGACTGAAGCTCCAAGTGACCGACCCTTGTTTCAGCGGTAGAGGCAGAAGCCTCTACATTTCTGGCCGTTTGACTTGCGAGCCTTCCCAGAGGAGAATAGCGCCCTGTTTTCGCACAGTCGGCTTTGAAGGATTACCTCATGAAGCTCACACCCATCCTCAGAATACTGATCATCTGGATTCTAGCGACGTTTACTTGTGCTGCCTCGACCATCAACGTACCGGCGCAACAACCCACGATTCAAGATGGCATCAACGCAGCCAACAATGGAGATACTGTTCTGGTCGCTCCCGGAACTTACGTCGAGAATATTAATTTTCTTGGCAAAGCCATCACTGTTGCCAGCAGCGGCGGAGCGAAGGTCACCATTATTAATGGGAATGGACTGGCGCCGGTTGCGGCGTTTGTAACGGGCGAGGGTACGAGTTCCGTTCTTAGCGGCTTTACTTTGGAGAATGGAACAGGAACGTTCGCATTCAGTTACCAGGGAGGCGGGGTTTCGATCAGCTTTGCGTCGCCCACGATCCGCAACAACGTAATCACCGCCAATAACGCGAATTCGGGCGAGGGGGGCGGAATAGGAGTTTACTTTGGATCCCCAATCGTTACCGGCAACGTAATCAGCAACAATTCAGCGTCATTTGGCGGTGGTGTCTCGGTTATCGGTTCATCGACCGCTAAATTTCTTCACAACGTGATCCGTAACAACACTGCCGGCGCCGGGGCCGCTTTCGAACTGAACGGCGCTGGAACCACTTTGATCGCGGACAACACAATTGTTCACAACAGCGTGGGATCGGGACAAGGAGGCGGACTCTACATCATCAATGAGTCCGATGAGATCATCGTCCAGAATTTGATAACGTGGAATACGGCTGGATCCGGGTCGCAGATCTATAGCTTAATACCCCAAAGCGTCACTGGATTCGCCCTGATCAACAACACTATTGTCAGTTCGTCGGCCGGTACTGCGGATGCGGCGGTCATCGCCGACGGATTTAACACGAACGCTCAGCTCATTAATAATATTATCCTCGCGAGGGGAAGCGAAGCCGCCCTCTTGTGCAATCCTATTTACCAGGACGGCCCGCCCATTGTTCATGACGACGACGCGTTTAGTCAGAATGGAATTTCTTATGGTGATAGCTGTACCGGTTTCAGCGGACAAAATGGCAACATCTCAGCCGATCCGGTATTCGTAAATTTAACGCTGGGAAACTATCAGTTACAGAGTAGCTCACCTGCCATCAATGCTGGCACTAACTCAGCCCCAGACCTACCGAAAAAGGACTTTGCAGGTCATCCCAGGATCGTCGGCGGATTTATCGATATGGGAGCTTACGAGTTTCAGTGAACGCCTGTGGCGGCTTTTCGAAAGGCCTCGCTCCCGTGGCGTAAGGCTTATCAATTCAAAATTCCAAAAATGGAAAAGGCCGGTCGTTTCCGACCGGCCCTTTGTTGTTTCACTAGCTCGGACTAATTACAGGTAACGCTCGGATTATCCTTCGCCAGTTCGAGACAAGCTTTGTGCTGCTTCGCGCGCTTCGCAGCATCGCCCGCACTCACGTTGCTTGTTTCAACAGCCACAGGTGCGGCAACCTCAGGTTGAACTGCCGAAACCGATTGCAACTTTGCTCCGTCTGCCGTGGGTACCGCCGCCGAAGCAGGAGCGGAATCTGGAACTCGGCCGTGCTGACTCCAGTCAGCCAATATCAACTGGCAGGCGTCCTTGGAAGCGTTCCCCACCGTTCGGGTGGCATTGGTCCCAAGTACGTCGCCCTGCCGATTGGCGACCTGGATCTGACTATTGGTGCGCAGCAGTCCCCGATTCTTCTTCGACTCCCTGTTCAGCATGACCGTATAGTCGGCATTCGACTGATTGAGGGTAACGACCACCCCGGCGCAGTCTTTCTGCAAGTCTTTCGTTACCTGCATGCTCTCATCGTGAGAATCAATAGTCGAACTCCCGCCCCATGTTCCCCAATGCCTTCCGCCTCCGCCCGAACCGGACGACGTGACATCCTGCGAGCCTTTTCCCTGGACGAACACGCGCGGTTTGTCCTGCGCCAGCGCCAGACCGCTCACCAGGATTAATGCCACATTTAGCCATTTCATAGTTGATCTCCCCTTCCGCAGTAGTTTCCTATCAGGGGAAAAGGCGGCCAAGTAACCGAAGTACCTCACCGAATTTGGATATAGTCACTCAAAGAAGGCGAGCGCCCTCCGAACGCGAAGCTCTTCCACTAATACAACCCCTTCTCCCCGGGTGGACGCGTCTTCCACCTCCGGTGCACCCAAAGCCACTGCTCGGGATATTTCCGCACGTACTCCTCAATGATCGACGTAAATTTCTGCGTGTTGGCCGTGATATCGGCCTCCAGATTACCCGTGCGCACCAACTCCACCGCCGGATCAAACCGTAGCCGGTACTTCCCTAGTTCCGCATCCCAAATCGTGAAACTCGGCACCACAGTAGCATCAGTCCGCAACGCAATCCGCGCCATGCCGCTTGCCGTACATGCCGGAATCCCAAAAAAATCCACGAAGATTCCCTGCGGCGGAGTCATATTCGTATCCATCAATATGCCTACGCCCTCCCCAGCTTTCATCGCAGCCAGCAACCCACGCACGAAATCATCTTTGTCCACCATCCGATTGCCATGCATCCCGCGAAATTGCCGGATCAGCCGGTCGAGATAAATGTTGTCCATCGCTCGGGCCACGACATGCATCCAGTGACCGTGCAGCGAGTGCGTAAGCGCCGAAAGCTCCCAGCCGCCGAAATGCGCGGTGAGATACAGTATTCCCTTGCCGCGCGCATGCGCGTGCTCGTAGTTTTCGAACCCGTCGTAAACCACGACCTGCTCGACATTCTCCCTCGTGTATTTAGGAAACTGGCAGACCTCGGCGAGTTGGCGCCCCAGCGAGGCAAACTCTCCACGCAGAATACGCCCACGCTCCGCCTCAGTTTTTTCGGGAAACGCCATCGCCAGATTGCGCATGCCAACCTGTCGCAATCGCACGTGCAGAAAATAAACTACCCAGGCCAGCCCAATGCCGGCGGCCCGCGCCAGCGGGCGCGGCAAAATACCGATGATTTTGATGAACGGCCAGGCTGCCGCGTACTCGAGTCGCTGCCGCATCGGGGAAGCGTGACGGTACCACCGCCAAAAATTATTTGTCAAACGGACCGCAAAGCTGTGAAGTCCGAGGTTTACCCTGTGAACCTCTGTGTCCCCGGTGGTGAAAGATTTTAGGGACCACCAGAAACCTCTACTTAGCCGCTTCCTGCGCCCACTGCGCAAGCGAACTCAAAAACGCATGTGCCTCGGCCGGCGCCTCAATCTCTCCCGTCAACGACGTTCGAAAAGGTACCATGCGGCCATAAAACTCTCGCGTGCTGTCCTTATCCTGCTTCACCACTGCCCCGTTGAGACTCACACCTGCAAACAGCCCCCGGGCGCGCGAATACGTCAATACCTCGGAGCGCATCTTCCAGTCAGTATTCCCCTCCGCGTGGCGCCCCACCGGCCCCGCCGCCACCGAAGCGTCCGCTCCCAGCGCGAACTGGCTCGATAACAGATGCTTCATGCCGTCTTTATTCATGATCAGCATCACCAGATCGACTGCCTGGCCGCCGATCTGAAATCCGAAGCTGCCACCCGTCACCACAAAAAATGCCGGAGCGCTCCATCCCTTCGGAGTGCGGCAACTAGCCAGCCCCCGGCCATATTTCCCGCCTACGATGAACCCGCCCTTCAGCATTGACGGCACCACGGCCACACACTCCGCCGAACCCAACACTTCCTGTGGGATGCCCTTGTCCGGAGCCCCCTGAATTTCATTCAGCACTTGCGCGGCCGCCTGAGATCGATCCGCCGCCTTGGATTCTTTGCCAGTTTCATCCGCCGCGAATACGGCCAAAGAGAAAGAGAAAGACACAATTAGGGTCAACAACAGGGATTTTTTCATGGCTCCTCATCACCGCAAAATTTATCTGGGATTCAGTACTTGGATTGTAAACGAAGCGACGCAGTTGTATAGCCGAAGGGATAACTGCGAAGGTCCGAGGAGATAAATCTAAAACAGGTGAAACGGGCTGGACAAAAAAAATCGGGGCTGAAAGTGGTGACCCTAATCGCCACTCCCAACCCCGTCTCCCAGGTTCTGTGGTAGGTGAGGCGAGTATGCGTCCCACTCACTCTCCCAACAAGATTACCGAGGTCAGTGTCCCCAAGTAACCTAAGTTAGGCGCGGCGATAAAGCCCTTATTTTGCTGCCACCAGCGAATGTGTGATCGCATGCACCGATAGCGCAATCCGATTCTGCACGCCCACCTTGCGCATCAATTTCGCCACGTGCGCCTTCACCGTGCGCTCTTCAATTCCTAACTGAGCGCCAATCTCTTTATTCGAGCGGCCCGCCACTAGCATCTCCAGAACTTCCTTTTCGCGGTCTGTAAACGTGACGCGCCCCGCCGGAAAAATTCTCCCCGGCGCCGACGACACCCGCTCAATAAACATGGAAAGAACTTTTCTTGGCGCCCACACCGAACCCTGACTCACGATGCGGATCGCCTGAACAAATTCCGCCGGCGAAGCCGCCTCATCCACATAGCCCTTGGCCCCGGACGCAATCGCTTTCAGAATGGTCTCTTCGTCCACGCCCGACCCGGTCACGATAATCCGCAAATCCGGACGCGTCGCCTTCAGGCTCGCCATCACATCAAACAGATTCTGTCCAGAACGGTTGCCCAGCAGTATCAGGTCCACATCCTGCAACGTGGAAATCTCTGGCAGTCCGGCGGAGATCAGTTCGAATTCGGGCTCGGTATCAAATAAGGCGCGAAACCCCACAAACCGCAGCGGATCGCTTTCCACTACGGCAATTTTGATGATCGGTTTTCTGGCTACTGCTGCTTTCATAGGTTTCCCTGTAGGGCGTAGTTTCGTAGTAAGAGCATAGCGGCATTTGTCCGCTGCGCAAAGAGAAGGTGACCGCAGGAAATTACGGGAGTAACATGAAAAAGCACGGCTAGAAACAGTTCCGCCGCGCACATTGGCGGCCTAATTCTTGCGTCCTCAGTCAGGGAGAACATTCAGCATGAGAAATAGTGTCACCCGTTTTCTTGCCGTACTCGCCGGTCTGGCTCTGATTACATCTACTCTCCTGGCATCCTCGCCGGCATTTGCCGTGCAAACTCCTCCCACCACTTACCAGCCGAAGTTTCCCGGCGACCCCGCCCGGTCCGATTCAGAGGCCGGAGCCCTCGCCTACATGCGAGTCGTGATCCGCGCCCAGCGCCAGTTCAACAAGCAGTACGACCACTTCGCCACCTCGCTAGCCGACCTGGTCCATTCCGGTTCCTTCACCAAGCGCATGGTCAATCCGGATCGTGGCGACTATGCCGTTGAATTCCAGGGAAAAAAAGACAGCTACGTTCTCATCATGATGCCCAAGCAACTCGACGCCCAGCATCGCTCTTTTTACGCCGAAGATGACGGCAAAATCCACGCCGACGAAGAAAAACCCGCCGACGCAAAATCTCCCGTCATAAAGTAAACTGGGCAGTCTTGCACTCATTCGGTTTTGTCATCCTGAGCGAGGCCTTCGCGCCTCAAGCGAAGGACAACCGCAGTCGAAGGATCCCTTGCTCTATCTCCCGTCATGGACGTTGCGAGGCATTTCTGTCACTGGCCAGTTTTCTTCCTGCACTCGCGCAGCCCACGGCGCTGCGTTTATGATGAAGTTCGAATCATTCACATTAACTAATTCCGGAGGAATCATGCCAGCAACGGTCGGCGCGCCCGCGCCAGAATTTTCCCTGAAAGATCAGGATCAGAAAGAAGTGAAACTCAGTGACTACAAAGGCAAGAAACGCGTCGTACTCGTTTTCTACCCCCTTGACTGGAGCCCGACCTGTACCCAGGAGCACGTCTGCTTGGTCAACGACATGAAGAAGTTCGAACAACTCGACGCGCAGGTCATGGGCCTAAGCGTCGACAGCACATGGTCCCACAAAGCCTATGCCGACAAAATGGGCATTCGCTATCCTCTGCTCGCCGACTTTCAACCGCGAGGCGCCGTCGCCGCCAAATACGGCGTCTACATGGAAGATAAAGGCATCACTGGCCGCGCCATTTCCATCATCGATCGCGACGGCAAACTTGCGTGGCACAAGAATTACGACATCCCCGTCGTGCCGGATATTCAGGAAGTTTCGAAGGCTTTAGCCGGAGTGAAGTGAGTCAAATGGATGCTTGGCGATTACGTGGAAGAGCGGCGCTTCAGCGCCGCGTTAAGTCTCAAAAAGAGTGCGGGCTTTAGCCCCTGAGGGACGAGCCATGAAAGCCTCCGTCTTCATCGGCACCAGCCTCGATGGATTCATCGCTCGACCGAATGGCGAGTTCGACTTTCTCCCAGCCGACGGCGGCGAACCCCACGGCTACACAGAATTCATCGCCACCGTCGATGCCATCGTGATGGGCCGTAATACTTTCGAGACGGTTCTCACCATGAGCCCGTGGCCATACGACGACAAGCGGGTGGTCGTCCTAAGCAGTCGCCCTGTAGATCTCTCCGCAGCCGCAGGAGCGAAAGTTGAACAGATGTCCGGCGCTCCAGCCGAAATCGTTTCAAAACTCGCCGCCACCGGCGCAAACCACCTCTACATCGATGGCGGAATCACAATTCAGCGATTCCTTCGCGCCGGACTCATTCAGCGCCTCATCATCACTCGCGTTCCAGTTCTTATCGGAGAAGGGATCCCTCTCTTCGGTTCTCTCACGCACGACATTCGTCTCCGTCACATCGCAACCAGGCAATATCCCAGCGGCCTGGTCTCAAGCGAATACGAAATCGCAAACTAAAAATAGAGCCGAGGGTGCCCCGTCCTTGTCTTGCTCGTATTTTGCGGTAACGCTATTTTGAATTCTCTTGGCCTTAGCATCCCCATCCAAGGAGCAACCAACTCACCGCGCAGAGGAAAGAGACAATTGACAGCAGCGAGACGATGCTCCAAGGCTTCGTGAACCTGGCCGGGGCAAACATGGCGACAGGAATCATCACCAGAAGTCCAAGCAATCCAAAGAACGAAACTAAGAAAAGGAATGGCTCAACAAACTTGTGCATTTCCTCTCGTTACTCAGGCTCTTTACGATCTCCGCTGCAAGTCTGACTCAGATACCCATTACATTTATCGAGAGATGTGGGCCGATTCGGGATTCCTGCAAAATCTTTGCCCTAACCTCCAGCCTTAACCTCCGTCGCCTTCCCCCCGCGATAAATCACCACCAACGGCTTCCCTCCATTCGGATATCGCACCGTCTTCTCATTCGACGACGCTCCCGCATCCGGCACTCCCATCCCCACCGCGAAATCCGCCTGCAGTTCATTCATCCCCGGCTTCACTTCATGCTGTGCCACGGACTGCCAGACCTCCGCCGGCCACTGCTTGTACAGTTCATGTGGATCTTCCACATAGAAAATCTCGTCCGAATAGATCTTGTACTGCCCCTCATTCGCAAATCCGATTGGCAGGGCATAGCTGTGTCCGTCTTTTTCAAACGTCGCCACCACCTGCCTCCTGCCACCCGGCGCGGAGACCGCCATCACGTCTTTTATCTCCAGTCGCTCAATTGGGCCCAATAATCCCATCTCATGGGCAAAGTCGACGTTCTTCACCACCGGTACGTACCGATAGTAGGTGTAGCGATATCCCTCCTTCACCCATACCGGTTGCTGCGTCAACTGCATCGCCGATTTCAAATCATAGGGATGAAGCTTCTTCGGCGTCACGTAATAGTCGGTGTTTGAGTAGCCGGCTTTCTTCGCCTGCTCCACCTTCTGCGCCGCTACAAATTCTTCATGCCGCTCGTAGAGAATGTAGCCCGCGCGCAGTCCCGCCACCACCAAGGCCAGCAATAAAGCAATCTGGATCCTCTGCTTCGCCTCTGGAGTCATCATGCGCAAAAACTCTATCAGAACATCAGACTATCGATGCCCTACCCTGTGAACCCCTGTGCCCGCCCGTGGTAAAGATTTAAGGAAGCTATGCACGCACTCAACTCGCTGCGTTACACTAGATGGAGATGCCAGTAACCGAACAAGACGTACTAAGCGCGCTAAAGAGTTGTTACGATCCCGAGATCCCCGTCAACATTGTTGACCTCGGCCTCATCTATTCCGTTAAGTTTGTCGCCGCGACAGACGACAAACAAGACGTCACCGTCGATCTAACCCTCACTTCGCAGGGTTGTCCCGAACACGTCAACATCAGCGCTCAGGTCAAATCGCGCCTTGAGCAGTTGCCGGGCATCGGCAACGCGACGGTGAATGTTGTATGGACTCCCGCGTGGACCCCCGAGCGCCTCAGCCCAGACGCCCGCAAGCAACTCGGCATCGAGTAAATGGGCTTTCAGCGAATACCGATCGCCGTTTACATCCCAAATTCTTCGAAAACTCCCGCCGCGCCGCCGCGCCCCGCCGCGTCAGTAATGCGCTGGCCGGCGCGCGCCGCCATTTCCATCACCCGCATGCCACGGTCAAAGTAATCCGGCAGCGACCTGCGCACCTTCTCGAACTTGTCCGGATACTCCGCCGCCACCACCGCCAGCGCTACTCCGCTCGCCAGCACTCCCGCCGGAAACCGCCTCTTCAAAAACAAAATCGTCGCGACTCCAATCGATCCTGCAACCACCGCCTTTTTCCAGCTATCCATTTCTCCCCTTCCAAACATTCTTTTCCTCACGGGATTCTACTCCTCCTGTCTCGCATATCTTGCCTATCATCCGATGCCGGTTCTCTGCCGCGCGTTGTCGTTTCTCTCACATAGGACTTGCCCCAGACCCCGCCTGCCAAACCCATCCTTTATACTGCTCGTTCTCCCGGAGGCCTCATGTCACGACGCTTTCTTTCGAAACATCTCGTACAGGTCGCGTGGTTTTTAATCCTTGCGATGTCCGTGCCCGCACAAACCAAACCTCGTGCCCGCGATCTCGGCGTCCCCTTTGATGGCGCTCCCGGCCACAACAATGCCATCACAGACGTGAAAGGCGTCGAGGTCGGCCACACTACACTGATCTCCGGGGAAGGCAAATTGGTAGTTGGTAAGGGACCGGTCCGCACCGGCGTGACCGCTATTCACCCGCGCGGCAAAGCCAGCAATGACGCCGTTTTCGCCGCATGGTTCACGCTCAACGGCAACGGAGAAATGACCGGAACCACCTGGGTCGAAGACTCGGGCTTTCTCGATGGTCCCGTGATGATCACCAACACGCACAGCGTCGGCGTCGTCCGAGATGCCGTCATCGCCTGGAAAGTTAAGCACAGCACGCCCGACATGGAAGGCTATTTCTGGTCGCTGCCCGTCGTCGCCGAAACCTGGGACGGCTGGCTCAATGACATTAATGGATTTCATGTCCATCCTGAAGACGCTTTCCATGCCCTCGATGTCGCGCATAGCGGCGCGGTCGAAGAAGGCAACGTAGGCGGCGGAACAGGAATGGTCTGCAATGAATTCAAAGGCGGCATCGGGACTTCATCCCGCGTTCTCGATGCCAAAGCCGGAGGCTACACCGTCGGCGTCCTCGTCCAATGCAATTACGGACGCCGCGATCAGCTTCGCATCGCCGGCGTGCCCGTCGGCAAAGAAATTCCAGACCGTCCCGCATATAGCAACCATGACGATACCGGCTCCATCATCGTCATCGTGGCCACCGACGCGCCCCTCATTCCTACACAGCTTAAGCGTATCGCTCGCCGGGTCTCTCTCGGACTGGGCCGCGATGGCAGCTACTCGGGCGACGGTTCTGGAGACATCTTCCTGGCCTTTTCCACGGCTAACCCCGGCGCGGTCGGACCGAAGGGCATGCATCAGCTCACCATGATGCCCAACGACTCTCTCGACCCTATTTTTCTCGCTACCGTTCAGGCCACCGAAGAGGCGGTCATCAACGCCATGGTCGCCGCCGAAACTATGAAGGGCATCGACAACCGCGAAGTAATCGCGCTCCCACACGATCGCCTCCGCGAAGTGCTTAAGAAGTACAACCGCCTTGCCGCGAAATGACATTTGTTTACTCCAAAGCCTGCCTCCTTCAGCTACTGGCGCTCATCCAAGTAGAATCCGGAGGATTTCAATGCAGAAACGCAAATTAGGAAAGACTGGATTAGAAGTCGCGCCCCTCGCTTTGGGCGGCAATGTCTTCGGCTGGACCGCCGACGAACCTACATCCTTCAAACTGCTCGATGCTTTTGTGGACAAGGGTTTCAACCTGATCGACACCGCCGACGTTTACGCGTACTGGGTTCCCGGTCACAAAGGCGGCGAGTCCGAAACCATCATCGGCAATTGGCTCAAGAAAAGCGGCAAGCGCGAGCAGGCAATCATCGCTACTAAAGTCGGGATGGAAATGCCAAACGTCGGAAAGGGACTTTCAGCCTCCTATATTAAGAAGGCCGTGGAGGACTCTCTCCGCCGCTTACGGACCGACTACATTGACCTCTACCAGGCTCACAAAGACGACCCCAACACGCCTCTTGAGGAGACGCTGCAAGCCTTCACCGACCTTCTTCGCGAAGGCAAAGTACGCGCCATCGGAGCCTCCAACTATAGCGGCAAGCGCCTGGCCGAAGCCCTGGTTGTGAGCCGGCAAAACCAATTGGCGAGCTATCAGACACTGCAACCGGAATATAACCTCTACGATCGCTCCGCATATGAGAGTGACCTTGAGCCTATCTGCCTGCAACACCAGCTTGGCGTGATCTCCTACTTCTCGCTGGCCAGCGGCTTCCTTACCGGCAAATATCGCTCGGAAGCCGACCTCTCAAAGAGCCAGCGCGGACAGGCAGTCAAGAAGTACTTGAACCCGCGCGGGTTCCGCATCCTCGACGCTCTGGACCAGGTGGCGAAGCGCTCCAATGCCACACCTACGCAAGTTGCTCTCGCATGGTTGATCGCACGGCCCAGCATCACTGCGCCCATCGCGAGCGCCACCAATCTCCAACAATTGGATGACCTGACCCGCGCCGCCAGCCTCGAACTCGATCAATCGTCCATTGCGTTGCTGACGGAAGCCAGCGCTCTTGACCCGGAGAATGAATCGCGGCCTTCCGCTGCGGCTGACTGAAATCGGCGGTCTCGGGGTGGAGCGGGTCGCATCAACCAAAGCCCGCGCCATGCTGAGCCGCATCGCGAAGTCTCGCGCCCCGCAGTATCATAAAAGTCGCACTGTCATGCTCCCCTTCAAGCTCGTCTACAGCGACGCCTATTATCTGCCGATCGGGCAGCATGTCTTTCCCGCAGAAAAATACCGCCGCATTCACGACCGGCTGATCTCAAACAAAATTGCTGAGGCTCATGATTTTCTCAAACCTCAGCCCGCTAGTGACGAGGACATCCTGCTCGTTCACACGCCTGAATACGTCCACAAGCTGAAGACCGGAACTCTCAGCCCGCGCGAAGAGATGGAATTGGAGATTCCCTACTCGCGCAATTTGGTGGAAGCTTTCTGGCTGTCCGCTGGCGGATCAATCCTCGCCGCGCGGCAAGCCTTAACTGACGGCGTCTCCGTCAACATTGGCGGCGGATTTCACCACGCCTTTCCCGACCACGGTGAAGGCTTCTGCATGATTCACGATGTAGCCGTCGCCATCCGCCGCATGCAGCGCGACGAAAACATTCGCACTGCCATGACGGTGGATTGCGACGTTCACCACGGCAACGGCACCGCCGCAATCTTTCCTGGGACGCGAACCACGACTGAACCGCTTCCTTCGGCAGGTCCAGGGACGCTCGGCCCGTCATCCCGAAATTCGCGGGCGTCCGGCAAAATACGCGTCGCCCACTCCGGCGACGTCTTCACCATCTCGCTACATCAGCACAACAACTATCCCCTGTGGAAGCCACCTTCCTCGATCGACGTGGACCTTCCCGACGGCACTACCGACGACGACTACCTCGCATGGCTCGACAACGCACTCAGCTCCGGCCTTCGCCAATTCGAACCAGATCTTCTCTGCTACATCGCCGGCGCCGACCCCTACCGCGAAGACCAACTCGGCGGACTCTCTCTCACCATCGATGGCTTGAAGCGCCGTGATGAACTCGTCTTCCGCGTGGCCCGCGCCCGCAACATCCCCGTGATGGTGACCTATGCCGGGGGCTACGCTCGCAACGTCGAAGACACCGTCACCATCCACTGCGATACCGTGATCGCTGCAAAAGAAGTATTCACAAAACGTATGTCTTCCTGATCGAAGCGAACGCTGCGCGAAGCGCATCATTCGCGCAGTCGAAGGACCCCTTACCTTCGCGAGCAAAAATGTGCGTTACGGAGACTTCTCTTGAAATCAATCGTCTCGACGCTGCACATCCGGGTACAATACCAACCTCTGAGAGGAGAATCGCCATGCAATGCGTAACAGTTGTCTACCCAAACAAAGCGAACTCGAAGTTCGATTTCGACTATTACATGAAGAAACACATCCCGTTGGTCGAGGGGCTCGTCGGAAAAAGCATTGAGGTCCGCCGGGGAATGTCCTCCGTGACAGGTTCACCCGCGGCATTCGTCTGTGTGGCAGCGATCCCGATCGATTCGATGGCAGCCTTTCAGGCAGTTCTTGCGCAACATGGCACGGAAATCCTTGCTGACATTCCTAACTACACCAACATCGAACCGCTCATCCAGTTTGATGAAGTGCTGGCATAGCCCGCGCGCCTGTTAAAATTATTGCTTACCCCTATGTTCGAGAATCTCCAGGAAAAACTCCAACGCGCCTTCAAGTCCCTCCGCGGCCAGGCCCGCCTCAGCGAAGAAAATATTGCCGAGGCTCTCCGCGAAATCCGCCTCGCCCTGCTCGAGGCCGACGTCAACTTCAAAGTGGTCAAAGAGCTGATCGACCGTATCCAGGCGAAAGCCGTCGGCCAGGAAGTGCTCACCGCGCTTTCTCCCGGCGAGCAGGTCATCAAAATCGTGCGCGACGAACTGGTCGAAACTCTCGGCAAAGACACGGCGCGCGTGAAGTTTGCTTCGCAGCCGCCCACGGTCGTGCTCATGGCCGGACTTCAAGGCTCCGGCAAGACCACCACCTCGGGCAAGCTCGCGAACTGGTTCAAGACCGGCGGCCATCGTCCGCTGCTGGTTTCAGTGGACGTATACCGTCCCGCCGCGCGCGAGCAATTAAAAATTGTGGCCCAGGCGGTCAAGGCGCAGATTTACGAAGGTCACGTAGCCCCGGACGCATTCGTCCGGGAAGGGGCGGACGAAGGCGTCCGCCCCCACCCGAACTCTGCCGATGTCGAGCGTCTTGCAAAAGAAGCGCGCCGCGAAGCCATCAATTCCGGATGTGACGTCCTTATCGTCGATACCGCTGGACGTCTGCACATCGACGACGAACTCATGAGCGAGATGCAGTCGCTGAAAAAGCTGCTGAACCCCTCAGAGATTCTGTTCGTTGCCGACGCCATGACCGGTCAGGACGCCGTCCGCTCCGCCGACGAATTTCACAAGAAGCTT
This sequence comes from Candidatus Sulfotelmatobacter sp., assembly GCA_025462865.1. Classification (GTDB taxonomy): domain Bacteria; phylum Acidobacteriota; class Terriglobia; order Terriglobales; family Acidobacteriaceae; genus Sulfotelmatobacter. The sequence continues at coordinate 39,467 of JAOAPI010000026.1, read as the reverse complement.
TCGCTCACCGGCATCATCCTCACCAAAATGGATGGCGACGCCCGAGGCGGCGCGGCCCTCTCCATCCGCCAGGTCACGGGACAGCCCATCAAGTTCATTGGCGTGGGCGAGAAATACGACGCCCTGGAGCCGTTCCATCCCGATCGCATCGTGTCACGCATTCTCGGCATGGGCGACATTCTCTCGCTGATCGAGCGGGCCGAATCGCAGATCGATAAGAAAAAAGCGCAGGAGATGGCCACCAAAGCCCTCACCGGCGACGGCTTCTCACTCGAGGACTTTCGCGACCAGTTGCGCCAGGTAAAAAAGATGGGCTCCATCAAGAGCCTGATGGGGATGCTGCCGAGTGTCGGGCCATTTTCAGGATTGCAGAAAGCCGCCGACAGCGTGGATGAAAAACAAATTAACCGCGTCGAAGCCATCATCAATTCGATGACCATGCACGAGCGCAATCACCATGAAGTAATCAACGGCAGCCGCCGCAAACGCATCTCCCGTGGCTCGGGTACGACCGTGCAGGAAGTAAATAACCTGCTTCGCCAATACGCGCAGATGAAAAAAATGTTCAAGCAGATGGGCAAGCCCAGCTTCGCGCGGCGCATGGCGGGGATGAAGCTGCCGGGGATGTAGTTGCAGTTAGGAGTGGCTGGTGATGAGTGGGCAGAATGCGCCCGGTCTTTTCTGGTCCCTAGCCACTGATCACCAGACACTGATTTATGAAATGGCGCTCCCTAGAAGAGACTTCACTCGATACCGACATTCGCCCACTGCACGAAATCCTCGCCGAGCGTAAAGAACTGATCACGAAATATGTTCCAGCGGAAACGCAAGCAGTTCATGCCCGCGCCATCGCAGATTTGAAGCGCCAACGCTTGGCAGCGAGTATTCTTCCCATAGGCTCAAAGATTCCCGAATTCCAACTGCAAGATCACGATGGTAAAACCCTCTCTTCCTCCGACCTGCTAGCCAGAGGACGCCTCGTTCTCTCCTTCGTCCGCGGACGCTGGTGCCCGTTCTGCGTCGCGCAGATGGAAGCCATGAACTTTATCCGACCAGAGATCGAGCAGGCAGGCGCGATTCTCGTCGCCATTTCCCCACAGACTGTCCAGCAATCATTCTTCATGCGCGACCAGCATAAGCTGCGCTTCGCTCTGCTCTCCGATGCGGGTAATAAAGTAGCGCGACAATTCGGCCTCACTTACCGCGTTCCCGACGAACAGAAAGCCGTCTATCGACGTGCGTTCGTCAACTTGCCCTTTGTAAACGGCGACAGCAGTTGGGAGTTGCCGATTCCCGCGACCTACATCATCGACCATGATGGCACCGTGCTCTACGCTTCCGCGAACGAGGACTACACGGAGCGACCCGAGCCGCAAGATATTGTCCGATTCCTTCGATAAAAGAACTTGGAAGCTCAGCACGAGGACTGGAACTGAAGCGGAGGACCGATAGATGAGCGCACGATTTTCCGCAGGCGATCGCATACGCATTGCAAAAGATTTTTTCTGGGCAAAGGGTGCTCTGGGAACCATCTCTGCGCCACCCCCTCAGGTCATCGCTATCAGCGGTCCCTGGGATGGTGGTATGACGCGACAAGAACATAGCGCGCTGGGCGAGGCGAAGGTTTACTGGGTATGGTTCGACGAGCCCCAGCTCGATGCTGATGGAGGCGGGCCTTACAGTGGCGGCTCAATCCACGAGAACGCCATGACACGCATCTGAAAGCGGCCCACGTCCCCAGCTTTCGGTACACTGAATATTCATGAACTACATCTATGGCATCAACGCGGTCACCGAGGCGCTCAAGGCCCGCGGACGCGCTTTCCAGTGGGTTGGCATGGCGAAGGAGCGGCACGACATCCGCCTGCAACGCATGATCGAAGAATGCCGTCGTCTCGGCGTCCCCGTGCGTTTCCTCACGCGTACCGAACTCGACGAAATGGCCGGCAGGGCCGCGCACCAGGGAGTCGTTGCTGTCACCTCCGCGAAACAATACAGCGATCTCGATGACGTGGTCGGTGCCAAGCGTGGACAATATTCCCTCGTCATCGTCCTCGATGGGATCGAAGACCCGCACAATCTCGGCGCACTCATGCGCACTGCCGACGCCGCTGGCGCCGATGGCGTAGTCATTCCCGAGCGACGCGCCGCTCCTGTCACCGGGACTGTAACAAAAACTTCGGCCGGAGCCAGTGAATACCTTCCCATCGCAAAGGTAACCAACATCGCGCGCACTGTCGAAGAATTGAAAGACCGTAACATCTGGACCGTCGGCCTCGACGAACGCGGCCCGCAAACCTACGACGCACTCGACTACAACATGGACTGTGCCCTGGTTTTGGGCGCTGAAGGCAAAGGCCTGCACGATCTGGTAAAGAAGAAGTGTGACTTTCTCGTCTCGATTCCAATGCTCGGAAAAGTCCCGTCGCTTAATGTCTCGGTCGCCGGAGCCGTAGTGATGTACGAAATCGTGCGCCAGCGCCGCGCGAAAAGCAGCCCGCGGAACAAAGAGGCGTCATCCAGAACAAAATGAAGTTGCGCCTCTGTTTTCTCTGCGCTCTCTGCGCCTCCGCTCTGAATGCTTTCGCTCTTGACCGCGAAGCATTCACCTTCACGAACTACGACCTGAACGTCCGCATCGAGCCCGAGCAACAGCGCCTGGGAGTCCGTGGCAAGATCACGCTGCGAAATGACTCATCGACGCCACAGAAGATCGCGGTATTACAGATTTCCTCTTCTCTGGACTGGCGTTCGATCAAGGCCGGCGGCAAACCGCTGCAATTTGTTTCGCAACCGTACAATTCCGATATCGATCACACCGGCTCGCTTTCTGAAGCTGTTGTCACTCTGCCCGACTCCCTCCCGCCTAAAGGCACCGTTGATTTGGAGATCGCGTACGAAGGCGTCATCGTGCTCGACGCGGCGCGCCTCACGCGGATTGGAACGCCCGAAGCAGCGGCCAACAGCACCGATTGGGACCGGATCAGTGTGAAGTTCACAGCGGTGCGCGGAGCGGGTTATGTTACTTGGTATCCCATCGCGACCGACGCAGCGAATCTTTCTGAAGGCAACATCGTCTTCGAGATTCTGAGCCGTTGGAAAGACCGGGAAAGCTCTTCCACCATGCATCTGCAGGTCGCAGTATCGAGCGACGAAGACGCTGACCAACCGGAACTTCTGGTCAATGCGACGAGTTGCCCGACGGCGCACGAACTACAACATCAGTTTGTTGCGGATTGCACCTATCATTCCCTGGGATCGGTCGTCCCGGCTTTTGTGATCGCAAACTATGAGGTCACGGACCGGGCGGCCATCACAGTTCATTTCCTGCACGGCCACGAATCATCGGCAACCAATTACGCGGATGCCGCAGGGAAAGTAACTTCGTTCATCAGCGAATGGTTTGGAACACCACGAGGAAAAGCTCAAACTGCAGATCTCAGCGACGCGAGTGCCGCACCGTTTGAAAGCGGATCTTTATTGTTAACGCCGCTCACCAGTACGGATCCAAAGCTGGCAGGATTAGTAGCTGCTCATCAGTTAACGCATGCGGCTTTCTTTTCCCCGCGTCCCTGGATCAACGAGGGCCTCGCTCACTTCGCGCAGGCTCTCTATCTGGAACATCAGAGCGGTCGTCAAGCCGCACTCGATTACATGGGATTGCACAGAGCCGCCTTCAGCGCCGTCGACAAAAAGCAGACAGGTGCGCCCAAATCAGGCGATGAACTCAGCCAGTCTTTAGTGAATACTGCCGACGAGGAACTCTACCGCAGCAAGGCGATGTGTGTGTGGTGGATGTTGCGCGACATGATTGGCGACCAAGCGCTCAAGAAAGCTCTCGCCTCCTACCATTCCGAGCAGGATAAAGAACCTTCCTACATGCCGCGCTTGCTTCAAGCGCAAACGCAGAAAGATCTGGAATGGTTCTTCGACGACTGGGTCTACCGCGACCGCGGCCTGCCCAATTTCAAAGTGGAATCGGTATTTACCCGGAAGACTCTACCCGAGGGCTACATGCTCACGGTTACAGTGTCCAACTCAGGCGCGGCTGGAGCCGAAGTTCCGCTCACCGTAAAGTTTGCCGGCGGAGAAGTTACGAAACGCCTGGTCGTGCGCGGCAAAAGCAGCGGCGTGATCCGTGTCGAGGTCCCGAAGCTACCGCAGGAAGTGGTTGTGAACGATGGAAGCGTGCCCGAGAGCGACACGACGAATAATGTATTCAAGATCGAAGCCAGCGACGCGAAGTGACTTTCAAGAGCTATCTCTCAGATTGCTTTGGGGAAAGGTCGCATTAGGAAGAGCACGCGATCTAAGCCCCGTAGGGGCGTCATCTGATAGCCCGGCACGTCAGTACCGGGTAGAAGTGGAGAAGGGTAACGAGTCGCGTAGGGACCGCACAAATTCTCACTTTAGCGTCGAAGCAAATCCTTTTCCGCGAGACTCCATTTTATTGCGCAATCACCGGCCTACCGTAAAGCTCGCCAGCTTCTCCAGTTTCCCCGCTGCCGCGCCAGAGTCAATCGACCTCACAGCCAGCGGAATTCCATTCGCCAAATGATCGACGCACCCTGCAGCCACCAGTGCGGCAGCGGCGTTCAACAAAACCACATCGCGGCGTGGAGATTTCTTCCCACTCAACACCTCCAGCACGATCGCCGCATTTTCTTTTGCATCCCCGCCAGAAATATCGGCGAGTGACGCGCGCTTCATCCCGAACTCCTCCGGATCCACCTCATAAGTCCGCACGATCCCATCACGAGCTTCGGCCACGCGAGTCGCTCCCGTAATCGTGATCTCATCCAGCCCATCCAGACCGTGCACTACCAGCGCACGATGCAGTCCCAACATGCTCAGCGCCTCAGCCAGCTTCTCTACCATTTCAAGCGCATACACTCCCACAACTTGTCCCGAAGCCCGTGCGGGGTTCGTCAGCGGGCCCAGCAGGTTGAACATAGTCCGCAAGCGCAGCTCGCGACGCACCTTCTGCACTTGCTTCATCGAAGAATGCAGATCGGGCGCGTAGAGAAAACAGATGCCGACTTCGCGTAGGCACTCTGCAGCGCGTTCCGGAGATAGCTGTATGTTCACCCCCAGCGCCTCCATCACGTCCGCCGAGCCGCACTTCGAACTGATGCTCCGGTTGCCGTGCTTGGCTACGCGCACTCCCGCTCCCGCTGTAACGAACGCTGTGGCCGTCGAAATATTAAAAGTTCCGCACGCATCGCCGCCAGTGCCGCTGGTATCAACCAGAGACGATTCTCCCAGCGCATCGCGCCCCGTACCGCTCAGGTCAATCGCGCCGGATGCAGACGTTTTCTCACTATCATTCTCCCCCATCGATATCGGCAACGGTGTTGCCGCCGCGCGGATCGCCTCCGCGAACCCAACAATCTCTTCCACTGTCTCGCCCTTCATGCGCAAAGCCAGCAGCAGCGCCGCAATCTGCGCATCCGTGCAATTGCCGGCAAGCACCTCCGCCATCACTTCACGCGCCTCAGCCCGTGCCAGCGATTCGTTGTGATTAGCAATACGATGGAGCGCGTCGAGGATCATGTGTAGGTAGAAGTAATGTCCCATACTGGAACATTAAGAGCGATTTTACCGGAACATCGCCAAAAACTCGTGCACCCTCTCCCTCATCCCCATTCGACAATCCAATAATTAGATGATAAATTGATGCATTGATTAATCAATTTATTGGGAGGTGGTTGTAAATGGAACGCCGGGTGGATGCTCATGTCGCTCGTACACAGTTCGGACAGATTATGAACCGCGCCGTTGAGAACAATGAGCGTTTCGTCGTCGATCGCCGTGGAGAACCCGCAGTGGTCATCATGAGTGTCGAGGATTTCATCAAAACCATCGCACCACCCCCAAAATGGCTTGAAAAGGCTTGGGCAGGCTCCAAGCGACGCGGTTTGGACAAGCTCACACCTCAGGAGATCAACGCCGAGATTAAGGCGTACAGGCGTGAGAAGAAAAAGTGATTCGGGCCGTGATTGATACTAACGTCCTCGTATCGGCCCTGATCTCGCCTTCCGGCAATGAAGCTCTCCTTCTACTTGCGGTCAAGCAACGACTGGTGCGGCCTTGCTTCTCCCCAGCAGTACTAACGGAATACTCAGAGGTGTTGGCGCGGCGCAAGTTTGCTTTTTCCCCTGATGAAATCATGGCCCTCATCGCCCTGCTTCAACATTAAGGCGATTTGGTGCACCCTGATCTGCTTTCCGCTGTCTCTCCCGATCCCAAGGATGACAAGTTTATGGCCTGCGCACTAAAGGCACAGGCTGATTACCTGGTTACGGGCAATAAGAAGGATTTTCCGGGGCACAAGCTTGCGTCAACCCAGGTGGTGAGCGCCGCAGAACTCTTGAATCTAATCACGCTCGAATTCTAGCTAGCTGCGCCGCGCTATGTGTTAGTCGCAGCGGCCTTCAGTCGAGGAGCAAAATATTCCCGCCAGCTCTCCGGCAACTCAGCGGTAGCAATCGCCTTCTGCAACAAATCGCGATTATATCGATCACGAACGAAGAGCCGGTTCATCTCGCTGATCGTAATGCCGGCTTCATTCCGTGAGATAAGCTCGATCGAATCTCCTGCGGCAACGTCCCCTTCTTGCTCCACAGAAAAATAAAATCCGCTGCGCCCACTGACCAGAAATCGCTCGATCATGTCGTCTCGTTGAAACTTGGCTGCTAGCTTGTAACAGGGCATGCGCGGCTGACGGACCATCAACGTGCCCGATCCGATTCGAAAGCGGTCGCCAACATGGAGTTCCTCTTCGCCAAGACCCTCAGTCGTAAAATTCTCGCCGAACGCTCCCCAAGGCAAATCTATCCCCGGCAATTCTCCTCGCCAATATTCATAGTGCTCCGAAGGATAGGCATACACCGCTTTGAAGGGGCCACCATGCACGCTAAGATCAGCCTGCCGGTCGCCGTCCAGGTTTAGCGTGCGCAGAGGCACTCGACCGGATACCGGTTTCTTGAAGATGCCGGTGTTAATGCTCGCGCCTTTGTATACCACAAGTCGCGGCCGGCCGACGTTAAGCGAAACTATCGTCACAATTTACCCCGCATTCCAGATCACTCGCGCCCCGATTCCGTCCTCGGTTCACAATTGGATGTACGTCCAGCGTAAAAGACGCGAGCGCCTGTTTGCCCAAATCCGTTGCTCCCCTATAAAATTAAGGGTTTGCTGCCCAAGTCTACAGCCGCAAGCAGGTTCCTTCCGAACAGCTGACGAACGATTATGAAAATCCACGAATATCAGGGAAAAGGCATTCTTAAGAAGTATGGTGTCACCGTGCCGCGGGGCACAATGGCAACTTCACGCGAAGAGGCCGACTCTGCAGCCAAAGAATTGTTCAGCGCTGGAGCCACCGGAGTCGTGGTCAAAGCTCAAATTCATGCAGGCGGCCGCGGCAAAGGCGGAGGCGTAAAAATCGCCAAGTCTGCAGGCGAGGCCGGAGACATAGCCGAAAAAATGCTGGGCATGAAGCTGGTTACGCATCAGACAGGTCCGGAAGGCCGGATCGTGCGGCGTCTGCTGATCGAAGAAACCTTACCCATCGAGAAGGAATTGTATCTGGGAATCCTCGTCGACCGCGCCGAAGGTAAGCCGGTGTTCATGGCATCGGCCGCCGGTGGAATGGACATCGAACAGGTTGCGGCGGAAAATCCTGGCGCCATCCTGAAACAGTACATCGATCCCGGCATGGGCTTGGAAGCATTTCAGGCGCGCAAAATGGCATTCACGCTCGGGCTCAGTGCTAAGCAGATCAATCCCGCGGTGCAATTTCTTTCGAATCTCTATAAAGCTTTTCTCGATACCGACGCTTCCCTGCTCGAAATCAATCCCTTCATCACCACCACCGACGGCCGACTCTTCGCGCTCGATGCCAAGCTCACCTTCGACGACAACGCGCTCTTTCGCCATCCCGATATCCGAGAATTGCGCGACATCACCGAGGAAGATCCGCTCGAGGTCGAAGCCTCCAAGTACAGCCTGAATTACATCAAGCTCGACGGCAGCGTGGGCTGCATGGTCAACGGCGCCGGCCTCGCCATGGCCACCATGGACATCATCAAGTACGCCGGCGGAATGCCCGCGAACTTTCTCGACGTTGGCGGCGGTGCCAATGCCGAGCAGGTCGCGCACGCTTTCGAAATCCTGCTCAGTGATAAGAGTGTGAAAGCGGTATTGATTAACATTTTTGGCGGGATTCTGCGTGTAGATACGTTGGCGACCGGCGTAGTTGAAGCCGCAAAGAAAACTAACATCAAGCTACCCGTGGTGCTCCGTCTCGAAGGCACCAACGTGAATGAGGGTAAGAAGATACTGATGGAATCCGGATTTAACTTCGTCGTGGCGGAAACCATGAAAGATGCTGCCGACAAAGTGGTCGCCGCAGCGCGAGGTGTCTAGCTGTCGCACGAATGTCATACCGAGCTCGAAGTGTCATCCTCGCGCAGCGAGAGCCTGCTTGGTGTTGCGTGTGACGACAACGGGCTTACTGCCCAGGCAAGAAGTAGATGTAAGGAATCATTCTTATGGCAATCTTAGTTAACGAAAAAACGCGCGTGATCGTTCAGGGTCTCACCGGACGCGAAGGCACCTTCCACGCCAAAGCCTGCGCGGCGTATGGAACCCAAGTCGTCGGCGGAGTCACCCCCGGCAAAGGAGGTACTACGCACGAGGGATGGCCAATTTTCAACACTGTCCAAGAAGCGGTCGACAAAACTGGCGCCGACACCACCATGATTTTCGTCCCCCCGCCGTTCGCGGCCGATGCCATCATGGAAGCCGCCGACGCCGAACTCGACCTCATCGTCTGCATCACCGAAGGCATTCCCACGCTAGACATGGTCAAGGCATGGGAGTTTCTACAGAACCGCCGCTCACGGCTGATCGGACCGAATTGTCCCGGCATCATTTCCCCCGGCAAGTGCAAGATCGGAATTATGCCCGGATCGATTCACAAAGAGGGCTCAATCGGAATCGTTTCGCGCTCGGGCACGCTTACTTACGAGGCGGTGCATCAACTCACCCAGCGCGGCGTTGGACAATCTACCGCCATCGGCATCGGCGGCGATCCGATTATTGGAACCAGCTTCCTGGATGCGCTCGATCTTTTCAATCGCGATCCTGAAACCGAAGCCGTCATCATGATCGGGGAGATCGGCGGCGACGCGGAAGAGACGGCAGCGGAATTTGTGAAGACAAAGATGAAGAAGCCGGTGGTGGGCTTCATCGCCGGTCAGACCGCCCCTCCCGGACGCCGCATGGGCCACGCGGGAGCGATCATCTCCGGCGGCAAAGGAACAGCCGAAGAAAAAATCAAAGCCATGGAAGCCGCCGGCATCCGTGTGGCAAAATCTCCCGCGGCCATCGGCGAAACCCTGGTGGCGGCACTGGGAGTAAAGGTTTAGGTTTTTCTCGCACGTGGGGCAGAATAACGCGAGGCAAAACACAGTTGTCATCCCGAGCGCAGCGAGGGACCTTGGTTTTTTTCCCACGGTCCAAACCCAGCACCGAACAAATACATTGACCCTAACGACAAACGACTAACGACCAGAAACCAACTATGAAAACTCTGCAACGCACTCTTACCATCATTAAACCGGATGCCGTCGCCAAGCATGGCGTCGGCGACATCATCGAACAATTCGAGAAAAATGGATTCCAAATTCTCGCCATGAAGATGCTGGAGATTTCAAAGCACCAGGCGCAGCAGTTTTACGCCGTGCATGCGAGCCGGCCGTTCTATAACTCGCTCACAGATTTCATGTCGAGCGGACCAATTGTCGCGCTGGCCCTGGAAAAAGAAAATGCCATCGCCGACTTGCGCAAGCTCATGGGCGCGACGAATCCGGCCAATGCCGAGGAAGGAACGATTCGCAAGAAGTGGGCCTCAAGCATCGAGCACAATGCGATCCACGGCTCCGATGCCGAAGACACGGCGCGCTTTGAGTTAAGCTTCTTCTTTGCCGGGTATGAACTGGCGCAGTAGTCTCTGACTGTCTACACTGCGACTTCCGCCGGCAATCGCCGGCGGATCGCCCGCGCCACCAAGCTATCCTAGCGGTTCAAATAGCTGGCCTTCTATGCGGTCCGCGACCTTGGGTAATTCCTTGCGCGCGTACTGCAAGAAGTGAAATGTGGTGCGATGGGATTCGAGCGCTGCGTCATCTCTGTATTGCTCATAGATGAAGAAGCGCCGCGGCTCGGTCTTGTGCCGGTGCACCTGAAACATCACGCAGCCGGCTTCCTTCCGGGATTCTTCCGTAAGCCTCGCAAAAATTGGGGGCAATTCTGAATCGTGGCCTGCTTTCGCCATCCACGTTACTGCCAAAACCACCATCGTGCACTCCTTACTTTGTCTTCGGGCCCAGGATAGAGGAACTGATTCTAGACGTTTCGCGATGACGCTGTCTTCAATTGATCCGCAAATTCATCCAAAAAAATAATCTGATTCCGGTCCGGACCGGTCGAAACCATTCCCACCTTCGCACCCGCTTCTTTCTCCACGAACGCCAAGTATTCGCGAGCCGCTTTGGGTAACTGGTCGAACTCAGTCACTCCCTGCGTTGAAGTGCGCCAGCCGGGCATCTTCTCGTAGACGCACTCCAGCTTGTCGTAGCCGCTCGCTTGGGCCGGAATTTCCATTGTCTTTTTCCCGTTCACCATATAGCCAACGCATACCGGAATCTCTGCCAACTCGTCGAGCACATCCAACTTCGTCACCACCAGCCACGAGATGCCGTTAATCATGCCAGCGTAACGCAGCAGAGGCAAGTCAAGCCATCCCGTGCGTCGCGGACGCCCCGTAACCGCGCCAAACTCGTTGCCTCGCTTCCGCAACTCGTCTCCTGCCGCGCCTTTGTCCTCGCTGGGAAATGGACCTTCCCCAACCCGCGTGCAATATGCCTTCGTCAAACCGATCACCGAGTCGATCGCATTCGGAGCCACGCCCGTTCCAATCGCCGCGCCTCCCGAAGTCGCGCTCGAAGAAGTCACAAAGGGATAAGTTCCGTGATCGATGTCGAGCATCGTTCCCTGCGCACCTTCAAACAAAATCGGCTCGCCCGCCGCCAGAGCCTGATTCAGCAAAACAGCCGTGTCACATACAAACGGAGCAATTTTCTCGGCCGCCGCTGCATATTCCGCGTACATCTTGTCGGCATCGAGCGGTTCGGAATTAAACAACGCGTGCGCAATCATATTCTTTTCGCGCACCGCGTTTTCAATGTGCTTTCTCAACAGCTGCAGATCGAGCAGATCGGCTACGCGCAAGCCGCGCCGTCCCATCTTATCTTCGTACGCCGGACCGATTCCGCGCGACGTTGTCCCAATCTTCACGCGTCCCGGAGCGTTCTCCGCGGCCAGTTCGATCATGCGATGGTAGGGCAGAATGACTTGCGCGCGGTTCGAAACAAATAGATTGCCATCCACTCGAACGCCCGCCTCGCGCAACGCGCCCACTTCCTTCAAAAACGCCATGGGATCGAGCACCACGCCATTGCCGATTACGCTGCGGCAAGCCGTCCGCAACACTCCGCAGGGCACCAGTTGCAGCACGAACTTTTTTCCGTTGATGATGACGGTGTGGCCGGCGTTGTGGCCGCCGGCGTAGCGTGCGACGACGGAGAAATTCTCCGACAGCACGTCGACGATTTTTCCCTTGCCCTCGTCGCCCCACTGGGCGCCGACAATTACCGCGGTCTTGCCTCGTTTCAATGCCCACTCCGGTTACAGGGATTCGCAAACGCAAAACTTGCGCCGCGCACCAGGGGTCGCACACGCCTTGCCGCGGATACTCGAAAGGCTAACTGGGATGAAAGGCGAGAAGATGTGTACCGATTATCTTATCGTGCCCGCGCAGCGGATAGCAATCACGGGGCGCATAGCCCGTTCCGGAATCCTTCCAGGAAAAGTTCGAGTACACTAGGGAACGTTATGAGCGCCAAAGCCGGCTACTCGACCCCACTCCTGCACGTCGCAGAAATCGAAAAATCGATCCGCTTCTACGAACTTCTGGGATTCACCACCATCGATACCGATGGCTGCAAGCCGCTGGGATGGGCGCGCCTGCATTGCGACGATGGATCCGCGGTTATGTTCCTGAGAGCCGAGCATCCAATCGATTCCTCCGTCCAGGCATTCATGCTCTATCTGTACACGCCCGACCTCGCCGGACTGCGCGAGCATTTGTTGGCCAATGGCGTGAAAGTGTCCCCGATCAAGTATCAGGAATATATGCCCAGCGGCGAGATCAACCTTGCCGATCCCGACGGCTACAAACTGGAGATCGCACACTGGGGAAAATCAGAGCAGGAAGCGTGGCAGCAGCGCATTCATGCCAAGGCGGGAAGCTCATCGTGAAAAAAAGTTTTCCATTTTGAAAGTTCCCGCTGCGTGGTTCCTCGTCACGGCTTCTATGGTAGGCGCGGCAGGAATCGAACCTGCAACCACCGGATTAGAAATCCGGTGCTCTATCCGTTTGAGCTACGCGCCCTCAACAACTTACGGACTACCCTATTCGACCGGTGGCCGTTTTGGTGGCTCTTGGGATCGAAGGATTACATACAGAAAACTTACCACAAAACTATCTTCGGCCGGAGGCCTCGACGGCGTAGGCCGTCAGCTTCATGACAGCAGTCATTCCCGAAATAACGACGCTGACACAGATTCCGATGAAAGCCACTGGACGACTACGTGCCTTTCGCTGGGGTCGTTGGTACATGTGGGACGGGACAAAATGGAAACATGACAGAACCCTGCATGTTTTCGATCATTCCCGCTCTCTCTGCCGCGATGTCAGTAGATCGTGCGGAAAACGCGCATCTTCAGTTGCGAGTGCAAACATCTTGAATCCCAAACAGAAAACCTTTGAGGACACAGAGTATTGACGCGGCGGTACCAGGAGATGACCGGCGCGGAGGCCAAAATTCCTTTGCCCATCATTTCTCGGTGAGTGTAATCGCCTGATTACATCAACTACGGTCAACCTAAGTCACTTGTGAAGCACGGGGGCTATGCGATAGACCTACTCAGGTGAGTTTTGTGATCTGGGCAAAGCGAATACTACTTCCGCTTCCATTCCTTGTCGCAGCGGCCCTAAATCTATTCATCATCATCGCTCGTCCGATGCACTGGCGTAGCGAGCGCATCGCGGGCTACGGTTTCTTGTTCGCGACTCCTTGGGCTTGGCTGATCGATCACGACTGGTTCGGCAGGATTAACAACAGATGGCTGGAAACCCTGACTACGGACTTGCTCATTCTGTGGATTCCGGCCCTGCTGTACTCAGGATGTTTTTGGCTTCTGTTCCGTGCGCTCCGACTTCGCGGCGGTCACCGCGTCGATGAGTGAAATGGCCTGGTTTCGTCAGCTATGAATTTTCAATTCTTGGACACTCGAAAGCACCGCGCTTTTGCATCCCAATAAATTTCGTTCTTGTGCAGATTCCAAGCACGCTGCCACGATTGCTTTACAGTCATCCTTCCTCGTTTGTGAAGATATTCGTCCCAGCAGGCTTCGGCCGCCCTGTTACACCCTTTCTGGACAATTGACCAATCCGGCACGCCGGGCATCCCGAACGTTTGCAAGTCGTCATCTGTAAAGAGATCGTTGAGAACAACAAACGCAACATCGCCTGAGCGAGTATCGACCCAGTAATCAGCGATTTCGTTTTTCGTCTTCGCCGTCTCGGTCAATTGTGAAATTAGGATTGGAATTGCATTCTTGCCGTCGGCAAGGATTTGGCGCATTGATCCCGAACAGTCTTGCACACGGCCTTTCGCCATGCAGCCTTCGTTATTGAACTGTGTGAGTGGGTATTTGGCCCTTTTCGTTTGTGTTCCCCCGGACTGTATCAAAGGAAATGAAATGAATAGGGCGAGGGCAATCGTAGAGACGATCTTCCGATTTGACATGCCAGAATGTTATGCCGCCAGCAGCATATCTAGGAGTAACTGTCGTAATATCGCGGTTACACTCAAAACCCGACAATGAGCGAAATCGCCTTGGTTACGACAGTTACGGGCCGATTCGCGACTCTTGCCGCATACAATGAATATCGCCAATGAACAACACAATCCCAAGCTGCGTCCTTCTGTTCATTGCCATCACTGCTGCCGTACAGACGAGCCGCCAGATCAAGCAACGCAACGGAGCGCAGCCCTGCGTTTTTGATTACGAGCGCGGAGAGGTGCCCGATTGCGTCTACACTGCCCGTGACGGCTCACGCTCTATCGCAAGGCATTACTTGAAAGATCTCACATACCAGTCGAATGGCCTTGCAACCGTGCGAGGTGCGAACGGGTGGATGTATGTAAATCGTCGAGGGAAGGTCATCATCGATGGTGTTCCCATATTCGACAATGGCCCGGATCAGTTTCACAATGGTTTGGTGAGGTTCGTAGAGGAACACAAGTATGGGTTCGCCGATCAGCGCGGAAACGTGGTGATTCCTGCACGATACAATGGTGCTCTTCCGTTCGATAAAGGACGTGCGAAGGTCTGCTTAGGGTGTGTGCAGAAGTGCGCTGATGATGCCTGTGAACATCACATCGTTTCCGATGGCGAATGGCTTTTTATTAATACGCACGGGGTAGCTCTCAAATAACTGTTGAAACATCGCGATTACACTCATTGACCAGTTTTGAATGCTCGGAACGTTCCTAAGTGAGTGACACGCCGCACCAGGAACCAACCTCCGTTCAGCAGTAAGAAAGCAACACAGCCAACCCCTATTTGAGACTTAAAGGCAATCATTCTGCTCTTGCGTGCTTCTGCTTTCAGGACGATAGTGTTCTCAGTCGACTGATCTTTCATCCACTTCAATAGGGCGACATCGAAATCGTGCCGATGGACGAAGACAGGAGTACAAACAGCCAGTACCAGAGCAATCACCGCGGTTATCCCGACCTGTCGAACCCTGGGCCTCATACGAAGGCAATTGTCCCATAAACTTCGGCACTTTCACCCTGCGGCGTTCCCCGGCGCCTTCTGGCGTGCCGGATCACGAGGGTAAGCGCCAAGGTGCTGCTTGAACAGATGGGATTTCTGGACTTGCCCGCGGAGATCACGAACTGCACACTCACGGAATCATATAAAGCAGCCGCAACGACTGAAATCGCCAAGTTTTGGTGGCCGTTCTGGTGGCCGTTGGTTTTTCCTTCCGGTTCCGTTCCCTACTGCCTCCGAGTCTAAATCCCACGACACGAAACATGCTTCGGAGGCCGATAAACGTTGGAGATTTTCGTTTTGGTTCCTTTCGATTCGTATCGATACTGAGGAACGTCGGGACGGGCCTAATATGGATTAGAAATCCGGTGCTCTATCCGTTTGAGCTACGCGCCCTTACGAGAGGATTTTCGTCCCTCAAGTAAGAATACCTTAGTTGATCGGCGCGAGAGAAGAACACATATCACTGATACGTGAAGCTCAAATTGTCCAGATACACGCTGTATGCATCCTGCCGGTAATTTCCGTCCATCTGATAATTGATGGTCACGCCATACCAGTCGGCGGGCGCCGGCCCTGGCGGATAAGTCAGGTTGAGATTGCTGGTCACTCCATTCAGCGTGATTGACTGATATAACAATTGGTTGTTCGAAGTTCTCTGCACCTTAATCGTAAGATGGTTCCACGCATTGTCGTTCGGATGACATGGAATTCCGGTCGGCGTCCAATGCGCCTTCTGGTTGTCCCAGATATCCCATTCATTCCCGCCCGCCACGCGGCACTCGTGCCCCCAGATGAAGCCCAGGCTGTTGTAGAACTGATTGATGTCGAACTCCACCGCCTGCGACAGTTCCAGATTCGTGCCGTAAAAATATACATCGTAAGTAAAGTCATGCAGTGTTGGAACCAGAGTCTTACTCGTATCCGGCATACCTTGCGACGAGAAGGGACCGATCAAGTGATTGTTGAACAATGCATCTGTATAGATAGCCGTTCCTCCAAGATCGTATTCGGAGGCCTTTCCGCTCATCGAAGGAGACTGCACCCCTTGAACCATCGAAAATGAAATGCCGTCGCAAGGCGAAGGCGAACAGTCAATAAAACTTGGCGGTCCCTGCCCGTATTGCCCCCACCCGCTGCTTTGCTGCAAGTTCGAGAACGACTTGCCGCTTCCCCCGCTCGTGCCACCGGTTCCAGAGTTTGCCACCGTGATTAGCAACGCTTGCTCTTTGGATAGGCCCTTGGAATCCGAAACCGAGAGGCCAAAATTGAAATTTCCAGTTGCAGTCGGCGTCCCGGAAATCGCGCCGCTGTTGACGGCGAGAAGAACTCCTTGCGGCAATTGTCCAGAGGCGACGGAAAAAATATAAGGCGCAGTGCCGCCGGTGACTGTAACTTTTTCATTGTAGGCCGAGCCCACCGTGCCGGGTGGCAGCGCGGCCGAAACATTCAAGCTGGGAGTTGGATTGACCGCCGGCACACTACTCGCACTAGCCGGGAGTGAAGTACTCGAACAAGCGTTGCACAGCATGAGGCACGAAACGATGGCGATTGCCGCAACGCACTGGCATAACTGGGTTCGAGGCGCACACTCTTTTTTCGCCGCACAGGGTAAGCGGTAGGACATCCATCCACCTCTTCAAAAAGGGATCAACAGGACGCTGGACAGGCCAGCCCTTGCGTTCCACTTTATGTAGAGGGTGACGGCCCGACCAGATAACTAACGGCCGTAAGAGGTAGTTGGACTTGCGGTCATACTCCGTCTGGAACTCGGACGCGCAATTTCGCAGTTATCGCGTCAAATTCCATTTCGTGCCTTATACTTCGACGTTGCCCCAGGGCGACAATTCATGGCGCCCGCAAATTCATCCCGGCTCGCATACATCGATTGGATGCGCGGCCTGGCTTGTGTCCTGATGTTCCAGACTCACTGCTACGATGCCTGGCTCAGCCCCATCGCCAGGCAGAGCAAGTTCTTCATGTATTCCCAACTGGGAGGAACCTTTCCCGCACCTCTATTTCTATTTCTTGCGGGCATTTCATTCGCACTGGTCACCGGCAAGTTACGTGAGAAAAATCTTCCGCCCGCGCAGATCGCGCGCACCACCATCCGCCGTGGCGCCGAAATCTTTGCCTTCGGGCTCATGTTTCGTCTGCAGGAATATCTCATCGCCTGGGGTTGGGCCCCCCTCAGCGACCTTCTGCGCGTGGACGTGCTCAACACCATCGGACTCTCCATGATGCTGATGGGCGTGCTGTGCTGGGTAGTACTGGCCCTTCACCGTGGATTACACGCCAGACTCGCCCTCATTTTCGCTGCCGCGGGAACGGCGATTTTAATTTCTCTGCTCACACCGCCGCTGTGGACGACGTGGCGTCCGGACTGGCTGCCCTGGCCGCTGGAATCCTATATCAACGGCATGCACAATCTGGGCACGCCGCAGCCCTGGCTCTTCCCGATTTTTCCCTGGACCGCCTTCGCCTTCGCAGGCCTCGCCGCAGGATTTTTTTTCCAAAGCCAGTGGGCCCGAAGACGCGAAGCGTTACTTTTCTTCTTAGCAGGTGGTGTGGGCTTGATTCTTATTACAGCCGCGCGCTGGCTTGACTCGCAGCCGCATCAGCTTTATGCGGTCTATGACTATTGGCACACCAGCCCAAACTTTTTTTGGCTTCGGGTTGGCATGATCCTCGTCATTTTGACCGCTGTCTACGCATGGTGCCGTTGGGGTGC
The DNA here is from genome assembly GCA_025462865.1 of Candidatus Sulfotelmatobacter sp. Lineage (GTDB taxonomy): Bacteria > Acidobacteriota > Terriglobia > Terriglobales > Acidobacteriaceae > Sulfotelmatobacter. Next base: position 21,766 of record JAOAPI010000026.1, on the reverse strand, counting down.
GGCACAGCTCGGCTTCAGCCCTATCATCCAACTGGGGCAAGCCTCGCTCCTGGTCTATTGGGTCCACCTCGAATTCGTTTACGGACGCGCGTCCATTCTGCCTAAACACCTCGTGACGATCCGCACCGCGTCCTTGGGATTACTAACCATTTTCCTCGCCATGCTCATCCTCGCGTTCCTAAGGACGAGGTTGAAGGGACGCGGTGCTGAGATTCTGCATCGCTTTCGGGGGTCAGCAGGCGCGCATGAATCTTTGCCGCGCCCGGGCGCAATCCCCCAGGAACCGCCTGCGCCGGTCCGTTAAGCTGGCGCGCAATTTCCCGGCCCTCTTGCCCCGCATCTCTCTTCCTCCAGCCCAACACAGCCGCAGGTTCCTTCGCCTTCCCGTGATGCGTCTCGCCCGTGAAGCGGAAGTGGTTCACCATCTGCTGCAACTCTGCAGCAAGTCCTGGTAGTGCTTGAGCACCTCGCTGATTTGTAGGGTATCTCTGAGGAAGGAATACGCAGGGCCCGCTAGCGTGCCCTATAACGTGCCTGCATCCGGAGTCGCGAAGCGACGTCATTCATTAGCCCAGCACGTAAGTGCTGGGAAAGCCCACGTGGAAGAATTTGAGTCCCTTCAGGGACGCCACTACGCTGCGGCCGCCATGGTCTCACGACGAACTCCCGTCGCTACCGGAACTGCTTCGCAAACTCAACCACTTCTCTCTCCGCCCAGCGTCCGTCATAGGCCCCATCGCCATTGCGCTCGCCAACAAATGCGCAATGCCCGCCGTCCTCCGCTTCGACAAAAACAATATTACGATTGGACAAAATCTTCTCCCGCGCTTCCGCCAGCAACCGAATAAACGGATCGTTCATCGCATGGATCACAAGGGCCGGCCGCGCAATGCGCTCGATTACGTTGCTCGCTGCAGCGCGGGCATAGTAATCATCAGCGCCGGTGAAACCGCAATAATGGGCTGTGATGCGGTCATCAAACTGTCGCAGAGTTTTAATTCCGCGTAGGCGCGAAGCATCAAAGCTGTCAGGAAACAGACGCACCTTACGGCGAAATCGCCGGAACAACTGCAGCAGAAAATAGTATTCGTAAATCCGGTTGGCCCGCGCATGCAGCGCATCAGCCGATGCCGCCAAGTTCACCGCTGGACAAACCGCCGCTACTCCCCGAAACTCCGCCGGCCCTCGACTTCCCCACTCTCCGGCAAGTTTCAGAACAAGATTACCGCCCATGGAGAATCCAATCAGCACGAAGCCCGGCACTCCGTCGCGCTCCACCAGATTCCGCGCCACCGCGGCTACATCCTCCGAACGGCTTGAGTTGTAAAGCGTCGGGGCACAATGGTCCATGCCGCCGCAGTTGCGCTGATTCATCCGCACCACATTCATGCCGGCGGCCAGCCCGTTGCGCGCAATTCCCATCACGTATTGCGATTCGCTCGAACCCTCAAGTCCATGCACCACAATCAACGTCAAGGCTCGGCGATCCTGCTGCCAGTGACAGTGGCAAAGCACCGCAACCCCAGGCTCCACTTCAATCAGACGCTGTTCCGCCGCAGGCAAATCGATTCGGCGAGAGAGAAAGAAGGCAGCGAGAGTTTGTACATGCCCGCCCCGCAACCTGGGATGGGGCCGGAAAACCGACGGCACGAACGCCGTCGACTCCCGTTTGACGACGTTCACGGTTACCGGTTTTCCTTCAGCGCTCGAACCCTGCGATTCGCCCGCCACTGTGCCAGTTTGCGAAGTTCCCACAAATTGATTCTAATATGGATAGAACGCTGTAATCAGGAGCGATAGATCAATGCCGATTTTTGAATACGTTTGCCAGGAATGCGACCACCCGTTCGAAGCACTGGTGTTTGGCCGCGACAAGGCCAAGTGTCCCAAATGTGCCAGCAAAAAGTTGAGCCCGCAGCTCAGCGTCTTCGCCACCTCTGCCAAGGGATCGGCCAGTGCGCCCGCATCCGCTGGCGCGTGCGGCTCTTGTGGCGACCCTCGCGGACCTGGCTCCTGCTCGCTGGGAGATCTCGACTAAACCTCCGCCTCGCCCTTGCAGCAGTTCGCATCTCTCCGAAACTTTCGACACACTCAATCTGTGACCGTGGTTACCTTTGTTTACCTATTCATCCCGCCTACCATGCGTTGAACCTGGCCTACCCCCGGGCCTAAGCACCGATCGAACCAAGGAGCTTCGCATGGACCGGCGCCGCCAGTCTCGCGTCTTCGTCGACCTTCCCGTCCAGATTTGGGGTATGGATTCTTATTCCCGACCCTTTACTCAGGCCGCCAGCCTGCGCTCCATCAGCGGTCGCGGCGCAACCCTGCAATGCGTGGACGCTCAACTGAATCCCGGCGATGTGATCGACATTCTGTATCAGGGGACGAAGGCGCAATTCCGCATCGTGTGGTGCGGCAAACCCGGAACCGAAATGGCCGGAGAAGTTGGCCTCGAAAATTTATCCGCCGACGTCAAACTCTGGGATATCGACCCGCTTCGCTGCGCCGCCGCCGTCGGCCAGGGCTAAAATCTCGCGCACTGTCATCCAGAGCGCAGCAGATGGATCGCGAAGCGAGCCATCTGCGAAGTCGAAGGACCCCTTACCCGCGTGCGCTAGCACAACCACCTCAAGGCATTCCCACCACTCAATTGTTCTTTCTTGTTGATGTTGAAAAGGTTCGGTTCGGGGTAAGGACCAGACTTTTGACCTGCAGCACAAAAATGGGGAGGGCGGGGGAAGGCTGTAAACCCGCATTGCGCGGGGGCATTCGCAGTATGCAGTGATTACTAAGTGAACGCAAGCAGAAACCAGAAATCGCCCCACAATTCCTGGTTCGAGTTGCAGAATCCTTCATACTAACTCGTCTAAAAACATAATAAGTTGCAAGTTCTGACAACACATGAGTGACCCGGCCACAAAATTACAATCAATTTTCCTTTGTGTACCTTGGTGTCCTTAGTGGTAAATCCGGTTCCCCCAAAACTACTTCTCGCATGCGCCTCAAGCTGTAAACTCGCATAGATGAAAGTAAGAATTTTAGGCTCTGCGGCCGGAGGCGCGTTTCCTCAATGGAATTGCGCCTGCGCCAATTGCAGCGCCATTCGTGCCGGTTCTTTTTCCGGAAAGCCGCGCACGCAAACCCAAGTTGCAATCTCGCAAGATGGCCACTCCTGGTTTCTGCTCGGCGCCTCCCCTGACCTGCGCATGCAAATTGAGGCTACGCCCGAGCTACATCCGCGCGAAGGTTTGCGCCAATCACCGATCGCTGGCGTCGTCCTTGCCAATGCCGACGTCGATCACGTCCTCGGCCTTCTCCTCCTTCGCGAACTGCAACCCCTCCGTATTCATTCCACATCCTCAGTCCGGCGCATTCTCCGCGAAGACAATTCAATGTTCGGAATGCTACAGCGAATTCCGAATCAAGCATCGTGGACCGACTTCGAGCCCGGCAAGCAATTTGACCTTTGCAATCCTCAAGGCGAGCCCTCCGGTCTGCGCTGCCAGGCCTATTCACTCGGCACGCACTATCCCGCCTACGTGACCGCGGACCGCCAATCGCAACTCGCTCCTGGCGAAGCTTCGCTTGGTTTCGTCATTCAGGCGCCATCCGGTTCGCGATTAGCCTACATGCCAGCCGTCCCTGAACTCGACGATGGCCTGCTCCACCAACTCGACTCCTGCGACCTCCTATTCTTCGATGGCACATTCTGGAGCGACGACGAACTCATCCGCGTTCAACGCAGCGGTCAAACCGCCCGCCAGATGGGACACATCCCAGTCGAAAACATTCTGACGAGGTTGGCGGGATTGCGCCGCCCGCGTAAAATATTCCTACACATCAACAACACGAATCCCATGCTGGATGAGGCAAGCCCTCAATATCGCCAGGTGCGGGGCGCGGGCTGGGAAGTTGCGGAGGATGGATGGCAGTTCGATCTGTAGAAACCAACGCCACAGCGCACGCCGCACCCTTGCTGTCGCTCGAAGAATTGCGCGCCCAGTTTCAAGCCGTCGGCGAGGAACGTTATCACCACAAACACCCATTCCATCTGTTGATGCACGACGGCAAGCTTACCCGCGGACAGCTGCAAGCCTGGGCACTGAACCGCTACTACTATCAGAGCATCATTCCGGTCAAGGATTCGATCATCCTCTCCCGCGGCCCCGACCCGGTTTTCCGCCGGGCTTGGCGCAAGCGCGTTGTGGATCACGATGGCGATGCCACCAGCGAAGGAGGCATCAAGCGCTGGATAAAATTGGCGGAAGCCACCGGCCTTGATGCCGCGCAGGTTCGCTCCGGCAAAGGCATTCTTCCGGCCACTCGTTACGCCGTAAATGAATATCTGAACATTGTGCGCAGCCGTTCGCTGCTGGAGGCGGTCGCCTCCTCGCTAACCGAATTATTTTCTACCAAGCTGATCACCCTGCGCGTGGAAAAATTGCGGGAACACTATCCCTGGCTCGCAGGTGGCTTGGATTATTTCGAAGCCCGTCTTTATCAAGCGCCCGAAGATTCGCAGTTCGCCGTGAACTATGTCTACGACAACGCCAAGACCCGCGCCGAGCAGGAGTTGGCAATCCAAGCCTTGCGCGACAAATGCGACATCCTATGGGCTCAACTCGATGCCCTCTACTTCGCCTACGTCGAACCAGGATGGCCCCCGCCCGGAGCATTCCGCATCGAGGGGAATTAGCATGAGTTCCACCAAAACCGTTGTCACGCCAACACAAGCGCAGCGAAAGTACCCACAAACGTTTGTCATTCCGACACAAGCGCAGCGCGGTGGAGGAACCTGCTTTCGCTCGAAGCTCCACGGCTCGTTACATTTATCTGCACGGGCCGTTGCCGGGAAAGGAAACTAGCATGCCGCCTCCCGACGACTCCGCTCAGCCGCGCCTCGCCGCCGGCTGCCGCTGGGGCGCAGAAAACAAGGGCGGAACGGAACAAGAGCGCGTCATCCTATTCCCGGAAGGCGCAATCAAACTCCAAGGCACAGGCCGCCAAGTGCTCGAGCGCTGCGACGGCCAGCGCACCTTTTCTCAGATCATCGCGGAATTACAATCCCAGTTCACTGACGCCGATCCTACAAAGATTCGCGCCGACATCAGCCAATTCCTCGAGCAACTGCGGCACAAGCGGATTGTCGACTACTAGATATTCACCAGTTGCCTGGTGCACCGGAGAATTGTAAAGCAAGATTAATTCGTCCGGAGCGCTGAACTCGAAAATGCACTTTGAGGCCAGCAACGGCTAATTCAGGTTCGCGGCAGGCGGCGTCCAGATAAAGCCATGACCGACGATGTTGGGGTCCGTATACGTTCCTACAACTACTCCAGCATCATTAACTCCACTAGCCGACGTGCTGTTCCCCGAGCCAGGAAATTGTAGCTCTTCAAACCCCAGCGTACGGTCAGCTACGAACCCAGCCACGCTTCCCGATACGGGTGCGTAAGAACCAACAAACTCAGTCCCTGACCCGTTAATTCCAAATACTCCAGGCCTTAGACGATTGGGCAATGTCAAGAATTCATACTTGCCCCGATAGAGAACGAAGTTAACTACGTCGCCGGCGCTAAATTCGCCCACAATCTCACCCCGCGAACTAATCCCCAACGCCGCGGACGAGCGCCCTTTTGGCGCTGGGATCGTGATGTAGGTTGAACCGTGAAGTTCAAAACCAAAGCTCTTGCGACCCACTTCGTAGAACCCCACTATCGTCCCTTTATTGTTAACGTCTTCGGGAGAAGTTGTGTCAGAGCCGGGGTAACTTATCACGGTGAACGACTTGTTCGCAGTATCGTACAGAAAGCCAACAGGAACCGGAGCCAACGAAACCCCAACAAGTTGCCCAATATCATTCATTTTATAAAGAGATGTGTTCGAAGAACCAGGGTAGTCGACGGTAGTGAAGATGCCACCGCTTAAAAAGAATCCATGTACGTTGTTGACCGTGTTATCTATGTATGAACCCGAGATTTCTCCCCCAGAATTGATCCCTATCGCGAATGTCTGCGCGGCACCGGGCACGTCGATCTGCGTGTAAGTGCCTTGGGCGAGGGCGCGTGCCGCGAACAACAGACACCACACCAGTGACATGACTAAACGCTTCATAGCAACCTCCCAACTGCGTACGGATTGTACGCGCGGTTCTCATCTTGTCGATAGGGGACTTTCAGCTCCCGTTCGGGAGCGGCGTCAACCCGCAGACTCCAGCGGCGTAGATCGCCACCCGTCCGAAATGAGGCTGTGATCCTCAAATATAATGGACCCAGCCGGTCATTCGCCCGGCAATCATGACCTCCAACCCGCTGGCCCTCATCGCCGAGATCACGCACCGTTGCCCGCTGCACTGCGTCTATTGTTCCAATCCTCTCGAGATGGCTGCGGTCAGTTCCGAGCTCTCCACCGCGCAATGGATCGACATTTTCCAACAGGCTGGCAAACTGGGAATGCTGCACGCGCACCTAACCGGGGGCGAGCCTCTCGCGCGTCCCGATCTCACCGAACTCATCGCGGCCGCCCGCGCCGCGGGCCTCTACACCAACCTGATCACCTCTGGCATCGGTCTTGCCGAAGCGCGTCTCAAAGCCCTGGTCGACGCCGGGCTCGATCACATCCAACTCAGTTTTCAGGATTCTCGCGAAGACTCCGCCAACTGGATTGCAGGCGCCAAAGCCCACGCCCACAAAATCGAACTCTCGCGCCTCATCCGCCTCCACAAGATCGCCTTCACCGTGAATCTTGTAATCCACCGGCAAAACGTCGACCACCTCGACGAGATGATCGCCTTCATCGAGCAACTCGCGCCCGAGCGCATGGAGATTGCCCACACTCAATACTATGGTTGGGCGTTAAAGAATCGCGCCGCGCTGCTCCCCACGCGCGCGCAACTTGATAAAGCTGTGGAAGCCGTCGCTGCGGCCGACAAGCGCCTCGCCGGACGCATTCGCGTCGATTTCGTCGTCCCCGATTATTACGCGCGTTTTCCCAAGGCCTGCATGGGAGGATGGGGTCGTAAATTGATGCTCATTAACCCAGCGGGAAAGGTTCTTCCCTGCCACGCCGCGGAAGTCATTCCCGGCCTCACATTTGAAAATGTTCGGGAACAATCTCTCGAAAATATCTGGCAGCGCTCGCCGTCGTTCCAGCGCTTTCGCGGAGAAGATTGGATGCCGGAGCCTTGCCGCAGCTGCGATCAGCGCACTCAAGATTTCGGCGGATGCCGCTGCCAGGCTCTCCTGCTGACTGGAAATGCCGAGGCCACCGACCCCGCCTGCTCGCTCGCGCCAGCCCACCACATCGTCGAGGCAGCTTTAGTTGACGCCAATTCCACAACCGCAATCGCCCAGCCGGTTCCCGCTTCGTCTTTCGTCCAATTGCAGCAGCGAGCGGAAGATCTTTGGAGCTACCGCACGAATCCGGAATAATGCTCGCCCTTACCAGCGCACGCCGATCGTGATCGGTCTCACATCCGTCGTAATCCCGTTATGCGACCCGTGCGTGAATCGGTATTCCGCGTAAAGTTCAACCCCACTCGGCATCTTCCTCGTAATTCCGCCGCCAAAGTTGTATCCGAACTGGTTTTGGCTGCTGTCGGTGAACTTCCCGCTCAGCGGAAGACTCGAATTAAAACATGTGCCCCACCAAACAAAGAATGGATTGCAGGCCGACCCCGGAACCGTAGTGTCGGAACTTAAACTCCCGGACCGATGAAAGAATCCCGGCCCGAACAAAACGTATCCACCATATTTGCTAGTGACCGGAACGTTGATGATGGGATCCAGTGTGAAGTCCAATGCGTAACTTGTGGCGCTGCTGGCCTGCGCGAGTTCGAGAGCGGAAGTCTTCAGCGGCAGGTTTGCAAAAAAGAAGTCGGCGCGCAGCCCCAAATACTTATTGGCGTTGCGCGCCACTCCAATCGTACCCACAAGTCCTCCGCCTCTCACGAACGTTTTCGTTGTCCCGCTGTCGAGATTGGCGCCAGCGCCCACGTTGTAATTCCACGTCTTGTAATCATGGACTCGCTTTCGCCGCGAAGTCGATACTTCATCCGCCGGCTCCTGGCCGCTGGAGGGCTTCTGCTCCGGAGCCTGCGCCGCAGGCGCCTCCGGGGCCGGCGTCGTCTGGGCAAATCCTTGCGTCCCACAAACAATAACTAAGACCAACAGCGTCAGCGCAGTCGCGAACTTTCCAATCATCCATTCTCCTCCCGTAACCGGGCGTAGTGGCGGACCGTAGCGCTCGGCATAAAGAGGCGAGAGGCGCCGCTGGTAATCTTTCCGCTTGTGATTCCTCGCAGGCAGGCACTCACCTTACTCCGGCGGGATCGCATCATCTTACCAACTTTGATGCTGACTCTGCGCGACGCGCCGCCTGGCGGAGCGTTATCGTCCCGCGCAACGTCATTTGACGCGATGAGAATCTGAGCGACCTGCGCTTTTGACTTGCTTCCCTACCGCCCCTTCCTCACTTTGCGCGGGCGAACGGCCGCTATGATAAAAATAAGTCTCCATTTTCTCGATGGAGAATGTTGCACAGGACTTTGCAAACTCCAATGCACGAGCCCAAATCCAGCTCGCAGGATCCCGCTCCCCCGCGCCGCGTAGCCCTGCTCGGCTTCGGAACCGTGGGCCGCGCCGTTGCCAAAATTCTCTGCGAGCGCTCCGATGCCCAGCTCCGCCTCACTCACATCTACAATCGCAGCGTCGCCCGCAAGAAACAGCCGTGGATTCCGAACGATGTAATTTGGACTGAAGACTTCGACGCGATTCTCAATTCAAACGTCGACATCGTCATTGAACTGATTGGCGGCTTGGCGCCCGCCGAAGAATTCGTGCGCAGCGCCCTGCAGGCTCGCAAATCGGTCGTAACCGCCAACAAGCAACTCATCGCGCGTCACGGTCCTGATTTGCTGCAACTGGCGAGTGCCAATAATTGCCATCTTGAGTTCGGAGCCTCCGTCGCCGGCGGCGTTCCCGTCCTTCCCGCCCTGCGCACTGGACTCTCAGGCGATCGCCTGCATGGCATCGCGGGCATTCTCAATGGCACCTGCAATTACATTCTCAGCCGCCTGGAAAGCGATCGTATCCCTTTCAGCGAGGCGCTCGAAGAGGCCCAGGCTCTTGGCTATGCCGAAGCCGATGCGAGTGAAGATCTCGACGGCGGCGACGCCCGCTCCAAGCTTTCCATTCTCGCTCTGGCCGGACTGCACGCCCGCGTTTCTCCCACGGGCATTCGCGCCCGGACGATTCGCACTATCGACGCCGTCGACTTCGATTACGCCGCCGACCTCGGCTGCACCATCCGCCAAATCTCTCGCGCCGAATTGAAAAACACAACATTATTCGCCGAGGTTGGCCCCAGTCTGGTTCCCGCTTCCTCGCCCTTCGGACGCGTACAGCGTAACCTCAATCTGGTTTTAACTTCTGGGAAGTACGGCGGCGATATGGCTTTCTTGGGCGCTGGCGCGGGAGGGGATCCCACCGCCGTCGCCGTCGTCTCAGATCTGATGTTTGTCGCGGAAAGCCTGTCGGGAGGTCCGCGTCCGCAAAGTTCGCTGCAACTAACATCGCCCAAAGTTAGCTGCAACTTTGAGACGCCCTGGTACCTCCGCTTCTGGGTAAAAGATCAGCCCGGGATCATCGCAAGTCTGGCCGCGATCCTCTCGGCTCATCAACTCAACATCGATGCCGTCCTGCAAAAACCCGGCTTCGACAAAAACGCTCTGCCGTTCGTAATCACGCTGGAACCCTGCCGCGACTCGCAACTCCAGCCCGCCCTGCAGGAAATGTCGACCCAGCCATTTGCCCTCCGCGCCTGCCTAAGCCTCCCAATCCTTCCCTAGGTGTTGTGGCGCGGGCGCCCTCGCCCGCGAATGCCTCAGGTGGGTTCGAACCCTGCGCTTCGTCATAACGCGCGCAAGAAAAAGAGACGTTGCAAGCAACGTCTCTAGGAAGGATTGTTTTGCTTCGGATGCTTTTTTACTTCCAGAAGGGATTCTTCAAACCTGCCGGCGCCAGCGCGCTATTGCTCTTAGCTTCTGTCCCCGAGTCATCCGAAATTTTCTCATCCTGCAAACGCGATGACTGAGCCTGGAGCTCCTCATCACGATACGGCGACCTCAAAGGATTAGGATATTCTGCGTTCATCGGTACCTCCACAGTGTCTATGATCTACCTCCATTGAAACACCGTGAGGCCTAAGCCGAACCCGCAAAATCTTGATACTTCGCATCGAAAAATCAGCATCCAGAAATTCGCGAACTTGGCCACGTTTCTGCCTGTCGGACAAAACTGCTACGATGTCTGGTCACAATACTCCACAGATCCAGAAACTGATCAAGGGCTTCATGAAATACCGCAAACTCGGTCGAACCAATTTCCAAATCAGCGACATCGGCTATGGACTCTGGGGTATGAGCGGCTGGACCGGCTCCGACGACCAACAATCCCTTGATTCTCTACAACTCTCCGTGAACTCCGGCTGCAACTTCTTCGACTCCGCATGGGCATACGGGAATGGCAAAAGCGACTCCCTGCTCGGCGAAACCATGGCGCGAAATCAAAAGCGCTTGTACGCCGCGTCGAAGATTCCTCCGGCGAACGAAAAGTGGCCCGCACTCCCGAAATATAAGTACCACGATGTTTTCTCTACCGAGCACGTCATCAAATATGCCGATCTGATCCGCAAGAACCTCCGCGTGGATTCCATCGACCTTCTGCAATTTCATGTCTGGGATGACAGTTGGACCGACGATACCGAATTTCATTCAACCGTCGAGAAACTGAAAGACGGAGGCTGGATTCGCAACTTCGGTCTCAGCCTCAACCGTTGGGAGCCCGAAAACGGAATCAAAGCCCTACACACCGGCTTAGTCGACGTCGTCCAAGTGATCTACAACATCTTCGACCAGGCGCCCGAGGACGAGCTATTTCCTCTCTGTCAGGAACTCAATATCGGCGTGATTGCGCGCGTCCCCCTCGACGAAGGCAGCCTTGGCGGCAAGATGACGCTCGAAACCCGCTTCCCCAAAGGCGATTGGCGCTCTGGCTACTTCGGCCCTGAAAATTTGGCCAACACAGTCAAGCGTGTCGACAAGCTCAAAAAGATTCTCCCCACCGGCATGTCGCTTCCAGAAATGTCTCTACGCTTCATCCTGTCCCATCCCGCGGTGAGTACGACGATCGTCGGCATGCGCACCCCGGAGCACGTCCACCAGAACGTTGCAGCCAGCGACGCTGGCCCCCTCGACTCTGCCCTGCTCTCCGAACTAAAAAACCATCGATGGGACCGCAAACCGACGCGCTGGTCGGACTAAAGTAATTGCCACGCCTGAGAAGAAGTCGTCATCCCGAACCGCTGCTGCCCGCGCCACCGACGCGGTTTCCCAACGACCGCTGGTAGTAGGCCCCTACAGCCGGTATTCTCACCTCTGCCCGCCGCATGAAATACAGTTCGCCATTCGCCCGCACGCTGATAGCCCTGTTGCTGGCGGCAACTCTTCACGCCCAGAACTCGCGCGGCTCTCTACGCGGCGCCGTGCAGGATGCCACTGGCGCTCGAATTCCCTCCGCCAAAATCGTCGCGCAATTGTCCGGCTCCAACCTCCAGCGCGAAACCGTCAGCGAAGACCGGGGAGAGTTTCGGCTCGACGACCTGCAACCCGGCACCTATCACATCACAGTCACCGCCCAGGGATTCGACACTGCTCAAACCGTTGTCTCCATCGCAGTCGCCAGCGTCCGCGATATTTCAGTCACGCTGAAGCCCTCGTCTGTGCAGGAAACAATTAAGGTTCAAGCTGAAACTTCTTCCATCACCACCCAGTCGATCGATCTATCCAGCGCAGTTCATCAGGGCGTTGTCACCAGCCATGATCTGCAAACTCTTCCCCTCGCCTCGCGCAGCTTCGCCAACATTGCCTATCTCATTCCCGGCACCCAGCCGGTCGAACCTTCCGACCCCACAAAAGCCCGCATCACGGCCGTCGCCACTGGCGGGAGCTCCGGCCTGAACAACGAACTTTCCGTGGATGGCGCTGACAACTCGGACGATTGGATTGGCGGCTTTCTGCAAAACTTCTCTCCTGACGCCATCCAGGAATTTGCCATGCGCACCGCCAACGAAGATGCGGACACTGGAGGCACCACCGCCGGTTCCGTCGTGATTACCACCAGGCGTGGCACCAACGACTGCCACGGAAACGCCGCTTTCTACGAACGCGCGGCCTCGCTGAATGCCCGTTTCCCCATCGAGAATCCCGCACCAAATCCCAAACAGCCCTTCTCGCGCCAGAACTATGTCGGTACGCTCGGCGGTCCGCTGAACAAGGACAAACTCTGGTTCTTCTCTTCCATCGAGTATGTCCACGAAAATGCCAGCATCGCTTACAGTCCCGCTAGCACCGCGCAGTTCGATGCATTGTCTCAACTCGCATCGGATGGCCTGATTCCCGGCGTCAACTCCATCGCCGTGCCGCAGAACGTTCCAATCCCTTTTCGCGACTACATCGGTTCAGTGCGCTTTGACTATTCTCAGTCTTCAAAGTCGCAATGGTTTCTGCGCATTTCCGAGGACAACTACCTCACTCATAACGCACTCGTCCAGCAAGCCACGCTTCCTTCCACCGGCCTCACCACCCACAACAACTACTGGAACGCCGCCATTAGCAACACGTACGCGTTCAATCCGCACTGGCTTGGTGCGTTCGTTTTCGATGCCAGCGAATTGCATCTGACCCAGGCCCGCAACTCGACTCTGGGTTTCGCGCTCGCATTCCCTTTCAGCGCCACATCGCTAACCGTCTCCGGCTTCGAAACCTTTGGCGACAATCAATTCGCCACACCCATCACCCTGTTCCCTTCCCTCCGCAATCAGGAAAAATATCAGCTACGCTACGACGTGAGTCATGCCGCGCGCGATCACGCCTTCAAGTTCGGCATCAACTTCATTCATGAGCCCGTACTCGGCGGTGCATTTCCCGGTAATCAGGAAACTCTTCACAGCTTCCCCAACGATCCCACGTTCTATCTCACCGACCCGGCCCAGTTCATTTCCGATTACGCCGCCGGCGCGACAACCACGCCCGCCAGCAATGGTAACTTCTCGCAAAACGTCCAGCGCCTCGCGCTCTACGCCGAAGATTCCTGGCGCATCACCCGCCACCTGACCGTGAATTATGGTCTCCGCTATCAAACCACTTTCGGACTTTTCACCGCCTCCGGCCGAAGCCAGGCGGCAAATCCCGCATACCTCACGCTGCAAGCACTTCAGATTCCCGCCAGCCTCCCCCACGACGACCGCAAACAAATCGCGCCTCGTCTCGGCATCGCCTATTCTCCCGGCGATAGCGGCAAAACCGTGCTTCGCGCCGGTTTCGGAATGTTCTACAACGATCTCGCGCAGAGCGGATGGGCCACCGCCTTCCAAGCCGTCAATGCCCCCCCAGGTCCATGCGTCGACCCCGTACAAAATCCCGCTGGTGCCGAAAACTCCGGCTGCCTTCCCGGAAACGCTTTCGGCGGCGCCGGCAACCTGATCGACGGCCGCTATAAAACGCCCTACGCAATACACATCACCGCCGGCATTCAGCACGCTCTCAACCAGCACTGGACCGTCAGCGCCGATTACACTCACGAAGAAGGCAATCACTCCTACCGCGGCTATACTTTCACCGGCGGTGCCAACCTCTTCACTCCGCTTCTGTCATCAGCCGATCCCAACCAATCCACCTACGTTCCCGACCTGAATCTTTTCAAGTCGGACAATCGCTCGAGCTACAACGCCCTGATGCTCGCCGCGCAAGCCAATACCTCACGCTTCAGCCTGATCGCCCACTACACCCTCTCGCACGCCCAGACCTGGGGATGCCTGCTCGGCGAACTCTTTGATTACGTGAACGGAGTCTGTGACCCGGTTCATCCCTTCGCCGCCGGCGACTACGGCCCCTCCGGCGAGGACGTCACTCATCGCTTCGTTCTCGCCGGCACTCTCCACCTGCCGGCCGGCTTCGAAGTCACCACGCTCACCCAACTCGAAAGCGCCCGCCCACTCACGCTCACCACGCCCGCCGGAGATCGCGCCGTCATCAACGGGGTCAAATCCGCCCTCGACCAGTTCCGCGGCACTGCCTACATTCAGGCCGATCTCCGCATCAGCCGCCCCATCAACTTTCACGACCGTGTCTCGATCATTCCCTTCGCCGAATTTTTCAATCTTTTCAATCGCAATAATCCCGGAGCGAATTACGTCACCGACATCGCCGCTCTTCCCCACCCTGTAAACGATCTCGCCAACGCGACTGCCATCTGCGCCGACCCGCCCGCCTGCACCAACTACGTGCCCATCACCAACCCTCGCCAGTTGCTTTTCCCCTCCGGAGCTCTCGGAGATTTCTTCGGCCCCGGCACAACCGTCGGCATCCCCTTCGCCGCACAGTTGGGAGTCCGCGTCAGTTTCTAACAATCTGGATTCGCTATCGGTTCTGACTGTCTCCAATCAGCGAATCCCCAGCAGCACTCCCAAATATCCTCGCACCTTCGCCAACAGCGCCACATCGGCTTTGGAATGGAATGTCGCCTTGCGAGCGGCCCAGTCCAGGCTCTTGATCTGATCCACCAGCACCGCGCCCTCCACCTTGTCGATGTTCACAGGCAACGCAAACGGATAAGGCTTGCGGCGACTCGTGAGCGGGCAGACGATGACGAGCCCGCTAGCCCGGTTATAACTCCTCTCGGTCACCACCAGGGCCGGCCTCCGCTTCGCCTGCTCCCGCCCGGCCTGCGGATCGAAATCCAGCCACACAATGTCTCCCGCCTGCGGCACGTAAGAGGTCGCCCGCGACGCAGCCTGCCTCACCACTCCACTCTTTCTTTCCCGCGCGCCGGCCCTGCCGAAATCTCGTCATAGCGATCGTCCGCCGTGATCTGCGCCACAAGTTCTTTCAGCGTTGGAATTCTCTGCTTGCGCCGCACAGTGATCTCGCCCGCCCCCGCTTCAATCACGATTGCGTCGCCCTCGAGCACCCCCGCCTCCTCGGCCACCGGCTTGGGAATCCTCACCGCCAAGCTATTCCCCCACTTCACAATCTGCGCTGTCAGCATGTTTGCCCTCTGGATACACAGTATATACCGTTGGATATACGACGTATATACTACGAGAGATCTTCACAAAGATGCCCCTCTGAGCGTTCCCTGCCGTTTCGTACCAGCTGATAGAAGCTCACTCGAATGACTTTCGTACCGTTGCCCCAGGTACCTTCTGGAGCGAAGATCACCTCATACCCATAACGAATAGGGCCACATAAGTGAGAAGTCTCCCTCCTTCCACCAGAAGAAAGCAGGCTAATTGTGGACAACCGAGTTCGGTTCATCGCCCATCAGGGTAAGCGAATTCTTCTGCTGGACCTGTCTAATTGTTCTGCCGCTGAAGTCGAAAAGATCATCCGGGGCGTTCCCGAACTCGTGACAACTCAACTCCGCGGTTCGGTCCTGATACTTTCCGATTTCACCGGAGCATCGTTTGACCAGGACGCCCTTCGTTGCATGAAGGAAGCCGCCGTCTTCGACAAGCCCTACGTCAAGAAATCCGCCTGGGTCGGCGCCGAGAGCCTCCCCAAGGTATTCTCCGAGAACATGCGCAGCTTCGCTCGTCGCGACTTCCCAGTCTTTGACACCCGCCAGGAAGCTTTGACATGGCTCGCGCAGGACTGACCAGACAGCCCTGGAGAAGGAAGCATCAAAACACCCTGTCATCCTGAGGCGCGTTCTTTGCGCCGAAAGCCCGCCCTGAGCGAAGTCGAAGGGGACCCCTGCACTCTCATCCGCACCCGTGCAACCTCAGGGAGTTCTCCCCGGTGCGCCAAGTTGGATGAGCGCGCAAGGTCACTCCTGCCGCATCCGCGCATGATCAGCACTGCCTACTGCCCTACGCTCGAAGCTCCTCCTCCGCGCAAGCCTGAATACTTGCAGTCACGCCCGGCGTTTCTCCCCGCAACAACTCCCACGCCTCCTTGTACCCAAAGTATTTCGAACTCTCCAGTTTCGGATACAGCCCCACGCTCCACATCCCTCGAACTTTTTTCGCCGGCAGAATGAACCAGACATCCTCCGGGATGACATACGCCGCCACAAAATCAAACGAGTTCTTCTTATACGGACCTTTGCTGTCCTTCAGCGTGCACGAATATCCCGTCCCTTCGCGAAAGATTGTCGACTTCACCTGCACCCGCACAATTCGCTCCCCCTGATCCACCGTAAAGTCGTATCCCGACGACTCTCCCCACGGCCTCGCCAAACTCAACCCGCGCTCAATCGCTCGCATCGCAAACACCAACTCCGCCCACTCCCCACGCTTCTTGCAATTCTTAATCGTTCTTCCCATTGCCATCCGATTTTTTTTCACGCAACTCCTCCCATCAACACTCACATTTACCCGCAAACATTTGTAATTCCGAGCAAGTCGGAGCGAAAGCGACGCGCCGTCGAGGAACCTGCTGTCCTGTCCGGATGCTGAGTACTACACCTCTCCGACCCTCTGTCATCCTGAAGCGCGTTCTTTGCGCTGAAGGACCCCTGCACTCTTGACCACACTCCCGCAGCCTCAGGGAGTTCTCACAATGACCTCCGGATTTCCGCCCCAACTAAAAACGCGGCCACGAATGGCCGCGCTCTTTTTGGAACCTATTCCACTTTCCCACGCAATTGGGACAAAGTAAAGTCTACTAAAGTAGACATCGTAAAGTCGGGGCGGGAACGATTTCACTCGTTCCCTACCAGCCCTCTGCCTCATGTAGAGCGGACACTCCCGTCCGCTGCCTCTGACGTTGGTCTCGGTTTGGCAAGGTGCACGGACCGTTGCCGCACCGTGGAAGAGCGGCGCTTCAGCGCCGTGTAAAGCGCCAAGGCAAGCTGGGCTTCAGCCCCCGTGGTTGCACTTTCTGGCCCGATCGGTCGCGGGTGCCCCGTTTCTCGCGTCCTTTGCGAGAAGCGGGGATTTTTGCCGCCGCACCCCCACACTGTCATCTTGAGCGAAGCATGCGGATTCGCCGTATGAATCCGCGTGCACAGTCGAAAGACCCCTAAATTCTTATCGGCGTCTCACACGCCGCAGGGAGTTCTCCCTGTGTTGCCGGTCTTGGGAGGACGATACGGGGAAGGCACGAGTTTCACTCGTTCCGCATCCAGGTGCAGAATGACCCCAAAACAAAACGGGGCAGCTCTCGCCGCCCCGTTAACGACCAAAGACCAACGACCAAAGACCGCCCCTACGTTCCCTCGCTCCAACCCGCCAAATACTCTTCCTGCTCAGGCGAGAGCCGGTCGATCTTAATCCCGACAGACTCCAGCTTCAGCTTGGCGACGCGCTTGTCGAGATCGTCAGGAACCTTGTAGACCTTTTTCTCCAGCGTCTTGAAATTCTTCACCATGTACTCGACCGAGAGCGCCTGGTCGGCAAAGCTCATGTCCATCACCGACGCCGGATGCCCTTCCGCCGCCGCCAGATTAATCAACCGTCCCTCGCCCAGCAGATTGATCTTGCGCCCGTCTTTCAACGAGTATTCGTCGACAGAGCCGCGCGTCGTGCGCTTTGAGGATGACATTTTGTCGAGCGCCGGAATATCGATCTCCACATTGAAGTGTCCGGAGTTCGAGATGATCGCGCCATCTTTCATCAGGTCGAAATGTTCTTTGGTCAGTACGCTCTTATTGCCCGTGACCGTGCAGAACACGTCGCCAATTTTCGCCGCTTCGTTCATCGACATCACGCGGAAGCCGTCCATCACTGCTTCCAGCGCCTTCGTCGGATCAACCTCCGTGACAATCACTTCCGCGCCGGCGCCGCGCGCCCGGCTTGCCAGCCCACGTCCGCACCAGCCATAGCCGGCCACCACAAACTTCGAACCAGCCAGCAGGAAATTAGTCGCGCGGATAATGCCATCGATCGTCGACTGACCCGTGCCGTAGCGATTGTCGAACAGATGCTTCGTGTCCGCGTCGTTCACCGCGACGATGGGAAACTTCAACACGCCTTCCTTCGCCATCGCCCGCAGCCGGATCACGCCCGTCGTCGTCTCTTCCGTTCCACCGATCACGCCCTCGAGCGCATCAATGCGCTTGGTGTGCAGAATCGTCACCAGGTCCGCGCCATCATCCATCGTAATGTGCGGCTTGTGATCGATCGCCGCCATGATGTGCTGGTAATAAGTGTCGTTGTCCTCGCCCTTGATGGCGAAAACCGGAATCCCCTGATCGCGCACCAGGCTCGCCGAAACATCGTCCTGCGTGGAGAGCGGATTCGAGGCGCACAACACAACGTCGGCGCCGCCATCGCGCAGACAAATCGCCAGGTTCGCGGTCTCCGCCGTAACGTGCAGGCAAGCCGAGATGCGAATCCCTTTCAGCGGCTGGTTCTTGATGAATTCCTTGCGGATAATTTGCAGCACCTTCATGGACTGGTTCGCCCACTCAATGCGCTTCTTGCCCAGTTCGGCCAGTTCCAGGCTCTTAATATCGCTGTTCACTTGTGCTGCTGTTGACATACGCCTCCTGTGGCGCCTTCATGCTGAAAATTTTGCTTTGTTTACTTTAATTTCTACGAAGAGTAGTTGAATACGAGTGCACTGTCAGAATACACGAATCAACGCTTGCCTCGACAGATACAAACTACTCCTAGGGGAATGGCACTTTCGGCTCATCTCAGAAAGTTGCACGATTCGCGAGCAGCCGGCTTTTTGAGGTTTTTGGGTGGCGCAGCGCTTTCAGCGCTGCGATAACTTCCCACCATTACCTCAGGGCTTTAGCCCCTGAGGGACATTCATTGCACTCGGCAAGTAACCCCAACCCAGAACAGCTACTTCCGCGCAGCCACCGGCTCCCGCACTCCTGCGTCGCTAGCGAGCTTCGCAGCCTTGTCGGTCGCTTCCCACGTGAAGTCCGGATCGTTCCGCCCAAAATGTCCGTAAGCCGCCGTCTTCTTATAGATCGGCCGCCGCAAATTCAGCGAATCGATAATTCCGCGCGGCGTCAACTTAAAGTGTGCGCGAATCAAATCCGGAAGAATTTCCGGATCCACTTTCTCCGTGCCAAACGTATCCACACGCACGCTCACCGGGTCGGCGACGCCAATGGCGTATGCGAGTTGCACTTCGCAACGATCCGCCAACTTCGCGGCAACAATATTTTTCGCAATGTAGCGCGCCATATAAGCCGCCGAGCGGTCCACCTTCGTCGGATCTTTTCCGCTGAACGCTCCGCCGCCGTGACGTCCCATGCCGCCGTAAGTATCAACGATAATCTTGCGTCCGGTCAGTCCGGTATCACCCATCGGTCCGCCAATCACAAATCTTCCCGTGGGATTGATGTGGTACTTCGTATCTTCGTCGAGCAGATGTGCCGGAACCACCGCCTGAATCACGTGCTTCAAAATTCCCGCGCGCAATTCGTCATTGGCGACAGTCTCGGAATGCTGCGTGGAAATCACAACCGCATCCACCCGCAGCACTTTTCCGTTCGCATCATATTCAACTGTGACTTGGGATTTTCCATCCGGACGAAGAAAAGGCAGCGTTCCATTCTTGCGCACCTGCGAGAGCCGCATCGTTAGTTTGTGCGCCAGCGAGATGGGAGTCGGCATCAACTCCTCATTCTCATCACAAGCATAACCAAACATCATTCCCTGGTCGCCGGCGCCGCCGGTGTCCACGCCCATGGCGATGTCGCCGGACTGTTTGTTGATGCTGGAGATTACGGCGCAGGTGTTGCAGTCGAAGCCGTGGAGGGCGTTGTCGTATCCGATGGATTGGACGGTGCCGCGGACAACTTGCTGAAAATCTACATATGCCTTGGTGGTGATTTCACCGGCGATGACTACGAGGCCGGTGGCGGTGAGAGTTTCGCAAGCGACGCGGCTGGAAGAATCTTCGGCAAGGCAAGCGTCGAGGATGGCGTCGGAAATCTGGTCGGCGATCTTATCGGGATGGCCTTCAGTCACGGATTCGGAAGTGAATAAAATGCGGTTCTTTGTTCTTGATGCGGCCAAGATTATTTCTCCTTAGAAAACTGCGTTGGACTAAGCTTTGGTGGGGGCGCTGCACACGCGGCTGCAACAGTCACGCGGTCCAGCGATTGACCATCATACTATTCTATTTCGGGGCAAGGCAAGCAAAACAAAGCAAGATGCGGCGAAAAGATGTCCATCAAAAGGCTAGCAGAGGGGTCGGGTCGGCGCAATGATTTTGGGGTTAAATGCTTGAGGATGAATTCAATAGCGGAAATGCCGGGGTGGATGGAGGGAATCGAGTGTCGGATTACCGGGTTTGGCCGACCCTATTGCGCGATAGTGCCATGCATCACCTCGATAAAACTGCCCCAGCCTTGCGTTTTTACTCAGCGATTATCGCGCCTTTCGTTCAACGGAAGCCACTGACCTGCTCCGAAGATCATCAGCTATTTCCGTAGACGGGCACCGCCGCACCATGAATCAGTTGCGCCTCATCGCTGGACAAAAACAGAATCACACGTGCAATGTCTCCGGCCTTTGGCCATTGCGCGAAATCGGCATTGGGCATGGCTTTTCGGTTCGCTTCGGTATCGATGATGCTGGGTAAAATCGAATTCACCCTGACGCCGGTGCCCTTCAGATCGGCGGCCAGCGAATCAATCATCGCCACAGCGGCGGCCTTCGCAGTGGCATAGGCGGCTCCCCCGGCTGCGTGATCGACCGCAGCTCTTGATGAGATATTTATGATCGCTCCACGTTTTTGCTTGAGCATTGCGGGAACTACCGCGCGCAAGAGTAAAAATCCCGACCGCAAGTTCAAAGACAGCATCTGATCGAACACCTTAGGATCCGTTTCCCATAATTTCGTGCCCCCAGCGTAGGCTCCAACCGTGTTCACCATCACATCCAAATGGCCATACTCGGCAACAATTTTTTGGACGAACTGCTCAACCTCCGCTTCGTCGGTAACATCGACGCGATGCCCTGCGAGCGATGATGGGTTGGAGTCTCCGATCTCCTTCAAGTCTTCCCATTCTTTCTGGTTGCGATAAGTGACAACTACTTTGGCGCCCTCTTCAAGAAACGCGATACTCACAGCGCGTCCCAATCCGCCCGTTCCACCGGCGACGAGTACCGACTTGCCCGAGAATCTTTTATCCATATGTCCCCCGCGACTTCTTCGCTGGTCAATTCTTGTTTTTGTTTTTGTCTTTGTCTTTGTCTTCGGCCTTAGGGTCATTCTTGGATTCAACATAATGGGTGTCGGTTGGACCGTAGCCGGAGATTTCGACAATGACGGCGTCGGCACCTGTCTGGGCGAAATGATTGCCTCCAGCTGGTTCCGAGTACACGCTGCCCGGCGGAAGCGCCTTTAGGGACTTCTCGTCGAAACGATCCCCGTAGCCGAAGTGCCATTCCCCGGAGACCACGGCCGCAACGCGATTGTCTTTGTGGGAGTGAGACTGGATCGTGGTATGGGCGGGCACGAACAGCAGAATAGAGTAGAACCCTGCCTTTGCCGGGTCACCGAAAAGCACCTTCGTATGGACACCTGCTACACCTGCGCTTCCGATCTGGTTGCCGTCCAGCGGGACAGCCTGGATTTCCGCCGGCGTCATGCGCATCTCAATAAGAGATTGAGCGGTTGCGGCAGCAGTTGCCATGACACATGACGCGGCGATAACAAATCTCCTGCATATCACTCTCATCGACACGGTGTTCCTCTTTCCCTTCGGTCTTTTATTGACTCCTTTTCGATTCAATG
>JAOAPI010000052.1 GCA_025462865.1 Candidatus Sulfotelmatobacter sp. | reverse complement strand
GGCTGGCCCCAATCACCGTCCCTACAGCGTTTACCGTATGGACGGTCAATAGTCTCCCCCGCGATTCTGATTCCACGCCATGTCTTCCCCCGGCTTAGAACCAATACCAGAGATCGATATCCTCTGGATCACAGCTGGCCTCAGCTGTGACGGCGATACCATCGCGATGACAGGGGCCACGCAGCCCAGCGTTGAAGATATTGTCCTTGGCGGACTTCCCGGCATCCCTAAAGTCAACTTACACAATCCCTTCCTGGCTCGCGAGAATGGCGACGAGTTCCTTAAACCCTTTTATCAGGCAGCAGATGGCCAGGGTTCCCCTTTCATTCTTGTCATCGAGGGTTCAATTCCCAATGAGAACAACAAAAGCGAGGGATACTGGGCGTCGCTAGGTACAGACGACAAGACCGGGCAGCCCATTACAACGTGCGAGTGGATTGACCGCTTAGCCCCCCACGCCTGGGCCATCGTGGCGGCGGGAACGTGTGCCGCCTATGGCGGAATTCACGCCATGGCGGGGAATCCCACTGATTGCATGGGGCTTCCCGACTACCTGGGTTGGGACTGGAAATCGCGAGCCGGCGTCCCAATCGTATGCGTGCCCGGCTGCCCGGTTCAGCCCGACAACTTCACTGAGACGCTCCTTTACCTGCTCTATGTTGCAGCAGGTCACGCGCCGAAGATTCCCTTGGACGACCAGCTTCGTCCCACATGGCTGTTTGGCAGTACGCTCCACGAAGGCTGTGACCGCGGCGGTTATTACGAACAGGCCCAATTTGCGGAGCAGTACGGCGACCGTACCTGCATCGTCAAACTGGGATGCTGGGGTCCGGTCGTGCAGTGTAACGTGGGGAAACGCGGTTGGATGGCAGGAATCGGCGGCTGTCCCAACGTCGGAGGGATATGCATCGGATGTACCATGCCTGGCTTCCCCGATAAGTTTATGCCGTTCATGAACCAACCTCCCGGCTCCTTATTGTCTTCCAATGCTATCGCAAGCTACGGTGCGACCATCCGGGCTCTGCGCAGATTTAGTCAATCCTCAATGAATAAGGAGCCAGCCTGGCGCAACCGACGCGGCAAGCAGGCGACCCAGAGTCCGGGGTCGCCGCCTCCAGTATCAGAGGGGCATTGACTGGAAATGCGCGTCCAGCAAAGCGGCAGTCCCTTGATGCCAGAATCTACACAACTCAGATCGCAACAGACTGAAACAGGCAGCTCGTCCGCCCAAGGCCTTTTTCAAGAGTTGGCCTCAATATTCATCGCGAATCTCAAGGCAAATCAAGCCCAACCTCCCGACATCGCACAGCAAGTTCTGCTGGCGGCAATTCCCGCCACCGACTCATCGCCTGGCCGGGAGACCCTCTACCAAACTCTGGTCGAACAAATTCCCGCTGTCATTTTCATGGCTGCTCTGGACGGCGGAGTCAGCGAGGCCTATGTCAGCCCGCACATCGAGGCTTCGCTAGGTTTTACTCGCGAAGAGTGGCTCGACGATCCTATCCGCTGGTATTACCAGATTCATCCCGACGACCGCGACCGCTGGAGCCTCGAGGCCGCTCAGACCCTGCTCACGGGCAAGGCCTTTCGTTCCTCCTACCGGGTGCTCGCCCGCGATGGCCACGTCGTATGGTTTCAATGCGAGGCTAAAGTTGTAACTCACCCCGATGGTCGCCCATGGTTTCTGCAGGGCGTAGGCTTCGACATCTCCGAACTTAAGCGGACCGAAGAAGCGCTCCAGGAGCGAAGCGCCGCCCTGCACTATCTCTCGTCTCATCTCATGCGTTTGCAGGATGAAGAGCGCCGTCGAATCTCGCGGGAACTACACGACGGCGTCGGACAGTATCTGGCAGCGCTAAAGATGAATATCGACATGCTCAGCGACGCCGGAAAAAATGGCGTTGGCACCCTGGTTGACGATTCCAGGAATATTGTGGATCGCTGCCTTTCCGAAGTGCGCACCCTGTCCTATTTGCTCCACCCGCCCCTGCTCGACGAAGTTGGATTGAAAGGCGCGGTACGGTGGCTCGTCGAGGGCTTAGCCGAGCGCAGCGGCATTAAGATCCAACTCGAGTTGCCGGATGATCTCGAGCGCCTGCCCTCTGCGATCGAGATTGGCCTGTTCCGCATCTTGCAGGAGAGCCTTCGAAACCTGCACTCCCACTCCGGCAGCACAACCGCGGAAATTCGTTTTGCGCTCGACAACGGCAACATTACCCTCGAGGTACGCGACCGGGGCAAGGGCATCAAGCCCGAAGTCCTGCAACGATTTCGTAACACTGGCAGCCACGTTGGCGTCGGACTCTCGGGAATGCGAGAACGAGTAAACGAACTCGGCGGCAAGCTGGACATTGTCTCCAACGCCGAAGGCACGATGATTCGTGTCGTGCTTCCCATATCCTCTCAGAAGTGAATATCCCGGTGAGGAACCTGCTGCTCACTGCAGATGAACCTTAACGATCAAGCCTGCCTTCAGACGCCGAGGGGAAGCCACGATCTTAAAAAAGGGATGTCATTCGAACCGACCGAAAAAAAAAGGGATGTCATTCCGAACCGGGCCAAAAGCCCGGTGAGGAACCTGCTTTCCTCGACTCCCTCATCACCGCCGCATCACCCCATCCCGCCGCCAGATCCTCCCATGTCGGATTGTCCGCATAAATCAGCGCCACTTTCTTCTCCCGCCGCCACTTCTTGATCTCCGTCTCTCGCGCGATGGCCGCACCCACACTCTGAAAGCTCTGATAGAAAACCAGCCGATGTACGCGATATTGTCGCGTAAACGTTCCGCCCTCGCCAGCCTTATGCCGCAAGACCCGCGCCATGAGAGAGCCGGTCACACCAACGTAAAGCACTCGGCTCTTGCTCGCCACGATGTACACGTAATACCCGCGCTCCCGCCCCATTGCCACTCCTGTCGCAACACTTTAATGACTGGCGGAAAACCTTGCAGCTGCAGACGTCACACGCGGCCTGTGCAAAAGCCCAATTTGGCAAGCACCTTGCCACGACAAAAAAAGCAGGTTCCTCACGGCTAAAGCCGTTCGGAATGACAACCTTTAGAGAGCAAGGCTTAGGAAAGGCGTTTGTACCGGAGAATGTCGGGCCCAATAAATAAGTGATGTCATTCCGAACCGGGCTGAAAGCTCGGTGAGGAACCTGCTTTTGCTCGTAGCGCCTCGACTCCATCCAAGTCCGCGCATGAACCTGAATGATCGTACCTACCGCCACCCGCATGTCGAAAACCGCTCAGGACCGGGCAGCGTCAAGTTAAGATTGTGGCCTGATCGCACCCCACGACAATTTTGGGGAGATGCGTTTACATTAGCAATGAAGGTCTCCGTTGGAGCGTCCCCACCCCGCCTTTACCCCCTCACCCCCCGCATGTTATCCTCTCTACTGTCACCAAGATAAATCGAAACTGAGAACAGGAGTGCACCAGGTTAGTGTTAGCCAGAGAGCAAAAGAAATCTGTCATTGACCAGTATCAGACGCACGCGACTGACACGGGGAGTCCCGAGGTTCAGATCGCCATCATCAGTGAACGCATTGGCCAGTTGACAGACCACTTCAAAGCGCACCAAAAGGACCACGGCTCGCGCCGCGGCCTGCTCATGCTGGTCAGCAAGCGGCGTCGCTTGCTCGACTACCTCAAGAGATACGATTCCGAGCGCTACAAAACTGTCATTGGGAAACTCGGCATCCGCAAGTAAGTCCAGAATCAAATCCTGATCTTCCTGGAACTGGATTTTAGGAAGGGATTTTCCTGAACTGATTCTCTGAGAACCGCCGCCTTCCTCTCGAAGCCGGAACAACATTGAGCCAATTCCATTGTGCGCACATACGGGCATTCAGCTCTCATGGCTTCCACTCACCCATGAACGTGCCTATCCATCCGCAAACCATCGGCATCCAGCGCCTTTTGCAGGACGCAATCGGGAAAGCGCGACCGCTTTCCTCATCACACGAAGTGATCACATAAAGGATGAAAAATGAAACCAGAAGTTAGCACTGTGACCGTCGATCTAGCCGGCGGCAAGCAACTCTCATTTGAAACCGGAAAACTGGCCAAGCAGGCCCACGGCGCAGCCGTTGTAAGATTGGGCGATAACGTCGTCCTCGCCACCGCCACCTCGAATCCCGAGCCGCGCGAAGGCATCGATTTCTTCCCCCTCACCGTCGACTATCGCGAATACACCTACGCTGGCGGACGCTTTCCCGGCGGCTTCATCAAACGCGAAGGCCGCATGAGCGAACGCGAAGTGCTCACCAGCCGCCAGATCGATCGTCCGGTGCGCCCCATGTTTGCCGAGGGCTTCAAATGCGAGACTCAGGT
>JAOAPI010000023.1 GCA_025462865.1 Candidatus Sulfotelmatobacter sp. | reverse complement strand
CAAAAGTACAAAAAAATCCAGTCGTAACAACGGCAACTCACGTGACAACGACACAGGCGTTGCGTGACATGAAAGCCGAACCGTGGCACAACGTAAGTAAGGTGATGCCGGAACATAAACGTTACGGCGGGCAGCACATCAGCAACCAG
Source organism: Candidatus Sulfotelmatobacter sp. (assembly GCA_025462865.1). Classification (GTDB taxonomy): domain Bacteria; phylum Acidobacteriota; class Terriglobia; order Terriglobales; family Acidobacteriaceae; genus Sulfotelmatobacter. The sequence continues at coordinate 57,517 of JAOAPI010000023.1, read as the reverse complement.
CCCGATCCAGTCGAACAGACCGAGGTTTTATCTCAGGTCAGCACAACGAACCTGTTGAGTTTCGACGGAATTATTGATAGCCAGGGCGGTGGTTTCGTTCCGCCTGACACAAATTCCAGCGTGGGAGCTACGCAGGTAGTCGAGACCGTCAATATCGCCTATGCCGTTTATGACAAGACAACGGGCGCGCAGATCATGGCCCCGACCAACATTCAGACGCTGTATAAGCCGCTGGGCGGAAATTGCGCCACGGGCAATTTGAGCGATCCCGTAGCAACTTACGACAAGGCTGCGCAACGTTGGCTGATCACCATGATCGCCTACAACAACAGCTTCAGTCAGAACAATGCGTGCGTGGCGGTTTCTACCTCGTCAGACGCGACTGGAACCTATCATCTCTATTCCTTCAACTACAAAAACGTATTGCCCGACTACCCCAAGCTTGGAGTCTGGCCCGACGCCTATTACCTGACCACGGACAGCTTCCCGAACGGCGGCTTTTTTACCGGCGCGGAAACTTGCGCGTTGGATCGCACCAATATGCTTCTTGGCAATACGGCAACCTCTGTTTGTTTCCAGCGTTCCACCGTCGACTATGCGATGCTGCCAGCGGATTTGGATGGCAGTACCGCTCCGCCTGCGGGTTCACCGAACTATCAGATGGACTTGGGAACTGCAACCACGGTTAATCTCTACAAGTTTCATGTGGACTTCGTGGTGCCCACAAACTCAACCTTTACCGGACCCTCGGTATTGGTCGTGCCGGCCTACACGGACGCTTGCGCCGCAACGGGCAACTGCATTCCCCAGCCCTCGGGTGGCGAATTGCTCGATGCGCTTGGTGACCGGCTAATGTATCGTCTTGCCTACCGCAACTTTGGCAGCCATGAATCGCTGGTAGCGAATCATTCGATCAAGGGATCAAAAGCCCAATCGTCTGCACGGTGGTATGAAGTTCGTAGCCCCGGTGCTTCGCCTGTTGTGTATCAGGCGGGCACAATGGCCAATGCAATTGCGTTCTGGATGGGCAGCATCGCCATGGACAAAAACGGCGATATTGCCCTTGGCTTCAGCGCATCCAGTTCGACGCTTGCCCCCAGTATCGTTTACGCCGGGCGTGTACCAACCGATCCCCTGGGCAAAATGGAATCACCACACATCGTCCTAAAGGGCACCGGCGTCCAAAAAAGCAGCTTCAACCGTTGGGGAGACTACAGCTCCATGCAGATCGACCCTGTGGATGATTGCACATTCTGGTATACGCAGGAGTACTACAAGACGACCGGCAGCTTTAACTGGAACACCCACATGGCGTCGTTCAAATTCACGACTTGCCACTAACGAGTGTAAGACAACGAAACGCTGATTGAATTAAACGTCCCGGGAAGTCTTCCGGGACGTTTTCTTTTGTGCAATAAGCGAGTCAGTCATGCGAAATTCCTTCGCCCGTTAAGGCAGCTCGCAAGAATAAGAACAAATCGAAAACATGCAGATCTTTGCACAGTTGACGCGCCCCAAGATTGTGAAGAGAATCATTGGGTCTTGTTGTTCCCTGTTTCCACTTAACGCTGGAAATTCAACAAGCTTTCGTACGATTCGTCACTCGCTTGGGTCACCTGCTTGGGGATTCAATACTTGTCGATACTCGTGTCGTAAAAAGACTCTAAGGAGATTCCTACAAATGAAACAAAGGTTTACTGCGCTCAGCTTTCTAGCTGCGCTTTTGGTGGTGGCCACTTTCGCAGCCACCGCTTTCGCCCAGGACGCAACAGACACTTTGCCCGCACATCCCAGGTTCGCGCGACTGCTTCCGCACCTCACCAATGACATCGCGACTCCCGCCACTCCTCTGACCACATGGAATGGATCGTTCGTATACAAGGGCGTCACCTACAGATACAACATGGTCGGAACAGCGCCCTCGACCGGAACGTCAACGACAGTTCCTGTGTTCATCATTCCGATCGCACTGCAGTACAAGACCGGTACAACTACGACGACGTTCAACCCTCTCACCAAGCAAAGCAACGGGTTGAGCGCGTTGGCGAACACAGTAAGGTCGCCAATCTTCCAGAACATGGATTGGATTGCCGGGGACGGAACAACCGACCTCGGAACAACCCAATATGAAGATGCCTTCCAGCGCGGAAATTTCTGGGGCCAGGTTTCGTCTGCTCCGGGATATCACGTGTTGTTGGGTGGGCCGAAAGTGGCTCCCGTCCAGACGATCGTGGTACCGCCTGCGGATGGCAGCGTGGGAAATGAGTTTGGAGTGAAGGTAGGACTAGCCGACATCAACTGGTTCGATGTGCAGATCCAGGCCATCATGACGAAGGTGAAATCAATCCAACCCAACACGTTGCCGATTTTCATGACGTACAACGTGTACCTGACCTCCGGCGGATGCTGCATCGGCGGCTACCACAGTTCGTTCGGCAGTTCAGCGGCGCCGCAGGCATACTCGCATTTCACTTACATTGGCACACCGGGGGCGTTCTCGCAGGATGTCGGGGCCTTATCGCATGAGATCGGCGAGTGGCTTGACGATCCGCTGGTGGTCAATACCAACGGTAATCCGGTCCAGTGCGGAATTCTGGAAAATGGAGATCCGGAAGAAGTCTTTGCCAACTACGGAGACTTTCCTTACACACTGAACGGCTTCACCTACAATCTGCAGGATCTAACCTATTTGGAATATTTCGGGGCGCCAACCAGCACTTCCGTGGGTGGCGAGATGACGTTCCACAACAATCCGTTCCACCTGTCGGTCTGCAGCCAAGGTGGTTAGTGCGTGGTTCGTTTATGGTATGAGGCCCGCCCCGTGAGGGGCGGGTTTTTTGTTTGCAAAAAAAGAATTAGCGATTAGAAGGTCACTATTCGTTCTTCGATCGCGTCCCGTACTTTTGGAAAACAGACTCACGGGAGATGACGCCTTCCAACTGGAGAGAGTTGGCACGATTCACTACAGGAACGAGGGCGTAATTGTTTACATAGCGCAGTGCGGAATCGAGTGGCAGGTCGGGGTAAAGGCTCGGAACGGATTGCGAAGGAAGGATGGAGCCGAGCGTTAGGTCTCCCTTGCCTTCTTGAAATAGGTGCAGGAGTTGCTCCCGTGTAATCGTGCTCCAGCCACTGGGGTGCATGCGTACTAAGAAAGTGGCATCGGTGCAGCTTTGAACACGGCGGGCGTTGGCGTCGACATAGTCCGCCGCACTAAGAATTGCGGCTGGCACGGGAAGCATGGCGTCTTCGACGCGCAGAATTGCTTCTTCGCGCTCTTCTTCGAGCGAAGGCAAGATGAGCCCGTCCTGGCGAGTCAGCAGATCGAAAATAGGAATCGTTTGCAGGCTTCGCGAGACAAGATAAGAAAAAGTATTGGCCACAATAACTGGAACAATGATCTCGTAATTGCCGCTGACTTCAAGGACCATAAACACGGAGGTCATGGGAACACGAAGGAATCCGGCAAATAGAACGCCCATACCTACGAGGACATAGGTTCCGGTCGACCCGGTGAGATGAGGAAAGAAGATGCGCTCGACGTCTCCAACGGCCCCTCCGAGCATGGCTCCGATGAAAAGCGTGGGTGCGAACATGCCTCCGGGAGTGCCGCTGACGAAGGAAACCGTGGATGCGACAATCTTGAGCACGGCTAGGACGGCGAGCACTTTCCACGTGTATTGACCGTGCATCGCTTGGTCCATCGAATCGTAGCCTGCGCCCATAATCTGCGGTGCGCCAAGGAAAGCTATCAAGCCAATCAGAAGTCCGGCGAATGCAGGTTGGAAATACTGCGTCCACCGAGGCAAAGCCTTGAGTCGCGGACGGAGGTAGCCGATCGATTTGGCGAACGCTACAGAAGCTAATCCTCCGACGATACCGAGAACCGCATACGCGACCAGTTCCGTGGGACGCTTGAAAGTAGTAACAGGGATGCGGAACAGCGGTTCGCTTCCAAGAAACCAGCGTACGATCACGACGCTGGAAACGGCAGAGAGCACGACGGAACCGAGAATGCCGGCACTCCAGCGCCCAATGACCTCTTCGATCACGAAGAGCACGGCCGAGATTGGTGCATTGAAAGCGGCGGCGAGTCCAGCAGCAGCGCCGACCGGCGCCATCAGGCGTAGCTTTTCCCGGGAAATCTGGAGCTGGCGTCCGAGAGCGGAAGCGATACTGGCGCCGATCTGTAGAGAAGGGTCCTCTGGCCCAAGCGATTGCCCCGATCCAATTGCTAGAGCTGCACAGATGAATTTTCCGACGGCGGTGCGGAAGGGAATGAATCCGTTGAAGATGTAGAGGGCCGCTTTGGTTTGATTCACGCCGCTGCCGCGAATACCCGGGAACAGATGTAATACGAGAATTGCCACGACCAGGCCGGCCAGTGACGGAACAGCGAAAAGACGCCAACTGTGAGTTTGAGGAAGCGGCCCGAGCAGCGCAAGATGCATCCAGTCAATGGCCAGGCGAAAGCAGACTACCGCCAGGCCGGAAAAGATTCCGATAAAAACTGAAAGGATGAGAAAGAAAACTTCCTCGTGGAAGACGCCTTCCAGACTCGCAAATAAGCGTTGAGTAGCTCGGAGTCGGACCACCGACGGCGCTGGCATTCCTTCTGCAGAGCGTGGGGTAGAAGCCAGATCGCTCATTGAATGGCCGCCTCACGTTTTTGCAAAATCAGAAGTAGCGCCAAGTCCAGACCTTGGGGAGGTCCGCAGACGGAAGCAGTTTGCTGCTCGACTTGGAACACAAGGTCCATAATGGCGTCCGGTAGATCGGTTTCCGCCGGAGACCGGAGGCGGGATAAGTCTGGTTTGGTAGCCATCCAGCGAGTCTGCAAGGCTGCGAGCGGCGATGAAGAGGTGCCTCCAGCCGCGTGGAGGTCAACACCCTTTTGCTGGGCGCACTCTATCAAGCGCGTCTCTGCTTGAGAGAAGGCAGCAGTGATTCGTCGATTACGTTCGGCATCAGAGATATGACTGTGAAAGGGATTATTGCGGAGAACGAGGTCGGTGATTGCCAGAAGCCGGCGGGCGTCGGCATCCTGGGGATCCTTGTTAACCGCCGCTTGCAGGTAGTGTTCGGCGGTGGTGTAGTTGCCCAAGTGGTAAGCGGCCTCGCCAGCGCCAGCCAGAGCAGAGGAATTTGAGGGATCGAGGTGAAGAGCTTCGCGATACTGAGTGAGCGCGCCTGAGTAGTCCTGAGCGTCGGCGAAAAGCTGTGCGGCGTGAAGGTGCGCGGCAGGATCGGCAGGCAAAGAAGTGGAGAGCGCCATGAGTTCGGAATCTGCATTCGCGAGGGCGTTTTTCTTAAGCAGGAACTGAATGAGTTCGATGCGGGCTTTGCTGCGATTGGCGTCCGGATCAGAGTTCCAGGCCCCGTACATGGCGTTGTGGTAGTAACGGGTGGCATCTTCAACAGATCCGCGATGAGCGGCAACTCGAGCCAGAGCAAGATTGACGGCGGCATCTTGTGGAGAGCGCTGCCACAGAGCGACGAGATAGGATTCGGCCTCATCGAGGCGGCGCGGATCATTGCTGTCGCGCAGGGCGCGGGCCAGGCTGAGCTGGTACTGGGAGTTGGTTGGATCGCAAGTCAGGGCGGCACGGAATGCGGCTATAGCGTCGTCGTAATGGCCGGCGCTGGCGGCGGCGAGACCCTGCGAGTAAAGCTTGCGCCCTCGAGACTGCTGGTTGGCGTTGTAGCGGGCAACGAGATGACCGACGGCCGCAAAACCCGTGGCGGCGGCTAGAGTGAGAATGAGCAGGATAAGCGGCGCTGAGCGCGGAACTAGTTTGGGGAGGCTCCACGACATATCTCGTATCACGATATCATCTTCGATGGCTCAAAGTGGCCGGCGGTTTCGGGCAAATGATCTCGCGATCGCGGGTTCAGGTAAGATACTTCGTCCACAAAAATTCGGACGGAAGGCCCGGCTTAGCTCAAGATGAATCGCGAATATCACAAGGCGTACAGTCAGGAATTGCACCGCGACATGGAAGCCCTGGTCTTCGGACACGCAGGGACGCCTCTGCTAGTGTTTCCTACCTCGATGGGCAAGTTCTTTGAGTACGAGGACCGAGGAATGATTGGGGTGCTTGCGCCGAAAATCGAGCGCGGCGAGCTGCAGGTGTTTTGCACGGACGCCGTCGATACCGAAAGCTGGTACAACAAGGGCGTGCATCCTAAGGTGCGCGTGTTGCGGCATCTGCAGTATGAGCGTTACGTTCTGCATGAGTTTGTGCCATTCATCCGATGGAAGAATCAGACACCCCGGCTGGCGATGACCGGGTGCAGTTTCGGCGCGTATCAGGCGGTGAACTTCGCCCTGAAACATCCCGATGTGGTGACACATTGCGTGAGTATGAGCGGAGCATTTGATATCCATCAGTTTCTGGACGGGTATTACGACGATGATTGCTACTTCAACTGCCCTCCGGATTATTTGCCGAACCAGAACGATGACTGGTTTCTAAGCCGATACCGGCAGATGAAAATCGTCTTGGGCTCCGCGAACTGGGACATCTGTCTGGACCAAAATGTGAAACTTTCGGCGATTCTTAATGGCAAGGCGGTGCCGCACTTGCTGGATGTGTATGGCGATAATTCGAAGCATGACTGGCCACTGTGGCTGAGTATGGTGGGAAAGTATTTTTGAACATGCGCCGTAGAGACGTAGCTCGCTACGTCTTTGCCGGCAGCGAAGAGAGGTTGTAAGCAACGTCTCTACAGGAGAGAGTTCGTGAGCACAAAGAAGATTGGAATTCTTTTTGGGATGGAGAATACCTTTCCGCCCGCACTGGTAGAAAAGATCAATGCGATGAAGGTCGAGGACGTTACGGCGGAGTTTGTGCAGGTGGGCGGCGTGCGCATGGATGAGCCGCAGAAATATGCCGTCATCATCGACCGCATCTCGCAGGACATTCCGTTCTACCGGGCTTACCTGAAGAATGCCGCTCTGCATGGAACGATCGTCGTCAACAACCCGTTCTGGTGGACCGCGGATGACAAGTTCTTCAACTACGCGCTTGCGGCTAAGCTGGGCGTGGCAATTCCGCCGACGGTGATTTTGCCGCACAACAAGCATCCCGAGGGGACGACTGACCGGTCGATGCGGAACTTAATTTATCCGCTGAACTGGCAGGAGCTGTTTGACTACGTTCAGTTCCCTGCTTTCCTCAAGCCTTATTCAGGTGGCGGGTGGAAGCATGTCTATCACGTGCATTCGCCTGACGAATTTTTTCAACACTACAACCAAACCGGCGATTTGTGCATGACGCTGCAGCATGGTGTTGTTTTCGAAGAATATTACCGGTGCTATGTCGTGGGGCAGGAGAAAGTGCACATCATGAAGTACGACCCGCGGCTTCCGCATCACGAGCGGTACGTGAAGGGGAATCCGCCGCCATCATCGCAGGCCCTGAAAGAGCGTATCGAGAAAGATTCGCTGACATTGTGCCGCGTGCTGGGGTACGACTTAAACACGGTTGAGTTTGCGGTTGAGGATGGAGTGCCCTACGCGATTGATTTTCTGAATCCGGCGCCGGACGCGGAGATTACGTCGGTCGGTCAGGAGAACTTTGATTGGATCGTAAATGCGGTGGCGGAGATGGCGGTGAAGATGGCGGTGACTGGGGAAGATCCGGCGCGGGAGATGCGGTGGGCTAGTTTTCTGGGGGGAACGCCACCAAAGTCCGCGCGGAAGGGCGAACCGAAGTGGGTGGCTGAGAGGAAACGCGGGAAGGTGGCGAAGTAGGCATGGATGAACTCTTAAAAAGCTGGTGAAGGCACCCGTCGCAGAGGTTGAAGGCTGCACATAGCGCTGGTCGGAATCGGCTGTTTCTCTGATTGATATACTGGTGGGGCCTTGGCTGGCGCGCATGTTTCGCACCGATAGAGGTGAAGTGACCGGGGGGTTATTGGATCCTGGTTAGATTTCGCGGGCGAGGACGCCCGCGCCACACATTCCATGAAGCCCACTTTCAGTATCGGGATTGAAGAGGAATATCAAACCGTGGATCCGGAGACACGGGACCTGCGGTCGCATATTCAGGCGGAGATCCTCGAAAAAGGACAGCTGATCCTGCAGGAGCGGGTGAAAGCGGAGATGCATCAGTCGGTCGTGGAAGTGGGGACTGGGGTCTGTAAGAACATCAAGGAAGCCAAAGTTGAAGTGAAGATGCTGCGGCGCGATATTGTCAGGCTTGCTAAAGAAAACGGCCTGAAGTTGGCTTCGGTTGCAACCCATCCATTTGCGGACTGGCGAGTGCAGGAAATTCATCCCGACGAGCGCTACAAAAATATTGTTGAAGACATGCAGTTGGTGGCGCGGGCGAATTTAATTTTTGGATTGCACGTGCATATCGGGATCGAGGATCGCGAGATCGCGATCCATATGATGAATCATGCGCGATATTTCCTGCCGCACCTCCTGGCTCTGTCTACCAATTCGCCGTTCTGGCTGGGGATGGATACGGGTCTCAAATCTTACCGCTGCAAAGTGTTCGACAAATTCCCGCGGACCAATATTCCGGATTATTTTCCGAGCTGGGGCGAGTACGAAAACTTCATCAAGCTACTGATCAAAACCAACTGCATCGATAACGCAAAAAAGATCTGGTGGGATATTCGGCCGCATCCATTCTTTAATACGATTGAATTCCGCGTGTGTGACATTCCCATGCGCGCCGACGAGACCATCGCGCTGGCTGCTCTGATTCAGGCCACAGTCGCGAAGCTCTATAAATTGCATACAGCGAATCAAGGATTCCGTTTGTACCGGCGTGCGCTTCTAATGGAGAACAAGTGGCGGGCGGCGCGTTACGGAATGAACGGCAAGATGATCGACTTCGGTAAGCAGACGGAAGTGCCGGCGCGGGACCTGATCCGTGAATATCTGGAGTTTGTTGACGACGTGGTGGATGAACTGGATTCGCGCGAGGAACTGAATTACGTCCATACCATGCTCGAACGAGGTAGCGGTGCTGACCGGCAGCTGCAAGTCTTTCAGGAAACTGGAGACTTGAAGAAAGTCGTCGATTACATCATTGAAGAAACGGAGACCGGGCTGGCGGAAGTCGAGTCAGCTTCCGAAAGAAAAGTAGGCTAATGACCATACCTGCGGACCAAGTCAAAATCCCTATTCCACGCAGAGAAGGCTGGGGAACGCGAGATCCACTCTCTTTCGATCCGGAATATACGCCAGGCGCGCGCAACGCGGTGAGCGTTTGCTTGCGCGTGCATCCAGATGAGAAAGTATGCGTGATCACCGACGAGGTCACGCTGGAAATTGCGGCTGCGATTGTAAGCGAACTGAAAACCCTGGGCGCGCCCCACAATGTTTGGGTCCTCGAAGATCTCGCTCCCCGGCCGTTGAAAGATCTGCCCAAAGAAGTTGTCGAGGATCTGGAAACCAGCCAGGTCTCGATCTTTGCGGTGCAGGCACAACAAAACGAGCTGCGCTCGCGCATGCAGATGACCGATATCGTGAACCGCCGCAAGATTCGCCATGCACACATGGTGAACATCAATCGGCAGATTATGCTCGAAGGCATGCGCTCAGATTTTCAGAAGGTCGACCGCTTAAGCGCCAAAGTCGTGGAGATGGTGCGTAAAGCTCAGCGAGTACGCGCGACCACGGCAGCGGGAACGGATTTAACAGCGGAGTTGAATCACAACTATCGCTGGCTGAAAACGAGTGGCTTGATCACTCCGGAAAAGTGGGGAAACCTGCCGGGCGGTGAAATTTTTACGACTCCTGGCGAGGTCAATGGAACATTCGTGATCGACGGTGTGGTTGGCGATTATTTGTGCGCGAAGTTCGGCAACCTGCGCGAGACTCCCCTGACCATCCGCATGAAAGAAAATCGGCTGACCGAGGCGCACTCAGAGAATCGCGAGCTTGAAGATGACTTCTGGAACTACACGCATACGGATGAGAATAGCGACCGCGTGGGCGAGTTTGCCATCGGCACGAACATCGACTTGAAGGACGTGATTGGACAGATTCTCCAGGATGAGAAGTATCCCGGCGTTCACATCGCATTTGGGAACCCCTACGGTGCGCACACCGGAGCGGAGTGGGATTCCTCTACGCATATCGACGTTGTGGGCCGCAAATTTAACATCTGGGTGGATGACCAGCAGATCATGCAGGATGGGAAGTTTTTGGTGGAAGCATAACTCTGCGGTTCTCCGATTTTAGAGTTTAGTGTTTTTAACGGCCCGATCAGCGAAAACCCTAAATCGCGGAGGTCACTGGGAGACGCTAAGAAACCCCGGGAAGCTCAATTGTCTTAGGTGGCCGTGACGACCACGCGGCATAATCTTCTTTCATGATTCCTTCTCTCCGCAAACAGTTCAACGCCAGCTTTACTCCAGAAAAATATCAGGAATTATTACGGCGGATTGATGACGCTTGCGGAACGCATGTGCAATTCCGGCTATCGGAGACTCCTTGCTTCTTTCCCGAGTCGTTGCTTCAGCGGATGGCAGACGATGGAAAGGTATTGATCCGGCAACTGGTGGAGAATCGGGAATATCGAGCGCGGTCGGATCAGTCAATTCCGGCGGAGTATCGGGTTCCAAACGAATCAGATCACCCGATGTTCATACAGGTTGATTTTGGAATTGTGCGCGACGCGAAGGGGGAACTGCAGCCGAAGCTGGTTGAACTGCAAGCCTTCCCTTCCCTTTATGCGTACCAGGTCACGCTGGCACAGAGCTACCTTGATGTTTTCGAACTAACTAAATTCGAAGGCGGAAGTGAGCTGCGGTTCTTCTTGAGCGGGCTCGACGAGAAATCCTACCGCGAACTTCTGCGGCGGGCGATCGTAGGCCAGCATGATCCGGAGAATGTGATCCTGATGGAGATTCATCCTAAGGAGCAAAAGACGCTACCGGATTTTCTGCTCACGGAAAAGATGCTCGGCGTGCGGACAGTTGACCTGGAGGCGATCAAGAAGGAAGGGTCGCAGCTTTACTACGAGGGAAGCACAGGCCGAGTGCCCATTCGCCGAATTTATAATCGCGCGATTGTGGATGAATTGCAGCGCAAGAGAGTAAAGCTGGCATTCGATTGGCGCGACGATCTTGATGTGGAGTGGGCCGGGCATCCGAACTGGTATTTCCGCATCAGCAAGTTTTCTATTCCCTATTTGCGACACGAATCCGTTCCGAAGACGTGGTTTCTGGATCAACTGGACCAAATTCCCGACGATTTACAGAATTACGCACTGAAGCCGCTGTATTCGTTCGCTGGACTGGGCGTGGTGATTGCGCCGAAGAAAGAAGATATCGAAGCGATTCCACCGGAGAAACGCGGGGACTACATCTTGCAGGAGCGGCTCGACTTCGAGCCCGTGATTGACACTCCATTTGGTGCGACCAAAGCCGAAGTGCGAGTGATGTACGTTTGGCAAGAGGACTTGAAGGCGGTGCTGACCATCATCCGGATGGGACGTGGCTTGATGATGGGCGTCGACCATAATAAAAATATGGAGTGGGTAGGAGCGTCAGCGGGACTGTACACGTAGGGAGCCATCAAGCTTCATCCGATTCGTTTGACAACTGTGGTTTGGAGTTCGCGGCCGTCGCGACGGCGAAGATACAGTTTATCGCCGGCGAAGCGAATGGGAATGGATTCACCGGGCTTCCATTCGCCGGCAATGTAGCCATCAGCCGAACCGGATTCGTATTCCCCGGTGTAGACCACGCCTTGAACATTGATGACGACAGCCCGTCGAGTCAAGCGATTGACTGATTCGCGAATGATCTCGGCTTCAGCCTGGTACCAGTTGTCGGTGTCTTGACCCTCGACGGCTCCGCCTCGCTGATAGAGTTCCGTGGCGCGCCGGCGGATAGCTTCCAGTATTTGAGGAGAATAATTTCCAGGTGTTTCCGCCATACAGAACGCCTCGACATTTCGGAATTCGCTTGCTTCATAATAGTCGCCGTGGCACAACCTGGAACCTGGCAACAGGCACAAAAGAACAAGGTACTTGTCAGTTCGGGAATAAAAACTCAGATTTTCGATTATCAGAGGTTCGAAGGCAGCCTGAAACTAACAGTTTTGACGGTTTCGCTCTGGCCGTCCATTGACCGAAGTCGCTGGCGGGCCTAACATTACCGCGTTCGGGGGTTGGTCGTCTCATGATTGGTCAGACAGTCTCTCACTACCGCATCCTGGGGAAACTCGGAGGCGGTGGCATGGGCGTGGTGTACGAGGCTGAGGACTTGAAGCTTGGGCGCCATGTCGCGCTTAAGTTTATCCCCGAAAATCTTGTAGGCGACTCCAAATCGCTGGAACGCTTTGAACGCGAGGCGCGGGCCGCCTCACTCCTGAATCACCCCAACATTTGCATCATCCACGGGATTGAAGACAACAACGGACATCCCTTCATTGTGATGGAGAAGCTGGAGGGCGAAAGCCTGAAGCAAGGTATCGCCGGACAGCCGATGGTCACGGACCGGGTGCTAGATATCAGCATTCAAGTGGCGGACGCCTTGGCGGCGTCCCACGCCAAGGGGATTGTCCATCGGGATATCAAGCCTGCGAATATTTTTCTGACTCCAACCGGGCAGGTAAAAGTTCTGGATTTCGGGTTGGCCAAGCTAGTGCACAATGTCGGGACCGACAGCGACTCAGCGGCCGCCGACAACTCCTTGACGGCAGTGGGAGTGATTCCGGGCACGGCGGTCTACATGTCGCCGGAGCAGGCGCGGAGCGAGGAGATTGACTTCCGCAGCGACCTTTTTTCGTTCGGCGTCGTGATGTACGAGATGTCGACCGGGAAAAAGCCATTTACCGGCAAGAATTCTCTGATGACTCTGGATTCGGTGCTGCACGCGAAGCCGATTCCGCCTGGCGAATTGAATCCGAAGATGCCGGTAGAACTGGAAGGCATCATCGGAAAAGCGATGGAGAAGGATCGCAAGGACCGCTATCAGAGCGCCACTCAGATGAAGGCGGACCTGCAGCAGCTGAAGCGCGAATCCGAATCCGGGCAGATCAGGAGCGGATTCCATACTGCCAGGCTTCGAGTCGCGAGCAAGACGTTCGGCCGGGCCGGAAGCCACCGCTGGCTTTTCTGGCTCCTGGGAGGAACAGCAGCGTTACTGGTAACGGTCCTGGTCGCGGTTGGCGCGTACTGGGTAAAACATCGGTCTATGGCAAATGCGGAAGTGCAGAATGCAATCGCAGTGTTGCCGTTACAGAACATTAGCGGCGATTACGCCGTGGATTACCTGCGCTTTGCGCTTGCGGATGAGTTAACGAGCGTCCTCACATATTCGCGCTCGTTGGAAGTACGGCCTTCATCGGCCACAAGAAACTTTGTAAGCGTGGACTTGGATCCACGCAAGATCGGTCAGCAATTACACGTAGGCCGGCTGCTGACAGGTCACTTCTCACGTATGGGCGATCAGTTGAGCGTGACGTTGGAGGCGATTGACGCATCGAATGACCGGCTGCTTTGGCAAACAACCGTTTCGGCTCCGGTAAATGATCTGATCGCTCTACAAAGTCAGCTGAGTACCCAGGTTCAACAGGGATTGTTGCCTGTGTTGGGTGGCGCCGGCGGGGCCTACAACACGGCGTCGCGGCCAAAGAGCCAGGAGGCCTACGATCTTTACCTGCATAGTCTCGCTCTGCCCCACGACCCCCAGCCGAATAAAGATGCGATTGCGGTGTTAGAACATGTGGTTGGAGTGGACGCAGGGTATGCGCCAGCATGGGAGGCGCTGGGACAGAGATACTACTTCGATTCGTATTATGGCGGCGGCGGAGAGCAGATGTTCCAGCGTTCAAACTCCGCGTATGAGCGGGCGCTTGCCCTGGATCCAAACCGCGTTGCAGCAGCCAGCAATTTGATTACGAATCGGGTGGAACGGGGCGAACTGGGCCGTGCGCACGACGCGGCCACGGACCTGGTACGCCGGAGGCCACAGAGCGCCGACGCCCATTTTGCGCTCAGCTATGTGCTGCGTTATGCGGGCATGCAGGAGAAGGCGACGCAGGAATGCAACACGGCCCGATCGCTGGATCCGGGAAACTTCAACTTCCGCTCATGCGCTTGGGCATTTCTGGAATTGGGCAAGACAGACCAGGCAATGGATTTCATCCATCTGGATGCAGGTTCGGAGTGGGCCGCGTGGGCGACGCCCTATGTCTACCTCGCCGCGGGGAATCTGCCTCAGGCTCGTCAGAGCGCCAAAGATGTGGCGAAGGCCCCGTTCTATCATCGGGAGTTACTGATCGCTTGCACGCAAGCCCAGCGTCCGTCCGACATCGACAAGATCACCAGGGAGGCCGAAGCGTCGGTGATGACCCAGCCTGATCCGGAGGAGTGGTATCGCGTCGGCGTGCTCATGGCCTATTGCCACCAGAAAGACGCAGCTTTACGTCTATTAAAGGCCGCTGTGCAACAAAACTACTGCGCGTATTCTGCGCTGCTCGAAGATCCGCTGCTGAAAGATCTCCGCAAAGAGGCGGCATTCAACCAGGTGCTGACTGCGGGCAGCGCGTGTCAGGAAACGTTTAAAGAGGGACGGCGGTAGTCGCGATATGATAAGCAACGAAAGGAAAGAATTTGCGTCGGAGCAGGGGTAGGCCCCATCCTTGTAGGGTGAGCCATCTGGAACGCAAAAATCTTTCAAGTCGCCTGCCGCGGCTCGCCCGCAATCTCGTCGAGAGTTTAATCGCCCCGATCTCAAAATCATTCCTGGTCGTGCCCCTTTTTCTGCTGGTGCTGGCCGCGGCACAGACCACAGAAAAAGCTCCCGCGCATCCGGTTTCCGCGGATCAAGTTACGAATCGTGAAGGTGCAGTCACAAACTTTCCTCAGCTTCCTTATCAAGGAACTCCCCCACAGCTTCCGCAAGACCAGGGCGTTGTTGGCGTAAGACAAATGCTCCGGAGACTCGGTACGACCGGCCGTCTCATGCAGGTGGTGGCTCATCCCGATGACGAAGATGGCGGAATGCTCACGCTTGAGTCGCGCGGGCGCGGGGCAAGTGTCCTCTTGATGACGCTGAATCGCGGCGAAGGCGGCCAGAACAAGATTGGCAGCAATCTTTCCGATGTGCTGGGCGTGCTGCGCACCCTGGAACTGCTTGCGGCAGACGAGTATTACGGAGTGCAGGAACGGTTTTCGCGCGTGGCTGACTTTGGATTTTCAAAAAGCGCCGATGAAACTTTTTCCAAGTGGGGCGGACACGATGTCGCGCTGGGCGATGTGGTGCGAGTGGTTCGAACATTTCGTCCCGACGTGCTGGTTGCGCGCTTCTCAGGAACATCGCGCGATGGACATGGGCATCACCAGGCTTCGAGCATCCTGACGCAAGAGGCGTTTCGCGCCGCGGCCGATCCAAAACGTTTTCCCGAGCAGATCAAGCAGGGACTTCGGCCTTGGCAAGCCAAGAAGCTTTACGTCGGCAACGTCTGCGGTTTTGGAGCGATGACATGCCCCGATGCGCAGTGGACAGTAAAACTAAACACCGGCGAGCTGAGCCCGGATCTTGGAGTGTCGTACGTGCAGTTCGCGATGCAAGGACTGCGTCATCAGCTGTCGCAAGGCGCGGCAAATTGGAATGTCGAGCCCGGTGACCGTTTTACGTTTTATAAGCTGGTCGACTCAATCGAGCCTGCGAAGCCAGACAAAGATGGTCATGAGAAGGATTTCTTCGACGGCATTGACACGAGCTTGCCCGCACTGGCAGGCCAGTTGGGCACCGAAGAGTCGAAGGCTCCTCAATTAGGGAAAGAGTTGACCGAAATTACGTCGCAGATTGCGGCAGCCACTCAGGATGCGAAAAAGAACAATTTGTCTGAATTGGCAGCTCCTCTAGCAAAGGTTCTGTCCGGCATCGAGAGGGTGCGAAACGAAGTAAGCAATAGCATGCCTGAGACCGCTATCAAATCTGATGTGTTTATGCGACTCACAGAAAAGTACGAGCAGGCTGAGGCAGCACTCAATGAGACTCTGAAAGTCAGCCTGGAAGCGACTGTCGTTTCTCGCGCCGAAGGAGATGGGAGTGTTCCCAACGAGGCGGAGGCACTAACCGCGGTTTCTCCCGGCCAGGAGTTTCTCGTCGCAGTGGATCTTCGCAACGGCTCTAAAGAACGTCTTTTCATTGATGGATTGAAGCTGGAAGTGCCGGAGGGGTGGAACACGATTTCAGACAAGACAAAACGGATCGCTGTGAGGGCCGGCGGCAATCTGCACGTGGTTTTTCGAGTAACTGTGCCCAAGAATGCGGAGTACACGCGACCCTACTGGCATCGCGATGATCCCGAGACGGAAAGCGTGAATCACATCGATGACGAGAAATATGTGACGCTTCCCTTTCCTCCCCCGGTGCTTCGGGCGAGAGCAGTGTATTCCGCCAACGTGGGCGGCGCTGAGACGAAAAGTGGCATCGGGACGACGGTAGTTGCAAAGTTCGTCGATGAAGCTGGGACAGAGCGTGCGCGTCCGCTGGCAGTGGTTCCGGCATTTTCGGTGGCGTTGGAACCGGGCACGCAGGTGATCTCGACTCACAACGGCGCGAGTTCGACGGTTTCAGTGGGCGTGACGAGTAACTTGAACCGCGAAGCGCAAGGCGCTTTGCGGTTGGATCTGCCCGCAGGCTGGCGATCAGAGCCGGCACAATTTGCCGTCCACTTCGCCCGCCGCGGAGAGAAGCAGGATTTCAATTTTAAGGTCTTCCCTGCCGGCTTGCAGGAAGGACGAGCCAAGGTCCGAGCGGTGCTGCAGTCTGACGGGAACAAATTTAGCGAAGGTTACACGCTGGTGACACGCGAGGACCTGGGCTCGTTCTACTACTATCAACCGGCGTTGCAGCGGGTGAGTATCGTGGATGTACAGGCTCCGCACGATTTGAAGATTGGATACATCATGGGTGCCGGAGACGATATCCCCACCGTCCTCAAGCAGGTTGGGATGAACGTAAGCTTAATTGCTCCAGACATGCTGGCGAAAACAGATCTTAGCCAATACGGAACGATTGCTCTGGGGATCCGCGCCTACGACACGCAAAAAGAGGTAGCAACGAACAACAAGAAGCTGCTGGATTTTGTTGCAGCCGGAGGTACCTTGGTAGTGCAATACAATGCCAGCGTGCCTGATTTTAACAGCGGGCACTTCACTCCATATCCGGCAGAGCTGAGCCGGGCGCGGGTTTCCGTGGAAGACGCTCCGGTTGAAATTCTGTCGCCCCAGGATGGCGTATTCCAATATCCGAACGAAATTACGGCTCGCGACTTTGATGGTTGGGTGCAGGAGCGAGGGCTATATTTCTTGGACAAGTGGGATGAACACTTCAAGCCGTTGCTATCCAGCCATGATCCTGGCGAAGACGCGCAGAAAGGCGGGCTGTTGCGCGCGCAATACGGCAAAGGAACATATATCTATACGGGATACGCCTTCTTTCGACAGTTGCCGGCCGGAGTGCCCGGAGCGGTGAGGTTATATGTGAATCTGTTGAGCGCCGGGCACGAGGGTGTTCATTAGTCGCTTGTCCTTATCCTCAGTCCTTCCACCAGATGCAGGCTCCTTCGCAAGATAATTCGAACGCTCCCAGCCTGATTCGCGGCATGGGGCTGGGCAGCGCAACCGCGCTCAACATGATCGACATGATTGGCGTGGGACCCTTCATTACCATACCTCTGATTCTGGGCGCGATGGGCGGCCCGCAAGCCATGCTGGGTTGGGTGGTGGGGGCGCTGTTTGCCGTGTGCGATGGACTAATTTGGGCCGAACTTGGGGCAGCAATGCCCGGATCGGGCGGATCGTATCACTACCTGAAAGAGATTTACGGACCGCAGAAAATGGGGCGGCTGATCTCGTTTCTGTTTATCTGGCAACTTTCGTTCAGTGCACCGCTTTCCATTGCTACCGGCTGCATCGGGCTAGCGGGATACGCGGCCTATTACTGGCCGCAACTGGAAACAACTTATTCATCGTACGACGCTCTGATGCATATTCCCTGGGCAGGAAACCTGCATGTGAGCTGGATCGTCACGCCGGGAACGGCAGTCGCAGTGGCTGTATGTTTTCTCGCGACACTACTGCTCTACCGGCGCATCACGGTGATTGGAAAACTGTCGAAAGCGCTATGGGTATGCGTAATGGGAACGATGGGCTGGATCATATACGCCGGCCTTACACACTTCAACGCTGCTCAGGCATTTGATTTTCCGCCAGGTGCGTTCACGCTCTCCCGTCGATTTTTCACCGGGTTGGCGGGTGCGATGCTGGTGGCGACGTACGATTACTGGGGATATTACAACGTTGCATTTCTCGGCGATGAGGTGGAAGACCCTGAACGGAATATTCCGCGGGCCCTGCTGCTTTCCATTGCGCTGGTGGCGTGTCTATATCTAGTGATGAACATATGCATTCTGGCCGTGGTGCCGTGGAGGGAGATGGTACAGGGCGGACAGAACAACAGCGGGCTGTATGTGGTTTCGCTGTTCATGCAGAAGATCTATGGCGCCTGGGCCGCACGGCTGGTCACTGGGTTGGTGATGGTTACGGCCTTTGCGTCAGTGTTTTCGCTGATGCTTGGCTATTCGCGAGTGCCGTATGCGGCGGCGAAGGACGGAAATTATTTTCGGGCTCTGGCGAAGGTACATCCGGTACATCGCATTCCTCACGTATCTCTGTTGGCCCTGGCGGTGGTGGCTGCGGCGTTCTGCTTTCTCCGGCTGAAAGACGCGATAGCGGCTCTGGTAGTGATTCGTATTCTGGTGCAGTTCCTGGTGCAGGCCGTGGGACTGATCGTCTTACGGGTGACGCGGCCCGAGATGCCGCGTCCCTTTCGCATGTGGCTGTATCCGTTACCGGCGTTACTGGCAATTGCTGGATTTCTATTTATCCTGTTTAATCGCGATCAGTGGCAGAAGGAAGTGCGATACGCCTTGCTTATCCTGCTGGCCGGTCTGGTGATCTACATGATTCGGGCCTGGAGAAGCAGGGAGTGGCCGTTTCCTGCGACTGCGAAAAGCTGAACTGCATATTTTTGTTTGTACGGAGAGACATCATGAGAAACAAGTTTTGCTGCGCCATATTCTGCCTGCTGGCGCTGGCAGTTGTGTCGGTGGCGCAGGACAGCAAAAATAAAAATAAAGACGAACGTCGAACCGTTACACAAGTCCTGGATCGCACTGTCGCGAATATTGAACATGAATTCGTTCCTGCCGCGGAGGCCATGCCAGAGGATAAATTCGGGTTCGTACCGACTGAGGGAGAGTTCAAGGGAGTCCGTACATTTGGCCAGCAAATAAAACACGTAGCGGCGGTGAATTACGAACTGGGAGCCGCAATTCTCGAAGAGAAACCTCCGGTGGACATTTCCGACGAATCAGGCCCCGCCTCTCTCGTAACGAAAGCTGAGATTCTGAAATATCTCAATGACTCCTTTGTTTACGTGCACAAGGCAATCCAAACGATTAACGATAAGAACCTGGTAGAAACCGTTAAGAGTCCATTCGGCGAAGGAAAGGTCAGCCGCCTGGGTCTGGCCACCAGCGTGGCATGGCACGGCTTCGACCATTACGGACAGATGGTTGTATATCTACGAATGAATGGAATTGTTCCCCCAGCCAGCCGCTAGCCTCGGGAACGTGCCTAATTATGTGAGTCTATTCTCGACGGAACTTGCTAACAGACGACAAAAATGTTGTTGAAAGGTAAGGCCGGGATCGTTTGCGGCGCGATCCGGATACGAATTCAGCGCCGAGAGGAAATTCTCAATCTCTTTCCGGGCCTGCTCATTGCGAGGCAAAAGACCTGCCCGCGACTGGACGCAATCGAGCATTTTCCGCTTCATCTTCGCCCATTCCAAGAACTCAGCGCTGTTTGACGGGAAAGCTGCCACCGCACACTATTGGCTGCAAACACACAAGCGATCGGGAAGTTTCGCTTTCTTAAAATCTCAAATTAGTGGGAGTGACGGGCGCGGTGGGAAGAGATTGAGGTAAGCAGCAGTTCGGCCCTGAGTCCGCTGGCTTTGAGATGAGTGGATACGAGCTGTCGAGCCTTTGGGACGGAAAAATGGGGATCCAAAAAAACTATGACCGATGGTCCGGCACCGCTTAGGGCCGCGCCGAGAATGCCAGGACGTCCCGTCAGTTCCAGCAGACAAGGCAACAGCGGGCAGAGCGCTGCACGATAAGGCTGATGGATACGGTCCTCCAACGCCGAGGCAAGCAAATCGTGTCGTCCCTGCGCGAAGGCGGCAAACAGCAACATGGAATTCTGAATATTGGCTACGGCATCGACCCGAGAATATTGCTCTGGCAGCACGCTACGAGCCTCTTCAGTGGACAAGCGTGCGTCGGGGATGGCCAGCAGTAAAGGCCACTTCCCTTTCGGACGAACCGAGACCACCTGAACCTCTGCTTCGCCGGACATGCGGGCGATAGCGAGACCGCCTAGCCAGCAAGCGGAAGCGTTGTCGGGGTGATGCTCGCGTCGGGAGGCCTCGCCGATGATCTGCGCATCGCTCCAGTGCAAATGGCCGAAGTGGTTGGCCAGTGCGATACCGGCAAGTCGGGCTGCCGCGGAAGAACCGCAACCTTTGCCGATGGGGATGGCATTTTTGATGCGCAGCGCCAGCGGCACGACCTTTACGCTTTGAGATTCGAGAACCTGCTGGTAAGTGTTGAGAATGAGATGGTCTTCGATGGCCTGGCAGATTTCCTGATCGCGTCCGCTTGCGAGAATGAAAAAGTTGGCGGCGGGACGGGCAACGATGGTGATGTAGAGATCTAGCGCCAACGCTGCCGCATCGAAGGCCGGCCCCAGGTTCGCTGAGGTAGCTGGAAGTGCCAGGTGCAACGAAGTTTGGCCGCGCCTTCGCTTCTTTTTCTTAGGCATTCGAGTGCGTTCGATCGGATTTCTCTGCCTGATCCAGCGTTGCGATCACCGCCTCCAGAGTAGGATCCAGAACGACGGGAGGATGGCGGTATTGCTCTAACTTGCTGTTCTCGCTCTCGTGCGCGCCGCCCGCGAAGAGACTTCCACGGTGGAAGTCCATCGTGAAGTCAGGATCTTTCAGCAGGTTTCCGGTGAGAATAAGGACGACCGTCTCTTCTGGTTTCACAAAATCTTGCCGCAGCAGTTTCTTCAACCCAGCGAGGGTGACGGCAGAGGCGGGCTCACAGCCAATGCCTTCCGCACCGATCTCCGCTTTAGCCTGCGCGATTTCGAGCTCGCTCACCTGTTCACAGGCGCCGCCAGTTGCTTGAAGAACTTTTACAGCTTTTTCCCAGGAAGCGGGGTTGCCAATTCTAATCGCCGTCGCCCGGGTCTCAGCCTGCACGCTGATAAGACGTTTGCCATCAGCTTCTCGCATGGTGCGAACCAGCGCATTGGCTCCCTCCGCTTGAATCACCGACAACTTTGGCAGATGCGAAATCAGGACAATTTCGCGCATCTCCCGCAAAGCCTTTCCAATCGCAGAACTATTGCCCAGATTGCCGCCGGGCACGATGATGTGGTCGGGCGGCTGCCAATCGAGTTGCTCCAGTAATTCAAGCGCGAGAGTCTTCTGTCCTTCCAAGCGAAATGGATTGATGGAATTCAGCTGGTAGACCGGGGCACGGCGGACCAACTCCTGTAGCAGGCGCAAACATCCGTCGAAGTCAGTGCGGAGTTGGCAGGTGAGGGCGCCGTAATCGAGAGCCTGCGATAGTTTGCTCCATGAGATTTTTCCGTCGGGCACCAGCACCAGACTGCGCATGCCAGCGCGAGCAGCATAGGCCGCCATCGACGCGGACGTATTTCCCGTGGAAGCACAGGCGACCCATCGGTATCCCGCTTGCCGCGCAAAAGTTGCGGCGACCGTCATCCCCGTGTCCTTGAAGGAGCCGGTTGGGTTCATCCCTTGATGCTTGGCAAAGAGGCGCGGAACGCCCGTGAGCCGGGCGGTTTGCGGAAGTTCATAGAGGGGAGTGTTTCCTTCTCGCAAAGTGACAACTTGCTGCTCGGAAGCGGGTGTAGGAAGAAGCTCGCGAAATCGCCATACTCCGCTGCGATCGAGAATTGCATTCGAGGAGCGGCGGTCGCGCCAGACAGACTTTAAAGCGGCAGCATCGAGCGTGCCTGACTTCCAGGCGGCATCGGTGATCTCCAGCAGGTTTCCGCATCGCGAACAACGGAAATCCTGAGAGGCCGTGGACGTGATCGAATCGCAGCCAATGCAGTGAAAGCAAAATGTATTTTGCGGCATGGCGGGCTCAGAACCTTTTTCAGACGCGGCCGCAGACGGCATGGAGTCGGAAATTATTTCTGGCCTCGCAAATATTGATCGGTCTTGTTGATCCAATCAGCACGCGGAGGATTGAACACGTCGAGGTCGACCGTATCTTCGAGCGCCTCGGCCTTGTGCGGCATGTGTGCAGGAATGCAGAGTACCTCGCCGGAATGAACCACGATTTCCTTGCCGTCAATCCAGAACTTCAGGGCTCCGTCGAGAATGTACGTCAGTTGTTCATTGTGATGGCTGTGTTCAGGAACAATGCAGCCTTTTTTTAGAAGCACTCGGGCCACCATGATTTCCTGACCTACCACAAACTGCCGTTGTAGCAGTGGGTTCAGTTCCTCAAGCGGAATCGTGTGCCAAGGGACGTACTGGACCTGCGCTTCACGGACGGCGTGTTTGGTGACGGCGCGTTGCGCGCGGGAATGAGATTTCTTGGCCTTTTTCTTCCAGCCTGCTGACGTTCTGCTTTTCAATTTCTTTGCCATTGGACTAAACCCCATTGCTGACTTGCTTGCTAATGGACTCTCCCTCCGTACAGTTTCACCGCGTTGTCATGGAGATAGGCGTGGGCAAGTTCCAGCGCCCTGGCCTCGCTGATTTCATTTTCCGAGATCATCTCGGCTAATGCCGCCGCTAGAGCCATACGCGATGATTCTGCTCCCAGCCAGTAGCTTTCTTCCGCGCCCAAAACCTGATTGTACGGGAAACAGTCAGTGCCGAAGGTGATCTTGTCGGGAAAAGTTTCCAGCCACATCTTCAGCGTTTCTTTGAAGGCCGAGGGATATTGCGCAAGTTCCCCGAACGAGGAATCGATATAGACATTCTTCATGGCGGCGAGCCAGACTGCCTGCCGCTCCAGCGGATAGCCGCCATGAATCAACACAAACGTTGTACTGCGGTAGCGCGGATCGCGCAGCACACTCTCCAGATTCATGACGTTACTTTGCGACAGATTGAAGTAGTCGCCAATCCCGATCGCGGTGTGGATATGAACCGGCAGGTTAAGGCGGCCGCCCTGAGTTACCAGGAAGCGGAAAATATAATCCTGAAACGTTCGATAGTCCTTTTCACTGGGGACACCGCCGGATGAATAATGTTGATAGATATCTTCCGCCTGATCTCGCGTCGGGTCAGAAAACGTTGTGGGACGGAAATATGCCACTTCGAACTTCATGGCGATCCCGCCCTTTTTCGCGTTATCCATAAGGACTCGCACGATGAAGTCTAAATAGTCGTCCAGTTTGACCGGAGGCTTAGTTACGTTCTCCTGCTGCATCCACCGGTGCAGCATTTTCTCCTGCAATGGAATGAAGACTCCTTCGTCGGGGTTGCGGGCGGTCTCCTTCGTGTTGTTGAAAGGCCACATGAAAGAGTCGGCGAAAAATACCCATGGGAAACGTTTGGGGTCCAGATAATCGGGCATCATGGCGCGGTTCGCCACCGAGCTCTCAATGTTGACCTTGTCGAGCATCACGTTGAAATAAGCCGTGCCGGGATTTTGCTTTTTCAGCTCTGCTTTTTTTGCGACAAGCCATTTCGAATGTTCAGAGGACAAATCAGCGTAAGGGTATCCAAATAGAGCCTTAGCCGCGGCGACCAGTTCAGGATTATCGTCTCGGGTCCGCAGCGCCTCGCTGGCATCCGGCGGCGCGGCCATGGCATCGACGTCAGGATCGTCGGCAAACCCAGGATGGGCATGATGGTCAAAAGCCTGAATTTTTTCAATCTGCGGCAACAGGCGTTGGTAAATCTGTGGAACGTCGGGGCCGGGAAACGGCCGCGCCTGCGCGTCCGCAAGACCTGAAAAGCCGATTACCGCACAGGCACAAACCGTAATCCGCCTCAGCAGCATGATTCTCTTCTCCATAATCGCCAATTATGCTGATTTCTAGCCTTCGAGCGCTTACCGTCCGACCAGAGTTTCCTGCCAGGCCGCAGAGACCTTTCTGATGCGGGCAGCTGCGTCCTGCAGGTTTGCTACGGACGATGCAAACGAAAAGCGGACGAAATCCTTGCCTGACGGGCCGAACGCCGCACCGGGAATCGCTGCCACACCGGCTTCATCCAGCAGAATCCGGCAGACCTCCTCGGCGCTGATTCCAGTTCCACGAATGTCGACCCAGGCATAAAAAGCACCTTCAGGAGCTTCACAGCGAAATCCAGAAACCTCGTTCAGATCACGAACAAACTGTTCCCGCCGCCTCGCGAATTCGCCTACCATACGCGGGGTCGTGCCTTCGCGATCGCGCAGAGCATCGATGGCGGCATACTGCGTGAATTCTGCAACACAGGTGTAGCTGTTGATTGCCATCATCGCCAGCGCCGGCACAACGTCTGGTGGAGCGACCGTATAGCCCAACCTCCACCCGGTCATAGCGAAGCTCTTGGAGAAACCGTCGATAATTAGCGTTCGTTCCTCCATACCCGGATAGCTCAACATCGAAACATATTCGCCGCCGTAAATAATACGAGCGTAGATTTCGTCGGAAAGAACCCAGAGGTCATGCTTGACGGCAAGCTCGGCTAAACCGCGTTGGACGGCGTCTGTGTAGACCGTGCCGGTCGGATTGCCCGGGGAATTGGTAATCATCATCCGCGTGCGGCGTGTAATCTTCGCGGCGATTTCGGAAATATCAGGCTGGAAATGGTTGCGGGACGACAGTTCAAAAGGCACGGGTACCGCACCAAGGCCGAGTGCAATCGACGGGTAGCCCGGAAAACCGGGGTCCGGATAAAGAACTTCATCGCCGGATTCGAGCAAGGCCATCATGGCGAAAAACAGGGCGGTCTTACACCCAGGCGCAATCACAATGTTGGCCGAAGAAACATTGATGTTGCGAGTACGACTCAGATAGGCTGCAATCTCGTCGCGCAGCGCCGGAACTCCCACGACGGCGCAGTAGCGGTCTTTCCCCTCCGAGAGAGCTTTGACAGCAGCCTCGACAACGGAGGGGCCCGGATGGAAATCAGGCTCACCCAATTCGAGATGAATGATCGAACGCCCCTGGCTTTCCAATTCCTTAGCGCGCGCGTAAACCGAAAGCGCGCCTTCACCGCTCATGACCGACATTCGAGATGCTGTGGATCGCATGCAGTCTCCGAAACCTATAATCCTTTGTACATGCCGCCGTCGACAAGTAGCGTTTGCCCGGTGATGTAGGAAGCGCGCTCGGAAGCGAGCCATACGATAGTCTCAGCGACCTCGCGGGGCTCGCCAAGTCGCTTCACCGGGGCGTCCGCGGCCCAGGCGTCGAAGATTTCCTTTTCGCTTTGTCCCGAGGCGGCGGCGCGGGCGCTTGCCAATTCTTTTAGGCGGTCGGTTGCAGTGAAGCCAGGCCCAACGTTGTTGACCAGAATTCCATCTTTGCCAAATTCATTCGCGAGGCTTTTGACCAGCCCGACCACCGCCGCGCGCACTGCATTCGAGAGCACAAGATCAGTAACCGGTTGCTTCGTAGTGATTGAGGTCAGCGTGATGATCCGGCCCCAGTGCTTCCGTTGCATATGCGGAATCACCTCACGCGTAAAGTAGACTGTGCTCAGAAAATTCAGCTCAACAGCTCGCTGCCATTCTTCTAACGTAGCGGAGAGGAATCCTTTAGCGGGCGGACCGCCGGCATTCGTCACGCAAATATCAACGCTGCCGAACTTCTTCACAACGGCAGCAATAAAGCGGCTGACCGCGCCCGCGTCGGTGACGTCGAAAGCTTCGGCGAGAACCTCGACGCTATATTGCTTTCGGATCTTTTCCGCGGCCGCCTGCAACGTTTGCTCATTGCGCGCGCACATAGCAATGCGGCAGCCTTCCGCGGCAAATGCTTCCGCCGTGGCTCGCCCAATCCCCTGACTGGACGCCGCTACAAGCGCCACGCGGTCTTTCAGGCCGAGATTCATGAAGAACGAATTATAAACGGTGGCTGAACATTCCTTCGCTTGCACGAGTCCTCTTGTGCAATTAACCTGATGAAGACGAGGCATCCATGAGACGATACGCTGACCACTCTGAGACCAAAGCCGCTCGCGGCGCGGCGGACTTGGACAAGAAAAACGGACCGCTGTCCACGCCCATCTATCAGACTTCCACGTTCGAAGTGACTGACAACGAAGAGCAGTTACGCTCCACTCACACCGACCACTTTTACACGCGCTACGGCAACCCTACGAATACCGTTGCCGAAAAGACGATCGCCGCCTTGGAAGGCATGGATGCGGCCCTGACCTTCGCCTCGGGCATGGGAGCAATCACCACGACACTCATGGCTCTGCTAAAGAGCGGCGACCACGTTGTGGCGCAGCGCGATATCTACGGCGGTGTGAACAAGTTCTTGTCGAAATGGCTGCCGAAGATGGGGATTGAGACCACGTTCGTCGATACGACGGACTATGAGCAGCATGAGCGCGCGATTCGTCCGAACACCAAGCTGCTTTATCTGGAATCGCCGACGAATCCAACCCTGCGTGTGGTGGACTTCAAGAAAGTCTCCACTTTGGCCAGGCAACATAAGCTTCTCAGCATGATCGACGCCACCTTCGGCACGCCCATCAATCAGCACCCGGCGGAGTTCGGTATCGATCTGGTCATGCATTCCGGAACCAAATATCTTGGGGGACATACCGATTTGATTTGCGGTGTTGTGGCCGGACGGCAGGAATTGATCGAAAAAGTCTGGGATACGCGAACGACGCTGGGCAATTGCATGGACCCGCATGCCTCGTGGATGCTGGTGCGGGGATTGAAAACGCTTGCGGTTCGGGTGGCGCGACAGAATGAAAATGCGCAGCGGGTGGCTGAATTCTTGTCGGCGCAGGCCAAGGTGCGGAAGGTTCACTATCCGTTTCTAAGGGACCATCCGCAGCACGCTGTAGCACGCCAGCAGATGAGCGGCGGCGGAGGCATGGTCAGCTTCGAGGTCGAAGGGACCGGTGAAGACGCGCGGCGAGTGAGCGAGTCCATGCGCCTGTTCACGCTCGCTCCCAGCCTCGGCGGGGTGGAGTCGCTGGTCTCGATTCCAGTTCTGACGTCGCACGCAATGATTCCCGCCGCGGAACGCGCCAAGATGGGTGTGACGGAACAGATGATTCGACTTTCGGTGGGAATCGAGAATGCGGATGATCTAATCGCTGATCTCGAACACGCCTTGACAGCAATAGCAGCGCCGCAAAGCGTAACAGTAGGCTGAGGCAGTTCGAAATTTCTTTCCATAACAACTCGGGCTCCCTGTGGGAGCCCGAGTTAGTTCTCGCGTCGCATAGTCAAACAGCTTCAGAAGAAGAACTTGAGCGCCAGTTGCAAAATGCGCGGGTTGTGGGTGTTATTGGGAGTAAGAAAGTTGTTGACGGCGCAACTGGGATCCCCTGCTGAATTTTGGGGTCCTGCATAACAATTCAGATTGTTCAACCCGCTGCCTCCATTGTTGCCGGCGGCCGACCCGCCCGCACCTCCGATGTAACTCCATTCCACATGGTTGAAGACGTTGAAAGCCTCGGCGCGGAATTCGATCGACATACTTTCTTTAATGGCGAAGTGTTTGAACAGCGCCATGTCGAAATTAGTCTGCCGTGGATTGCGCAAGATATTTCGTCCTGCATCCCCAAACGTTAAACCCCGGGGCGCAATAAAAGCTCCTGGATTTCCGTACGGCGGACCGACCGAGCTTGACCTAGGCTGCGCAGGCGGCAGATTAGACAAGGGGTTGCTGATCAAATCGGGATACGATCCGGTGCCGATACCATTGGCTACTCCAGCATTGTCGGACGGGGTGCTTAGCGCGCCGCCACCAGCGTTGAACACGCTGAACGGTGAACCGGTTTGGATGGAAGTGATTCCCGAAATCTGCCACCCTCCCAGCAACGAGTGAGATAATCCCTTGCCTTTGAATAGAGGCAAGTCGTAGATGTAGCTAATCGCTACGACGTGCCGTTGATCGAAATTAGAACTGGCGCGGTTACTCGCGAAGTTGTAAGAATCAACGAATCCGGTATCTCCACCCGACGAGGCATCGTCGATGGAATGGCTGAAGGTATAAGCCACGCTGAACTGTAAGGAACCCACAGTCTTGCGGAGTGATGCCTGCAGTCCGTGATAGATCGAAGAAGAAGAGTTTTCCAATCGTCTTATGTCGGAAAATCCTGGGAACGGACGGAAGAAATCCGCAGTGCCACCACACGCTACGAACATGTTGACGCCGGGGGTGCCAGGGGTTTGATCTGCCGCGACTAGAGGGACTCCTATTGGAGTGGGAGTAAATCCCGGAATGATGGGCCCGCCCGGGCCAGTTGTTCCTGTGCTGCAATCGCCATCATACAGGTTAGGGCCATTCGGATTGTTGGGGTCAGGGAGTGTACCGGTGAACGGTTGCCCCACTGGATACGGGTTTTGGCTCCCGGGCACCGAGTGCAGTTGGTTCATGTCCCGGCGGCGTCCGAGGTGTGTGCCTTTGCTGCCGACATAAGAGAGCACGGCGACAGTATTTTTCGGAAATTCGTGCTGAACGTCCAAGTGCCATTGTTGCACATACGGCCAGACGGCTTTCTGAGGTAGCGACGTGACGCTTAAAGGAAAGTTCTCCCCTGCCACACCGATGCCCGCGTAGCCTATGATGTTGCTCTGGGTTGGCGTCTGCACCAGCGGCGCCGAACCTTCAAGTTGGGTAGCCGTTGCCTCGTTCCCGTTGGTGTATTCAAAGAACACGCCGTACCCGCCGCGTACGGCGGTCTTGCCGTCTCCGAACGGGTCAAATGCGAAGCCAATGCGCGGCGCGGGGTTAAACAAGTGGTTGCTGTAGCAACCTGCCGGAACTCCGCCCTTGCCGCACTGCACTAATCCGTTAAACGGGTCGCCCCCCACACTTCCGTCTGTATTGATTGAACTTGCGCCGGACACGTACTTTGTCGGGTCAAAATTGTAGGCCTGAAGCTTGGTGTCGTGGGAAGTGGTGAAGATACTGATTCTTAGACCCAGATTCAGAGTCAGTTTGGAAGTTGCGTGCCAGTCATCCTGGAAATAAGGCTCGACGATCTTGTGCCTCAAATAGTACTTAGGCTGTCCACTGGCCTGCGAAAAGCTGGCTATATTACCCGCGAGTAAATCGGCAAAAGCATTCCCCGAACTAACTGATGAACCCGTATCAAAAGTTGCAAAGCCATTTACGGAAGCTTCTGTTTGCGGCAACTCGTTCTTCTGAGAAGCGAGAAGGTAGATTCCAAACTGAAGGTTGTGACTTTTCACGATCTTTGAAACGTTGTCGCGAAAAGTATAAATGGGGTTGGAATTGACGGGGCCGTTCGGAACCCAGCCCGCGTCTTGCGCAATGCTGTCGAATACACCACCAACCAGTTGGATTCCCGGCAGCTTACCACCGCCGAACCCATTTTGAAATAGCCCTACGTCGTACCCAGCAGGCCGCTGCCAATTACCGAGATTTTTAAAGATGAGATGGTTGACGGAATAGGCGAAGACAAATTCGTTCAGCAGGGTGGGCGAGGCGGTCGCGGTGAGACGAGCCACCAAACTGGTCGAAGGTTGGTTGAAATCGTTCTGAATGGTGGGAAAACTGGCTCCGTTCGTCCAAGTCGGAGTTGCCTCGACCTGGCTCCAGGAATCATGAATGTAGCGCAAGGCTAAGTGCAATTTAGAAGAAAAATTCTGATCTCCGCGGATAAGATCCTCACGCCACTTTGTCGCCTGCGCCGGAGAGGAAATGAACCTGCTTAATCCCGAGCTATCCACAGCGTTCGGCATCGATATCTGTGCCAAAAGTGGCACCGCAAGCGGATCAATCGGCACGAGCGTTTGACCCGAAATGTTCGTGAACCCAGACGGGCAGTCCGTCGGCGAGATGTTACAGAGATCAGTGAAATCGCCAAACGCTCCGGGAGTGCAGTCGCTGATAGTAGTGGCGCCAGGACATCCCCTCTCCGCCGCCGAAGGCACCCCTACGTTGAAATTGACCCCAGGGACGATATCTTTCCGCCACTCTTCCGACCAGAAGAAAAACGTCTTCGTCTTGTCCTTGTTGTAGAAGCCGGGTACATAAACAGGGCCGCCCACGGTGAATCCATAATCGTGTTTCTTATATTCTGGGACGCTGCTCTGGAATTCCTGTTTCGCGTTATACGCGTCATTACGATTGAAATAATAAACATCGCCGTGAAAGCTGCTGCCACCGGACTTGGTTTCAACCTCCACCGTGCCCGAACCATCCTTGCCGTACTGCGCGCCGTAGTTCGACGTGAGGACCCGGAACTCGGCGATGGCGTCGAGGCTGGGGTAAGTGATCATCGTGGTGTTGCTGCCGTCGTCCAAATTGTTGGCGCCGTCGACTTCCCAGTTGTTGTATTCGGTGCGTCCGCCGTTAACGCTGTATGCAACAGTAGCGGCACCCGTTCCTGGTTCGTCGGACCCGGATTGATTAGTGGTGCCCGGAGTGAGCGATACCAGTTGGGTGTAGTTGCGGCCATTCAGCTCAAGCTGGGTCATCTGCTTTCCGGTGACCGTGCCAGCGAGTTCTGACGATTGTGTTTCGACCTGATTCAATTGCTCGCCCTGCACCACAACTTCAGTCGCAATCTGCCCCACGTTTAATGTGGCGTCGACGCGGGCCTTCTGGGCCACGCGGAGAGCAACGCCTTTCGCCTTAAACGTCTTGAAACCCGGCGCAGTGACAGTTATGTCGTAAGTGTCCCCGGGGAGACCGGCGGCCAGGTAATCGCCATCGGAATTTGTCGTCAGGGTGCGGTCATTGCCTCCGGCGTGGCTGGTGATCTTAACGGTGGCTCCGGAAACAACGGCTCCACTAGTGTCATGGACCGTGCCGGTGATGGCTCCAGTGTCCTGGCCCCAGCAGGTCGCGCAAAGAGCCACAATTGCCAGCGTGATGGTTAATAGCGTCCGATGAAGGTTGCTTGTCATCTTTTTCTCCTCACGCGTCGCGCAGCTTAGCGCGTTTTCAGAGCTTGTTGTCGTGTGCCTAAAACAGACCACAGAAGTTAACCGGCGTATTCGCACGTCTCGGGCATAAGCGTAGAAGCGGCAGTGATATTTGGTTATTAAAACGTATGAATAGTGCTTTTATTGATCATCCAATGTCAAGAAAAAAGAAAAGACCACGGGGCGAGAATTTGAAATGGTGCCCAGTTTGTACTGCACAGCGATAAAGTTTCTACATCAGGCGACGGGTCGAATCTCTCACTACCAACTCAGGCGCCATCTTGCGGTGGTGGGCAATAACCTCTCGCTTCTCCAGCACGGACTGAATGCCTTCGAGAACAATGCGCACAGCATCGGTCCCCATCGCTTCCATCGGTTGCCGCACAGTCGTTAGCGCCGGAGTGCATAGTGCCGAGGCCGCTACATCATCGAATCCAATTACCGAACACTTCTCTGGCACACGCATGCCCGCGTTCGTCAGGGCGCGGATAGCGCCAAAGGCCGTCATATCGTCAAATGCCAGCAGAGCGGTGAAAGGAAGTTCTTGCTTGATCAGAGTCTCGGTAAGTTTTTGACCTGCTTCAAAGCTCGAAAGCGGGTCACGCGAATCTGGAAGCTCAACGATGAGATGCGAATTCAGTTCGATGCCGTGAATCTTGGCGCAGTTCCGAACTCCCCGCCATCGTGGAGAACTGTCGGCCAAAGTCTTCGGACCGCGGATGAAAGCGATCTTGCGATGACCGAGCGAGTGCAAATGATCAAGAGCTGCGTAGCCACCGAGTTCGTTGTCGACGATCACCGAACTCATGGAATCGCCTTTGAGCTCGCAGTCAATCAGAGCAGTTGGAATGCTGCTCTTTTCCAGATCAGCGAGCAAGTTGATATCGAGAAAGAGCCAATTTGCGAGGACGACCAATCCTTCGATGCGCCGGTCAAGCAGCATTTCGAGATAGCCTTCAAAGCGGCTGCGCTCGTTATGTACGTCGGTGAGAATGGGAAGATAAGAGGCTTGGTAAAGTGTATTCTCGATGCCGCGTAAGACGAGAGTGCAATAGGGATCGGTCATGTCGAAGACCATGACCCCGACCGTATGGCTGCGCTTGCTGCGCAGCGAGCGGGCAAACTGATTGGGACGGTATCCGAGCTTCTCCGCCGCGCGTTCAATGCGCTTCTTGGTTACCGGCGGAATGTAGCGCGCCAGCGGAGCATCGTTCAGAACAATTGAAACCGTGGTGGAAGAAAATCCGCTTGCCTTCGCTACATCACGAATCGTGACCATCGAACCGTTGCCCTTGGAGTGCGGCACTGCAAAAATCCTGAAAAATGCTTATGCCTCCCTTGAATTGCACGCGGAGGTTGGCGGACACTACAGCAGAGAGTAAGCCGAGTGTCAAGCATACATATGCGATTCGTGTTCATGAGCTGCATCCTTGTCGGGGCTTTGGCGAGCGGAACGTGGTCGCAAAATTCCCCGGCAGGGACACGAGCAGGGGCCGCTAGCGGCGGGGCATCAAGCTTGGGGACGGCAATTGATCCTGCGCAGGTTTTCGTGGCCGGACAGACTGCCTTGAACCAGGGCCGCCTGGATGAAGCCGAACGCGACTTCCGGCAGGTGCTGGCGGCGAATCCGCAGCTAGCAGGAGCGTATGCGAATCTCGGAGTGGTTTACATGCGCCGCAAGCAATGGCAAAAAGCTTTGGACATGCTACGCAAAGCGGAGCAGTTGATGCCGGAAGTGCCCGGCATCCGGCTGAATATAGGCCTCGCCTACTATCGTCAGAACGACTTTCTGAAAGCAATTCCGCCTTTCGAATCGGTCGTGCACGATCAGCCGGAGGCGCAGCAGCCCCGCCATCTCCTGGGGCTTTGCTACTTCTTTACCCAGCGCTGGGCAGATGCAGCTCATACGCTGGAGCCACTGTGGGCGCAGGAATCAGGACATTTGAGCTATTTGTACGTGCTCGCCATCTCGGCGCACCGGGCCGGCATAAAAGAGCTGGATGAAAGGGCAACGGTGCAGCTCGTTAAGGCTGGAGATGGTTCACCTGAGTACCATCTTTTCATGGGGAAAGCGCATCTCAATCTCGAACAATACGACATGGCCCTGGCTGATTTTGAAGCCGCGGCGGAGGCCAACCCGAAACTCACTTTCGTTCACTTCAACATGGGGCTCGCGTATTTGAAGAAACAGGAATATGAGCGCGCGCGTGATGAATTTCTGAAGGATGCGGCCCTCGAGCCCGAGCTGCCATTCAATTACGAGGAACTCGGCGACGTTTATTCGCTTATGCAACAGGACACTAACGCGGAGAAGAGCTATCGCGAGGCGCTCCATCGCGATCCTCGTATGGTTGACGCCTACGTTGGACTCGCCAAGGCGTACCAGCGGCAGCAGAAATATCCGCAGGCTCTGATCGCGATCGACTCCGCCGTCAAACTCGATCCCCGCCGTACCGACATTCACTACGTAAAAGGACAAGTGCTCATTCATCTGGGGCGCAAGGAAGAGGGAAAGAAAGAACTGGAGACGTCCATCCGCATCGACAATGAGCGCCGGAAAGAGCGCCAGCAGCAGGTTGAAAGCGGCATCGTGCCCTCGCCAGAACTCCTGCAGGACGTGCAATGAAGAATTCTTTGCTTCTGCGCCTTTGCTCAGCACGAACAATTTCGCAATTCAGGCATGAGAGGAACTAATCTATGAACCGCCCTCTGAAAATCGTCGCCATCGTGATTGGCGTGTTGTTGGTAATCGTTATTGCTGTTCCATTTTTCATTGATGCAAATGCTTTTCGCCCGAGGCTCGAATCGGAGTTGACCGACACACTGGGACGCCCATCCAAAGTGGGCAATCTCTCGCTATCGCTTTTTTCGGGAGGTGTGACGGCCGACAATATATCTATTGCCGACGATCCCGCGTTCAGCCAGACTCCATTCATTCAGGCCAAGTCCCTCAAGGTGGGCGTGGAATTGATCCCGCTGATCTTTTCCAAATCACTCAACATTACTGACCTGACGCTGAATCAGCCCGAGATCAGTCTGGTGCACTCGCGGGAAGGTGACAAGTGGAACTTTTCCAGCCTGGGAAATACTGGAACGGCGCAGGCTCAGGCTAAGACCGGGACAACGGCTGCCGGTACTGCGACACGGCCCTCGGGGTCGGCGAACAGTACTCCGCCTCCCAGTTCCGGATCGGCAAACAGTACTTCTACTTCCGGGTCGGCGAGCAGTACTCCTAATTTGTCGATTGGCAAGTTGAAGGTGAGCAATGGGCGCGTGACGGTGAGCCGCGCCGGCTCATCGCAACAGCCGCGGATTTACGACAAAGTAGATATTGAAGTTTCCAACTTTTCTTTTACGAGCTCCTTCCCGTTCCAGATGACAGCCAGCCTCCCTGCTGGGGGCAGTCTAAAGCTCGAGGGCACTGCCGGCCCGATTGACGCTAGCAATGCCGCGCACACGCCACTTCAGGCTAAGGTTTCGATTAAACAGATGAACCTTGCAGCCTCAGGCTTCATTGATCCGGCAGCAGGTATATCGGGCATCGCGGACTTCGAGGGCTCTTTAGTATCTGACGGTCATGAGGTGAAAACGAGTGGCACTCTTAAGGGAGAGAAACTTCAAGTGGTGAAAAAGGGCGCTCCTGCCGGAAAACCACTGCAGGTGCAATATACGGTCGTCCACGATCTCGTGAAAGAAACTGGCACCTTGAGCCAGGGCGAAGTGACCATGGGAAAGGCCGTGGCACATCTCACAGGCACCTACGACGCGCACGGCACAACGACCATCGTTAATCTGAAGATGGAGGGGCAAGGCCTGCCTGTGGACGATGTGGAAGCGATGCTGCCCGCGGTAGGGGTGATCTTGCCCTCCGGTTCGCAGCTCAAAGGCGGTACGCTGGCTGTAAATTTAGTGACCACGGGGCCCGTCGACAAGTCAGTCACTACGGGGACGGTCCGACTGGAGAACTCCGCGCTTGCGGGATTTAACCTGGGCTCGAAACTTTCTGCGATCTCTGCGCTTTCAGGTAAGGGAGCGACAGCACAAAAAGATACAACAATTCAGAATTTCAGCGCCAATGTGCGCGTAGCCCCGGAAGGCACTCGCGCCGATAACATCAGCCTGATCGTACCAACCCTGGGAACCGCGAGTGGAGCTGGTACTGTGAGTCCAAGCAATGCACTCGACTTCAAAATGAAAGCTGACAATATTCCATTTCTGATCCAGGGAACAAC
Source organism: Candidatus Sulfotelmatobacter sp. (assembly GCA_025462865.1). Lineage (GTDB taxonomy): Bacteria > Acidobacteriota > Terriglobia > Terriglobales > Acidobacteriaceae > Sulfotelmatobacter. Next base: position 22,090 of record JAOAPI010000023.1, on the reverse strand, counting down.
GTCTGATCCGAAATTCCTTCCCGACGTAAAAGGAATGGCGGGCGGAATGATGCAGAACGCTCTCACCGGAAACAAGCTTGGACAGAAGAATCCCCTCAGCGGCGTAACAGGAATGTTCAAGAAAAAACCGAACTGAAGTCCATCGCCGTATTTCGTCGAACTAAACTTTGAATTCCAACCTCTACCCTGCGGTAGAGGTTTTCCTCTTTTTGCATGGATTTTTGCACCGATTCCACAGTGCTGCATATAGCTTGGCCGGGGGTAACCTATGCCGATTTTGACGGCATCTTAAGGGGTTGCGTAACCCGCTTCCACGGGGCGGTGGAGGTCTTGGGTGGAACCTAAATTGCTATCTAAACACCGTTGACAACCTCAGGTTCCACCGCCATACTCGCGAACAAGCTGCAGGAAATTGCAATCTAAAGATCTCTTGCTCGGGGCGCGCACTGATTCCACGATAATTGTGCCGAGTAGTTTCTCCCGGAGCGGGGTTTCACTGTGCATCACAGGAGGATCGCCTTGTCGAAAACAATCGCCTCAACCGGATGGATTTGTGCGCTCTGCATGGTCCCAGTAACGATCATCGCCGTGGCCTTCTTTGCTATTAGCCCGGGCAGACATGTAAGCACCGCCGGTACGGCTCCGGCCGCATCCTCCGCATATAAGCCGGAAACGTCCTCCGAAGCGCGTGGCCGAATTCAGGCCACCTATGCCGCTCTTCCACTCGCCTTTGAGCAGAATCAGGGCCAGAGTGATGCCCGCGTCAAATACCTGGCCCGAGGAAACGGATACACGTTGTTTCTGACGGCGAACGATGCCGTGCTTTCGCTTAACTCCCTACAGCCCGCGAGTGAAATGTCCAAAGTCCGGCCGGCGATAGGGTCTGACGCGACGACTGCTGCGCACAGCAACACAGCGAAACACTCAAACGCCGTCGTTCGCATGCATCTCGTCGGCGGGAACTCGCGGGCCAAGGTTGAGGGCGCCGCTGTTATGCCCGGAACGGCCAATTACTTCGTAGGCAATGACCAGAGTAAATGGCGTACTGGGGTCGCGCGATATGCTCGGGTTTCTTACGACGACGTCTACCCCGGAGTAAGTATGGCCTTCCACGGTACGGGACGGGCGCTCGAATTTGATTTCATCGTGGCTGCCGGCGCCAATCCGGATCCGATCGATTTTCGAATCACAGGTAATCAAGGCCTAAAGACAGACAACTCCGGTAACCTGATCATCTCTTCCGCTGCGGGAAATGTTTTGTTGCACAAGCCTGTGGCCTATCAGGAACAAAACGGCACGCACCAAGTAATTGACGCACGCTTCGCTCTGAAGGCGAACAACGAAGTCAGCTTCAAATTAGGTGACTATGATCGCACCCGCGAGTTGGTGATCGATCCCTCGGTCAGCTATTCCACTTATCTGGGCGGCTCAGGAACTGATTCAGGATACGGAATTGCCTTCGATAGTGCAGGAAATGCCTATGTAACAGGAGAGACCGCGTCCGCGAATTTCCCGGGATTTTCGAGCACAAACAAACTCTTGGGCACCGCCAATGCCTTCGTCACAAAAATAAAACCTGACGGCTCGGGAATTGTATATTCGACTTACATCGGCGGGAGCTTCAGCGACAGCGGGAACGCCATCGTGGTGGATGGGTCGCTAGATGCTTTTATCGCCGGCGGCACAAGCTCGTCGACCTTTCCTACCACAGTGGGTGCGTACCAAACCATATTGAAAGGCACTGTTAATGCATTCATATCCGAACTCGATCCGAGCGGTGTTCTCAAATACAGCACCTACCTCGGGGGTAGCGCTTCAGACGCCGCGCTGAGCATTGCCTTAGATAGCTCTGGAAATGTCTATACCGCCGGAAAGACATCCTCCTCAGGTTTTCCACTCAGTGTCGGTACGCTTCAAGCGACACCGGCCGGCGGATTCCTCACAAAGTTGAAGCCTGCCGGTTTGGGTCTAAACGACCTCGTGTTTTCTACATACATTGGAGGCAATGTCAACGACTTCGCCACTGCCGTCGCGGTCGCATCGGGTTCGTCCCCCAACATTTATTTAACGGGCAGCGCGGGTTCCAGCTTCCCAATACAGGGACTTGGAGTGAGGCAACCTATCTATGGCGGAGGCAGCTCCGACGCATTCGTGATGGCCCTAAGCGGCGCGGGTAGTACATACACTTACGTCTACTCCACGTTCCTGGGCGGCAGTAATAGTGACATAGGAAACGGCATCGCAGTTGATGGCTCGGGAAACGCTTACGTCACGGGGCAAACTGCGTCGAGCACGGACTTTCCTCTGCAATCCGCGTTGCAAGCTACCTTCGGCGGCGGCGCCACCGACGCATTCGTTACGAAAGTAAAAGCGGACGGAACTGCCTTCGTGTATTCGACCTATCTCGGCGGCAATGGGACTGATTTAGGAGCGGGCATCGCGGTGGATGGAAGCAACAACGCGTACGTGACGGGGCAGACCGCCTCGAACCCTTTTCCCACTGTGAGTTCCACACAGGCAAACCCGGGCGGAGGCAATGATGCCTTCGTGAGTGAGATTAATGCGGGGGGATCTGCGCTCGTTTTTTCCACATACCTGGGAGGTTCATTGGACGAAGATGATGGCGGTAAGTTCGGATCCATCGCGGTGGACAGCGCCGGAAGCAATATCTACGTGAGTGGGACTACCGCGTCTACCTCGGATTTCCCCTCCACGACCGGGGCTTTCCAGCCGGTTTCGGGTGGAGCTTCCGACGCTTTCGTGGTCAAATACTCGACCACAGCTTCGACTTTCTCGCTTGCGGCCACCGCACTCTCGCCGGCAACAGTCAGCCCCGGAGGTTCGGCAACGTCTACTGTAACGGTATCTTCTACGAATGGCTTCAGCGGAACCGTAACTCTTACCTGTGCTATCACTCCTGTAGTGACGCTCGGACCCACGTGCGCCGCAGCAACCGCCACGACCGCGACCCCTGGAACACTAACCGTAAACACCACGCCCGCTTCAGCTCTTTTGCAGCAGCCGAAAACGGGTCACTCATCGGCTGTGTTCTACGCAATATTCCTGCCCATGGGTGGAATCGCTTTACTCGGCTTTGCTGGACCGCGGCGGAAAAAAGTATTAGGCGGGGCGCTTCTGAGTTTTATGTTGGGCAGTCTCCTCCTGTTGCCAGCTTGTGGTGGAGGCAGCAGCACTAAGACCACGGGAAACGCGGGCACGCCGGCTGGCAATTACACCATCACCGTCAGCGGAACGGCTACCGCAGCTACTGAGACTGGAACGTCCCCGGCTCTAACGCTCACAGTAAACTAACCACGATAGAAAAAGCCGCCTCTTCTGGGGCGGCTTTATTTTTTTGAGACATCTGCCGGGCACATTGGCACGATGTGTGACTCTAGTCTAAGATTCTGTCTGGCGCTTTCCGAGTCTGTCGTATTAATCATTTTTCCGGCCGATCATCACCCGGCACTCATTCGTGCCTGGCTCGGGCAGCTTTTGCGCCGCTGGAGGAATCGAAGTAGTGAGTTCTCAACCTCTCATGGTCAATTGCAGGGTTTTCAAAGGCGAGACTTTCCATCGAATCAGGTTTAATCCCAGGCTGCTCGTTCGCGCCCTAGTTTTCGCTTTCTGGCTTTGGATGATTTCCGCCGCTTCGCTGTCCCTCGCTTACGGCCAAAGTTTTGGCCTCAGCATACCGCTTGGATTGAACCGTCCCGCCGTTGACCCCGGCGGATCCGCGCTCGCCACCATCGATCTCACCACGACCGGTGGCTTCAGCAGTCTGGTCTCGCTGAGTTGTGCCGTGACATCAGGCCCGGTTACCACCAGTCCGCCAGTTTGCACCGTCAGCCCTGCGACCCAGGTGCCGCCCGCCGACGGACCTTCGCTGACGATCACCACGACGGACACGACTGCCGTCGGACTGTATAACTTCATCGTGACCGGTACCAGCGGCTCCATCACGCAAACTGCGACCCTGAACCTGACGGTACAACCTCTGTCACAGGACTACACGCTCTCGGTTTCGCCCACGACTGCCACGCCGAATCCCGTGGCTGCGGGCAGCGCCGCCACAGCTACCGTGACCATATCGCCGATCGGCAGCTATTCTGGACATCAAATTACACTCTCGTGTCTGTCGGTTTCCCCGGTCGTGACGCTGGCACCAGTGTGTTCGTTCCAACCGACTTCAGGAAGTGGGCCTGGGCCCGTGCAAGTAACATCAGGGATTCCAGCGACAGCGACTCTCACCATCACCACCAGTGGACCTACGCCTGTAACCAAGCTCGGCAGCCGAGGAATCTTTTATGCTTTGTGGCTGGTCCTTCCAGGGCTTGCGCTCATAACGCTGGGCGCGAAGGGGATCCGCCGAAAAACTGCAATGGGCGCACTTTGCTTAACGCTCGTCGCGGGCGGCCTCATCTTCATGCCTGCCTGCGGATCATCCGGGACCAGCATTGGTACTGTCACTCCCAGCAAGACTTACGTCTTCACGCTTACTGGAGCCGACGAAAACGGTGCGGCACCCAGTAACACAACCACCAATCAAGCGACCGTCAGCGTCATTGTGAACTAAGACCAGGCCGCGCCCCCAATGTGGCAGCTCCGCAATTCGCCATGGCGTTATCCGCAATTGAGATTTGCACGCACCGCGTTGGTCTTTTGCTGCGCGGCTCTCACTTTATTTTTCCCACTCAGCGCACCGTTTCCCGCATCTGCCGCGCTCCGTCCACTCAATCACGATAAGAATGAAAATAGGAACGCCCTCCAACCACCGATAGTGCGTTGGGATGAACAACTTCCCGGCTGCACATTCTCCCGGGGTGACGATGGAAAATATAACTACGGCCTGTGGTCGGGGGATGTCGGCGTCGTTCTTGCGGTGGACGCACGCGAGGTGCAAATTATCCGCCATCGCATCGAGCCCATCTTTGGAGCGCTGATTACGATTCGTTATCGCGGAGCAGCCAGCCAGGATGTTGGACCCGGCGGAATCACAATGCAATTCGTGAAGCATTTCAAAATCGTGCAGCCTGCGCTTGACCCGGACACGTACGTCCAGAAGATCGAAGCTGACGCGGATGCGCTGGATGATGAAACCAGGCGCGCAGTCGCCAAACACCCCGAAGAGAAACAAGTGCGCCAAACGCGCCTTCAGGATTATCAAAAATCAGTAAATGAACTGATCGAATTTCTCAGCAAGAATAGTTTGCGGTCGGCGTATCTCGACCGGGCGAATCCGGAAGTACGCGGATGGGTCTTCTTCGACACAAAATCGACGTGGCTCGGAGGGTGGAAGGCCCAGGAAGAATTCGTTCTCCGTCTCCCGCTCGACGGGAAGGTATTTGAATTTCCCTTCAGATTGCCAAACGAGCGAGGAGAATTTCTTCTCCAAAAGCGGCAATGAATCGCTTCAGCGCTTACGAAGCGCGACGGGTCTGGCGGTCGAGTTCGGCGGCGTGGCGCATCACCACATCGCGCAAAGAAACCAATCCCTTAAGTTCTTTTCCTTCCACGATTGGTAGGTGCCTGAAACCGAACTCTTCCATGATAAACAGACATTCTTCAACGGTTTCGTCCAGCTTGACGGCCCTCGGATTAGGAGTCATGACCTCAGACACGGCGGTGTACGCGGGTTGCCGTCCAACGGCTACAACGCGATTCATGATGTCACGCTCGGAGAAGATTCCGATAAGTTCGGAGTTGCGTAGCACAGGCAGCGCGCCAATGTTGTGTTCCATCATGAAGCGCGCCGCTTCAAGCACAGTCTTTTCTGCTTCGATGGAGTAAACTCTGCGGTCTTTCACGAGGTCTCGGAGAGTGGACATGGAAACTCCTTCTAGAACGTGGCGAGGGCCCAGGAGCGGGCAGCGGCACTACTTTACCACACCGCTGCGTCCCTGATCCCAGACTTCCACGCTTCGAAATTCTACAATTTACCGCAAAGCTGAGAGGCAGAAAAATGGCGGCCACTTGAGCAGGCCGCCAGTGGAGAAGATCCGAGTCAAACTAGAAGCGAAATTGCGGGCCCAAACTCAGCCGCAGGTTGTTGTGGGCGCCGTTCAAAAAGTAAATGTCATCGCCAATTTCCGCTCGAACACCGATGGGTCCGGCGAAGGCTTCGATGCCTCCCCCTGGGTAGACTGCAAAGCGAGTTGTGCCGTTAGTCAGGCCAACCGCACTGGTAAACCCAGAAGTCGCATTGGAGTTTGAAATACTGAAATTATCAAAACCGACTTTACCGGTAATAAAAACTCGGAACGGTCCCGAGCCCGTCTGAAATTTCGGGCCGAAAAAACCGTGTAGTGTCCGGAAACTCGTATTCACAAGCTCAGTGGTAAAGCCATCCGTAAACGTGCGGGTATAGTTCCGCTTGAAATCATAGGCCATCTCAGCTTCCAACTGGACGCTGGAGTGAAAATTGACGGCTGCCCGTGCGCCTATCCCGACAAAATTCTGGAAAGGCGATGAGTCACTCAGACGGAAATAGTCGGCGAAAACTCCGACCTCACCATGGTCGGAATGATCCTGGGCCAGCACTGCCGGCGCAGAAAACATCAAGAGAATGATTCCAAATCCCAAATAACGTTTCATCGGCTTGAACTCCTGTGAAGGTTTGCGTCCGCGCACAGTCATCCCTCGCAAATGAGCGGAAGAGATGAACGCGGCGGAGGGCGCGGTGCGGGAACTTTGATTGGTCAGATGACCGGAAACCCGCACGGGTTGCCGCAAAAGGCATGAATGGCGCAAGCACAAACCTTGCGCCATTTTACTGAAATGACTTTGTTTTCTTATTGCAAGTGGTTAAGTCGAGCGGGGCTGGCGTCGGCGGTGCTGTCAGCACGTGGCGTCATCGAGACTACGATGTACTCGCGCTCTTTGCTGTCGAGATCTTCCACCCGCAACAACATCTTATCTTTGTTCAGCCGGAATTGTGCCTGGTCGCCTACGGGCAGCAACATCGGATGCTTCGTGTCCTTGGGACGGATTCGATAAATCACTCTCTCAGCTTGGAGTAAATATTCCTGGCAGAGCAGCTCCTGTGTTCTCTTGTGACCGGAGTCGGTCCCAATGAGTTCTCCAGTGAAGCTTTTCGCGTCCTTCTCGTCCATACCGCATTGCACCGAATCCATCTGCAAAAGCTTTCCACTCTGGTAAGCCTTTGGTTCTTTTGCGTACGCGGTTGCGGCCAACAACATTAATGCAAGCACCAGAAATTTGCTGCGCATGAAAATCTCCCAAGCATGGAATTTGGCTATCGCGCTCGGCTAGACAGCGAACCAGCGGCGGAATAGCTTCAGCATGAATTGTTTCTAATTTGGCGCTGACGGGTTAGATCACCTCGGTCACCGAACGAAGGTAACCTCGGGCTGAGTTTGATCCGAACAGGTTTGGAATTGCAAAAGAATGAGGCTGATCAGTGCTCGACCAGTTCTTCCAGCGTGGAGAAAAATGCCGGATATGAGATCGCTGCACATTGACTTCCCCGAATCAGAGTTTCCCCCTGAGCTCGCAAAGCCGCAATACTGAAGGCCATTGCAATACGGTGGTCACCGAAAGATTCCAGTTCGGCTCCGCGCGGAGATTGTCCACCAGGGATTTTAAGACCATCTTCGAGTTCTTCTACTTGTGCGCCCATGGCCCGAAGGTTGGCCGCAATAGATGCGATACGATCTGACTCTTTCACGCGCAATTCTTTCGCGTCGCGGACCTCGATTCCCTTCCTCGTGTAAGGAGCAATCGCAGCCAGCACAGGAATTTCGTCGATCAGTGCGGCAGCATCGCCTCCGGCAATGGTAGCGCCCGTCAACTGGCCGCCTTCAACTTGCAAGGTACCGACAAGCTCGCCATGCAGTTCTTCCAGTTGGGTAACAGAGATGCGTAAACCCATCTGTATCAGGACATCAAGCAGGCGCGCTCGCGTGGGATTCATCAGCAAATTGGTAATAGTTAATTTCGAATTTGGAAACAACGCGGCAGCACACAGAAAAAACGCCGCACTGGAAAGATCACCGGGGATTCGAGTTTCAATTCCCTGTAAACGCTGGCCGCCACGAATTCGCACCTCGTTTCCTTTGCGCTCCAGTTGTGCACCAAAAGCACGGAGAGCCAGCTCGCCGTGATCTCGCGTCCGCAGCGGCTCTTCAATACACATTTCTCCATCAGCTAGTAGCCCCGCAAACAGCAAGCAAGTCTTCACCTGCGCGCTGGCAACGGGCATCCGGTAGTGGATGCTTTTGAGATTGCCGCCGGCAATACGCAGCGGCGGACGCCCATCTTGCGATGAGATCCGCGCGCCCATAACAGTGAGCGGCGTGATCACACGGGCCATCGGTCGGTTTGAGAGTGACTCATCCCCTGACAGTTCACTGGTGAAGTTCTGGCCCGACACAATGCCGCTTAACATGCGTATGGTTGAACCTGAATTGCCGCAGTCCAGAGCCTCGCCGGGCGCGGCTAGCATTGGCCCGCTTCCCTGCACTTCGATGACATTGTCACTGGTGTCTTTTTTATGCTCCCACTTCACCCCGAGCGAGCGGAGGCACCCCAGAGTGCTGGCACAGTCGGCTCCAGTGGAATAATTTTCCAGACGCGATGAGCCATCAGCAATCGCCGCCAGCATTGCGTAGCGGTGAGATATGGATTTATCGCCCGGGAGACTTACACTGCCCCGGACATTGCGCGCGGGACGAACGATCACCTGTGACTCGCTTTTCATCCTGAGATTAATATAGCGAAAGGAGAGGTGTGAGGTATGAGCCCTGAGTACAGCCAACTTGCATTGCCAATCGCTAGATGAGAGTCTTGGCCTCAGCCGAAGCTTCGCGAAGGACATCAGCCGGAATTTCTTTCAATCGCAGATTGAACTCGAACATCGGTGTTTCAGTGCCGCGTCCCCATCGCGCCACTTCCCAGTGCGCTCGCACAAACTTCACTTCGGGATGTGCCGTCAAATCGAGCAATAGCGGGGACTGGCCACAATAAAATTTCTGGGGAAATGTCACGACAGGTTTCGCACCCCACGTTGCACCGTCCACCGAGCCGCGTATGCTGACTTCGAGGGATTCCTGCTCGATGATCCTGGAGATTTCAAGGGTTAACAGGAACACTCGGCTTGATGCGTCACTCAAGTCGACGTAGGGGCCATCTCCTTTGGCGCTAACCACAGTATTTTCTGGCACCAATACGGTATCAATCATGGGCGGGAAAATTGTAGCACGGGCTTTGCAACAGCTGATTCCCTCACCTTTACGCCGAGCCATCCAGAAACTGGCGGAGAATCCGCGTAGCTTCCTCTGGCTGCTCCCACGGCGAATAGTGTCCCGCTTTCTGGATTACGCGCAACTGGCTGTTGGGAATGTGCTGGCGCATGAGTTCGGCTTCGTTCACGCCAGTGGCGGTGTCGTCGGCTCCCGTAACAAGCAAAGTCGGCACATTGATAGTCTTCAATGTATCCACCGAGTCTGGTCGCGTGGCCATGCCGCGTTGCACTTGCGCCACGTCTTCCGTCGACATGGTCCGCATCATGCGCAAAGCGCCTTCGACCAGATCGGGCCGCAGTTCCCTCGTGCTCCTGGAGAAAACTCGCGGAATCATGCTGTCGAAAAACGGTTCAGTGCCGCTCTCGATGACGTCGTTTGCTGCCTGCAGGCGTCCGGCACGGCCTTCCGCGTCGTCGGCGGGCGCCTTCGTATTGCAAAGACCGAGAGCAGCTACGCGGCCGCGATGACGCCGCCAGAATTCGAACAGAGCGTATCCGCCAATAGAAACGCCGACCAGCGGAGCGCGGCCGATCTCGGCATCGTCCATCACTCGAGCAAGGTCGGCGGCATGTTTCTCCATTGTTGCGGGGCCGTCGCCTATACCTGAGTCTCCGTGACCGCGCATATCGGGGAGAATTACGCGGTAGCGCGTGGAGAGAGTCTCCGCCACAGGCAGCCAAAATTCGTGATTTACCGGGAAAGGATGCAACAGAACTACAGGAGGACCTTCGCCCAGCACGCGGTAGGAGATCTCCGCACCGTCACTTTTGATTTGCCGACGAATCATGGCGGTTACGAGTTCGTCGCGTGCTGCGCGGCAAACGGCGCAGCCAGAAGCAGCGGCTCTTCCGGCATCACGATCCAGGCAATGGGATAGGCGAACAGGCCGATTCCAGTCATGAAAGACGCAATCAGCCAGACCAGCCGCACCACGGTGACATCAATATCGAAATATTCGGCGAAACCCAGGCAGACGCCGGCGATCTTACGTCCTTGCCGGGGTCGCACTAAACGCCTGCGTGCGACCGATGCGCCAACTCGAATGCCGCAGTAAGCACATATCGCCGCATCGTCCTGAATTACTTTGCCACAATAGTTGCAATACATAGTCCGTCCTCAGCCAGATGTACGTAATTGTAATCCGAAAGTTCCTTTGAGTCGCGGCAACCTTCCATTAGTCCATGGACACTAAGTCAGCACTGTTTGAGAGGTTTTGTATGTCCGGGTTTGCCACTCGTCCTTTCTGTACCGCTCTCATTGTTCTGTCCATTTCAGCTTCCATACTACTGACCGGTTGCGGAACGACCGCCATCGCGGCGTCGCAGCCGCAGGCGCTTGCAGCCCAAGGAACTCCGGCCGCGACCGTTGGCGTAACCAATGTGCCTACCGCGTATGTGTATGTATCCAACAGTCCCCAAAGCAACAAGGTTGAAATCAACGCTTACAGCGCAGCTTCCAACGGCACGCTCGCGAAAATATCAGGATCGCCTTTCTCGACCGGCTTGGAATACGGCGCATCCATGGCAGCGCATGGAAGACATCTGTTTTTCACTAACGGGGTTGAGATCAATTCGTACTACACGGCAAATAATGGCGCCCTCCAACAGGTCGGCTCAATTAACGCAAGCCAATTTAACCAGTCGAACTGCGGTGGTCCGGTGGCACTGTTTCTCGACCAAACTGGCGCAACTTTGTACGATCTGGATATTTACAGCGACTGCGCCAACAACGCTTACCAATTCTTCAATACAGAAGTTTCCACAAGCGAACTCAGCTATCTGGGAGTGACAACGGCCTCCAGCCCAATCTTCCAGGTGGCACTGAGCTTCCTCGGAAGCAATGAGTACGCCTACGGAGCGAGCTGCTATCACTGGGCTCAGAACATCTTTGGGTTCCTGCGAAGCAGTAGTGGCGCGTTGACGGACCTGAACATCTCCCCATCCATGCCGATTGCAAAGTCCGGACAGATGTACTGTCCGGGCCTCGCAGCCGCCGATGCCACAATTCACGTGGCGGTTCCCATGCAGCCGATCAACATCTCAACGCTACAACCAGTGGGCCCTGACCAACTAGCGACCTATACGGCTGACAGTTCCGGGAACCTCACCACCTCCAGCACCTATTCGAATATGCCGAAGGTGGCGGTCGCGACCATAACCGGAGTCTTAGCATCTCCGTCCGGCAAACTCCTCGCAGTCGCCGGCACGGGCGGCTTACAGATTTTCCGCTTCAATGGAGCAAATCCAATCACGCCCTTCAGCGGCCTGCTCACTACGAACGAAGTAGATCAGTTGGCTTGGGACAATGCGAACCATCTTTATGCTCTAAGCCAGTCCTCGGGCAAGTTGTTTGTGTATACGATTACAACGACCAACTTCACCCAGGCCTCAGGGTCGCCCTATACGATTACCAATCCTGGATACATGGTCGTCCTGTCGCAATAGGATTCGATCTCAGCGACTTTCAGGCTGGGAGCTTACTCCCGATATGCTTCTCTTATGTGCTTCCGCGCCAGTTCGGCGGGAGGAGTGCCGGCGTTTTCGGCTAACACGATCTGATATTTCTTCACGGCTAGTTCGCGCTTCTGAAGCAGGTCGTACATTTCACCGGCCGCCAGATTTGCTTTCTGCAGCGTCTCGGGATCTGGATTCTGGGCTTCGCTTACTAGCTCATAGGCAGAGGCGGCATTGGCGTAATCCTTCTGGCTTCGCAGCAACTCGCCGAGTCCCCATGCCGCGATTTCATAGTGAAGAGTGCCGAATTTGCCTTCGCGTCCGTTCTGCCATACTTTGCGATACGCTGCGGCGGCCTCAGGGAAGTGGCGGTCTGCCCGCAACAGATTGGCTTCCTCCAGGGGAAATAAATAGTTCCTGGGATAACGCGATGCGAGATCGTGCATATTGGCGCGTGCCTCGTCGAAGCGGTGCTCGCGCCGCAGGAACAAACTAAGTACAACCTTGGCGTCCACACTGTTTTCGCCGCTGCTGTTGGCGACTTCGTGCAGATATTCAAAACCCTTCTCTTTCGTTCCGCTAAGTCCCACCATCGTTCCCGCGACCTTCACGCTCCAGGGCAGGCTGCCCATTACGTAATTGTGCGTGCCAACTACCAGCTTTGCGTCCACATATTGGGGGTCCAGTTCGAGTACGCGTTCATGGTCGCGGCGGGCGCCGACGGCATTGCGGAGGGCGGAAAACCAGGCGCGCTCTACCAGGGCGGTATACAGAGCAAACTGCGCCCGGGTTACCCCGCGAGCATACAAGGCCTCCACGTTCTTGGAATTTGCCTTGAGTTGCAACTCCTCCAGATTCTCTGCGCGATCAACCAGACGTGTTATTTGCTCTTTCACCCTGGGATCGGCGGGGCGATGCGCCTGGCCGACGAAACTGTCGTTAGCATACTCGCCAGTATTCATTGCGCCCATCCTGTACAGCTCGCGCAACAGTACCGCCGTCATCAGGTGATTGACAGCAGAAGGATCACTCGAATGCCGATCCAAAACTTTCTCGAACTCCTGGATCGAGCGATCGTAATCCATGTTGTAGAAGTGTTCGAAGGCAACGTCGACCAGCGGATCGTGCTCGGAAACATGCCCGGGGGCGTATTGAGCAATGGCTGCCGGTGCAGAAGCTTGACCAAAGACATTCATCGACAGCAGGCAGAACACGAGGATGGACACTGTACTTCTAAGGATTATGATTGCCACTGTCAGGACGCATTCCAATTCTTACGGAGTAAGTTTCAGTTTAACTGAAGTTGGTCGGAGCACGAGACGAACCAAAGGCGTAATCGTCATCCCGTGAGCAATTGAGTGTCGCGTCAAGAGTTAACCCTTATAATCGGCAAACAACCAATGGGAAAACTAGCGTAACCGGGCCGTCTTTACCGGGCGTTGTGGGTAAGAATTGCGCGAATCAAGGTCAGAAGCCGACAAGATAAAAATGCAAGTCTCTGAATTGAAAAGATCTAATAGTTCACAGGATTTGGTCGTCGAGTTGCGTTAGTGAAGGTACACGTTCCTATCAAAATTTATGGGCGAAGTAATTCAGAACACAGCGCAGGAATTCTGGCGGTCTCCTACGGTTCTCGATCCTTTAATCGAGACGCCTCCGCCGATCCAGATCCAATTCGCAGCGGAAGCTTGCGCGGAATGTGAAAGCGAGTTCATGATAGGCGCCCGGTTTTGCCATACCTGCGGATTGCGGCGCCCCGCATCGGCTCCCACCGGCCCTGACGCAGCGCGTATGGTCGGAGTATGGACGGGTACCGCAGCATGGATCCATGCTCGGAAAGGCTGGGCCGCGGCTTCATGGCGCAAGGTTTCCTTTCCCGAGTGGCTGCAATATCTACACTTCCACGAGATTCAACGGTGGGTTGGATTGCCGACGGCGCCCCTGATTGCATTCATCATCGGCTTGGGATGTGTGGTCGGCGCGATTGGCGTTAGCCTCTTCTACAAAGCTTCGAACTTGGCGGAATTTCAAGCCATCCAGATGTGGCGGATTGAATGGCTGCTGGCCGCGACCGCATCGTTTGTGGCAGGGATTCTGCTCAAGACTCCTTCCGATATAGATCGCGACTGAACCCTCAGCTGCCTCTCGTGCCTCCCCTCAGATACTAGTGCTTACGATTCGCTCCCTGATCCCACGCTGCGTCGCTGCTCGTTCATGCGGTAGAGATGGTTCACGGGGCTGGTGCCGCGTCCTAAAGGATGTCCAGCCGCAATCGCCGCCGTAACGTAGGTTTTGGCCAGCAGCGTAGCTTCGGCTAATCCGCGGTCAAGTGCCAGATGGCAGGCGATTGCCGTGGCGAAGGCGCATCCCGTGCCGTGCGTGGAACTTGAGCGCTGGCGCTCGGCCTTAAATACTTCCTGCTCCAGGCCGTTCTTCGTCGTGAAGCTTAACAGGTCAATTGCCTTCTCAAGATGCCCCCCTGTGATCACTGCGGCGGGCGAGCCCATCCGATGCAGTTTGGCAATCGCCGCCCTCATTTCGTCGAGGTCCCTCACCTTCAATCCGGTAAGGGTGGCTGCTTCATCGACGTTAGGAGTGATGACGTCAGCCAGCGGGATCAGCTTTTCGATCAGTATTCTGGTCCCGGAAGCATCCAGCAAATCTGCTCCAGAGGAGGACTTCAGGATAGGATCGAGAACAATATTGGGCAGTTTGGACTTCCCGGAGCCGCGACTGAGGAATTCTGCCACCGCCCTGACTACATTCGCCGTCCCCAGCATTCCGATATGAACCGCTGAAATAGAGACGTCGGCGGCAAGCTCTTCTAAAGTGGCGGTAACTAATGCTGGACTAATGGCCTCGACACGGCTCACCCCTACTGACGATTGCACGGTCAGGGCCGTGATGCAGGCTACGCCATAGCAGCCATGTGCGGCGATGGTCTTGATGTCGGCGGTAATGCCCGCGCCGGAGGAGGGGTCAAATCCTGCGATAGTTAATACGACAGGTGGTTTCTCAGCCATAGTCCCTTTGCCAGGAGCTCTTTGGACTTCCGTACTCAACGGGCGAAAAGAATATCTCTTTGCCGCTAGCAACCTTGTACCTAAAATACTCACAATAAACAATTTAGAAAGAAGCTATCCGTAAACCATTGAAACCATTGAGGATGTATTTTCTTCCCTGCCTACGGTGGCTTGGGTATTTATTATGTGGTAAACACATAAGATGATTGTTTGTAACCACATATTGCGTATTACTCATGATTAACAACAAGTTACGTGAGATATCCGTTACTACGAGATCACCATAGGCCACGCACTTTCGGGTTGACAAGCTTTCCCCCTCCCCCTACGATTTAAGGACGTTAACGGAGAAGTACTAGTTCGAACGACTTTGAGATGCGAGGAGAACTGAATGCGCAGACGTATAGCTCACGGACTGATGATTGCCTTTTTGATCGTCGGCTTGGGAGCGGCTCAGGGACCAAACAACTCGGAAGCCAGTTCAGCTGAGACTAGCCGAATCCCGAAACCCGAGATCCGCAAACAGGCCAAAACCAAGCCGTATCAAGTTGGGACAGCTTCCTGGTATGGAGAGTTTTTCGACGGGAAGACTACGGCTAGTGGCGAAGACTACGACATGTACGACATGACTGCCGCCCACCCAACGCTTGCGCTGGGAAGCTATGTACGGGTCACAAACCTCCGCAACGGCCGGGCGGTTGTGGTGAAGGTTAACGACCGCGGTCCGATCGTGCAGGGGCGGATTATCGACCTGTCCTACGCTGCCGCACGCGCGTTAGAGTTCCAGGAGCGGGGTCTGCAAAAGGTCCGCCTGGACATAGTGAAGCCGGGAACCAGACACCACCGTCCGCTATACCAAACGGTCGCCGCGAATCATCCTGTGGCGAAACTTCCCTAAAAACTCTACACTGGCAGGGATGCAGGCCACTCTTCCCCACGGCATCCCTGGTAATACCCCTGACGCCCCTAAAAGCGATCCCCGCGAAAAATTAATTGTCGCCCTGGATGTTTCCACGGCGGCGGCCGCACAGAAAATCGTGGCGGCCGTCGGCGACTCGGCGCTGACCTACAAAGTCGGGATGCAGCTTTATACCGCTGAAGGCCCGCGATGGGTGCGCGATCTCGTCGCCTCGGGCCGCCGTGTCTTCCTCGACCTGAAATATCACGACATCCCTACCACTGTCGCGGCGGCGGTGCACGAGGCAGCCAAGCTCGGCGTGAGTATGCTGACCGTCCATGCCGCAGGCGGCGGCAAAATGCTCCATGCCGCCGTGGACGCGGCCCGCATCGTCAACCCAGCCCTGCTCGTACTCGGCGTGACCGTTCTCACCAGCCTCGACCAAAACGAAATGGAAAAAGTCGGGCTCCAGGGAACGGTGCGTGAGGCAGTCCTACGCCTCTCCACCCTGGCTCTGGACAACGGATGTAAGGGCATCGTCACCTCCGCCCACGAGACCGCCGCTGTGCGCGCCGGACTGGGCCATAATTTCGCCATCGTCACCCCCGGCGTCCGCCCCGCCGGCTCCCGCCACGGAGATCAAGCCCGCGTGGCCACCCCAGCAGAAGCCATCGCCGCCGGAGCCAGCTACATCGTCGTGGGCCGCCCCATTACCGAAGCGGCCGATCCAGCAGCGGAGGCACGGGCGATTCTGGGCCAGATCAGCTGAAGTCCTCAGATCCAACGATGGATGTTAAGTCAGTCTCCGGTTTGCTCGTCACTCGTCGAGGATCTCGGGCCGTGAGCGAGGGGCCGCGCAACGAACACACCGCGATGGGTTTGGCACCGAGGAGTTCCCGTTTCCAAAAGCCGGATGGCGTCGCGAGCAAGTTTGCCAGCTGGCGAGGCTGCGCATCGCCACACGGTGACTACGTCTCAAGCAGCATGTCGAGTACCTCGGGCCAGCGAGTCTCGAAGTCGCTGTCTCGTTGGAGTCCGCGTTGCAACACATTCTGGATTCGCTGCTGCGCTTCAGGCCACGTCAGCGCGGTCTCAAAAGAGGTGATGGCGTCGAGGAGTCGGTCGGCGGGCGGCAGCGAGACCTGGTTGACGAGATTCTTCGCGGCGGCGATGGCACGCCGGTCAAAAGAGGCGATCCGGCGCGCGAGTGCGTCGACGAAGCCGTCCAGTTCGGCGTCCGGAAGTGCCCGGTTGACGTATCCGTATCGTTCCGCGGTGTCGCCGTCGAAATCGTTCGCGCCGAGAACGATTTCGAGTGCCCGGCCCCGACCGACCAGATGTGGAAGACGTTCCGCACCGCCGCCGCCGGGATGCAGTCCCACTCCGACTTCGGGTTGGCCGAGTCGCGTGTTCTCCCGCGACGCGAAGCGCATGTCGCAGGCGAGGACGAACTCGCTGCTCACGCCCCGCACGCAGCCTCGGATCTTCGCGATGCTGACCACCGGAGACTTGGTGAGACGCACGAACGTATCCAGCAGGATCGGGAGGCCCGAAGCCCCGACAGCAGTGATGATGTTCCCTATCTTGCCGGTCAAATCAAAGTGGGAAAGGTAAAACTCGGGGTTCGCGCTTTCGAATACGACGACCCGCAGGCTCGGGCTGGCGTCCATTCGCGCGAGCAGATCCTGTAGGGCTTCGAATATGCTGGCGTCCACGATGTTAAAAGGCGGGTAATCGAAAACAACCCTCCAGTACGCAGGCGTTTCCTCGATCATCCGCACGTGCACCGCTGGATTAGTTTTGGCCATGGTTCACTTAGACCCTAGAAAAGAGCATTTTCTATAGAACTGGACCTTAACAAACACGAGACCGGTTAACCTTAGGCTCTTGCGAACGTGCTCTCTTGCAGGATTTTGCTGATTTTGTTTTTCTTGCCTAAAATGAGTCGCGCTTAACGATCAGGGACGGCGTCGACTGTCTCGAACATTAGGCAAAGGGGGCCTTATGCCATAAGCGCTAACCCAAAGATTACTTCCGCTTTGCCCGTCATCCGGGAGTAGCTACGCGGTCGACTCTCAGGATTCGAACGGCGGCGATGTCTTTCAAAACGAGGATATTCGGTTCAAGGTCTTTTTCAGAAGACCCCGGTGCGGACAAAGGACGGAAGAAAGTCGTCAAGGAGTTTCAAAGATGGTTCCACTTTCCTACGAACGATCGCTCCGTACCAGTAAGTCACCAGAAGCGACGCCATCTTCTTGGGATCTTGCGCAGTTGGTATGCCGCTTTCTATCTGAATCCGTGAGATCAAGTCGCCTACTTCGCTGATCCAGGCGTCTGTGCCACGAGCGATACGTTGCGTAAGCGCGACTGGGATTGCTGGTGCCTCCGCAGCAAGGGTCGCCAGAAGTTGAAGCGGGGCAACTTCAACCATCGGTGGTTCTAGGACCAAAAAGCTGCGGTGCTCCTTCAGTTGATCGCTTGCAGTATGACCCGTTGATCGAGAAAGAGATTCATGAAGAGCCTCGAATTGTCGATCTACAAGTCTCAATGCTAGGTCTTCTTTGCTCTTGAAGTAATTATAGAAAGTTCCCTTGGGCGCGTTTACTGCAGATGCAATGCGGTAGATGCTCGCTTGGACATAACCGACGTCCTGAAATAGTCTGCCGGCAGAGAGCAGAAGCATTTCGCGCGGATCGTGCTCGCGATGTGAAATCTCGCTGTGAATCGGAGCCATTGAACGGATCTGGCCAGCAATTACCCGTCCGCGGCTTGTCGGAAAGGGCTAAATTTGTCGATTCCTGCCCAAATTCTCGATCTATTTGCCTAGACCCTTTGAAAAATGTGCTGCAAAAGGTGGTATCCTTCGGTCCTCAATAATAAGGTGACCGGTCGTCTTTCGTTGGAGATCGCCGTGAATAAAGCCCACACCTGCGAACAGAATCGGAATTCCGCGCAACCGCCTGAAACCCCTGCAAGCGCCCATGGCGCGCAGATGGCGAAGTATTTCACCATGAACCAACCGCCCCATGTTGCCATCGATTCTGCGGTTTCCGTCGTCCGGCCGCAAATGGCGATTACCCGGCTGATTGCACGGAGCGGCATCCCGGAGCGAACTGCGTCCATCCCGTCTGAAAGGGCGTACGTTGTTTCGGTTCATCTGAATCATGCGAATTCCCGGGAATGGGAACTTTGGACCGATGGCAGGCACACAAAGACGGGGGCATGGCCAGTGGGAGGGGTTGCAATGTGCGACCTGGAATCAAATTCGAGTATCCGAAACCCGGGCCCGATCGACTGGATCCACTACCATGTTCCCCGTGCAACCATGGATGCCCTCACGGACGATGCCGGAATGTCTAGAGTTAAGCGTCTCCACTGCGTTTATGGAACCTCCGACCCGGCTCTCCATCACCTGACGCAACTGATCCTGCCGTGCCTAAATCGGCCGGAGATGTTCTCGCAGTTGTTCATGGATTCTTTCATCTTGACGATTTGTTCGCACCTTGTCGGGCGGTATGGTCAGAGTCGTGAAGGAATGTCGCAGTTCAAAGGGGGCCTGGCACCGTGGCAAAGGCGCCGCGTCGTTGAATTGTTCCAGGAGCACTTGGACGGCGAGGTGAAATTAGAAAGACTTGCCGAGGAATGCCGGCTTTCAGTCAGCCATTTTGCGCGATCATTCAGGAAATCGTTTGGGACCTCCGCACATCGTTACTTGATTCTGCAGCGCGTTGAGATCGCGAAGGGCCTTCTGTCGGAAACCAATAACTCGTTGGTGGAAATTGCCGCGCAGACTGGGTTCTCTGATCAAGCCGCCCTTACCCGGACGTTTGCGAACGTCGTTGGTGCGACTCCGGCAAAATGGAGGCGCGAAAACTCAAGCCGTAGGATTTTTGTCCAAAACATTTAAGGGTCAGTCCCTTCAACCCCCGAATAGATCCCATCATCAAATTAGTCGCCCGGTGATGTGTTCCTCTGAATTTTCCTGTAGATGCGATATCGTCGCCGATTCGCCATGCGGCTGAAGTCTTCGTTTTGAACTCAGCCCAGAAGTAGTCTTCTCGCCCCCTTTCAGTCCATTTTGGAGCAGGAACTCACAAAAGTGGTCTGAGCTTTCAATAGTGTCGTGGTGCTTTGCGGATATGGTGTGTTTGCGAGTTCGAGGCTTAACGCACGATCCGCTGAAGCTCCACCAGGGAGGAAAATGATCATGAAGAAGACCTACTCGGTTGTAATCGTTACTATGCTGATGGGCGCGGCTCTGAACGCTGCTGCGGCAGGTCCCGCACCGACGGGCATCAAGAATGTGGTTTTGGTGCATGGGGCATTCGCCGATGGCTCCGGCTGGGACGCCGTCGCGAAGATCCTTGAGAAGGATGGCTACACGGTGTCTGTCGCGCAGCCTCCCGAGACCTCGTACGCCGACGACCAGAAATA
The DNA here is from genome assembly GCA_025462865.1 of Candidatus Sulfotelmatobacter sp. Classification (GTDB taxonomy): domain Bacteria; phylum Acidobacteriota; class Terriglobia; order Terriglobales; family Acidobacteriaceae; genus Sulfotelmatobacter. The sequence goes on along the minus strand of JAOAPI010000023.1, from coordinate 2,019 downwards.
CACGAAGGCCGCAATCGATGCCATGGGCGGCCCGGTCGTCCTGGTCGGCCATAGCTACGGCGGATCCATCATCAGCGAGGCCGGCAACGATCCAAACGTTGCGGCACTGGTATACATTGCTGCATTTGCGCTCGATGAAGGTGAGAGCTGTGCGTCGATCGAAACGGCGGTGCCGCAAGCCTCTAAGGCATTCAAGCCGGACAGCAATGGAAATTGGTGGATCGAACAGGACCATTTCGCTGCCGATTTCGCAGCGGATATTCCCCCCGCCCAGGCTCACTTCATGGCTATAGCGCAGGTGCCGATCTCCACCGATTCATTCACCCACAAGGTCACGAATCCCGCCTGGAAGAACAAACCGACCTCTTACATGGTGGCCAGCGCAGATCGGTCGATCAATCCGATACAGGAACGCATGATGGCGAAGCGCGCCAATGCTAAGACGGTCGAAGTGAATTCCAGCCACGTCGCCTACATGTCTCACCCCAAGGAAGCGGCCAAACTCATCGAAGAGGCTGCTGCCTCCGCGCCAGCCAATCACTAGTTCCTCAACCAAAGACTACTCCTCCGCCGATCATGATATCGGCGGAGGCGCGGATGAAAATGAACGTGGTCATCCGAGGAGAACACAATGAAAGATCACATAACCATAGGCGGACATGACGGCACGTTCTCCGCCTATATCGCCCCTTCTCATGCATGTAGCCGAAGAGGATGAGTTCATTTCCAAGGCTGCACAAGCGGAGATCAAAGCGGCACTTGCTAAGAAACCGAACGCAATGGTCTACAGCTATCCGGGTCAGAATCATGCCTTCTCTCGTCATAATGGGCGCATTACAACGCCGCCGCGGCTCACCTTGCCAACGGTCGGACTAGCGAATTTCTACATCAACAACTACAAAGAGATTCGAGATGATAAGAAAAATCGAGATAGAGCGGTTCAGCCTGACGACTTCCAAGCAGTTTGATGAAGTAATAGCCGGTGTGAATGCCGCCATCGGTCATCCGGATATGGCTGAATTTGGGAGATCAACTCACGAAGCGCGCTCTTTTGCCGAACTGCAAAGCGCAGTTGAGAAAGGCCTGAGCACAGAAGGACTAATGCTGTTTACGCAGTTGGATCACGGCGCGATTCTGCGCAAAGAAACGGGCCGCGAGACTCTGAAGATGATTCGCTTCGTCATCGGCAATCCCCTCATCATGAAGGAAATGGTCAAGCATGTTCCGGATGCGGGTTCTTACGCGCCGGTCACCGTGCTAGTGGATGAGCGGGCCGATGGCGTGCATTTGTCCTACGACAGGACGGCGAGCTTCTTAGCGCCTTATGGGAATCACGACGCGCTAGCGGTCGCCCGGAATCTGGATAATAAAATCGAAGATCTCTTAAGACAAGCCGCAGCTTGAACATACCTCATAGTCAAACCGTTTAACATCTGAAACCAACGAAGCCAACTTCGCGGATTGTCGGCTACTCGGAAGTTATCGCCCAGAAAGCGATCGGGTGGGTCAACTTCTAGCCTGCCCTGCTTAAGTTAGCGCTGAAGCGGCCTTACGCTCGGAAATGCCTGGTCGTGTAATGCCGTCGCCATCTTCCGGGGCTGATGCCAACGAGTTGATGGAATGTGTGAGTGAACGCTGCCTGATCGCTAAATCCCGACTGAATCGCGATCTCGATCAGCGACATGCTGGTCTGGCTCATCAATTCTTTGGCGTGGTCAATGCGATGTTGCATCAGCCACTGGTGAGTGGAGGTGCCGAAAGAGGTTTTGAAGGAGCGGGCAAAGTGGCTGACGGAAAGTCCGCATTCGCGGGCAATTTCAGAAAGCCGGATCCGGCCGTGCATGTTCTCATGAAGAAGTTCCGAGGCTCGGCGCTTCTGCCATGGCGCCAGCCCTCCCTTTGAACGTCGTGCTGTTTTCTGGAGTAGACCATACCGCTGGATAAGATGTGCTCCGAGGATGAGGCTGAATTGATCGAGCGCCAGCACAGAGAGTCGGTCGCTCCGCCCAAGGAACGGAA
>JAOAPI010000047.1 GCA_025462865.1 Candidatus Sulfotelmatobacter sp. | reverse complement strand
CGGTTAGCTTGCGCGATCAGATGCTTGCCAGCGGCATCGATTATTACCGGAACCTGCGTCGCATCCCAATCATGCTCATCGTGCCGGGTGAACTGGAAATGCCAGTTCATCTTGCCAGTATCAGCGTCCAGAGCGAGCAGAGAGTTGCTGTAGAGATTGTCACCGGCGCGGCCTTCGCCACGGTTCGAGGGCGATGGATTTCCCGTGGGCCAGAAAATCTGGTTTGTCGCCGCATCGTAGGTTCCCGTGTTCCATGCGGGAGCGCCGCCAATCTTCCAGGAATCGCCTTCCCATGTTTCATGTCCGGCTTCACCCGGTCCAGGCACGGTATAGAAACGCCATTTGCGTTCCCCCGTACCGGCGTCATAGGCATCGATGAATCCGCGAATGCCGTACTCGCCACCGGAGACGCCAATCACCACCAGACCCTTTACCGCGAGGGGCGCGACGGTGAAGCTGTATCCGGTGCGGTAATCCGCTGCGGTTGCATTCCAAACGACGTTGCCTGTCTTCGCATCGAGCGCGATGACGTGAGCATCGAGTGTTCCCAGAAAAACTTTGTCGCCTAGAATAGCGAGCCCGCGATTCACATGCCCACAGCACGGACGAATGTCGGTGGGAACCGGGTATTGATACATCCAGATCGGGCGGCCGGTGCGCGCATCCAGAGCGAAGGCGCGGTCGTCCTGCGCGGTGGCGTAAAGAATACCGTCCACAACCAAAGGAGTAGTTTCGATTTTTCCAGTGGCTCCAGTTTGGTAGACCCACTTCGCCGCCAGCGAATGCGCATTGGTGGCATTCACCTGGTCGAGGGGACTAAAGCGACGTCCGGAATAGTCGCCGGAATAAGTCAGCCAATTCTGTGGCTCCTTGCCGGGGTTCAGAATTCGCTCGAATGTAACTTGGGCGCGGGTCTGCGAAGCGAAGAGGCCGTAAGCAAAGAAAATGGTGAGAAGAACCAGAAATTTTTTCCGCGATCTCCGCGGCATTTTTCTCCGAGCTCCGCGATAAGAACCCTGCCTAACTCGCGAAATACTATCCACGACCCAGCGCGTCATTTCACACCTATGCTAATCAGGTAACCCACAACGTCGTCGAGATCTTTATCGCTCAAGAGATCGGGTTTGTAGATGGGCATCATCGAATCGCGGCTCTTCTTGAAGGAGCGCAGCTTGTCCTTTTCCAGCAGATAGACCTGCTCACTCGCGTCCATCATCTGAACGCTGAAGTTGTCTTCGTTCAGAGCCACACCTTTGATTTCTTTTCCGTCGGCCATCACAACCGTAATCGTTTCGTACTCCTGGGGAAATTCTTTGGTCGACTCAGTTAAGCCCCAGGCCAGCCGGCGGCTGGGGTTGCGCACGGAATCGATGATTGCTTCTCTAGTTCGCGAACCGCCCACGGGAGTGAGGTCGGGCCCCACGTGTCCGCCCTTACCTTCGACCGAATGGCACAGTGAGCAATTCGCATCGCCATAAAAAAGTTGCTTGCCGTGTCGAGCGTCGCCTGCGGAGTTGGCTGAAGCCTTCACTTCGACGCTGCGGATGTAAGTGATGATCTGCCAGATTTCTTCATCGGTCATGCCCACGCCCTGGCCGTTGGTGCCATTGGCAGGCATGACCGTTCCCGGGATGCCGTTACTGATTACCTGAATCATCTCAGCGTCGTTGTGAGTATGTTTCTTCTGCGCTCGAGTAAGGTCAGGGCCGCGACCGCCGCCGTGTGCACCCAGTCCGTGACAAAGGGCGCAGTTGATGCGGAATTCATACTCACCCGCCTTCGCGGCCTTCGCGTCGCCGGCATAAGGATTGCGATCATCTGCGGCGGAGGCTGACATGGCAGCTGAAATCGCTGCAACAGCGGTCAACAGCGCCAGGCGAAGAATCACGGCAGAAGATCCAATATGAAGGTACGATCCTGATTGCTTCTTGAACATGTGCGCCTTCCGCAGCATTCCAGCAAAAAATAGAGCAGCGTCGCAGGCTAAGAACTAACGAATCCTATCACCGTGCCCAGGACATCGATTAAAAATCCTTAGTGACTTTGACTCGATTCCGGCGTGCGCACATTCTCCGGACGGAATCCAAGTCCAACCACGCGCGCGGGGATGCGGCGCAGGGAAGGCCATAATTGCAGCAGCCGAAGGGGCCACGGAACGGTCAAAGCCTCAGAACTCGACAATACCCGGCGAATTACCCGGTTCTGAATCGCAACCTGAAGCCTTTGCGTTGCGCGGGTAGGAAACTCTCTGCGGCGTTGTACGGCAGCGAGGTCGCGGTCGCTCAGGTTATCGGCGCCCAGTTTCGCAGACAGAATATTGGCGGACGCGACCGCATCCTGAATCGCAAGATTGATTCCGACTCCTCCGACCGGTGACATCGCATGTGCCGCGTCCCCAATGCACAGAAGTCCGGGCCGCCACCACTTTCGCAGACGATCAACTTTCACGGTCAGCAGGCTCACATCATTCCACTCGCGCAGTTCGTTGACGCGATCGCGGAGGAAAGGCTCAAGGTTTGCGATGTCTTGGCGAAACTGCTCGATCCCGCGCTTGCGAATCTCATCCGCGGCCCCCTTCGGAATAACGAAGGCGCACTGCCAGTAATCTTCGCGGTTGATCATGACCAAAATCCTTCCGGCCACCGCGTGTCCCAGAGTCTGCTCCCGATCGTTGGGGCGACGGCTGATGCGCATCCACAAAACGTCGATCGGCGCCCCCAAATCCTCGACCTCAAAGCCCGCGAGCTCGCGCACAATGGAATGCCGCCCGTCAGCTCCCACGGTAAGGCCCGCGCGAATTTCAACCAGGCCGGCTGGAGTTTTCACACTTACTCCTACGATGCGGCCATCTTGCTTGATCAGACCGACGGCTTCCGCCTGCATCTTCGCCTGGAAACGGGCATAGCGTTTGCCCTGCTCGACAATGAAGTTCAAAAAATCCCATTGCGGCATTAACGCCAGAAATTTGCAATGTGTTGGCAAGTGACTGAAGTCGGCGATTCCGAGCATTTCATCGCCCACCTGGGCGGACAGTTCGCGTACTTCCTGATGAGGCCGTTTGAGAAACTCTTCCAGAATCCCCAATTCGTACATGACTTCGAGAGTGGAGGGATGAATGGTATCGCCGCGAAAATCGCGCAGGAAATCGGCGTGCTTTTCGAGCACAACAACGTCCACGCCGGCACGAGCGAGCAGGAAACCGAGCATCATGCCGGCTGGACCGCCGCCCACAATGCAGCACCGAGTTTGAAGAGTTGTGGTCAAGCGTCGCGCCTCATTATCGTAGCCGCATCGCACCTTCACAGTGAATGCAGCGCGTTGTTTCCGGAAGTTCCCCGCTCGTACATGACCGCCGGGTATCTGTAAGCCGTCCGCTTGGCTGCCTACACTGGAGATTCCCTCAGTTCAGGCCGATCTTTCCCTAAGGTCGAAGACTTTTTAAATGTAGGCGCGTAAGTGGTTGATGGCTCAACCCTTCCAGCGGAAGGCGTCGGGTTGCGGAAGGCCGAGGTGAGCCAGCACGCGATAGGCGAACTCGCGGGCCATGTCATCTAAGCTTGACGGCCGGTAATAGAAGGCCGGAATGAGCGGAAAGATGGTCGCCCCTGCATCAGCGGCGCGGTACATGTTGCGGATGTGAATTTTGTTGAGCGGCGTCTCGCGTACGCAGAGCACCAGCGGGCGCTTCTCTTTGAGGCAGACATCAGCCGCGCGCTCGATCAGTTGCGAAGCGACGCCGTTCGCAATGCGGGCCAAAGTGCCCACGCTGCACGGGAGCACGATCATGGCATCGGCGGGATAAGAACCGCTGGCCACGTTGGCGCCGATATCAGCGTTTGATTGTTCTTTGATTTTACTTTTGGAGATTTTATTTTTGGATGATCCGCTTGCGTTGCCGATGGCCTTTCCTCGCGTTGATTTTAGGGAACGTTTTTCGGAGCCGGGAGTTCGGCCGAGCAAGATTCTGGCGAGAAGATTCGAGCGTCCCTGGATGCCGAGTTCTTCAGCCATCACGCGCAAGGCGGAGTCCGAGGCAATGAAGTTGACGGTTCGAACGCGAACATCGCGTTCGACCGAGAGCAGTAAATGCCGCAGAAATACCGAACCGCTGGCGCCGGTGGTTGCGATCGTCAGATTCTGCGGCGGGTGGTTCGGCAATGCGCCTCCAGCGCGGGGATGCATTATCACCTCGAGTTGGAGCATAGGGAGTTGCCGAACAGGAAGTCAAGACTGAGAGCGAGAGTTAGAAGGAGCTAGAAGCTGACGTATGGCATCCACGGCCAACTTGCGATCCCGCCGCAGCATAGCTCAACTCCACGCGTTGGCTGGCGTGGAACGAGAAATCCGTGCCCAGGATTCGCACAGTCGGCGCAAATATCTGCGAGAGTTCAACGAGGCTTTCCACAGTTACGATTCTCTTCTCGATTCGCAAGCGATCCAACTTGCGTTGCACGCCGCCGATGTTGTTTTGATCGGCGACTACCACGCGCTTCCCGGCGCCCAGCGCTATGCAGCATCGCTTATCGAGGAGCGTGCGCTCACTGGAGATCGGCCAGTTGTGCTCGGAGTCGAAACCATCTTTGCCCGTGACCAGCACATTCTTGACGAATGGTGGCGGCGAGAAATTGACGAAACCGAACTGCGCCAGCGCATTCGATTCGATATCGACTGGGGCTACGACTGGAGTCCATTTTACGAATTGCTCGTTGCGGCCCGCGATCACGGCGATGCCATCTACGGTCTGGATTGCATGCCCCGTGAAAATCTGCGGAAAATCGGAGCGCGCGATCGTCACGCTGCGGCGAAACTAGCGGAAATTCGCGAACGTCATCCCGAAGCGGTGATCCTCGTGCTCTTTGGCGAGTCGCATCTGGCTCCGGGGCATCTGCCGGCTGTGTTGCAGAAGCAAATGCCTGGCACGCGAATTCTGACCGTGTTGCAGAACATTGACGCCCTGTATTGGCGCGCCGCAGGGGAGCGTGTAGACAAGGTGGATGCAGTGCGAGTGAACGACGATGTGGTCTGTGTTTTTAACGCGACGCCGCTCGAAAAATATGAAAGCTATCGTTTATTTCTCGACCAGTGGAGCCGCTGTGATACCGGTCCGGACTTCGCCCCAACTATCTATAACCTGATCGACAGCCTCGCGGCGTTTCTGGAAATCAACCGCTATTCGCCGCACAATGGCACGCAGCCGAAATTTCTGGTCGATATGCTGCCCGAAGTGCATGGCAATTCCTCAGATGCAATGCTGCGACGGTTACTCTCGCGCAAGGGAATTAGTGATCTGCAACTCAAAGTGATGCTGGCAACCGTGGAGGAACGCGGCAGTGCCTATCTTCCCCAGCTAAATGCATTTTGTATCCGCGAGTTTCAAATGATGCACGCCGCTGAGGACGCTGCTCGCTTTCTGCATCACGCCTGCCGCGGCTTGCCGCAGCGGCAGAATGGGCAAGGCCTGAACAGGAACAACGGTGCTGGGGTCTCAAGTGCGCTGACGGCGGACGCCTTCTACACGCAAGTCGTAGAGCATGCGGTGGCATACTTCGGGTCGCGGGTGCTGTACCCTGCAAGGCCGGCGCCCGAGTCCGAAGAGGACGGCGTGCTTTCACGCGCGGCATGCGAAAAAGCCGCACAGGCGGCGATTCGCGCGGATCAAAACAAGTTTGAAAGTATCGCGAGGGTTTGGGGCTACCGCATTGGAAGCCGGATGTACGCTGCTTATCTCGCCGGAAGGGTGAAGCCCGGTGGGCTGCGCCGGCTTTTTCTGGCTCACCTCGACCGGCCTGGACTTGCGCGAAAAGTCTGCACGGCAGTGATTGCCAGAGTTCGGTCTGCTTCGCGCGGGTGAGGATCTCTCTCCAATTTCAAAACTTTAAAGAAACTTGTCAGCCGATGTCCGCTTTACCCGCCGGGGCGAGACGCCACAGGACAGCCGGCAGGATGCCGGCGCTACGATTCATCGCGAAATGCTAATCTCTATACTTCGCTCGGCTGAATTTTGATTGCTGAGTGCTCGCGTGAACGCTGAATCCATCCGCAAATTGTTCGAGCAGGTGCGCAAGGGCAAACTCTCGCCCGACGACGCAGTGGAGCGCCTGCGCCATTTGCCATTTGAAGACCTGGGATTTGCCAAGGTTGACCATCATCGCTCTCTGCGCGTAGGCATGCCGGAAGTAATTTTCGGAGAGCGCAAGACCGCATCCCATACGGCAGAAATTTTCGCGCGCCTCGCGAAGCACGGGGGCAACGTCCTCGCCACCCATGCCGACAAGAAACAATTTGCTGCGGTGAAGAAGAAAGTTCGCGCGGCAGAATATCGAGAACTGGCACGGGCTATTATTTTGCAGCGTGATCCGCAAATGTATGGCAAGGGCACGATCGCTGTGGTTTCGGCGGGAACCAGCGATATCTCCGTGGCCGAGGAGGCGGTGGTAACCGCGGAAATCATGGGGAATAAAGTTGAGCACTTTTACGACATCGGTGTTGCGGGCATTCACCGTTTGCTGGCCAACCGCGAGGCCCTGACAAAGGCTCGAGTTGTAATTGTTTGCGCCGGCATGGAAGGCGCGCTCCCCAGCGTTGTGGGGGGGTTGGTCGGAGTGCCGGTGATTGCCGTACCCACGAGCGTGGGGTACGGAGCGTCCTTCAAAGGATTGACGGCGCTGCTCGGCATGCTGAATTCCTGCGCTTCGAATGTGAGCGTAGTGAATATTGATAATGGCTTCGGCGGCGGTTATGTCGCGTCCCTGATTAATCGGCTATAGAAAAAAGGCGCGGCTTGCGCCGCGCCCAGATCGACAGAACTGCTTTACACCCTTTTCTACATGCCATTAGACTGGTCGGAATCTTTCTCCACCACCAGTTTGTTATCTACGCTGAAGGCGCCGAAGAGCTGATTCGCCCTTATCCCGGCGACCTGCTTATCCATCACATCGATGACGACCCCGTAGAGCGTGATGTGACCGTTGTCCACGATGATGCGGATCGGATGCGCCGGATCGATCGCGTACTTGCTCAGGACGGGATCGCGGTAGATCACCCGGGCCGCGCGAATCCGCAGATCGTCATCGAAAAACGAGACGGGCTCCAGGGAAATCTTGTCGACCACGTCCTTCACGCCGGGCTGATTGTAAATATCCGCGAGCGCTTCGTCGCGGCCGACACCAGTCCGATCCTGACCCTCAACCGTCACTACTCCGTCCTTCACACCGATCGCGAAGTAGTCGAACACGTTGTCGTAGCCAACGCGAACGTAGGTCAGTTTCCGACCTAGTTTTTGCTCAAGCTGCGCGTCGGTAATGTTTGGCCCCGCAACTGTGATCAGGTTGCGCACGCCTTGCACGTTCGATGTTTTCCGAGCGAGCTTGGCAGCATCCAGCTTGCGCTGGTAAAGGTCTACCGTGCCGGTCAGAGTTACGATGCCATCTTCCACTCTGGACTTCACATCGCTCAGTTGCTTCTTGGTCGCGAGCTTGTGTTCGATTGCAGGTTGAATTTGATTATCATAGCGGGCCGCAGCAGCCGGGGTTTGAGCTAACAACGTCGCGCTCAGCGTTCCAACGGCCAGTATCCCGCCCAGGGACTTCCACACATTTTTAGTCACAGGTCACCTCCGACCTCTTGACGGAACTTTACGATCTAACTACTTGGTTAATTGTTTGATGCGCGGAAAACAAGCCAGGATGCACATGCGGGATACCGCCGACCGAGGCGAGCGAAGCCCTGTCCGTACGTCAGCTAGCGAGAAGCAGAGGTGGCAGGAACGGCCGGAGAATCGGTCGTCGCAATCTTTTTCTCGGTTTCTTTGCGGACCGCTTTGCGTCCTAAAACGGTGAGGCGAATCACGGTGGCAGCCGCCGTGTAACGCACGTGCGAATTCACGTCGTAAAGGCTGACTTCAATTTTCTCTTCCAAAGACGCGTCGCCCCGCTCGGCAATGGCTTGTAGCGCCGCGGCCCGCACGATCCAGTCTTTATCGCTCACTGCGGCCTTTAGCAGAGCCGCGCTCGACTTCGGATCGGGATCATGTGCCAGCAGAGTGGCGGCCACAGCACGCACCGGGTGCGGATCTTTCTTGTGCGTATAGCGCCAGGCATCCCATCCGATCCCGGCGAAAGGAACGTATCCGATTCCTTGTTCCAGCCCAATCATGGCGAGTTCTTTAGGATTGTGTAGTGTGTCCATCTGTTGAGCGATCAAGCCATCGCCTTTCCTCTCGCCAGTCAGCACATCGTAGTAAACGGAGTACGCGGAAGTGTTGTCCTTTAAATCGCGCAAGGAGTGAGCAGCTGCCATAACAACGGAGATCCTGTCGTCTTTCAAAAGCTTTTGCAGTTTGGCGATCGATTCCGTCGCGTGCATTTGACCCAAAGCGGTAGCGGCGGCGGCGCGGACTTCCGGTCTGTTGTCTTCCAGAACGCCCTCGGCGAGCTTCCGTGCGCGCGCATTATCGCGCAGCAATCCCAGAGCTCGAATGCCAATAGCCCGTTGGGCCGCATTCTTGGACTTGGCGGCGGATTCAAACAAGGCCCAGGCTTTCTGCTGGCCACTGACCGCAAACGACGGCACGCTTAAAGTCAGGAAGAGCGCTACGCCCGCCAGAAGAAAGGCTGAAAGTCGCGAGGGATGACTGAGGGACACGGTGGTTCTCCGGAGCAGGCTTTTCTAAACGAGCGGAGCATATGCCATGCGCGAATTTAGGATGCAGACAAGGAGGAAAGGGTGAACACAAATCGAAGGGAAGCTGAACAATTTGCTCTGAACGCTCTTTGCTCTGAACTGCTCTTTGCTCTGAACTGCTCCTGGAACGGCCAACAAGTCGTTCTAGCGAATGCGATTCGAGGTTTTCAGTCGCGCGGCCGGGTTTGCGCGGCGGCTTTTGCTGACCTTACCTCCAAAAACCCGCGCGAAAATCTTGTTTACGTTTTTTAGCTGGCGCGACAGCTCGAAGGCATACTCGATCTGTTTCCGCGGAACTTTACTAGTGATCTTCTTGTCGGCCAGCACCAGGCGTTTGAAATCCAGGCCTTCCTTCCAAGCGCGCATGGCATGCGATTGCACGGCCCGATACGCTTCTTCGCGGGAAACACCGTGCTCCACCAGATCGAGCAAAAGCTGTCCGCTGAAAATAAGCCCTCGCGTGCTTTCCAAATTCACCAGCATCCGGTCTGGATAGACCAACATGGTTTCGATCAAATTAGTGGTCTTGTTAAGGAGATAGTCGATCAATGTGGTGGAATCAGGAAGAATTACACGCTCGGCCGACGAATGCGAGATGTCGCGTTCATGCCAGAGCGCGACGTTTTCCAATCCCGCCAGCGCATTGCCACGCACCACGCGTGCCAGTCCACTGATCTGCTCGGAAGTTATCGGATTCCGCTTGTGCGGCATGGCCGAAGAGCCCTTCTGCTTTTCGCTGAAGAACTCTTCCGCTTCGCGCACTTCAGTGCGCTGCAAGTGGCGAATTTCAGTTGCGATCTTATCCAGAGTGGACGCAATCACGGCCAGCGTGGCGAGATAGTGCGCGTGGCGATCGCGTTGGATCACTTGCGATGAAATGGCCGCCGCCTTCAGACCGAGGCGGGCGCAAATCTTCTCTTCGATCTCTGGCGTCAGGTGCGCAAAAATTCCTACCGCGCCAGAAAACTTTCCAACCCTTAAATCCTCTGCTGCGGATTTAAAGCGCGCAATGTTGCGCTGCATCTCCGAATACCAGTTGGCCAATTTGAAGCCGAACGTGATGGGCTCAGCGTGAATGCCATGGGTCCGGCCCACCATCGGCGTGTCCTTGAACTCCCATGCACGGCGTTCCAGTACTTCCGCCAGACGATCAAGGTCTTGTGCGATCAGAGCCGAGGCCTGCTTGATAAGCAGGGCCTGCGCCGTGTCGACGACATCGTTGGACGTTAGTCCGTAGTGGAACCAGCGCGCATGAGGACCGACGATCTCAGCAACCGCCGTGGTGAAGGCGATCACATCGTGTCGCACCTCGGCCTCGATCTCGTGAATGCGCTGCACACTGAAATCCGATCGCTCGCGAATCGCTCGCGCCGCCTCTTTCGGCACCATGCCGGCTTCGGCCAGAGTTTCAGTAGCGGCGACTTCGACCGCCAGCCAGGTGCGGAAGCGATTTTCATCGCTCCAGATGCGGCCCATTTCTGGGCGGGTATAGCGCGGGATCAAGGCGTGGGCTCCTCTTAACTTAATGTGGATGAAAGTGGACAGAAGATTCTAAATGGAGGGAGGGAAAGAGGCCAGCACCCGCCCCGGGAGGCGGCAAAACGACTGCGGTTCCGGTCGCCTACATCGCCGCAAGACAACCACACGTCTGGCTCTAGCATCGGAATAGCGCGGTTACGAAATGCAGTCGGTGTGGGCGCCGCATCGAACCTGTCTCGGTTGTTGTCCGTCCTCGTAGTTGTTTTTTCCGCAAGCATTTTTTCGTTCAGTCAGCAGAACGAGTCCTTTGAGGGTCCGGATCACGCCGGCAAGCGGGCGGAAGAATTCTGGAAGTTGTGTTCCCCGCCGCTGAGGGAACTGCCAAAATAAGCATGCCCCCCCTCCACTCCCGCGCTGGCAGGTTCCGGGGCAAACGGCATACAATACTCTACTTGCTGAGATTTATTATGTCGCCCACCCCAGAAGACCTATCCATTATCAAAGATGACATGATCGCCTTCATCGAAGGCCATGGTATGCGCCGTTTCCACGGCTACGTGGACTACGAAGAGGTGCAATGCGTCATGTGGGAGACTGGCACCAATCCTGATGGCTGGAAGGATTTCGTCGAGCTTGCTAAGACCGCCGCGGCCCCGTTCCTGACTATGCACTCCTGGAAGCTGGACCGCGAGGAACTTGACGAGTTGGTGCAACGGCTTACGCACTCGGAATTTTCCGATGGCGACGACGTGGAAGATGCCCGCTGGCTGCGAGCCCAAGTTGGCAAGGTCGGATTTCTGCAATTGGGTTGGGCGTATCAAGGCTCGATGTTTCTGTGCGAGGTCAGCACGGAATGGTATGAACGCTACCAGCGCCTGCTTGAAATGTCGGAAGATTTCGGCGGCATTCCCATCGACGAATCGGACCAGGACGACGAGAATTAGCCGTGCGCTGGCAACTGGCTGCGGATGACCCAGTTCGGGTGCAGGCTCTGGCCGCCGGCCTCCGCGATTTTCCTGAATTCTTAGCGGGCCCTCAGGCATTGCGAGGCAAGAACCCGGAAAACCATCTTCGAACGCTGGCCAGCTTGCTCGTTCGTCGCGGCATTTCCGATTTCGATTCCGCGTCACGTTTTCTCTTTCCTAGTATTCCTCATTTGCACGCACCTGAGCAAATGACTGGACTGCGCGCGGCTGTAGACCGTCTGGATGCGGCCATCGAGAGCAAAGAGCCGATGCTTATCTACGGCGACTACGACGTGGATGGCACGATGGCGGTCATCATCCTGAAGACGGCGATCGAACTGTGCGGAGGTTCTCCGGATTTTCACGTTCCTCATCGCATTCGCGAAGGCTACGATCTACGCGACGATGTGATCGAGCGTGCCGCGGCTGCAGGAATTCGTCTGATCATCAGTGTGGACATGGGCATTCGCGCCTTCGCGCCGGCGGAGACTGCACGCCGCCTGGGCGTGGACCTTATCGTCACCGACCATCATTTGCCTGGACCTGACGGCGTACCCAAAGCATTGGCGGTGGTGAATCCCAATCAGGCCGGATGTGAATATCCTTACAAGCAGCTTTGTGGAGCTGGTGTGGCGTTCAAAGTTGCCCAGGGATTAATGCAGCGCCGGCGCGACCCAAAAGATCAGGAGCGCATGTTGCGATCCTTTATGAAGGTTGTGGCGATCGCGACCATCGCCGACGCTGTGCCGCTGACCGGCGAGAACCGGGTGTTTGCGAGATTGGGCCTCGATGAGCTGCGCAGGGCAGTAAATCCCGGGCTGAAAGCGCTGCTTGAGGTAGCGCAGATTTCCACCAAGCGTCCGCCCAACTCAACCGAAGTGGCGTTTCGCATCGCGCCGCGTATCAACGCCGCCGGACGAATGGATATTGCTCGCGATGTGATCGACCTTTTCAGCGAGAAAGATGTGGCACGCGCCCGCGCTCTTGCCGGCAAACTCGACCGTCTTAACGCGGAGCGTCAGGAAGAAGAGCGAAGCATTTTGCGCGCGATCGATGAGCGCATCACCGGCGATCCGGCGCTCTGCGAGGCTTACTGCATCGTGGTCGATGGCGAAGGTTGGCACCGCGGCGTCATCGGGATCGCGGCGACACGCGTGGTCGAGCGCTACCACCGGCCGGCCATCGTGATTTCGCGCGACGGCGAAGAAGCCTTCGGCTCCGGCCGCTCGATTCGTCCTTTCCATCTTCTCGATGCAGTCGAGGCCTCGCATAACCTTTTCACGCGCTACGGAGGACACTCGCATGCCTGCGGATTCGCGATGCCATCGGCAAACGTGTCGCAACTGCGGACGGACCTGGATGCTTTCGCGCGAACGCGTCTGACGACGGCGGATTTCGATCCGGTGCTCGATGTCGAAGCGGAAATGGATCTCGATGAAATCACTCCCGCACTTTTTCAGATGTTGCGTCTACTTGAGCCTTATGGCACCGGGAATCATGAGCCGGCATTTTCTGCACGCGGGGTGCGATTGATCGCGCCCCCCAAAATCCTGAAGGACAAACACATCAAGCTGAAGCTGAGGGCCGGCGAGGAGATTGGCGTTCGCGAATTTTCTCCTGCAGTCGAAGAAGAGGAGCTATCGGAGGTAGGGATCCTTACTGTTCCACGTTGCCATCCCGACGGCGCTGCCATCCGAAGGATTGACAAAGCCGAAGCCGCGGGCGCTCAAGTGAGAGATCAGAAACGGAAACTGAGAACTGTTTTTGACGCCCTTGGTTGGCACATGGCGGAGCGCATGCAGCAGTCGCCGCTATTGGCGGGTGATGCAATCGACATCGCTTTTACAATCGGCCACAATGATCATCCTGAGTTCGGCGGCCTGGAACTTTCTTTGCGCGATTTCAAAGTCACTTCCAATGTTGCGGATGCTTTGGCTGCTCTAAATCAAAAGAGGTCTGTACCCGCAATTTGAAAATATCTAGATAAAACAGAGTTGGTTTACCATACAAGTAAATGTCATTTCCGATCCGAGTCTGCGCGGTTTGCTCAGAAGAATTTGAGCTAAAGCCGGATAAACCTGGCTTCGCCAATCGCTGCCCCGCTTGCAGTGAATCCGAAAACGATGACTCTACTAAGAAAAAGACCATGGACGCTGACGAACGCAAGAGCCTGACGGAAGCTAACGAAGCCCGCCGACGAGCCATGCGCGATTTGCTTTATCGCAAGGACAGTTAGTTCTTCTAAAACAAAACCGCGCCTGGAGGGGAGTCGAGGCGCGGTGTGATGGAATCTCTTTCCTTCAGTAAGTGCATTTCAAGCCAGCTTCGGTAAATGGAACGGCAAAGTTCTTCCCATTCCCCTGACCGTAAGCCACGATAAACGTGCCTTTGGGAACATTTCTCGTTAGGGCCACGTTGATCAAACCATTCGGTCCGAGATCGGCGTTCAGGGCATAAACATGAATGTCAAAGCTGGTGGGTGCCAGTCCCAAATATTCATCATCGGCGCCGAACCAGTTGGTGAAGCTGTTGGAGTTGTTGGCTGTCAATCCAAGGAAACCGTAGACTTCCTGACCCGGCATCATCGTGCCGAAGAATCCATCTGAAACCGGATTGATCAAACCATAGGTTCCACCCGCCGCAAACGTCGCAGTGCCTGACGTAATTGTCCCACCCGGATAAGGATTGACTGCCTTGACTCCGAGGACCGGCATCAGCGGGAAGCGGCTGGCGTACTCACTGGGTACGCCGAAGATAATGAGCACGGGTTGCGAAAGCACAGGCGCGCCTGCGCTGGTCTGATAGATGTCTACTCTGGTTGCGCCGACAAGCAGGTTGGGATCGCCAGCGCAGCCTTCGGCGCATTTGGTACCGGCGCCCGGACCGATGTGAAGGGTCGATTGGGACCAGGCGGTCGTCAGCCCAGCACAACATAGAAGTGAGAGTGCAAGAATTCTCGAAGTGGCTTCACGCATCTTTAATTCCTCCGACGAAGAGTTTTTAATACCCGGGGTCGCGGCGATGCTATAGCGTGGGGGCGCGGCCTACAAGAGTCGAAGGGCTCAGTGCACGAATCTGCAACTCGTTGCAATACTGAAACCTTTTGGGGTTCAGTTCAGGTGGGAAGAAAAGCGGCAACGGCGGACGCCTTGCCGTCATCTCAACGGCTGAACAACTCCACAAGCAGGTGAAATATTCCGATGAAACGCCGGGAATTTCTTAAAACTGCTGCAATTTGCGGCGCGGCCAGTTCCCTACCTGCGGCCCTGGCCCAGGAAAAAACTATGGCGAAAGAGAACGGCTCCATGAATCAGATACCACTCGCTACCTCGGCCGGAACCCGTAAGGGAGACATGCTTTACCGCACGCTGGGGCGCACCGGCGAAAAGGTTTCGGCGATCGGCATGGGGGGCTTTCATATTGGCCATCCCGAACTTACAGACGATGAGAGCATTCGCCTGATCCGGTCGGCCATCGACCGCGGCATCACGTTCATGGATAACAGCTGGGACTACAACGAAGGTCAAAGCGAAATGCGCATGGGAAAGGCTTTGAAGGACGGATATCGTCAAAAAGTGTTTCTCATGACGAAGATCGACGGCCGCACAAAAGAGACTGCGGAGCGGCAGATCGAAACTTGTTTAGAGAGGCTGCAGACTGATCACATCGACCTGGTGCAGCACCATGAAGTCCTTCGCTTCGACGATCCCGACCGTATCTTTGCGGAAGGTGGAGCGAATGAGGCGGTTGTGGACGCCAAGAAGGCGGGCAAGATTCGCTACATCGGATTCACCGGCCACAAAGACCCGCACATCCATCTTTACATGTTGAAAGTGGCTGCTGACCACGGCTTCCATTTCGATACTGTTCAGATGCCGCTGAACGTCATGGATGCCCACTTTCGCAGCTTCGGGCAGATGGTATTGCCGGAGTTGGTCAAACAGGAAATCGGAGTCCTTGGCATGAAGTCGATGGGAGACAGCGTGATATTGAAGAGCAAGGTGGTCTCTCCGATTGAGTGCCTGCACTACGCGCTGAGCCTACCCACTTCCGTTGTGATTACTGGTATCGATAAACCAGAAATTCTTGACCAGGCTTTCGAAGCTGTTAAAACATTTCAACCCATGAATCGGGAACAAATTGCTCAATTGCTGGCGAAGACGAAGGAAGTGGCGGCGGCCGGCAAGTACGAGTTGTTCAAAACTTCTTCGCACTTCGACTCGACCGCCAAGCATCCGGACTGGCTGGGCGGGGATTCACCCAGCGTGCAGAAACTGGCCCCGCCGAGCGCATAGAGTTCGCTTCGCGAACGGCAGAACTCATCGTTCAGGTAATGGTGTAGTTGGGAAAAGCTCCGTATCAGGGCATCGCTTCAAGTGAAGCGTCACTTGAGTTGTAACGAGCTACTGACCCCATCCACTTCAATTAGACTGAACTCAGCGTGTCGCTCCCTATCTACCGCCTCCGACGCTGGCTAGTTGTGATCGCGATCCTGTTTACCGCAGTGGTCGCGGGAATGTATTTTTACGCCCGTGCGCGCCAGCGCGATGTGCTGAAGGAAATCCCCAACAAGATTGGGTTTGACATCAAGCAGACTGCGGCCGGGTTTCAAATTTCGAAATCCGACGGCAAGCGAACCTTGTTCACTATCCAGGCCAGCGACGTCAAGCAATTCAAGCTGAATGGGCGAGCGGAGCTGCGCAACGTCAGTATTGTTCTCTACGGTCGCGACTCTTCCCGGTTTGATCAGATTTATGGAGACGATTTCAGCTATGACAAGAAATCCGGCAACGTTACGGCCAGCGGGGATGTGCAAATCGATCTTGAGGCCAACCCGACAGGTCTGGCGGGACCGGACCAGGGCACTCCGAAGCAACTGAAGAATCCCATCCATCTCAAGACCAGGGATTTGATTTTTAATCAGGAAAGTGGGGACGCCTCCACCAAGGCTCGAGTTGATTTCAACACTCCGCAAGCAAGTGGATGGGCCGTGGGCCTGCAGTATAAAGGGAAAAGTAACACGCTCACCTTTGACTCGGATATCCATGTGACGCTGGGCGGTCAGGATGGCGCCAGCCTATTCGCAACGCATGGCACGATCACACGCGATCCTCGCGTAATTATTCTGGAACATCCTCGGCTGGAACGAGCGACCGGAACACTGCAAGCCGAACAGGCGACTTTTCTTCTGGGACCGGACAACAATGTGGAGCGAGTACTGGCCACAGGGAATGTGCAAGCGGAGGAAAAGGCAGTAACGAACAACCAGATGCGCGTGCGCGCGGATGAGGCTGAACTATTACTGACGGGCAAAGAAAACGTGCTGCAGACGGCAACCCTGAACGGGCACGTCCATGTAGAACGCAGCGGGACTACGATGACCCAGGGCGATGCCGGTCGCGTCATCGTAAATTTTTCGGGGAGGAATCAACTCCAGAAAGTGCATGCCGAGGAAGGGGTTCACTTATTGCAGCACGCTGCTCGTGCCGAGAGTCCTGCGCAAAATGCTGCTGCGCCTCAAGATTTTGACCTTACCGCGAGGGCCATCGACTTTTTCGTCTCGAAGAGAAGCCGGCTCGACCACGCTGCGACCTCTGGACCGGCGGAGATCACGATTTCCCCGGCGCAAGGCTCGAGTCCGTCGAGCACACAGGAGTCCGCCCAGCGAACCGTAGTCACCGCCGGCCACTTTGATGCGAAATTTGCAGCAACTGCTGACGGCTCAAACCGATTGACGGCGATCCACGGATCGCCGAATGCGACGATTGTAAGCTTCTCTTCCGGTCAACCGGACCGTATCAGCACCAGCGAAACGCTGGATGCCACTTTCTCGCCGCAGGGCGGCATTGCGTCCATCGTCCAGCAAGGAAACGTCGATTTCAGTGATGGTCAACCGCTCGAAAAGCGCACGCAAGCTTGGGCCGACAAGGCAATCTACACTCCTTCGGACCGAATTCTGATCCTGAGCGGGAGCCCGCGCGTGGCGGAGGGGGCGATGGTCACCAGCGCCCGAACAATCCGCATCAATCGTGCCAACGATGACGCTCTCGCTGAAGGGGACGTCAAGAGCACTTACAACGAGCTTAAGGAGCAGCCGAATGGCGCGTTGTTGTCGTCGGCTTCGCCGATCCACGTCACCGCCGCCAGAATGACTGTGCGCAACTCTCCTGCAATCGCTATGTACGAGGGCAAGGCGCGTCTATGGCAGGATGCCAATATTATCGAAGCCCCTTCAATCGAGTTTGATCGCACTCAGCGATCCGTGGTCGCCCAGGGAAACGCCTCGCAACCAGTTTCGACGGTTCTGGTGGAGGCGAAATCGTCGGAGAAGGATAAAGTCGTCGAGGCGAAATCTCAAAGCAGTAGCGAAGCTAAGGCGAAGAAAAAGCTCGCGGTGAAGCCGGCAGATACGGTAGCCATAACTGCGAACCTTTTAACGTACGCCGACGCGGACCGCCATGCTCGATACGAAGGCGGAGTGGTGGCCAGGAGCCCTGCTTTCACGGCCTCCGCCAACTCGATGGATATCTACCTTCTAGCCAGGAGCCAAACCTCGAGTAGTCAATCATTTACAGGTTCAAGCCAACTCGATCGCATGGTGGCGCAAGGCAGCGTAAATATCCAACAGGGGGCCAGGAGAGCTGCGGGAGACACTCTTGTCTATACGGCAGGGGACGACAAGTTCGTCCTGACCGGCGGACCGCCTAGCATTTTTGAGGCCGAACGCGGCAAGATTACGGGGGTTTCGTTGACTTTCTTTAGGGGCGATGATAGGGTGCTCGTAGAAGGCGAAGCAAGTACTCCTGTGGTAACTCAGACCCGAGTGGCACGATAAATGCGTACCCTGGCCACGGACGAAATTGGCAAGTCGTATCGTGGCCGTCGCGTTGTAAACGGTGTCAGCCTGCGCGTCGAGCAAGGCGAGGTCGTGGGTTTACTGGGCCCTAACGGCGCAGGGAAGACGACCACATTTTATGCCATCGTTGGCCTAATCCCCCCTGATACGGGCCGCGTGCTATATGACGGTCAGGACATTACTGACGTCCCCATGTACTTGCGGGCGCGGCAGTATGGCATCAGTTATCTCCCGCAAGAAGCTTCGGTGTTTCGCAAACTCACGGTTGAGGAGAACATCCTCGCGGTGCTGGAGGCTCAGCCGATGTCCTGGCACGAGCGCCGCGAGAAGATGGAGAAATTTATCGATGAACTTGGGTTGCAACACATCCGGCAGAACCGAGGCTACGCGCTATCCGGCGGCGAGCGCCGGCGCGTGGAAATTGCCCGCTGCCTGTGCATCAATCCAACCTTCATTTTGCTCGACGAACCTTTTTCCGGGATCGACCCCATTGCCGTTCTTGATCTGCAAAAAATTATCAGTAGTCTACGTGCCGGTGGCATCGGAGTGCTGATCACCGATCACAACGTGCGCGAGACGCTCTCCGTGACCGATCGCGCCTACATCATCGACGACGGCAGGATTTTCCGGCACGGACCACCCGAGCAGTTGGCGGGTGACCCTGAAGTTCGCCGGGTTTATTTGGGAGAGAGCTTCTCGCTGGTGTGAGGAGATCATCGTTGGTCGCTAGTCGTTGGTCATTGGTAAAAACAGAGGCCAGCGGCGATGATTAGTATGCGACTAGCGACTAACGACCAACGACCGATTTTATGGTTTTGCTGCAGCACAAACTGAGTGTCAAACTATCTCAACGGCAGATCCTCACCCCGGGTCTGGTGCAGATGGTCTCTGTCCTTGCTCTCAACAAGCTTGAGCTCAAGGACATGATCAATGCGGAGATGGTCGAGAACCCAGTCCTAGAAGAGCTTGAAGAATCCGTTCCCTTGATCGATGAAGTCGGCCGCAAAGAAGAAGACCGCGACCGCCTTACCACCAAGACTTCCACCGAAGAAGCTCCGATCACGGCCGAAAAGAAAGATCCGTTTGAGGAAATTGATTTCGGATCGTTCTTCCAGGACTATCTCGATCCCGGATATCGCACTCGCGGCGAGATGGAAGAGATCGAACGGCCGTCGTTTGAAAATTTTCTTTCGAAGCCAACCACTCTTACCGACCATCTTGCCTGGCAGCTAGGTGCACTGAGTCTGAGCCGCGAGGTGCGCGAGGCCGCCGAACAAATTATCGGTAATTTGAACGAAGATGGCTACCTGATCGCCAGTGATGAGGAGATGCTGGGCGTTGCTCCGCCCGCGCCTCCTGAGGCCGACGCTGCGACTGCGAGAAACATTGTGAGCGAAGCGGCCGCCCTCGGCTTAGGTCAGAGCGAATCGACATCCGATGAAACAGTACCGAGTCAGACCACGGCCGAAGAGGTTGCAGCGACCGATTCAAGTACCGTGATGGGAACGGAATTGAACCCGTCCCAACTGTCTTACTCTCACGGCGTGGCCGAGAATTCATTCGCTGAACTAGCAAACTTGGCGCCCGCCCTGCCTTCTGAGGCTTCCTTTGCGGCGTCGCGCAACGGAAACTCGGCGGCAGGGGCTGCTCCGGCGCCTCAGGCCGCGTCCGCAGCGCCGCGTCCTGTCTACAAACCGAACTTCACCGCTGCTGATCTTCAGGAAGCGCTGGAAGTTATTCGGCAGCTCGATCCTCCCGGGGTAGGTTGTCGCGATCTCCGCGAATGCCTGCTGCGCCAGTTGCGCTATCACCAGCAGCAGCTCATTCACAGCAAGAATGGAGAAAAGACGGGAAACGGTACCGCCCAAATTGTGCAGGATGCCATTGCGGTCGTCGACCAGCACCTGCGCGCAGTGCAAAGCAAACAGCACAAGGAAATCGCGAAGGCGATCGGCCGCAGCGCCGACGCAGTTCAGCAGGCACTGGATTATATCCGCGGACTCGATCCGCGCCCCGGTCTGCAGTACAACAAAGTCCAGGCACGCCTGATCGAGCCTGATGTTGCCTTCATCAAGCACGGCGACGAGTGGCTGGTGCTGATGAACGACGATGACTTACCGCAACTCCGTCTCAATCCTGCGTACAAGAAACTGGCAACCCGCGACACCAACGACAAGAATACGCGCGACTACGTCAAAGAGCGCTACAAGAGCGCGATCCAACTCATCAAAAATATCGAGCAGCGCAAACAAACCATAACCAAGGTCTGTTACTGCATTGTCGCGCGCCAATATGACTTTTTGGAAAGAGGCATCGACTTCCTGAAGCCAATGATGATCAAGGAAGTCGCTGAGGAAATTGGCGTCCATCCCTCCACGGTCAGCCGCGCCGTAGCCAGCAAATATGCCCACACGCCGCAAGGCGTATTCGAATTGCGTTATTTCTTCAGCGAGAGCGTGCAGGGGCCGGAGGGCGGCAATACGTCGTTGCTGATTCTGAAGCGCCGCGTCAAGAAGTTGATCGATGAAGAAGATCCGAGCCGTCCTCTTACCGACGAGCAGCTCACCCGCATCCTGCAGTCGCAAGGAATTCAAGTCACTCGCCGCACCGTAGCCAAGTACCGGGAAGACATGCGCATTCCCAGCACCCATCAGCGCAGAGTAAAAGAATAAAAGACTCAAACGAAGAAGTGAGAATGCCCAAGCAAGACAGAGCCAGCTCTATTCCGTGGACCTCTGTGTCCTCCGTGTTTAAAGCGTTTGACCTTACTACTGCACCTCATAAGCAGTGCCCGATCAAAGCAATAACCAAGGAGGGGCGCTCATGAACGTGGAATATACCGGCAGGCACTACGAAGTAACTGCTGCGATCCGTAAGGAAGTAGAAACCGGCCTCACAAAAATCCGCAAAATCCTCGGCGACCGATTCGAAACCAAAGTCATCCTCACCGTCGAAAAGCATCGCCACAAAGCTGAAATCACGATCACCCCGCGCAACGGCCCGTTGGTCGGCCTCGCCCAGGCCAAGGACAGGATGATCGCCGTCAACGAGGCGCTCGACCATCTCGAAAAACAAGCAGTGAAGTACAAGTCCCGATGGGAATCAAAGAAGCGGTCGGCCCGAAAGAGCGAAGAAGTAAAGAAATGGAACGGCGACTCGCCTCGGCAGGAAGACATGCAAACTGGTGTACCGAATAGGATCGGCCTGACGGAGAAAACAGCCGTGCCGGTCGCGGTGCATCGCTATCCCGCAGTCGCCAAAACTACCGAAGTGCATCTGGTCCGATCGAGTGACGCCGTCTCTATGCGCCCACTGACCCTGGAAGAGGCAATCAAAGAAGCGCACTTCCGCGATCGCGACGTCTTCGTCTTCCGCGATCCTAAAGGCAAAGTGATGATCCTGCACCGCACGCGCGACGGCAAGATGGAGCTGATCGAGGCTCCATAAAGGAAGCCTCTTTTAGAATCCATTCTGTGAAATCGGCAGTGCCACATTCGCTCATTTCACAAGAGTCCCACACCGTTGCCAAGCGGCAGCAACAGCTCCCAGATCTCTAACCCTGCTGTCTATCGCACCGCTTTCACCTCCGCGCGCATCGATATGGAGGAATATAAGTGCGTCCCATAGCTAAGGAGAAATCATGCCTCTTGTCCGAATCGATCTTCTGGAAGGCAAAACACCGGAATACCGCACACAGGCTGGTCAAATCGTTTATCAAGCATTGCTCGATTGCTTTACTGTCCCCAAGGACGATCGCTTCCAAATTATCACCGAGCACCCCAAAGCTGAATTGCAGTTCGACCGGAATTATCTCGGCGTTCGTCGATCGGACGACTGCATCTTCGTGCAAATCACACTCAACACCGGCCGCACTGTCGAAATGAAGCAGCGATTCTATAAAGCGGTTGCCGACGGATTGCACGAAACCCTGAAGCTGCGCCGGGAAGATGTCTTGATCAATCTGGTGGAAGTGCCCAAGGAGAACTGGTCGTTCGGCAATGGCGAAGCCCAGTACGCCGCCGCCCCGGCCAAATAGTTCGGGTTTTGTGTTGCGCGGCGGCACGACAGCGAGTGCTTGCTTTGTGCGAGCGACATGATAGGATCCCCGTGGCCAGCTGTACTGTTGACGATATATCGTATTACGATATAATGACTGAGCCAGTGCGTTTGTTACTCCATCGCGGGACGATACAATCGCGGCATGAAGAAGCTCACTTTGTCGGACTACCAGGCGCTGGCCGAATTCCGCTACCAGATCCGCCGTTTTCTCCGTTTCAGCGAGCAGGTCGTAAAGCGGGCGGGACTGGAGCGCGGCCAATATCAACTCATGCTGGCCATCAAGGGAATGCCTACCGGCATTCGTCCGCGAATCAGCGAACTGGCCGACCGTATGCAAATCCGCCACCATAGCGCCGTAGAGCTAGTGAACCGCCTCGAGGCCGGAGGATTCGTCCATCGCACTCGCGCGGAAGATGACCGCCGCGAGGTTCTTTTGGCGCTCACTCCGAAAGGCGAGAAAACAATCGGCGAACTCGCGCTCCATCATCACGACGAGCTCCGTTCCTCCGGACCCGAGTTGGTAACCGCTCTTCGTCGCGTCATGCGCGGTGGCGACGAAAACCAGAACTCATCTTCGTCGTCCTTCCAGGAAAAAGGACAAACAACCAAACATCCATGAACTCCTTCAACGGCAACAATGCCAAACCAGCTGCGGCGTCGTCGGAACCCGTCCCCGCAGTCTCGAAGGACGCGCCCTTTCGCACTGCCAGGATGTCTTCACCGCCAGCGCCCTTCCGCATGCTTCTGGTTTCATTTCTCGCTGCCGCCATCGGTCTGGTGGCGGGAGTGGTTGCCTTCGCTCTCTACAAATTGATCGGGCTGTTCACAAACTTGTTCTTTTTCCATCGCTGGTCAGCCGATTTTTCCAGCGCACAGCACAACCACCTCGGATGGATGGTAATCGTCGTTCCGGCGATCGGCGGGCTTATTGTGGGCGTAATGGCAAAGTACGGCACTTCGAAAATCAAAGGCCACGGCATTCCCGAAGCCATGGAGGCGGTGCTGTTCAACCGGAGCCGCATTGCGCCGCGGGTGGCTATTTTGAAGCCCATATCAGCAGCCATCGCGATCGGCACAGGCGGCCCTTTCGGCGCGGAAGGCCCCATCATCCAAACTGGCGGCGCCATCGGATCCCTAGTGGGCCAAGCCTTTCATACGACTGCGGTCGAGCGCAAAGTACTGCTCGCTTGCGGAGCCGCCGCCGGCATGTCAGCTACTTTCAATACTCCTATCGCTGGCGTGATCCTCGCCATCGAGCTGTTGCTGTTTGAATTCAAGTCACGATCTTTCATTCCGCTTGTGATTGCGAGCACCTTAGCCACCGCCGTACACATGCAACTTCTGGGAATAGGCCCGATGTTCCAGGTTGCCGCGACGGACTTCGCTATTCCCCGGGCGCTTCCCTTTTACCTTTTATTAGGACTGATCTGCGGCGTGGCCGCCGTCGGTTTCAGCAAGCTCCTGTACTGGGTAGAAGATCAATTCGAAAAGCTCCCCATCAGCGAAGTCTGGTGGCCCGCGATTGGCGCTCTGGGACTGGGTATCATCGGCTTCTTCGTACCTCGTGTACTCGGAGTTGGGTACGACACGATCGGAGACATTCTGAATGGGCAGCTCGCCTGGAAACTCTTAGTCGTCGTGATGTTGGCCAAAGCTGCAGCCTTGGCCGTGTCGCTCGGCTCCGGCACCTCCGGCGGATTGCTGGCGCCCTGCTTCATGTGGAGCGCCGCCATGGGCGGCATCTTTGCCATGCTCTCGAACCATTTTGTGCCGACTGCACACCTTTCGCCTGGAGCCTTCGCTCTGGTGGCCATGGGCGCGGTATTTGCCGCCGCCTCGCGTGCTACCTTTACTTTCATCATCTTTGCCTTCGAAATCACGCGTGACTACAACGCTGTTCTGCCTCTGATGCTGGTGAGCGTTATCGCCGACGGAATCGCCATGCTCTTCATGCCCAACAGTTCGATCATGACGGAGAAACTGGCGCGCCGGGGCCTGCGCGTGCATCAGGATTATGAAACCGACGTCCTCTCCCAGTCCCGCGTTGCTGACACAATGGAAAAACAGGTGCCCACAATTCCTGCAAATACAACGGTTGGCGCCCTGGCCGAGCGCATGGCTCAACGTGATCCGGCCGTCGCCCGCCATGAAGCCCTGTTGATTCTGGATGACGAAGGAAAACTTTCCGGCATCATCACCCGGGGCGATTTGCTTCGCGCGCTACAGGAAAACCCTTCTGGAACCATGACGGTTCAGCAGGCCGGTGCCACACAACTTGTGGTCACTCATCCTGACGAACTTATTTCCGAGGCTGCGGCTCAAATGCTTCGCCATGACGTTGGGCGGCTGCCCGTTGTTGATCGCGCTAACCCTCGCAAAGCTATCGGCTACTTGGGACGCAGCGGCGTGATGGCTGCTCGTCTCCGCCGCCTCCAAGATGAATACGTTCGTGAGCCTGGATGGTTCCCCCGACACCCTGGCATTCCCGCTGCGAAATGAATGATGAAACACCGGACACGTCCCGGGAGAACCTATCCCCAGGGGAAAATGACCGTCAGAAAATTGAAAGAGCATTTGCCTAACCGCTGCTCGAGCATCAGTATTTTTATTGCCAATGGCCACTTTTTTTCAGTATCCTTCCGCAATCCTTAGAACGCAGACAATTCTAGCGGGGCGTCTTCCATGGCGATGGCTGCACTCAAGCGATCACTTCTCTCCTGCCGCAGGCTCCTCCTGCCAGTGAACGCGCAATGCCGCTTACCAGCTGCGTTCCGTTGTCGAACCTGTCCGCACGACAGGCAAGTGATTCAGCGATAGCAAAATCTATTTCTGAACTCAGGGGGCGAAATGTCAAAGCTACAAGACAGGCTGATTTGGATTGGCTTTCTCGCAATTGCATTCATTGCTCAGTCCTTGGCTCAAGGCGGCGCGACCGGCGCCATTACCGGCACTGTGCAAGACGCCAGCGGCGCCAGCCTAGCCAACGCTGAGGTCCGCATCACCAACGAAGGGACCAATATCCTGGAGCGCACGGTCAAGACCGACCCCGATGGCTCATTCACCGCGCCTCTTCTGCCCGCCGGAACTTATTCATTGGCGATTTCCAGCGCCGGATTCGCCCAGAGAAATGTCGCGGACATTGTTGTCCGCGTTACCGAAACCACCCGCATCATCGCCAGACTCAGCCCGCAGGCGGTGCAGCAAAATATCGAGGTTCAGGCCGAAGTGCAGGAAGTCGACACCAGCGACGCAACCACCGGCCAGGCCATCGACAGCGGAACCATCCGGGCCTTGCCTCTCGCCACGCAGAACTTTCAGCAATTGCTCACGCTATCCACCGGCGCGCAGAGTGATTTGAATGCCGCCTCGCAGCTCGGCCGCGGCAGCGTCCACATCGAAGTAAACGGCCAGCGCGAAGATAACAATAATTACCTCATCGAAGGAATCAGTGCTACTGACTACAACGTCGCCGAACTCACGACCACGCCTCTGCCGAATCCCGACGTTGTTCAAGAATTCAAAGTCCAAACTTCCCTCTACGATGCTAGCCAGGGCCGCAACGGCGGCGGCAACATCAATGCCATCCTCAAATCTGGCACGAACTCTTTTCACGGAGATGTTTACGAGTTTTTCCGCAACACAGTGCTCGACGCCAACGAATATTTTCTCAATCAGACCGGCTCGCCTCGTCCCGTCATTCAGCAGAATATCTTCGGCGGAAGTTTGGGCGGACCAATTACGCCCGGTGGCAAGCTGGGATTCTTCTTCGTCAACTACCAGGGTACGCGCCAGCGCAGCGGCGATTCTCCCGGAACGCTCATCAGCACTTTCGTCCCGTATGTTCCTGCCGCTGATCGGGGCACCTCGCCTGCTGCCGAAGCGGCCCTCGCAGCCGACCTCGGGCTGCCCAGTGTGGATCCGGTCGCCGCTTCGCTGCTCGCATTTCCCAGCAATCAGTTTGGCGCGCCGGCGAACGGTTATCTATTTCCTCTTCCCAACAATGTGCCCGCCGGAACCCTTGCCGGCAGCCTTGTTCCCTTGACCGTCAGCAAGCCCGGCAAGTTTGTCGACGATCAATTCACCGCCAACTGGGACCGCGATTTTCATAACTCCAGAGACAAAATCTCCGCCCGCTTCTTCTTTTCCAACTCAGAGCAGGACATTCCCTTTGGCGCCGGCGGCTTGCAGGCTTCGCTCGGCGCGCCCGCCAGTTCCACCGACCTCAATTTTCCCTACGATCTCCCGGTTCACGATCGCTTCTTCAGCGTGGCAGAGACTCATCTTTTCTCTTCCAAGCTAATCAACGACTTCCGCTTCGGATTGGTTCATATCAACAACAGCGGCATCAATGTGAATCCAGTGACTGCCGCCGATGCAGGAATCGATCGGCCCACCAACAATCTCACCAACAGCATTTACAAGTTCACACTTCTGACTTCCGGATTTCAGTTCGGCCCAACTCCCCCCGCCAACCAGTATCAGACTCAGAACAATTACAACTTTGTTGAAACCCTAGGCTGGGTTCATGGCGCACACACCCTCACCTTCGGAGGCCAATTCGTCCGCGTGAATCTCGACAAGCTGTTCCCTCAAGTCTTTAACGGACAGCTCTTTTTCACCAACACTTCCAACGGCTTCACCGATTTCCAGAACTTCGTTCAAGGTGCTCCGGAATTCAGCTTCGGCGGCGGCGGCGTCTACAACCACAAGTACCGGCAGAGTAATTCCGCCGTTTTTGCTCAGGACGATTGGAAAGCGACCTCGAACCTTACGTTGAACCTCGGCCTGCGAACTGAATTTCTGGGTGCCTGGACCGACAAAGACTGCCACATCGGCGATATTGAATCCGATCTCACCAAGTCCGGCAATTACCCTTTTATTTACCCAAGTTGCGTGAACAAGCTAGGTGTCGCAGGACTCTCCGGAAATGCCTCCGGGTCCACATTCCGCAACAGTGTTTCTACCGGCTGGGGACCCCGGGTCGGGTTTGCGTACGATGTCTTCGGCCATCACAATATGACCGTTCGTGGAGGTTATGGGATTTACTACGTGCGCGAAGATGTAGGAGCGGTCGATCAACTCAGCTTCCAGTCGCCATTTATTCCGATCGTGTTTTTCGGGCAAACTCCCGGCTTCACCATGTCTGATTTCTTTACTGGAACTCCGGCTACTAACTCAAACGCGGTGCCTCCAGCCGGAACCCTCGCGCCCGCATGGATACCCTGTCTGGCACGGCTGACCAGCTTCACGCCCAATAGTCCCACGGGACAGGATGGCGCATACGCCTGCACCGGCGGCCCAGGAGTGAACTCCACGCAAAACTTATTTGTGCTCGAAGTGCCGAGGCACTTCGTGGTTCCGAACACGCAGCAGTGGAACCTCACACTGCAACGCGACCTGGGAAAATTCTGGGTACTTGAAGTCGGCTATGTTGGCACGCGTGGAATTCATCTACGCGAGACGCGAGACGCGATTCAATCAGTAAATGCCAGCCCCGCACAGCCGTTCAGCGTCACAGACACCAGCGGCGTAACCACATCTATCATCGACAATACTTTTTCCAATGCTATCGCACGAACGCCTACCCCCGGACTGAATGGCTACAGCGGATATCAACTCTTCGCTAACGACGCCTATTCCATCTACCATGCGCTACAAACCACACTGTCGCGTCGCTGGGGACACAACTATCTTCAGGCCGCATACACGTTTTCCAAAAACATCGACGCTACTTCTACCGGGAATACCGCCTTTAACACGGCCTATAACGACCAGAGCAACATCAACGCTTCTCGCGGCATTTCCGATTTCAACCGTCCGCATCGTCTCTCTGTCAGCTATGTTTATGAACTCCCATTCTTCGAACACGCGACTGGAGCCAGGCATACGCTTCTGGGAGGATGGGCCGTCAGCGGCGTCACTATCTTCCAATCAGGATCGCCTTTTTCGATTTTGGATTCCAGTGCCGGAACCGCTTTTCTTGGGCAAGGCAGCACTCCGCTGCTGGGAGCAAGTCTCGCCGCGGGAGCAAGCATCGCCAGTGGTTTGAGTAGAGGCGATATCCACCAGCGCATCAACGGATATCTTAATCCAGCGGCCTTTACGCCGGCGCCGCTGTTATACCCGTTTGATCCGCTCAACCCGGCAACCACTTGCGACCCGGTCAACAATCCCAACTACTGCACCACTGGCTTCGGCGATCTCGGCCGAAATCTCTATCGTGGGCCGTTCCAGCAAAATTGGGACGTCTCGTTGATCAAGTATTTCAAAGTGACCGAGCGCCAGGAGATCCGCTTCACTGCGGATTTCTTCAACATTTGGAACCACACAAACTTTGGCAACCCAGGAGTTACCGACGTTGAGGCCGCCGGCCAGACAGCTTTTGGACAAATCCGCAGCACGACCGGAACCCCGCGCCTGGTCCAGTTCTCCCTGCGTTGGGCGTTTTAAGAGTTTAAAGAAAAAAGCCGGGAAGCTAAGCTTCCCGGCTTTAAGATAAATTTCTGAATTCGTTACGGTTTTTTCTGTGCGACCTTGATCAGTGGCCGCAGCACGTCCACGGAGACTCCCAGCGTTCCGCCGGAAAATCCATCAATGTAGGCGGAGTTCACTCCAATCACTTCCGCGTTCGAGTTGAACACCGGCCCGCCGCTTCCGCCGTGAGCTGTTGGAGCATCGTAGATAAGCTTATCGCCCACCACATCGCCCAGATGTCCGCACGTCGTAGAAGGGCGAATCAGCGACAGCGCCGCCAGTTCGCTCGCCGCAGTAATGTCGTTGTGCCGGTACGCCAGGCGCTTGTAAATTCCATTTGGCGACTTGGCAACCATCCCCGCAATGCCCATGGGGTATCCGATCACCGTCACGAGTTCTCCGGGGGATGCAATTCCCTTCGCCAGAGGCAGGACGAGGAGCCCACGCACCGCTTCTTTATCTTCAATTCTCAACACGGCAAGGTCGCCCGTGGAAGAAACAGCTCCCGGCGTCAAATTCACCGGGGTTAACGAGCCCGGGAAAAAGACAACCAAGCTCTCCAGCATCGCGGTTGCGCCCTTTTGGATCAGGGCTTCCGCTTCAACATCTCCATACCACGGTTCCGCGACGTGCCGGTTCGTGGCGAGCAGACCCTCGCCTGCGATAAATCCAGTCCCAGAGACACGCGCGCGAATCGAGGCTGGCTGGTTGGCGAATCCGACCTGGTAGATGCCGAAAATATAGCCGATGGAACCACGGTACCGGTTCAGCACCAATGCGGGCATCGCCTGTTGTTGTTCAAGTTGCGCTACTTCTTGCGAGAGCTGCTGCAACTGTTTATGCAGATCGTCCGGCTGCGGGGTCTCCGCCGTTACAGGGGCGTAGTAGTGAAACATCGCGAGGGCGCCCGCCAGCAACACCGCTCCCAGCACAGCCTGCACGGCCTGCTGCCAGGTGTCGCTAACCTCGCTCGATTCTTTTGGAAGCTCCGGTTCGGACATGAGCGGTCATCTTCCCTTGGGCAGCAAGCCTTTTCTACGGTACGGAAGATGATGTACAGGAGGTGTCGAAAATACTTGGAGAATGGTGACTGGACGGACAGGCACCTAAAAGGTTGTCAGAACGGAAGTTGCAGCGGTCGGGGCAGAAATGACGGGCTCAAAGTAATGAAGCTTAAGGGTTTCCGACGCCGAGTCGTTTCGCCATTTCATCGTATAGAAACCCGCGTCCCGGGACGTAGGGTTGTACCCATTCGCCATCGATCACGAATTGTGGGATTGCGCGTTTACCGGTGCGCTTCACAACTTCCTCCAAGGCGCCCGGTGTTTTCTCGACATCCACTTCTTTATAAAGAATGTTGTGCTTTGCCAGAAAGCGCTTGGCCTCGCGGCAATCCGGACACCACATAGCCGAGTAAACGATAAGTTCCATTATGTCTTAGATGCAAATTCCTACAGATTCGTAGCGACGTAGCTTGCTACGTCTTCTTCCGCAAGTAACGCGGATGACTTTCTAAACCCGCTCTAACTCAGCCAACGTCCGCTCATTCACGACGTTCCCCGTATTCAAAGTAGATGCCGGCTCGAATAAGATAATCCAGCACTCCTCATCAGCGACGGGCTTATGCTCCACTCCGCGGGGTACCACGATAAACTCCCCTTCCTCGATCCACTCCTGACGGTCGCGAAACTCCATGCGAAAGCGCCCCTTCACCACCAGGAACATCTCATCTTCTTTTTCGTGATGATGAAAGACGAACTCCCCCTTCAGCTTGTCCAGCTTCAAGTGCTGGCCATTCAACTCTGCGGCAATATAAGGCTTCCAATATTCCGAAATCTTTGCGAATTTGTCGGCAATGTTGACTTTGTGCATGACGACCCTCGATTCATAGTGTCGCACGGCCCAATGGCATCGGGAAAGCTTGGCACTACGTTCAGCAAGGACGACTGGATTTTGCGAACGTTAGCCTGAAGATTCTGATAGCAGGTTCGTCGCATAAGAAAGCCGCCAGCTATTGCCGGCGGCTTAATCTAGAAGACAGATAAGTCAGAACCCTGCAGTCTCAGGATTCACATGCCCGCCGTGCAAAGTCATCCGCACGCCGTGCTGGTTGTTTACCTGAGTTGTCATATTCCAATCGACATCTTCGGAACTCAGCACCCCACCGCCGCCTCCGGCCAAGGTGTAGGTAATGCGGCCGTCCTGATATTGATAATTGCCGACCGCCAGAACCGTGCCCGTCTTTAGAACGAACACTGGTGAGTTCGTCCCGGTTGATCCGGAGTTGACAACCCTTGAAACCAAGTTAGCGTAGGACGGCTGCGGAATTTCCACAGACGCCGAGACATCGGCGCGCGCCGTGGTCACAGTTCCGCGAACCGCTAGCGTCGGCCGGACATTGGTATTTTGCGAATCCAGATAGGACTCTCTCTGCGGCCGGTTATTAAAGAAATGCCATCCCAGCCCGTAGGTCTTCGCTACCTGCGGCACTTGGACGTCGTCCATCAGCCGCAAGCTAAGAACTGTCTCCCCCTTCAGTTTCGGACGCGGTCCACGCGCTGGCAGCATGATGACTTTCCATGGCCACAATGGCGGCAGCATCCATTCAGCAACGTCCCGCTTGGGGTGGCCTTTTCCATCGATCTTGCCTGCCTTGTCGACTTTGTACCCGCGCGTTGCGATAACCTTCGCTTCCAACGGCAGGTCGCCGCTGGGCAGTCCGATGCGGTCAAACTGAATCTTCAAATAACCCTTACCCCAAAAGTGTCCGGGATCTTTCGCGGCTTCCAGATGTCCCACCAGGTAGCTACCGCGGGGAAAAGCCTGCTGGCCGAACTCCGTGATTCCCTTCAAGTGGCAGAGTACCGGATCCCCAACATCCACGGTCGACGAGGAAAAATTGGGTTCATTCATGGTGCATTGCAACAGAGTGCCGGCGGGCAGGACAACTTCCCGTGCGCTGGCCCCAGCGGAAAGAGCTAGTAGGGTTGCGACAAGAGTAGCGAATACAACACTGCACTTCATACATCCTCCTCGGTTCGCACGCCATTATCGTGGCGGGCTTTGCCTGTCAAACCCGCTCAGTGTTGCGCATCTAATCACAGTTTTATTCTCGGGTCAATCGGGTTTGTGCCAGAATCCTTCTCCTACGCCCAATTGAGGAGGTCAGAGCCGTGGAAAACCGATAATTTCCCCAAAAAAAGGCCGCCAGCCAGTGGCTGACGGCTTTGATTCCTATTCGAGACTGCGCCCGACTTTAGAGAGGTTAGGCTAGTTCAGATCTGTCCCATTCCCCCATCCACGTTAAGGTCTACGCCAGTGATATAAGAGGCCTCGCCGCTCGCCAGGAACAGGGCTGCATATCCAACTTCCTCCGAGGTGCCGAACCGCTTCATGGGAACTGCTGTCTTGATCTGATTCGCAAATTCATCCATGGCAGCTTGCGGCAACCCGGTCTTTCCAAAAATAGGTGTATTGATGGGACCCGGACTGACGACGTTTACTCGAATGCCTCGGTCTACCAGCTCAGCCGCGAATGTACGCGCCAGCGAACGCACCGCCGCCTTCGTTGCAGCGTAAACGCTCGCACCTGAAGTACCCCGAGAGTTGACCACCGACGAATTCAAGACGATCCCGGCGTTGTCATTGAGATAAGGAATCGCCTTCTGCAGCGTGAAGTACATTCCTTTCACGTTAATGTCGAAGGTCTCGTCGAACATCTGCTCGGTGCTCTCACTGGCCGGCGAAAACTTCGCGATGCCGGCATTGGCGAATAGTGCGTCAATCTTGCCGAACTTCGCGGCAACCTGTGCGAACATAAGGTCAATATCCGCCAGCTTGGAGACATCCGATTTTATCGCCAGCGTTCCCTTTCCAATTACTCGGACCGCCTCATCCAGCGTTTTCTGATCTCGCCCCGATATGGCGACGTTCGCTCCTTCGTCCTTGAACAACTTGGCGGTAGCCAGCCCAATGCCGCTGTTGCCGCCCGTGATCAATGCTGTCTTCCCCTCAAACCTTTTCCCCATGGTATTCCTCCAATAAGAATTTGCTGCCAACCTTCCGGCGGCGCAGTGCTTGACTTATTTCAATGGTTTGATGAATATCAAAGTATGTAGGGTGCAGTTTCTTTATGTCCCTTCGGCTACACTGGGATTTGGATATGGATCAAAAGGAATTAGCCAGAATTTCAAAGGCGCTAAGCGATCCCGCACGTTTGCGGATTTTCGAAGGGCTTTCTTCCAGCAAGGAAATGTACTGCGGGCAGGTGGTCGAAAAGTCCGGGCTGACTCCGGGCACCGTTTCTCATCATCTCAAGATTTTGGCCGATGCGAACCTGATCGAGACCCGCCGGGAAGGCCAGTTCATCTATATGCGGTCGCGGCCAGAAACCATCCGGGATTACGGCCGCGCCCTGGCAAAGATGGCGACGAGCAAATAAACCCAAGAAAAAAGCCGCCAGCAAAAGCTGACGGCTGAAAGCTGATAGCTAGTCTTCCTAGCTGTTCTCGTACAGCAACACGCCCTCGGTGCTCTTCTCTGCGTCCACTGGACGGTAGAACAGCTTGTTGTCTTCAAGGAAGACCTCAATAAAGGCCGGACGCGTGGTGATCGTCCCTTGAATCAATGCTTCCGAGAGCGGGTCCTCAATATATTTCTGCAAAGCCCGGCGTAGCGGCCTCGCGCCGTAGTTGCGGTCGGTAAGGGTTTGATTGAGAATCCACTTCTTCGCCTCATCCGCCACCGAAACCGTAATGGACTTCTGGGCCAGGTTCTGGTTGAGCTGCGTAACCATAAGTTCCAGAATCTGGATCAGGTCCGCCTCGCTCAACGCCAGGAACAGAATGATTTCGTCCAGCCGGTTCAGGAATTCTGGATTGAAAGTGCGCTTCACCTCGCCCTTCACCAGTTCCTCAACCTTGCCCGAAACCATCTCGTCCTTGGTCGACTGGAAGCCGAATCCCTCGCGCTTCTGCAGGTGCCGCGCGCCAATGTTCGACGTCATGATCAGAATTGTGTTCTTGAAGTCAACCGTATTGCCCAATCCATCGGTCAATTGGCCGTCTTCAAAAACTTGCAACAGAATGTTAAACACATCCGGATGCGCCTTCTCAATTTCATCCAGCAGCACCACCGAATACGGCGCACGCTTCACGCGCTCAGTGAGCTGGCCGCCCTCTTCGTAGCCTACATATCCCGGAGGCGAGCCGATCAGCTTCGAGACCGAATGCTTCTCCATGAATTCCGACATGTCGAAGCGCACCAAAGCTTTTTCCGTTCCGAACATGAACTGCGCCAGCGTGCGCGCAACTTCCGTTTTGCCTACGCCTGTCGGTCCCAGGAACAAGAACGAGCCAATCGGTCGATTCGGACTCTTCAACCCAGCGCGCGAACGCCGGATCGCCCGGGCCAACGCACTGATGGATTTGTCCTGCGAAATGATTCGCTTGTGCAGTTCTTCCTCGATCCGCAGAAGCTTCTGCGTTTCTTCTTCCTTGATCGAGGTGATGGGAACGCCTGTCCAGCGCGACACTACATCTTCGATGTCCTCGCGGCCGACAACGCCAGTCGAAGACTCGTCCAGATGGTATTTCTCGCGCAGAGCGCGCAGATTCTCGCGCTCCTTGCGTTCTTCGTCGGAATAGAACCGCGCCTTCTCGAACTCATGGTTCGCGATGGCGTTCTCCATGCGGTGCACGATGAACTTGATCCGTTTCTGTACTTCGCTGATTTCTTCTGGCTGCGAAGTCTGGCGCAGTTTCACGCGCGCTCCCGCTTCGTCAACGAGATCAATCGCCTTATCCGGCAGAAACCGATCAGGAATGTAACGGCTCGAGTGGGATACCGCGAAGTTGATGGCATCGTCCGTATAAGTGACCGCGTGGAACTTCTCGTAGCGATCCTTGATACCGAACAGCACCTTCACTGCGTCAGCCTCATTTGGAGGCGGAACTTTCACTGCCTGGAAACGACGTTCGAGTGACCGGTCTTTTTCGATCGACTTCCGGTATTCACCGGGAGTGGTTGCGCCGATGCACTGAATTTCGCCGCGGGACAATGCCGGCTTCAGGATGTTCGCCGCATCGAGGGACCCTTCCGCTGAACCTGCCCCCACCAGCGTATGCAATTCATCAATGAAGATGATGGAATTCTGCGACTCCATCAGTTCTTTCATGATGGTCTTCAGGCGCTCTTCAAACTGTCCGCGATACTTGGTTCCGGCGACGATCAGGGAAAGATCCAGCGCCAGAATTCTCTTGTCGGCAAGGAATGAAGGAACCTCGCCATCGGCAATGCGCTGAGCCAGACCTTCCACAATCGCCGTCTTGCCTACGCCCGGCTCGCCGATCAATACAGGATTGTTCTTGGTGCGCCGGCACAGAATCTGCACCACGCGCTCTAGTTCTCCGTCGCGTCCGACCAGAGGGTCAAGCTGGCTGTCCATCGCGGCCTGAGTCAGGTCGCGCGAAAACTCGCTGAGCAGCGAGGATTCTCGCTGCCGCTGCGGCTGCGCCTTTTCCTGCGTAGTCCGCGCCAATTCTTCCCGAATAGTCGAGAGCCGCAAGCCGCGCTCGTGCAAAATCTCCGCCGCGAAACACTTCTCTTCACGCAGCAATCCCAGCAACAGATGCTCAGTCCCAATGTGGCGGTGTGACAAGCGCTCCGCCTCTTCCGCGGCGTAGGCCAGCACGCGCTTGCACTCGTTGCTTAGTGGAAGATCCACGGAGGTCGAAACCTTCTCCCGGATCGTGGTGTGACCTTCAATCTGCTTGCGGATGGACTCAACCGAGGCATGCGAACGCAGAAACCGATTGGTCAGGGCTTTGTCTTCGCGCAGAAGCCCCAGCAGCAGGTGCTCGGTCTCAATATAAGGAGACCCGAACTGGCTCGCTTCGTAGCGCGCGAAAAAGATTACGCGTCTGGCTTTCTCCGTGTAACGTTCAAACATAATGCCCTTCCCCCTGATGCTTCCGGTCGAAAAGGCGATGGCCTTGCTCGACCTTACCGAAATCCTGCCCCGTGGATGTTCTTTGCTTGCATCTGGTCCCCGTCCTCACCTCATTATATGGAACGGGCTCGAAGCCAAGCGCTAAAACGTTTCAGTAATGTTACCGAAGAAACCTGTTGAAAATGCCTCCTCCAGTTCCGATTCTGTGCTCCTTGTAGAACGTCTTACCAATCTTTTAAATTAACCGCCTCTACACTGGCAATGTCTCGGGCCTAATTTCTTCCACGCGTCCACGCTCCAGCCGCAACACCCGGTGACAGCGCCGCGCGAACGATAAATTATGAGTTGCGATGACCGAGGTGAGTTGGTATTCGCGATGCAATCGCGCGATCAGTTCGAAAACCGCTTCCGCTGTTTGTCCGTCAAGGTCCCCGGTAGGCTCGTCCGCCAGTAACAGCTTCGGACTGGTGATGAGCGCCCGCGCCAGAGCTACTCGCTGTTGCTCCCCGCCCGAAAGTTCCCCGGAGCGATGATGCCCGCGTTGCTCTAACCCAACCTCGCGCAACCAGCGTGAAGCTTCCGGCGCTACCTGTGTCCAGCTTCGCCCGCGCTGCAGCAAGGGCATTCCCACATTCTCGGCCGCCGTAAATTCCGGCAACAGATAGTGAAATTGCCAGACAAAGCCCGCGTCTTGATTGCGAAACTTCGCTGCGTCATCCGCCGATAACGAATTCAGCTTCAATTGCGCGCAGTATACGTCACCCGCGGAAGCGTGATCAAGGGCGCTGAGGATGTGCAACAAGGTACTCTTCCCCGCCCCTGACTCGCCCACAATGGCCAGCATCTCGCCCCGCTTCACCTCAAACGATAGATTCTCAAAGAGCACCAGGTCCGATTCGCCGGACCGAAAAACCTTTTTCAATCCCTGCACCCGCAGTAACGGTTCTTCCTCCGCTACCTGTTTACTTAGATGCAATACTCCTCCGCTTTGGTCCATCCTGCCTCAGCCTTAGGGCAATACAGGTAAAAACAGTAGAACGGGCCATCTTCTCACATTAGAACTTCGCTGCCATATGGCCCACTCGAACCATACGCAGAAATTTTCGAGAGTTTTAGATATGGGCATCTTAAGCAGGTACTTGATGCCTGGCTGAGATCCACGGATCTGCGTACACATCTCAGATGCATAATTCGGGAAAGGAGATTTCTGCGGATTGCCCAAAAGAACAGTCAGAAAACCGAAGAACCAGACGATTTAAGCTTCAACGGCGGTCTCTGAACCGGCCAACTTTCGCAGGGACTCCTCAAATGGGGCGCGCGCGATGCCCCGCTCAGTGATGATGGCAGCCACATACTTCGCGGGCGTTACATCGAATGCTGGATTTTCGATGGACACACCGTCGGGCACCATCTGTTTTCCGGCGATGTGCGTTATTTCTCTCGCATTTCGTTGCTCAATTGGAATTTTGCTTCCGTCCGCACAGGCCATATCGACGGTTGAAATTGGCGCCGCCACATAAAAAGGGATGCCGTTCTCTTTCGCCAAAACCGCAACCGTGTACGTACCAATCTTATTCGCCACGTCCCCGTTCGCGGCAATGCGATCCGCGCCCACTACAATCGCCCCAATCTTGCCCTGCTTCATCATCGCGCCGGCCATGTTGTCGGAGATCACAGTGGTGGGGATTCCGTCCTTCATCAACTCCCACGCCGTCAGCCGCGAGCCCTGCAAAAACGGCCGGGTCTCATCGGCGTAAACGTGAATCTTCTTCCCTGCTTCCACGGCTGCGCGAATCACGCCTAGCGCCGTCCCGTACCCGGCCGTGGCCAGGGCTCCGGCGTTACAATGCGTGAGCACTCCGCCGTCGCTAGGCATCAGAGTTGCCCCATGACGTCCCATCGCCTGGTTCGCAGCAATATCTTCCGCGTGCATGCGCTTCGCTTCTTCGATTAACTCATTCTTGATCTGCGCGACTGGACGAACCCGCACTCGCTCAAACTTTTCCTGCATCCGCCGAATAGCCCAGAACAAATTCACCGCAGTGGGCCTGGTCTTCCCGATGTTGTCGGAGATCTGATCAAGCTCTCGCTTAAGTTCTCCAACGGTTTCGGCCTTCGAGGTCTTCATCCCCAGGGCAATTCCCATCGCCGCAGCCACACCAATGGCTGGCGCGCCGCGCACCACCATGTTCCGGATCGCGTCGGCGACCTCTTGATGCGTCTTGCACATGAGATAAATTTCTTCCGTGGGCAGCTTCGTCTGGTCGATGAAGCGTACGCCTTGGTCAGTCCATTCGAGAGTTTGAATCATGATTTGGTCGTTTGTCGTTTGTCGTTTGTCGTTGCTCGTTGGCTAGAACAAATTCAACTGAAAGGTCTTGAAAGGGCGCAACTTCCAGTCGCGCCGTAAAACCCATCAAATATTCAACGCGGATTTAGCCGCTGGAAACCTATGCTCGATGCGCCTCACACCGATTCCGCGGAACATTCGTTACCGCAGGCTTTCCGCACATCTCGCACGTCGCGGCAACCGCAAAAATCACTGGAGCGGTGTCATCCATCTGCGAAACATGCTCCACTCGCACGTCCTTTGCCGTAAAAACTGAAACGAACGGAGCCCCAGCCGCGGCCTTTTCCACGGCCGGCCTTCCCTTCGCTTCCTCGCGCTCAACCAGGCACATCACACCGGCAATCTCGAATCCAAATTCCCGCGCCGCTTCAATCGCCTGCACGGTAGAAGCTCCTGTCGTGCAGACGTCGTCCACAATGACCACGCGCGCACCCTTCTCGCGAAAGCCTTCAATACGCTGTCCTGTCCCGTGTTGCTTTTCCGCTTTTCGCACCAGAAAGCCGTCCAGCTCCCCACTCACCACCGAGACAGCAACGACGACGGGATCGGCTCCCATGGTAAGGCCCCCGATTGCCCGCGGTTTCCACCCACGCTGACGAATTTCGTCGAAAAATACCTGACCAGTAAGCCGCGAACCTTTGGCGTCAAGAGTTGTAGTCCGGCAGTCGATGTAGTAGTCGCTGGTCCCGCCGGAAGAAAGCTTGAACTCTCCCAGCCGAAAGGACTTTGCAGCAAGTAACCGCAGCAGATCCTGACGCGACGATCCCATGAACTCTTACGATACCACGGTAAATCCGTCTCCAGCCCGCGGAGCGACAGCCGCCTCGGTTGTCCCGCTGAAACGATGCCAGGCGGGCCTCTCCCAGAACCTTCCCCAGAGAACTCGCCGTCACCCGTGGTAACCTGAAGACATCCCCCACAACGATTTCGAGGTTTAATCTTGCAGAGTTTGCGAAAGCGATATTTCTTCTTTCTTTCCACCCTTTTTCTCGTAAGCATCCTGGTCCCGACCGTGTTCGCCGAAGGCACGCGCACCTGGGAACAGTCGAAGTTTGAGGAACTGACCAAGGGCACCGCTACCGGCGTGGCCATTCGCAGCATGGGGGGTCTCGCGCTCGCCCCTACTTTTAAGAGCCTGTACGCCACGCCTTCCACCTACATCTGGGCAATCGCGGCCGATGATGCCGGCAACGTATACGTGGCAGCGGGGGCGCCCGCCCGCGTCTACCGCATCACTCCGAATGGAAAAGCCACGATCATTTTTGAACCGAAAGAACTCCAGGTGCAAGCCCTGCGAACCGCTCCTGGAGGCGCAATCTACGCTGCCACGGCACCCGATGGCAAGGTGTACAAACTTGAGCATAAGCCCGGCGCCAATGCTCAGCCCGCAAAATCCGAATCATCTCAGCCCAGTTCCGATAAAGATCAAAATAAAGACAAGGACAAAGATAGAGTCAACGACTCCGCTAAACCCACCGCCGATCCCACCTGGAGTTCCTCTGTCTATTTCGCGCCCGGTACGAAATACATCTGGGACCTCGCGCTCGACAAAGCTGGCAATCTTTACGTAGCCACCGGTGATCGCGGCGAGATTTATCGTGTCACTCCCAAGGGCGACCACTCAGTTTTTTTCAAGAGCGATGAGACCCACATTCGCGTTCTCGCCTTTGACGCGCAGGAGAACTTAATTGCCGGTTCAGATGGAAGCGGCCTGATCTATCGAATTTCTCCCGCTGGTGAGGGGTTTGTGGTGTACAGCGCTCCCAAAAAAGAAATTACAGCCCTCGCGCTGGATCGCGCGGGTAACATCTATGCCGCAGCAGTCGGGGAGAAGCGTAGCGGAGCTACCTCGAGTTCATCAGGAAGCGCCTCGCCTCTCATCATTTCATCGAGTGCGACCACTTCCAGCGCTGCGCCCCAAGTTCCCGGCATGACCATCACACCCGCTCCCAGCGCGCCGTCTTCGGTAGGACCATTTCCATTTCCGGGCGGCGGAGCAGGCAGCGGTTCTGACATCTATCGCATTGCTCCCGACGGTTCGCCGGCGCGTCTGTGGAGCTCACACGAGGACATCGTCTATTCGCTCGCCTTCGATTCGCAGGAACGATTGCTGGCCGGCACCGGCAATCGCGGCCATATTTTTGCGGTCACGGCTGTCGATGATTTCTCCGATCTATTGAAAGCCCCAGCTTCGCAGGTCACTGCGTTCGCCAAGGCCCCTGGCGGCGGACTTTACGCAGCGACCAGCAATCTAGGCAAAGTGTTTGTGCTGGGACCCGAGCCTGAATCCCAAGGCACCTATCAGAGCGATGTATTCGATGCCAGAATATTCTCGCGCTGGGGACGCGCCGATTTTCGCGGATCAGGCAACGTCGATCTGTACGCCCGCAGCGGCAATGTTGACAATCCTGACCGCAATTGGAGCGCCTGGAAAAAGATCGATTCTGCCCGGAGTGGCGCAACCGAAATTCCGCCGGCGCGTTATGCCCAGTGGAAGGCGGTGCTGCACGCTGGACCGACGCCCCCGGGCGTCGAGAGCGTGGCGTTGAATTATCTACCCAAGAACGCCGCCCCCGAGATCGACGATTTGACGGTGCAGGTGGGCGTGAAGTATCAGCCGCTATCGAAAGCCTCAGGCATTACCCTGGGATCGGACTCGATCGGCTCTTCGGGTACACGCTTTGACGTTCCCACTCCGAGTTCTCACGATCGCGATTCGATCGGGGTGAAGTGGAGCGCGCACGACGAAAACGACGACCAGCTCGTCTACTCTCTCTACTATCGCGGTGACGGCGAGACGCGCTGGCTTCTTCTCAAAGACAATCTGACCGATAAAGCGTATTCATTTGACGCCAGCCTTCTGCCAGATGGCGGCTACGCGGTGAAAGTCATCGCTTCCGACGCTCCCTCACACTCGCCAGGCGAAGCTCTGACGGCGTCCAGAGAAAGCCGCCGTTTCGAAGTGGACACAACGCCCCCGCGAATCGAGAATCTCGCGGCGTCTGTTGAGAGCGGACAAATTCACGTTACCTTCCGCGCCGGCGATGGCTTCTCTCCCATTAAGCGCGCGGAATATTCAGTTGATGCAGGCGATTGGAAATATGTTGAGCCGGTCGGACAGCTCTCCGATGCCAAGACCGAGAACTACGATTTCAAGGTCGCTCCGGAGCCGGCCAAAGACGGCGCGGCATCTTCCGAGCACGTAGTCGTCGTTCGCGTCTACGACCGGTATGAAAACATGGGCGCGGCAAAAACTCTTATCCGCGCCGGTAACACTCGATAACCTTGTCATCTGGGCTTCATCGGCCCGGCGTGGCATTCCACCCCACGCCCGCCGCGCATTTCTCATCGACTGAAGCGCTATGGCATTCTCTCTACCGCTGCCGAAGCCTCTTCCGCCACGCTCCTCATCGCACTGAGTTCTCCCGCACGCCTCAGCTCAGGAAAAATCCAAGCCCATAGGGCGATCACCATCAGCGTCCCCACTCCTCCCAGCAAAACTGCAGGCACCGTCCCAAACCACTGCGCCGTCAATCCGGACTCAAACTGCCCGAGTTCGTTCGATGTCCCGATAAAAACCATGTCGACCGCCATGACGCGTCCGCGCATTTCATCGGGTGTGCGCAATTGCACGAGCGTGGCACGAATGATCACGCTAATCATGTCGGCTGCGCCCAGAAAAATCAGCGCCACCAGTGACAGCACTAAGCTTCTGGAGATCCCAAACAGAATCGTGCATATTCCAAATCCGGCCACCGACCACAGCAGCGTCGGCCCCGCACGCCAGCGCAGTGGACGATGCGCCAGCGCTACCGCCATCAGCGCCGCGCCAATTCCGGGAGCGGTCCGCAACAACCCCAGTCCCCAAGGCCCAGTATGCAAAATCTCCCGCGCATAAACGGGAAGCAGCGCCACCGCTCCGCCAAGCAGCACGGCGAATAGATCCAGCGAAATCGCGCCCAGAATCAGCTTCTCGCGCCAGATGAAGTGCAATCCTGCAAAAACGGTCTTCAG
The DNA here is from genome assembly GCA_025462865.1 of Candidatus Sulfotelmatobacter sp. Classification (GTDB taxonomy): domain Bacteria; phylum Acidobacteriota; class Terriglobia; order Terriglobales; family Acidobacteriaceae; genus Sulfotelmatobacter. The sequence goes on along the minus strand of JAOAPI010000047.1, from coordinate 62,889 downwards.
GCTTGTGGGTTCACGACGTCGCGCCTGCGGGTGCGTCTTGATGCGGAACATCGAGAGCAATGCGCCCAACGCCGTCAACATCGCGCCCGCATAAACTGCTGAGGGTCCGCGGAAAAGCGCGTATAGGATTCCCCCGAGTGATGGTCCAAGAATTGTCGCTGCCTGAAACGTTGTCGCGTTCCATGCAACCGCGTTTGCGAAATGTTCTTCGGGAACTAATTGCGGAAGAATCGCCCGGCTCGCCGTGCCATTGAACGAGCGCACCACTCCCAGCAGAATCAGCACGGCATAAATAGGTCTGACCGAGTGTGAGCCGCTCTCCGTGATAAAAAGCAGAAGCCCTGAGCAGACTGCGTATCCTGCGTAACACGCAATCAACACCTTGCGCCGCTCGAACCGGTCAGAAGTGTGTCCAGAAACCAGAAACAATAAAATGCCCGGAAGAAACTGTGCCAGCCCCACCAACCCCAAATCCAGCGCCCGCTTGGTGATGTCGTACACCTGCCATCCCACCGCGACCGCCTGCATTTCGACGGCAGCCACAATCAGAAAGCGTGCAATCTGAAACAGAACGAAGTCCGGATTGGTAAATGCGATGCGTCCAGCTTTGGGGTCGGCAGGCGGCGGCATTGAGCTTCTAATGTGCCACAGAACGTGAAGACGTGCAGGACAAGTGAGCCGTTATAAAAAGTTAGAATCGAGGCATGCTGTTTCTGCGAACCCTCGCCTGGATCCTTTGCGTCATCTATTCGACGATCCCGGCGTTCTGGCTCCTCATCCACCCGCGCATTCGATATTGGCGCTCGCGGCGAACATCGCCGTACAAAATCCTCCTGCCTGTCTGGATCGGAATGTGGATGGTGACGGCGGCGATCACCGCCCCCTGGCGCCGCATCCTACTTTACGAAAATGGCTGGACATGGATTCCCGCCACCCTTTTATTCTGCGCCGGTCTAATTCTCTACAAACTCTCTCATGCCCACTTCAGCCTCCAGCAACTCGGAGGATTGCCTGAAGTCCTCGCTGGCCACAGCACCCAGCATCTTGTAACAAATGGCATTCGCGCCCGCATCCGGCATCCCGTCTACCTCGGCCATCTCTGCGAGATGCTAGCCTGGAGCCTTGGGACCGGCCTTGCAGTCTGCTGGGCGCTGACCGCATCCGCTATCATCACAGGTGCGCTCATGATAAAGATGGAAGATCGAGAACTCGAAAAAAGATTCGGCGAAGAATATCGCAACTATCGGCTCGCCGTACCTGCCATTGTTCCGAGAGTAAAGATATAAATACTCTCGGTTCTCCGCGACCGTTCCCCGCGCTCTCTGCGTTAAACGCCTTTTTATTCCCGCAAATCCCGCGCACAGCAGAACTGATAGTTATAATCCGACTCAGCTGAAAGCTGACGGCTAAAGCTCACATGCGCTTTGAACTTTTCATCGCAACTCGCTACTTACGCGCGAAAAGGCGCCAGGCTTTCATCGGGATCATCACCGGCATCTCCATCCTCGGAGTCGCCGCCGGGGTTGCTTCACTCATCGTCGCCCTCGCCATCAACAATGGCTTTCGCCAGGACTTGCAGGAGCGCCTTATCGGGTCCACCTCGCACGTCAGCCTGCTACGTGTCGCGGATGACGGGATCAAAGATTGGCCGCCGCTTGTGGCACGACTTGCCAAACAGCCCCACGTGGTAGCGGCTGCTCCCGCAATTTTTGAGCAAGTTCTAATCTCGCGCGGACCTCGCGCGCGTGGCGCCGTCCTCAAAGGCATGATTCCAGCCGACGAAAGAAACGTTGGCGATCTGCTCAACACGATTAAGGAGGGCTCGGCGACTGCCCTGGATGAAGACTCCGATCAAGGCTCATCCAAACCGGATACTCCGAATAATCCTGAAGACCTACGGAATTCAACGTCTGGGTCTCCGGATTCTCTCGCCGGCGTTCACGCACGCGTGGCAGCCATGCCACCAATTATTCTCGGAAAAGATATGGCCGACAATCTCGGGGCGACCGTCGGTTCCGTAGTGCTGGTGACCAGCCCTCAAGGCGAACTGACGCCTTTCGGAATGGTTCCAAAATACAGCCGCTTCCGTGTCGCGGGAATTTTCAACTCCGGCTTCTTCGACTACGATTCGTCGTGGGCCTTCACGCGCCTCTCTGACGCGCAACGCCTCTTCGGCCTCGGCGATCTGATTTCCGTTATCGAGTTCAAGGTCGATGACATCGATAAAGCAGACATTGTAGCGCGTCAACTCGAAGACGCCGCAGGCAAGGGATTTATGGCCACCAACTGGAAAGAGCAGAACAAAGCTCTGTTTCACGCCCTGAATATGGAGCGCCTGGTCACGTACATCACGGTTGGGCTGATCGTTTTCGTGGCGGCCCTAAACATTCTTATTTCTCTGATCATGATGGTCATGGAAAAAACCAAAGACATCGCGGTGCTAATGTCGATGGGGACGCGCCGCTCACAAATACGAAACATCTTTATCGCTCAAGGAGTTCTGATCGGCATCATTGGCACCGCCATCGGCCTGCTGCTGGGTTATAGCATCTCCTATGTGGGCGGCCACTATCACCTGATCTCACTTTCCCCAGAAGTCTATTCCATTGACTACGTCCCCTTCGCGCCACGCCTCAGGGATGGAATGTGGGTTGTGCTCGTGGCCCTCGGTGTCTCCTTCATCGCCACACTGTACCCCTCATGGTCCGCCGGACGGACTCTCCCCGCCGAAGCTCTCCGCTACGAATAGGTTTCTGTGGTTGTGTTGTGTGAGATTATGTGGCGCGGGCACTCCTGCCTTCGAAATGCGTGCGGTGCCCGATTGTTGTGGGGCAGTTCCAGTGCGCAACTCATGGAACTTTCGTCCCGTCACATCCGTACAATTAACCAGAGGGAACAAATTAAGGAGGTCGCCCATGCTAACGTTCCTCCTCTGGTGCATCCTCTTCGTATTCTGCTGGCCGCGGGCGATCCTGGCGCTGATAGCCTACCCATTCGTCTGGCTCCTGCTGATCCCATTCCGTATCCTGGGTATTGCGGTCCACGGAGTCCTCGAGATCATCTACCTCGCGATCACACTGCCGTTCCGCCTGCTGCCCGCGCCGTTTCGAATCTGAGGTACAATCGCGCGATCTGCCCAACTTGATGAAACAATGGATTTCGCGATTCCGTAGCAGGAACACCTGGATAGCCTCACTATGTCTGACATTTTTCGCTGTGTTCTTGGGCAGGAAGGCTATCGACTACTCTTCACCCCCTGACCGAGAAAAGAATTGTGATTTCGTCTTTCCAAGCGATCCCACCAGGTCAACACTCGCTGCTCTCATCGTTACTCCGCCTTCTAAGCCACTGCCGTTTGAAGCGAGGGCCGGGTTCATCAACGACGCAAGTTGCCTAAATAAAACACCAGTGTTTGGGGTCGTAAGAGTCCAAACCATCGAGGATGTATCCCGGGCTCTTTCCTTCGCCCGCGCCAACCACCTGAAAGTTTCGGTTGCCGGTCAGCGCCATAGCATGGGAGGTCAGACCTTTACCGCAGGCGGGCTTGTTCTCGACATGCGAAGCCTCAATCAGATTGCCCTCGATCGGGAACGCAAGATAATGCATGCACAGAGCGGAGCAACCTGGAATCAGATACAACGTCTAGCCGATGATAACGGCCTCTCCGTACAAGCAATGCAGTCCATCAACGTATTCACGCTTGGCGGATCGCTGAGTGTGAATGCTCACGGCATCGCTCACCTTCCCGGACCGCTCGCGTCGACGGTGGTTTCGCTTCGCATCATGTTAAGCAATGGTGAGATCAAAACCGCCAGCCGAACCGACAATCCGGAACTCTTTCGTTTGGCCATCGGAGGTTATGGATTGTTCGGTGTCATATTAAATGCTGACCTCGAGCTTGTGAAAAATGAAGCATATATTCTGGATACTGTTTACATGAGCGATCGTGACTTCCCGGAATATTATCAGCAGAACGTAGCCCATAATCCCGAGGTCGGTCTTGTATACGGGCGTCTCTCAGTTTCTCCAACTAAGTATCTGAGCGAAGCAGCAATTCACGTGTATCGAAAAGCCCCTTTCTCTGGGCCGATTCCTCCGTTACGAGAACCCGCCCATGACAAGCTCGACAGATTTGTCATCAATTTCTCCAAGACGGGAAGGTTTGGCAGATGGCTACGATGGACCTTAGAAAAGCGCGGAGAAGCCGTATTGCATAGGTGTCTTTCCCGGAACGAAGCTATCAATCAGAAGGAACCGTGTCTGGTGTCAAGGAATCAAGAAATGTACGATTCAATGAATTATCTGAGAAACCGGCTCCACGACACGAATATTCTGCAAGAATATTTCATCCCGCAAGGCAAGATGTCCGAATTTGTCAGTGGGCTGAAAGCGATTGTTGAAGCGAATGGCGCGAACCTGCTAAATGTAACCATCCGCGTCGTTCACACCGACACGGTCAGCGCGCTGCCCTATGCCAAACAAGACATGTTTGCCTATGTGTTGTATTTCAATCAAGAACTGAATGATCGGCAGAGCAAGATTCTTCAGAGGACTACCAGCGCTCTTGTTGATCTAGCAGTTGGGCTTCGGGGCACGTTTTACTTGCCCTACCAACTCTACTACTCACCTGCCCAATTGCATTGCGCCTATCCAGAAATCGACGCCTTTTTTGCGGCGAAGAAAAAATATGACCCTGATGGTCTATTCAGCAGCAAGTTCTACGATAAATACGGAAATGCTTAAAGTTTTGAATTGCTAAGACTCCATCATCCTGAGGCCGTCACTCACCACCAGCCTCGCCTCGGTCGCCCGCTGCACATCCTCCGCCGTCAGCCCCGGAGCCACTTCCTCCAGCACCAACCCCCGCTCCGTCACCCGGATATACGCCATCTCCGTCACAATCGTGTCCACCACTCCCACGCCGGTCAGCGGCAGCGTGCACTTCTTCAAAATCTTCGGAGCGCCTTCCCTCGTCGTATGCTCCATCGCCACCACCACGCGCCGCGCCCCGGCCACCAGGTCCATCGCCCCGCCCATCCCCTTCACCATCTTCCCCGGGATCATCCAATTCGCCAGGCTCCCCGACTCATCCACCTCCATCGCTCCCAGCACGCTCAAATCCACGTGCGCCCCGCGTATCATGGCAAACGAATCCGCGCTCGAAAAATACGACGTCCCCGCCATCTCGCTAACGGTCTCTTTGCCAGCATTGATCAGATCGCAATCCTCCTCACCCTCCGCCGGATAAGGCCCAATCCCCAGCATCCCGTTCTCCGACTGAAGAACAACTTCCATCCCCGGCGGAACATGATTCGCCACCAGCGTCGGCATCCCAATCCCCAGGTTCACATAGAACCCGTCCCGCAACTCGCGCGCAATCCGATTCACAATCCGCTCGCGCTTCTCGATATCTTTACCCGGCTTATTCATAGTCTCCGTCGTTGGTCGTCAGTCTCTCGTCGTTAGCATCGATGCCGTGCTCCCTTTCAGGATTGTCATTCCGAGCAACGCGAGGAACCTTGATTTCCTCTATAGCATCCCAAATTCTTCGCCAACGACCGACGACTAAGGGCCAACGACGCTCTTCCTCACCGTCCTCTTCTCAATTCGCTTCTCAAACATCTCCCCCTGAAAAATCCTCTTCACATAAACCGACGGCGTATGCACCAAATCCCCATCCAACTCTCCCGCCTCCACCAAATGCTCCACTTCTGCGATAGTCACCTTCGCCGCCGTCGCCATAATCGGATTAAAATTCCGCGCCGTCTTCCTATAAACCAGATTGCCCATGCGGTCGCCCTTCCAAGCCTTCACAAATGCGAAGTCCGCCGTCAGCGCCCGTTCCATCACATAAATCCGGCCATCGAACTCGCGGGTCTCTTTCCCTTCCGCAACAATCGTCCCCACACCGGTCGGCGTAAAAAACGCCGGAATCCCCGCGCCTCCCGCCCGAATCCTCTCGGAGAAAGTTCCTTGCGGCACCAGATCAAGTTGGATTTTCCCCGTCAGCACCATCGATTCCAGAAGCTTGTTCTCTCCCACATACGTTCCAATGTGTCGTCGAAGCTGTCCCGCCGAGAGCAACAGCCCAACGCCAAATCCATCCACGCCCGCGTTATTACTGATGGTCGTAAGATTCTTCGATCCCTTCCGCACCAGCGCGCGAATCAGATTTTCCGGGATACCGCACAGCCCAAAACCGCCCAGCATGATGACTGAGCCATCGCCCACATCGCGAATCGCCTCATCCGCACTGGCTACTACCTTATTCATAGCGTCCGCATTCTAAATGAAATGTTTTACTTCTGACACGCACTCGTCCCGCTGTGATCCTGAGCGAAGTATTTGTTTTCGCGAAGCGAAAGCCAATGCGTAGTCGAAGGGCCCCATATCCGCTGACACGACCACAAGCCCTGAAGGGAATTTCCATCATCGTTCCATCTTCGCTGGGGCTTCACTCCTCCTTCTCCACCCTTTTCTTCAAGCCATGCGCCAACTCAAATTCCGCCGCCAGCCCTCGCGTCGACAGATTTTCCCGGATATGCGCCAGCCGCTGCTCCACCTTAAACAGCGCATCCTCCAAATTGCTCTTGTTGCTGATCGCAATATCCCGCCACATCGAATACGGACTCGCCGCAATCCGCGTCATCTCCTGCAGCGCCCGCCCGCCCGCGGGCAGCAGCGGCGCCTCTTCGCCAAACTCCTCCACCAGCGCCGCCGCCAAAGCCGTCGAAATCATTTGCGGCAGATGGCTGATCCACGCGCATAAGCGATCATGATCCTCCGGCGGCAGCATCGCAATGCGTGCCCCAATCTGATCGATCCATCCCGCAAACTCCGCAAACAAACCTTCATTCAGATTCTGTCCCGGCAGCGGCGTCAAGAACCAAACCGCATTGTGGAATAAGTCGGCGTCCGCATAATCCACTCCGCTGTGTTCCTTGCCCGCCATGGGATGCCCCGCCAGAAATCGTTTCCCCGCATTCTTTCCAAACACCTGCAGCGCGCGCTCCGCCACCGCCGCCTTCGTGCTGCCTACATCTGTCAACAAAGTAGTGGCGGGAAGTCCAGGCGCCAATCGCCCGATTAAATCGATGATTCCCAACACCGGTGTCGCCAGCACCACCAACTGGCTGCCCCGCACAGCATCTGCAGGTTCGACAAATCCATTGTCGATCACTCCGCGCATCTTCGCCTTCTTCAGCGCCGATTCGCGGTCGCATCCTACAATCCTCCCGGCGAACCGCCGCTTCCGCATGGCCAGCGCAAACGACCCGCCAATCAGGCCCGTCCCGATAATCGTGATTTGCCGAATCGGCATAAAAAACATTTCACCACAGGGTCACAGAGACACAGAGGAAGGCAAATGCGAACGCTGGACCTGACACATTTCCATATTTCACACTGGAGGCGAAATCGGACATCCTAAGATTTTGTTTTCTCTGTGTCTCTGTGCCTCTGTGCCTCTGTGGTGAAAAGGGCTTAAGCGATCTTTCTCCCCACCGCCGGGGCAATCATCCGCAACTCATCCATCAACTTCGCGAACTGCTCCGGAAACAGGGACTGCGCCCCATCCGACCACGCCTGATCCGGCGTCCAATGCACCTCAATCAGCAGCGCATCCGCTCCCGCCGCTACCGACGCCCGCGCCATCGGCGAAACCTTGTCCCGCCGCCCCGTCCCATGCGACGGATCAGCCGTCATCGGCAAATGCGACAGCTTATGAATAATCGGTATCGCCGAAATATCCATCGTGTTGCGTGTGTAGGTTTCAAACGTCCGTATCCCACGCTCACACAGAATCACCTCATAATTCCCGCCCGCCATAATGTATTCCGCCGATAGCAGCAGCTCTTCCAAAGTCGCCGCGATCCCGCGCTTCAGCAGCACCGGCTTGCGCACCTTCCCCAATTCGCGCAGCAGATTAAAGTTCTGCATATTGCGCGCCCCCACCTGCAGGATATCGACATACGGCAGCATCATCGGAATCTGCGAGATCTCCATCACTTCGCTGATCACCAGCAGCTTGAACTTCTCCCCCGCCTCGCGCATTATCTTCAGCGCATCCTCTCCGTGCCCTTGAAAAGAATAAGGAGAGCTCCGCGGCTTGAACGCGCCGCCCCGCAGCACGCGCGCTCCGGCCTTCGACACCGCCTCCGCCGTTGCAAAAAGCTGTTCCCGCGTTTCTACCGTGCACGGTCCCGCCATCACCACCACTTCGTTTCCGCCAATAGCAATCCCGTTCGCCAGTTTGACAATCGTCCCTTCCGGACGAAAGCCTTTCCCCGCCAGCTTGTACGGCGCACTGATCCGGTGAACCTCCTGCACCCCCGGCAGCAACTCGAGGTTCCGGATGTCGAAATCGATGCCCGCCCCCACCGCTCCCAGCACGGTCTGCCGCGCACCGGTCGACCGGTGCACCTCAAACCCCATCTTCACCAGGTGCTCAATCACCTGCTGAATCTGTACCTCATCCGCCACGTCCTGCATCGCGACAATCATAGGAAAACCTGGGCCTTCAGCTGTCAGCCATCAGCTTTCAGTGTTTAGCTGAAAGCTGAGAGCTGATGACTGAGAGCTGTTCTCAATCATTCACATCCGAATCCAACTCCGTCTCCGACTTCACCGCATCCACCGTTGTCCCGAGCCCTTCCTTCTGCACATTCCGCATCACGTCCATGATCCGTTCGAAAATCCGCACCAGATCCTTGCCCGGCAGCGGACCCCGATTCATCTCCTGCACATTCTCAAACACAATCCGCTCTCGCTCCGGCTCGTAAATGGGCAAAGAAGTATTCCGCTTCAGCCGCCCTATCTCCACCGCAGCCCGCGCCCGCTCGCTCAGCAACTCCACCAGTCGCCGGTCAAGCTCATCAATTTTCTTTCGCCAATCCGCAATATCCATGGACCTTTTCAATCCCCAACAAAATTGTCATCCTGAGCGAGGATTGTGTTTCGCGGATGCGAAGCACAACCGCAGTCGAAGGATCCCTAGCCCGCCTGTGCCACCAATGCCTCTGCAACGCGTTTCTATCACCATCCTCGGCTTCTATCTCCGGCAAATGAAGCTTACTCAAACCCTCGCTAAGCTCGCATCCACCAGCTTCCCCACAAACTCCCCCACCGCCGCCGCTTCCCGCCCCCGATTCCGTTCAATCGTCTCCACAATCGCGCTCCCCACCACCACCGCATCCGCAAACTTCCCAACTTCTTTAAACTGCTCCGCATTTGAAATCCCAAACCCCACCGCCACCGGCAACTTGGTCACCCGCCGCAACCGCCTCACCAATTTCTTCGCGTCATCAGCCAACTGCTGCCGTACCCCCGTCACACCCGTACGCGACACCGCATATACAAATCCTCGCGACGCTTCCGCAATCCGCTTCAGCCGCTCATCCGGACTGGTCGGCGCCGCCAGGAATACCGGCGCCAGGTCATTCGCCTTCATCGCGTGCAAATATTCGCCAGCCTCTTCCACCGGCAAATCCGTTACCAGCACACCATCCACCCCCGCATGCCGCGCCACCATGCAAAATTTCTCGATCCCCATCCGCAGAATGGGATTCAAATACGAAAACACCACCAGCCCCGTCGATTGCGCATGCTGCCTGACTTCCGCCGCCAATGTCAAAACCTGCGCAAGACATGTCCCGTTCCTCAAAGCCCGCTCACTCGCCCGCTGAATCACCGGCCCATCCGCCACCGGATCGCTGAACGGCACCCCCAGCTCAATCACATCCGCCCCCGCCTCAATCGCGGCCAGCGCCACCGCCCGCGTCGTCGCCAGATCCGGATCCCCGCACGTCACATACACAACGAGCCCAGGCCGCTTATAAAAAGATAAAGGCATAGTATGAAATCAATTGCCTTAGATTTACCCCTGTGAAACCTCTGTGCCCTCTGTGGTGAAGATTCTGAATTTCATTCCAGCGAAAGCGACTCCCGCATGATCCCAATATCCTTATCCCCGCGCCCCGAAACATTCACAATCACGACGTCCGACTTCTTCATCCTGGGCGCCCGCTTTAAAACCTCCGCCACCGCATGCGCCGACTCCAACGCCGGAATAATTCCCTCCGTCCGCGCCAGCAGAGTGGTCGCCGCCAGAGCCTCCGCATCCGACGCTGCGACATACTCCGCCCGACCCACATCCCTCAATGCCGCATGCTCCGGCCCAATCGACGGATAGTCCAACCCCGCCGACACCGAGTGCGTATTCGCAATCTGCCCCGCCGAATCCTGCAGTACGTAAGAAAATGTCCCTTGCAAAACCCCCGGCGATCCTCCCCGAAATCGTGCCGCATGCTCGCCCAGAGTGTCACTGCGTCCGCCCGCCTCCACGCCAATCAACCGAACTTTCTTATCCTTTATGAACTCGTAGAAAATTCCGATCGCATTCGAGCCTCCGCCCACGCAAGCAATCACTGCCGCCGGAAGCTTCCCCTCGGCCTTCAAGATCTGCGCCCGCGCCTCCCGTCCAATCACGCGATGAAAGTCCCTAACCATCGTCGGATACGGATGCGCCCCTAGCACGCTTCCCAACAAATAGTGAGTAGTCCGCACATTCGTGACCCAGTCGCGCATCGCCTCATTGATCGCATCCTTCAGCGTCCGCGACCCCGATTCCACCCCGCGCACCTCCGCTCCCAGCAACCGCATGCGGAACACATTCAACTCCTGCCGCCGCATGTCCTCGGTCCCCATGTACACCACACACTCAAATCCCAGCAGCGCGCAAACTGTAGCCGTCGCCACTCCATGCTGCCCCGCGCCAGTCTCCGCAATCACGCGCCGCTTGCCCATGCGCTCCACCAGCAGCGCCTGCCCCAGGCAGTTATTAATCTTGTGCGCGCCGGTGTGCAGCAGATCTTCGCGCTTCAGATAAATCTTAGCCCCACCCAACTTCTGCGTAAGCCTCCGCGCAAACGTCAGCGCCGTAGGACGCCCCGCATAAGTCCGCAGCAATTCCTCCAGCCGCCGCCGAAATTTCTGATCCCGCTTCGCCCTCTCATACTCGCGATCCAGTTCCTCGAGCGCCGCCATCAAGGTCTCCGGCACATACCGCCCGCCGTAAACGCCGAACCGACCAGCAACGCTTTTTGAGCTCTTCGGAACTGGGCGCCCCATCCTTGCGCGTTCTGTGCGCAGGGTGGGGATTTTGACTTTCATCGTGGCTCTTGGAACGCTCGCCATTTTTAACTCTTCGCCTCCGCGTCGCGCACAGCCCTCACAAAGGCCCGCACCTTCTCGGGGTCTTTCTTCCCAGGCTTCGCCTCGACTCCTGAGACCACATCTACTCCCCAAGGCTTCAGAATCCGCATCGCTTCGCCCACATTACTCGAAGTCAACCCGCCAGCTGCGACGATCCTTCCAAGTCTCTTGATGTTCTCCAAGACGGGTACCGACGCACGCCAATCGAATACATCGCCTGTCCCACCGTGTTTCGAGGCGTCCGCGGAGTCGACGAGAAAAGCGTGGACGTTGTCAGGATGCCACATCATCGCCCAGTTCTCAGGGCGGTCCTGCGACATCGAGACTGCGGCTAGAACCTTCAACTTAGGTCGTTTTGCAACGACTAAGTCCGCCACGTGCGGATCCTCCCTGTCGCCGTGCATCTGAATCGATGTGAGACCGGTACGATCCGCGACGTCGCAGAGAGTCCCCTCCACTTCATTCACGAACACTCCCACCTTCTCCACACTCTCAGGCAACTTCTCCACAATTTCTCGCGCCGTCTCGACTGAAATCTTCCGCGGACTCTTGTCATAAAAGACGAACCCCACCGCATCCGCGCCGGCATCTACCGCGGTCAGCGCATCCTCCAAATTCGTCATTCCACAAATCTTCACCCAAGTCATGGTTACAGTTGTCCGCTAAAGGTAAAAAGTCACCTCAAGCCAGGTTATTGGCCGCTCGGAACACGTGATTCGCTACTCGCAACTAAGGAACGTAAGGCCTCTCCCGGCCGCTCCGCCCGCATCAACGATTCCCCGATCAAGAATGCCTGATATCCTGCCGCCCGCAGCCGCGCAATATCTTCGGCCGACCGAATCCCGCTTTCTGCTACTCGTATAGCACTCTGCGGAAGCAACTCCGCCAAACGAAATGCCGTCTCCGGATCTGCCTGGAACGTTCGCAGATTACGCGTGTTCACTCCAATCAACTCGCACCCAACATCCAGAGCCCGACGCAGCTCCTCCTCATCATGCACTTCGCACAACACATCCAGCCCTCGAGAACGTGCACCCAGCGCCAGTATCTGCAACTCTGCCTGCGATAAAGCCGCCACAATCAGCAACACAGCATCTGCTGAATTCGCTCGCGCCTCCAGCAACTGAAATTCGTCCACAATAAAATCTTTGCGCAAGCACGGTATGTTCACCGCCGCTGACGCCTTCCGCAAATTTTCCAGCGACCCCTGAAAGAATTCCTCATCTGTCAGCACTGAGAGCGCGGCTGCCCCCGCACCTTCTAACTCGCGCGCCAATTCTTCGGCCCGAAACTCCACCCGGATCAATCCCTTCGATGGCGATGCCTTCTTCAGCTCCGCAATAACCGCCACGCCAGATTTATTTTTTTCTTCGAGCGCACGCCGAAAGCCGCGTGGTAAATGTTCTTGCGACCGCTTCTCTAGCTCCCGGAAGTCGGCTACGCGCTTCTCCTCAGCCACCTTCCTGCGGGTGGAAGCGACAATCTGATCGAGTGAAACTGACATAAGGAGTGCCTGAATTATACGGGAACGAGGTGTGCGCAAATGGGAGATGAGCCCTCAACTTACGCTCCGGAAATGCTTTCAGATTCTTTTCACTTTGCCCGAGTACCGTTAACCCGTGAAGCAGCCCTCCCCCATCGCTTGCTTCAACAGGAGGCTAGCATGAGAACTGCACCACTCTTTGCACTCGCCGCAATTGCGGCTACTCTGTCTGCCGCTTCCTTGTTCGCTCAGGAGCAAGAGAAAAAAATCAACCGCTCCGATCTACCACCCGCTGTCGAAAAAACGGTCGCCGCCAATTCGCAGGGAGCAACCGTTCGCGGCTTCAACCAAGAAAAAGAAAAGGGCCAAACCTACTACGAAGCGGAGTTATCGTTGGCCGGTCATAGCAAAGATATTCTGATGGACAAGGCGGGCAATATCGTCGAAGTCGAAGAGCAAGTCGATCTCGCCTCTTTGCCTGCGGCAGTGCAGAGCGGACTACAAGCTAAAGCTGCCTCCGGAAAACTCGGCAAGGTTGAATCGATCACGAAGCATGACAAGCTCGTGGCGTATGAAGCAAAGGTAACGACCAATGGCAAGCGTTCTGAAATTCAGGTAGGCCCGGATGGCAAGCCCTTGGACCACGAAGAATAGACCTGGCGCCGATCACTGGCAGAGTGCTTCAATCTCCTTATAAGGCTTCTCCGCGTGTTCCGGATACTTGATCTGCTTCACCTGCATCCACTGATCCAGAAACGTGCCTGCATCATGTAGTCCCACATCAGGGTCGCCCTCATACACGGGATCGCTTTCGGCCTCGTCCAGCGACACGAGCTTGAATCCTTTTTTCTTCAGCAGGTCCAGAGCCTCGGGGAGAATGGTGCTGCTGAAAGCTCCAAGGTGCATAAGGAGTATGTGATTGATGTCATGCCCGTAAATCAACTTCGCCTGTTCTCGTCCTAGGTCAAGGAACTCAGAAGCAGTGCTTAAATAGCTCGACCGGAGCCACTCAATGGACTTGAGATCATTTTTCGCCACGCATCGTGCATACGCCGTATTCCACAAGTAGTCTTCCCAATCGAGGCTCACCTGCGCGATTTTGTACCCACGCGTCTTGAGATAAGCCCGCACCGCACGCCGCTTTTCCACCGTATCTCCCTCGTGTAGAAATGGATATCGCAGCCAGTGCCAGTTGTCTGTCGCCGCCAACAACTCCAGAGCCGGTTCGTTCTCTTCGATCTCTCGCTCGAACGCCTCGGCAGAATTCTGTTCCAGGTCCATGTGCGCGTAAGTATGATTTCCGACCGGCTCCGCCGCCGCCCACAACTTCAGCGCCTGCGCCGCGTCCGGATTTCCTTCCAGCTTTCTCGAATTAATAAATCCGTACACCGGAGGCACATGCCGCTTCTTCAGAATTGCCACCACATTTTTCGTAGTCGCCGCTCGGGTCACTCCGGGCGGTAGCATTCCGTTTAGAGGCAGATCGTCCATCGTGATGGCCAGTTTCTGCGCCGCGCACATCGCCGGAAGCAACAACACCGCAAAAACGACGGTATTCCTGCAACCTGATTGCAAAGGATTTTTCATGACAAGAGTCTACTTCAGGCGGGCGTCTGCGTTCCTAACCTTATGGCGGCCAACAAGGGCCTGCCGGCTGGCCCTGAAACAGTTTTTCTTTGGTGCCATCGAAGGGACTCGAACCCCCACACCGTTGCCGGTACATGGACCTGAACCATGCGCGTCTGCCAATTCCGCCACGATGGCAATCTTGATTACAATGCAGCGGCGGCCGCAAGGCCGCCGTGTCAGGAAGATTAGCATCTCTATTTTACAGGCCCATCACCAACTGTCAAACGCGTGGGATATTCACTGTTTCAATTGCCAATCCTAAAATGTCCTATACTCCATTGCCATCGTTCTGTTTCTTCGACGTCCTAAAGGCGATGACGTTGAAGTGAAAGAGAACAAGCCATGGATATCGACTTTCGCGTTTGGCTGTTCGAACTCTCGGCTGGTAAGCGGTACGCCCCCGCACGGCAACCGCGAACGCTACTCATTCTTAGCAGCCAATTCCGCCAATATCGAGCAGTTGATAGAATGACCTGTGACAAAAACGGCCCGTCTTCACTTTTCCGGAACTTCTGAATTCATCATGCAAAAACGCCTCATGCTCGCGTTGTTCGTCATTCTCTCGATGGACGTTTGTTTTGCCCAATCCATAGACCAGTCTATGTCTCAAAGCGGAACACCCCAGAACAATGGAGTGGATTGCTCCGATCCTTCAATGGAAGCAAGCCCGGCATGCAACGGGACGCAAGCGCAAGGATCGAGCAGCAACCGCGGAACGTCATCCAATCCCGTCCGCACTCCCGTGTTGACAAACCCTTTGGGTCTCAGCCCAGACCAGTATTCTCCGGGCACGCCGCCGCCTAACCCTTCCCAGGTTCCGCGCTCGCAAACGCCCACTCGGCCGGAAACCGAATTCGAGCAAATGGTAGCCGACTCTGTGGGCCGCGCACTACCGTTGTTCGGCCAGTCGTTATTCGTTCAGGCCCCGAGCACGTTCTCCCCAGTCGACTGGATGCAGGTTCCCAGTGATTACATCATCGGACCTGGGGACGAACTGCAGATCGCGGTTTGGGGCCAAGTTGAAGCGAATTTGCGGGTGGTCGTGGACCGTTCCGGTCAAATCTACATTCCGCAGGTTGGACAAATCTCTGTAGCCGGCATCCACTACGGAAATCTGGAACAACACTTGAAGGCTGAGATTTCCAAGGTGTTCAAGAACTTCACTGTTACCGCAAACATTGGGCGCCTGCGTTCCATACAAGTAGTGGTAGTGGGCTATGCCCGCTACCCTGGGACCTACACCATCAGTTCGCTGAGCACGCTGGTCAATGCGATTTTCGCATCCGGCGGCCCAGCTCCGCAGGGATCGTTGCGCCACATCCAGGTTAGGCGCGACGGAGCTACCATCACAGATTTCGATTTTTATGACCTGCTGGTAAAGGGCGACAAATCGAAAGACGTCCGTCTCCAGCCCGGCGACGTCCTCTACATTCCTCACGTTGGCCCTCTGGTGGCCATCTCGGGCTCGGTGAATACCCCAGCAATCTATGAAATGAAGGAAGACTCCACTCTTAAAGACTTAATTGAAGTTGCCGGCGACCTGAGTACCATTGCTGACACCAACAAGATCATGATCGATCGTTTCGTGGAGCACAAGGCGCGTAGGACCCTCGAATTTCCATACGACGAGCAATCGCGCGCGCTTCCGCTGCAGGATGGCGACATTGTCCGTGTATTTTCAATCGTTCCACGTTTCGAAAGCACCGTTACCTTGCGAGGCAATGTAGCAAACCCCGGTCGCTATCCGTGGAAGCCGGGCATGCGGGTCCGCGATTTGATTCCGGATGCACAGGCGTTGCTCACACGACGTTACTGGCGCAATCGCGCTGCCATCGTTAGTGGCCGCGCCACGGAGTATCCGATTAACCCACAGGGTTTTCCGAACAACCGTTCCGGACTCAATCAACAACCGAAACCCGATGGTAACGCTACGCCTGAGATCATGGAGGCAACCGAAATACCCAATTCTGCGCAGAACGTGCCACAAGGAACAGTGCCTTCAAACGTGCCCAATGGAATCTATGCGCAAAATCCCCAAAGCTCCTCGGCCGGTCAGCCGTCGAATTCCGCGAATCCTGCAGGAACGCCAACGCAGTCTCAGACCCCAGGCCTCAATCCCAATCCAAATATCGTCAAGAACGTTGCTGAAGATTTGCGAAGCTACGCTCCCGAAATCAATTGGGACTACGCCATTATTCAGCGTGTCAATCCTGTCGACCTTACCTCCAAGCTTCTTTGGATGAGTCCACGCAAGGCCATCCTTGAACAAGATGAGGAGAGCAACCTCGAACTGCAGCCGGGCGACATCGTAACTATATTTTCTCAACGGGATATCAGCGTGCCGCAAACCGAGCGCTCGCAGTATGTGATCGTCGAGGGCGAAGTGGTGCGGGCAGGAGTTTATAAGCTTGAGACCAATGAAACGCTCCGCTCTGTGTTGCAGCGAGCGGGCGGTTTGACTGCCAATGCGTACGTTTACGGTTCGCAATTGACCCGCGAGTCAGCGAGGATTGATCAGCAGAAAAGCCTGGACGAACTGGCCCATACCATGGAGGTACAAATCCGGCAGTCGGCGGTGGCGGTCGCAGCATCCACCAACCCAGGAGATTTGCCGCAGATGCTGGCAGCCCAGGAAGCGATCATTGCGCAGCTCCGCAACACACGCGCCAGCGGACGCGTCGCGCTTCCGGTGAGGCCAAAGGATAAAAACCTTACAGATTTTCCCAACATGGTGCTGGAAGACAGCGACCGGCTGACTATTCCTCATATTCCTTCGACAGTCTCTGTGGTGGGGGATGTATACAATCCGGGATCGTTTATTTTCGAGCCTCGAAATAGTGCCGGAGCATATCTCGCGATAGCGGGTAAGGGGAAACCTCAGTCCGACCTGCACCATGCCTTCGTATTGCGGGCGAATGGCGTTGTGGTTGCCGCCAATAACGTAAACGGTCTTTTCACTGGCACAAAATTTGACCGCATCCGGTTATATCCTGGCGATCAGATTGTCGTGCCTTACAAACTTCCGACTGGAGCCTTCGTCCGGGGCCTGCGGGACTGGACACAGATCACTTCGCAACTAGCTTTTACCGGCGCGGCCTTGGCCGTAATCCTGCCGTGATCCATGCCGATCAGCGATGGATCGGAAACCATGGCATCGGCCGTTTTGCTCGGCACGTGCTTGCGGGATTTGATTATCTTCCAGTTCCCATTGGCGGACATCCTGCCGCGCCTCTGGATGCCTGGCGGTTGGCACGCGGGCTCGGCGAGTTGACTCGTAGTGACCTTTTTTTTTCGCCGGGATACAATTCCCCGCTCTTCTGTCGAGCTCCTTTCATTTTCACAATTCACGACCTTAGTCACATTTATTGTCCGGAAAATAGTAGTCCGCTCATCCGGCTGTACTATGCCACCATCATCAAGCGAGCTTGTCATCATGCCGCGAAGATCCTTACTGTTTCGGAATTTACGCGTGCTCAGATCGTGGAGTGGGCGGGAGTCGCGGAGGAGAAAGTTTGCAACGTGGGATGTGGAGTCGACGCCGCATATAGCCCTACGGGTGAGTCCTACGGACTTCCCTTTCCGTATCTTCTCTGCGTAAGCAACCGCAAGCGGCATAAGAATGAATTCCGGATAGTGGAAGCCTTTGCCAGAACGGGCCTTGCAACGGAGATGCGGCTGGTCTTTACAGGCGAATCGAGCGCCGAACTTGCGGGGTGCGTCGAGCGCCACGGTATTACCCCAAACGTGCACTTCGCGGGAGTTGTTCCGGAGACGAAATTGCCATCGCTCTACCGCGGCGCTGAGGCGCTCGTATTTGCCTCTTTATATGAGGGCTTTGGCCTGCCGCTGCTCGAAGCAATGGCTTGCGGAATTCCTGTTGTGACGTCGAACGTTACGGCTCTGCCGGAAACGGCAGGAGGAGCAGCACTACTCATCGATCCGACCTCGGTCGAGCAGATCGCGGAGGCGATGAAGGAGGTTGTGAGTGATACGTCGCTACGGCGTCAGCTTCGGGAGAACGGAATGGCGCGAGCGGCCCAGTTTTCGTGGGAAGGCACATCCCTTAGGGTGCGCGAGGTCGTTGAAGGGAATCGAGCGCTCTAAAAGACTAAAACAACTATAAGTCTGTCTTGAAAGAAACGGAGGAGGATTTTTCTTCTCCGTCGCTCTTCCTGGGCGACCAATATTGAGATCCCGCGTTGACACTGCCCGTCCAAAAGTTCGTTTCTAGTTGAGCCCGTGCTGGGTAGGTGGCAAACCCGCTTTCATACTCCGCTACCTTCCGGATTAGAAAACAAATCGTAAACGCGAAGGTTGGAAAAGCACCGGCAAGCAAGCGGGACAAACCCGCCAGAAACGGGTAGAACTGAGCGCCGCGGAACTCCGCAAGTTCATACCCGGTCGGAAAACAGGCATTCAGGAAGGCGAGGCTGTCACTTTTCGAAAAGGGCCGGACGTGAGCTGAGCAAACCTTGTGTTGGGTAGGCTGTCTACCAAGTAACAACAACAAACGATTGTGCAGAGAGCAAATGTTAGGAACGCCAAACAGAAAATGCCCGCCAATTTTGAGAGAACGTGAGACTTCATGAAAAATCCAAAAGATTTCCTTAGTGTGCTCCAGTACCTGGTTTGCAATGATCAGGTCGGCCTCACCATCGGCAATCGGCAACGGATCGCGTTCAATATTTGCCACATAAATCTTGTCGGCCTTCCCCGCTAGGGCCTGTGCATACTCTCGTCCGCCTTCTATGGCAATAAGTGTGGCCCTCGGGTGAAGTTGTCTCACGATCTGCAAATCTCTTCCCGTCCCCGCTCCCAAATCGACTACGACTTGCAGACCACTCAAGCTGCGAACAAGCTGCTCTACGACGTGCGGCCCGTACGTTTCACGTTGATCAGTGAATCGGCCTAGAGGATGCGACCCGCCGGCGCTTCCGAAGAGGGGCTTGATTTTCGCGGTGGTGCTCATAAGAGAATTTATTAAAGAATTGTGTGGCGCAGATCCTTCGGATTATACGACCTGCGGCCGTTCGGCCGACTCATGTCAATTTGTTCGTGGCATTTCATTTACAATTACTGCGGTGAGAATCAAAGAATTGCAAAGCAGCAAGGAGAGCTGGCTGTTTTGGGCGGGGCTCATCCTGTGCACTCTATATCAATCGTACAGGTATCCACTGCAAATTAACTCGACCGGAACGAGTTCGACGTACTCGGACACCCCGCCATTGCTAAATGCGGGGAAGTATGTTTTAGCTCTCCCTTTATTCGCAATAGCCGCAGTTCGATCCCTTGGCAAGGCTAGCCTCCCGAAGCATTGGACTCTGGCGCTAGGAACACTCTTTCTCTCTATATACGCTCTATCCAAGCTCATCGGCGATGGTCAGACAAAGTATGTTGACCTGTCCTTTTGGACACTATTTTCTTTGGTCTTGGTTTGGGGGGTTGACGCTGTAACCGTTCCAGCGATCGATCGGTATCTCCGGTATCTATTGATCTATGCTTTGGGCAGCACGCTGATTGAGGTTGTCCTTTTTATTGCTTTCGGTCGACTGCCGGCGCTTGCCTTTGAGGGAACTTATTTCATCCGATTTGGTGGATTCTTAGACGATCCGAATGGATTCTCGGCGGTCTTGTTCCTTCTGATGGGCTGGTCGTATGGGCGTTTTAAAGGACAGACTCGTTCTTACGTCCTCGCAAGCATTGTAGTTTGCCTACTCTTGACTCAGTCATGGACTGGACTTGCCTTCCTTGTCCTTATCTTGTTCTTGTGGGCATTGGTTGGTATCTCGAAGCGGCCAGGGCTAGCAATTGTAGCGCTTTGCGCCACTGCTCTAATAGTCGTGCTCGGAATGCACACGATTACCCGATCCCCTGCAGAAATTATTGAAGAAGTGCTGACCGCAAAACAGGAAAGTATTGAAGGACACTTATTCCCCTTGCAGAAAGTGGCCAGTAGTTGGAGCGAATGGGCTGTGGAAGGCAACACGATTTACACTACGTATGAATCGTGGTGGGCAGGTGCGCTCATTAATTTTGGGGTTCTCTGGTATTGTGCATGGTTTAGCCTCGTCGCCGCATTGATAATTTCCCTAAGACGTGGACTCTCGAGGTGTGTCTGCGAAGCCAAACCTGTGTACTTGGGTTTTTTTCTGTTTGGATGCTATTTTGCATTTGGCTCCATCAGTCTGCCGTATCCAATTATCTTCCCAATCAACGTTTTCTTTTTCGTGTTCTCGTTTCTGGTAGCCTTTGGGAAGATCCGTCTTGAAGACGGATCCCCCGCCGTCCTTGCCCCAGGGATGGCCGCGCTGCAATGAAAAAGAACTTTGCCATACTTAATCCGCCGATAGGCTTTTGGAACTGAGCGTGAGCCAGACTCGCAGGCTTTTTTCCATTTGCATTCCCGCCTACAATCGCGCCCGTCATCTGCGCGGGCTACTGGATTCAATATTCGCGCAGGACTTTCGGGATTTCGAAGTCGTGATTTGCGAAGATCGATCGCCCGAGCGCGGGCAGATTGCAGCCATTGTCCGGGATTATCAGGCCCGGTATCCAGACGCGATACGTTACTTCGAGAACGATGCGAACCTGGGGTACGACGGAAATATTCGGAATCTAGTGCATTACGCGGCCGGAGAATTCTGCTTCTTCATGGGCAACGACGATGTTATGTGCGCAGGCGCTTTGGAGAATGCCGCCAGCGTGATTCACCGGCATCCGAATGTTGGCCTGGTGCTCAAGAGCTATGGATGGTTCGACGAGACGCCGGAAAGAGTGAACCAGGAGATTCGATGGTTCAATGTGGAGAAAGAAATTTCTGCTGGTATTCCCGCCATAAGGTTTGCCTTTCGCCGATCCGGTGTCATCTCCGGCTATATCGTGCATCGCGACATGGCGAACGAAGCGGCGACGAGCAAATTTGATGGGACTCTCTATTATCAGATGCACCTGACCGCAAATGTTCTGATCAGAAAAAGCGCTGTGTGTACGCCTAAAGTATTGATCCTATGCCGTGGGAATGAACCGCCGGATTTCGGGCATAGTGCCAGGGAGGAAGGAAGATTCGTTCCCGGGAGGTACACCCCGCAAGCGCGGCTCAATATGGTCGGGGGAGCACTATCGATCATTCGCGATCTGAAGGAAACTCGTGGCATCAACGTAGTCGATGATGTAATCCGCGATTATGCCAATTATTTTTATCCCTACATCAAAGACCAGCTGACGCTCCCTTGGAGGGACTTTTACCAGCTGTACCGCGGATATGGACGGATGGGCTTCGCAAAATATCCACTTTTTCACGTGTACTTCTTGTTGGGCTATGCACTGGGAGAAAAGAGATTCGATGCCCTGACCGCCGTTATTCGAAAATTCTTAGGGCGCAGCCCGCGATTCGGAAAGCTGTGGTAACGGTGCAGCTCTTTTGGCAGGCGGAAGCGTCCGACAACATTGCGGGCAACCACCTCATATGCCCTGTCGTTTTCCCATCCTGCCCGTGAGCCCGTCCCAAGTTCCAAGCAAAATGCTGCGGAATTTGAGCGTGCGATTCTCCTCAGCGATCAAACAGACTATGGTGTCTTTGAACTGGCCGTAGAGGCCGCTCAAGACCCAGCGAGGAAATGAACGAAAATACTTACTGTAGAAAGGAATGCAATTCCGCGAAATGTAATAGCGCCGGATTGCATTGTGTTGACTGAGGTGGAAAGTGTGTCCGAAGATGGTTCTTGTTGCGGGATCGCCGGGAGCATGCAACAGCTTTGCGTGGGGCGAGTCGGCAACGAGATAACTGGCGGCGCGGATGCGAAAACAATATTCCCAATCTACAAAGTCGATGAAGTATTCGGATGCGAACCATCCAATCTTATCGAATATCCAAACGGGCATAAGGGTCCCGGAGGTCATCGGCAAGATTGGACCGCCCTCGCTGTCTCGAGGAACCATCATCTCAATGCCCGTCTCCGGATAATAATATCGAGGGTGAATTGAAGCGACGCCGTCACGATGAGGATGTAGTTCCCAAGCCCCCAGCATCTGGCGAATGAAGCCGTCAGTGATTTCGCTGTCCTGATCGAAGAGAATCACCCAAGGATAGCCGTTGCTCTTGGCCCAGCGAACGCCCTGATTCAAAGCCTCGGCGATCCCGAGGTTCTCTCGATTCTCGATCAGATGAAAACCGAGGCTTAGACTTTCTCGACGTAGCGGGTCGAGTTCAGCCGAACTGGAGCCATTATCCACGACGACGAGCCCCTGTACTTGTGCGAACACATGGCGCAAGTTTTCAAACATGTTTGCGCTCGGATGAAAAGTAACGATTACGGCGCAAACGGATTGGGCAGTCATTTCGCGCATTTCCTCTCAGTACACGTCAGCTGTTTCGGAGCTTATGGTCTGAAGGAAAAGGGCTACGACTCCGGTGCTCTCGTCCAGATTCCAAGAATCGGCGGTTATCCGCCGCCTGGACCGTACGGGTGGCAAGAATGATGATGTGGTACGGCGCGAGGGTATCGACGCGAAGGATCTTGAAGCCGGCATAATTCACAAGCGCAATTGCAGACATGGTATCGAAAACGTGGTGATGCATTGCTCGATTGATATGATTCGCTAGACAACGCTGCTCGAATTGCTCTTTTGTGCCTGCTGGCACATCCTTCGACAGGTCGTGCAAGGCCAGTATCTCAGGGAGGTGAGTCAGGTCTTGTTCATCCACCGCATTTTCGTAGTCCTCGATCATGTGAGCCAGGGGGGTGGTACGGCGGCGCCAGTCGAAGGTACCGTCCTTGTGCGGCAGAATTAACAGTAGCGGTCCTTCGTTTTGCAAAATCCGCTTCCACTCGGCGAGCGCGCGCAACGGATTCGCGACATGCTCAAGGCAATGACAGGCGAGAACACATTCGTATCTAGAATCATCGATCGCTTGCAGATTTGTAGCCTCACAGAGGATTTGGGTGCCGGGCTGCATCCCAGGTTGATAAAAGAATGTTTTCCCCTTGCGCACCTCCCCGGCCCAAATTGTGTTCCCGGAGTACAGGCAGTTGTCCAACGACGCAAGGACATCGTAAATAGGAATTTCCCCGGTGTGGGCCAGTATAGGGCTGGGACCACCGATTTCGAGACCGCGCTTCGATTGGAAAGCAGAACGATACTCAGCGATGTAGCGCAAGCTTGGGCGGAAGGGGCGACGTACCAAGTTCGTTAGCTGCGGCCCCAGGAGGCGCCGGGCGGCGGCCTTGGCCGTTTTGAAAATCTGCATCGCTAACGCCCTGGTTCAACTTGATTCTGCGCGCCTAGAATTGCGGCCACCATACTGCTAAGTATACGGCATCCAGACCTGTCAAAAGCCTGCGTGAATAAGCTTGGCGGGGTTTCCCTAAAGAATAGATCCGTGTAATTTATAAAGTGCAGTTAATGCAAGATCGCGATTTCCATAGTCGAAATTTTAGGCAGACGGGAAGTGGTTTTCGGACATGCTGACTCTGGAAGTTAAAGCCGGTACGGCGGTTCCGCAAGCTGCCGACCAAGACCAGCGTTCCTTGGGCACCAAGATCATGCGGAACGTTATGTTTGGCGGTCTGCGCTATGTTTTTATAGCGCCGATTCCATTTGTGATGACTCCGTTGATTCTTCATAAGATCGGGGTGGCGGGATACGGCACTTGGGCCATATTCCTTGCGATCAACGGGCTGACATCTCTGACAGATCTGGGTTTGGTAGGTACGCTGAGTAAATTTGTCGCGGAGTACTACGCGCGCAAGGATTTCCCGGCCTTAACGCGGCTGTTGGGTTCGGGGCTGACGTTGTTCTTGCTGCTGGATTTGGTGCTCAGCATGTCGGTATGGTTAACAAGCCCGCTGATCGCGGAACGCTTCTTTCGGGGTAGCACCGTACCAGGGGTCGAATTGGTAACGTTGCTGCGTTGTTTCCTGATTGTGATCGCGGCCAACATTCTAAGCCAGCTATTTGCTTCCGTGACTTCGGGTTTGCAACGCCTAGATTTGACTCACATGATAAGCGCAGCCAATGCCATCATGAGTGCGCTTTTCGGGGGTATGCTCTTGCTTCGGGGGAACGGCCTGCGCGGATTGGTCTACGGATATGTCGGTTCCGCAATCCTGACCATAGTTATCTATCTCGTTCTCATAAGAAAACTATTGCCACAAGTAGCGCTGAACCCGTTCCGATTCAACAAGCGTGAAGCCAGGAAAATGTTCGGCTACAGTCTTCGCCTGTACCTTACACAGGCCGCCGTGGCGGTACACAACCAGGTAGAAAAAGTGCTCCTTGCTCTTCTAGTAGGGGTGGCTGCAGTTGGTTGGTATGACATTGCAAGTGATATTGCTCTGAAGATGCGCGGTACGGTTGGACTCATTCTGAGTCCGGTCTTGCCTGCCGCTTCGGAACTGAGCGCTCTGGGCGACGAATCGCGAACGAAGGAGCTCTACTATCGCAGCCATAAATACCTCGCTTTGGTGGGGGTACCAGTCGTGTGCTTCGTCGCCGCTGTTTCGCATCGTTTTGTAGAATTGTGGCTTGGACCAAACCTAACGATGATCGCGCTTCCGCTGAGCGTTCTTCTTGCTGTCAACTTCTTCAACCTTGCCACCGGGCCAGGATTCCTGATTTTTGCGGGGATGGGGAACCTCAGACCCGGCATGCAGTCAGCCGTTTTGGCAATTGCGCTCAACGTGCTTCTGAGTCTCGGGCTCATTTACAAGTTCGGTTTCGCTGGTGCGGTAATGGGAACGGCAGGGGCTTTGATTCTTGCTTCAGCTTACTTCATGATGCTGTTTCATCGCGAAACGAGGTACTCGTTCCGGAGAGTGGTGCTAGAAAGCTACCTGAAACCTTTGCTCTGCTCAGTATCGCTCCTGACCTTAATCGTCCTGGTTCACCCCGCGAAAACTCTTTCGTGGTGGGGGCTGGCAGGGATGGGCATTCTCTTTGGGGTAATTTACTCCGCTGTAATTCTGCAGAGCGGATTCTTCGACTTCTATGACTGGAGCAAGGTTGAGAGTTTCATCCCTGTGGCACGGTTCGCCAGGAGACTGGTCCGTATTGCATAATCACGTCGTTCCCATTCATAAACACCCGCGAGGGTCGCGCCGCCAACCCGCGACTGACGCATCTCTGCTGGCACGTTCCCATGGCTGGGACCAAAGGAATTAGACATGCTGAATTGGGCAGCTCGCTATTACCCTATTCTAAGAGCTCTCAAGCCACAATTGTCGAAAGGCGATTCCCTTTTGGAGATTGGCTCGGGATCGGTTGGCATTGGAATGTTTTACCGTGCTCGTTTTGTGGGTTGCGAGATCAAGTTTGCCGATCCTCCTAAAGCTCCTATGTTGCCAGTCGTGGCGTCAGCCATGAACTTACCATTCGAGGACAGATCGTTCGAAGGGGTGGTCGTTTCGGATGTACTGGAACATGTTCCGCCGGGGCTGAGGGAAGTCGTAATAAAAGAGACTTTGAGAGTCGCAAGCAAGATCGCAATATTCGGTTTCCCGTCCGGTAACAAAGCTCTCGAATACGATCTGAAGCTTGCTGAAATTTATGACCGCAGCCCGCAAGGTAGACCTGAATGGCTAGATGAGCACTTGCGATATCAGCCATTTCCCACGGCGGCACTTTTTGACGAGCTGCCGCCGGAATGGACGGTCAGCAGTTTTGATAACGAAAACGTTGGGTTCCACAATTGGGTGATGAAGCAGGAAATGTATCGTCTCGGCCGCCGCATTTTCAGAGTTCTACTCACCTTTTTACCTCAGCAGATGGAATCGCTGCTGCGCCGTGTGGATCGCGAACCTTATTATCGAAAGATCGTCGTGGCCCAGCGAACCCGGTAAGTATCGATACGGGCGGAGTTGCCTTCAACGCCGGGCTGGGTACGACACAACTGAGGTGAAGATGAGGTATTCCATCATAACTCCGACCATCTGCAGGGAGTCTCTCCTGCGTCTATTCTTAAGCATCGACGGCCAGACGCAATCGGATTGGGAGCACCTGGTTGTGATTGATACTCCGCACCACAGCCTTACAAGGGATCAACGCAAGATTATAGAGTCAACATTGATTCCTCCACGGGCGAACAGATCATTTTCCTATTGCGAAAGGAAACACAATAATTACGGACACACTTGCAGGCACCAGGCTTGGGAACGCGCCAAGGGCGACTACATACTCTATCTTGACGACGATGATTATCTCGCACACCATGAGGCATTGAGCGTTTTGGATTCGGTTGTGGAGGCTTGGGCTGTGTTCCCTGTCCTTAGACATGGCCAATTATTCTTTAACCTCCCTCCCGGCACGGCCAGGACGGGCACTGGCATGTTTATTCACAAACGAGAAATCGGAAAATGGCCAGACTCGAATGCGTATGAGGCCGACGGGCTGTTTGTCGAAGGCTTACTTCAGAAGTATCGCTATCAAGCTTTGGATTGTCCGCCCCTGGTGATCCAGCCAAAGAGTAGTTTTGGAATCTCGAATGCCGAGAGTTGGTATGGGGACAAAGCAGCGAAGGTAATCGGTCGTTGGGAGTTGTATCGGCATCGACTCAAGAACAGAATTGCTGGTTCGCGGACAAAGTGAAGGTATGAGAGTCGGCATGCGAGCCTCCTCTCAAGCGGGCGATTTGGTTGGAGACTCTGACCGCTTGCGCCCCCTACGGGTGAGACCGCCGGTTACACCCAGCACTTGCGCGCACGCCCGTGCCGCCAGGAGTGCTGGAGAAATCAGTCCGACGAGCGGGTCTTTCGCGATAGCGCGCAGGGCAAACGGCAGGGTGGTGATCACGAAGGCGGCCAACACTATCCCAGACACGAGCACTGCCGGTCGCATGGCCACGTCAAACGCAATCGCAAGCAGCAATGCCGGCCCGAAAAGCAGCTGTAGTTTCATCAGTTGTGGAGTGTGACTATCCTTCACCGCCTTGCTGGGATTCTTGCGAACGGCGAGGACACGCCAGAAAGCAAATTTGTACTTTTTTCTGAGATAAGCGGACAGCGTGTCGGGGTGCGTATGGAAGACGACAGCTGCTGGAGCAAACTTCATCTTCCAGCCGCGCGCTGACATGCGGTAGGAAAGTTCGATGTCTTCCGCACACGCCACTGGAAAGGAAGTGTCATAGCCAGTCATCTCGAGAAAGCGGTCACGTCGAAATGCGGCGGAGTAGGTGTCAACGAAGTCGATGAAGTCGAGATTTGACATTAGGCGGTACCGGTCTTCATATTCGATCTGCACGAAACGGGCGATCAGACTTTTCTGGCGGGTGCGGTAAATCCCTTTCGCCGCGACGACCTCCGGGTCCTGGAAGGGCGTGAGCATGGCGTCGAGCCAGTCAGGCATAGGCACGCAGTCGTCGTCGGTAAACAGGATAATTGTCCCTCGTGCTTCCGCCGCTCCGCGATTGCGAGCCGCGGCAGGTCCCGCATTCACCTGCGTAATGCAGCGAACTCCAGAATAACGCGCAACCTCAGCCACAGTGCTGTCGGCGGAACCGTCGTTGACTACTAGAATTTCTACTTCTCGACGGGGGGTCTGATGTAGAAGGGCATCGAGACAACTGCCGATGCGGGGAGCGCCGTTAAACGTCGGAACGATGATCGATACGGACGTAGCTTCGATGGAATCCCCCACTTGCCGTTCAGAAGTCAGAGGGTTCTAGTCGCTTCCCGGGCTACTGGTAACGGGCGTCACGGTATCGTGGCGTGGAGTTTGCCGGGGCGGCGTCTCGGTTTTCTCATGCTGACTACCGCGCAACAGGTACTTCGAGAGCGTGACGAAGCCTTTCAGATTGCGCTGCAGCTCGCGGCGATCCTTGAGCGACTGCTTAAGTTTGTACAAAAGATACGAAGGGCTCAGATAAAAACTGCGCCGCGCTCGATCGCAGAAACTCACCAACTGCTCATGCGTGATATTGGGCAAAGTGACAACGCTATTGTGAAGGCCGTCTTTGGTCAGCCACGCGCCCCAGTCATCGATCTGAATATAATTGCGTTTCTTGGCTTCCTCATAGGCAGTTGTGCCAGGATAGACCATGATGGGGAAGAACTGCGCCGTATCCGGCTGAAGCTTTTTGGCAAAGTTAAGCGTCTTTTCCATACTGGCAGGCGTTTCATTCAGATTGCCAACCATGAAGCAGCCATGCACCATGATTCCCGACTCCTGACAACGTCGGACGAATCGATGAGCTTCGTCGTGATACTTCGCGTCGCGACGGTCGTCATTGTTCTTCTTCATGCCATTGATTACTTCGACGTCACCGCTTTCGAACCCGACGCAGAATAAGCGGGCACCAGCCTTGTGCAGCGTGGACAGCAGTTCGCCTTCGGAGCCAATGTCGGCGCGGCAGTTGGCATCGAACGGCAGTTTGTTTCCCCGACGGATTAATTCGTTCGCCAACTCGAGCGTGCGCGGCTTGCTGATGATAAAAGTATCGTCCTCCAGCATGACGGTCTTGATTTCAGGCATCTCGCGGGTGACGAAATCGAATTCGTCCGCCACATTCGCCACTGAGCGGTAGCGCATGGTGTGTCCGCTGAAAGCTTGCGGATAGACACAGAATGAGCAGTGATAGGGGCACCCGCGACTGGTATCGAAAACTACGAGAGGCCAGAGCGAGTGACCGTAGAAATAGTCTGGGGTATGCAGAAACTGTTTGTAAACTTCCGAGACGAAGGGCAGCTCATCGAGATTCTTGATGGCCTCGCGCGGATTGTTGGTGACAATCTCGCCGGTTCCAGCTCGGCGCCACACCAGGCCGTCAACCGCAGAAAGGTCAGCGCCACAGGCCTTGGCTTCTAGCCAGTCGCGCACCGTGTATTCGTATTCGCGAATGGCAATCGCTTCCAAAGAGTCCGACATGGCGAGCGTCTCTTTGGGCAGAGAGGAGACGTGCCGTCCAACCATCAGCACATGCAACGACGGATTGGCGCCGACCAGAGCCTCGATGACACTGACGTCGTTGAGAATACTAGGAGTAGAAGTATCGCAGACTACCGCCTCGATATTCTTCGTTGCTATGCGATCAATAACAGCCTGCACGGAGTAGCCGGCAGCTGGGGCATCGATGAGGTCGACATCATGACCGTTCTTGATTGCGACGCCGGCTGCGTGCGCCAGCCACTTCGGGTAATAGAGCGTCCCACTTTTCGTAACTGCAGGGCTGCGCTGCTCTCGTGAAAAGCGCGGGTGAAAAGGTGGATTTAAAAACAAGACACGCATGGCAGCAAGTATATCAGGGACAACACAAATGCCAGCCAAACATCGTTACGGGGAGGTATCTCATATCTACTGTAAAAACCTGACACCGCTACAGTGCATACCTAACTAGAGGCCCACGGCTGGGCCCGTGCAGTGCGATGCCAAGCGAATGGGACTTATATAGGGGTTTGTTTCGCCTTCCAAAAACTCTTAATGGTTCGCACTCGCTGCCGGTTCTCCGGAAGGTTGAGGGAATGGCCTAACCGGTTTCGCAGCCAAACCCAGAAGACGGCCATAAAGAACGCAAGAATCGTCGCCCCTAAAACAATTAGGGTGCGATGAGGAGAAGATTTTGTATCGGGAGGCACAGCGGCATCCACCACCTGAACAATCGAGCCCTCGCGCGCCTCGTCGAGCTTGGCGATTTCGAATTCCTTCGCCAATAACTCGAAAACAGTTTCATGATATTTCAGGTCGCGATACCGGCGAAGATATTTCATGCCCGATTGGGTCACTCTTCCTTTGGAAAGGTTTATATCCGATCCGGCGTCTTGCTGCGATCCCGCAACGCGGTCAAGCTGAGATTGGAGTGCAGCGAGTTCCTGCTTGGCAAGGATAAGTCGCGGATTGTCGTCCGTAGCGAAGGATCGCATGCCTTCAATCTGCACTTGCTTGGCGACGACCTGGGCGCGCAATACCGCCGCAGCTTCGATCAGTGAACGAGCTTGACTGTCAATTTGCAGAACCCCGGTAGATTGTTGGGTCTGAGCCATTGCCTCTTCGGCCACGGTGAGGTCATCCTTCGCTTGCTGCAGTTGCTGTTCAAAAAACAGCCGCCGCCGAGCGGCTTCCGTTATCGCCAGCGAAGCAGATAGTCTGCGGAACTCTTCAACGTAGCCATTGGCCAACTCGGCAGCATGCTTCGGATCACCGTCTTCCACCGTCAGACGGATAAGCCCGTCCTTGGTTCCGGCAATGGCGGTCGTTCGACTTTCGAACTCCTTGCGCGCGTCCGACAGGCGCTTTTTGCGATACTCCTTCATAAGGTCAAAACGTTTGATCATGGCATCTTCCACAGTTCTGCTGGTAAGCAAGGCTACGTACATGTCAGCAGGATTTTTGATGCCAAGGCTGCCACCAGCGAGTGCGGCTAGAGATCCCAAAGATCCCATATTTCCAATCTGCCCCAATAGCGCCGAACCGATGGAGGAATTCTGCGCAGGAGGAAGTAGAACGATCTTCGCTTCATACCGGATCGGAAGTAGCAAAGAAATTATTATCGCCAGCACCGCGGCAGCAAGCACGAAGCGAATTATGAAGCGCTTGCGCTCGGCAAGAACGATAAGAATATCAAGGACCGACACCTCAGTTTCGGCCGGTGACGGATCCGCGACCATTTCATTTGCGATCGGTTCGGATTGGATATCTGTTACACGCATGTTCGCAACTCGGCTATTATGACATCTCGCTGAGGGCTATTCCAGCAGAGCCAAAACGTTAGTCTTGCATTCCGGCGCGTATGGCGCCATGGGACAGTCTTCAGTTGTCCCATATTTTGGGGCGGGTTCGTGCTAGCTTTGCTGTAAGGCAACTACGTCAACCCCAAAACCCATCGAAATTTGTAGCGTGCCGAGATTTAACGACGAGAAAATTGTGAATGAAGATCACTGGTGAAACGAACCTTCCTGGAAGAAGGATTGCCACGTCAGTCGCCCGATGTTGGCGACGCGAGAGCGTAATGATCTTGTGCTGCATCGCGGCGCTGGGTATTGGCGGGGAGGCGCAAACAGCGGCGGAGGGAAAAAAGAATTCTTCTGTTTATCCGAAACCAGGGGAAGGATCTCTCGATTTTTCGCTTCCTCCGGTCAGTCTGCGATCGCTTCCTCGCAATCTTTTCGTGGATCAAAAGAATTTCTGGACGACGCCGTTCCACATGACTCCAGCGCAATGGCAGTGGACAGTTCCAATCGCTTTCATCGGCGCGGGATTGTTGGCCAGCGATACTGCTATAGAAAAGCACGTTCCTTCAAGTAAAAGTACGGTTTCGCGTGCGGTTACGGCTTCCAACGCCGGGGTCGGTGCTCTCGCCGGTGTAGGAGCCGGTATGTTTCTTTTGGGACACATGGCGAACAATGATCAGGAACGCGAAACGGGACTCCTCGCCGGAGAAGCGGGTATCGACGCTTTCCTGGAGACGGAGGCGTTCAAATATGCGTTTGGACGGGAGCGTCCCTTTACCGGCGACGGCCGTGGACGGTTTTTTCAGGGCGGGAGTTCCTTTCCTTCCGTGCACGCTTCGGTCAGTTGGGCGATTGCCAGTGTCATAGCTCACGAGTATCCCGGTCCGCTGACCCAGTTTCTGGTGTATGGCGTGGCGGGAGGAGTCAGTGCCGCGCGGCTCGCGGGACGGCAGCATTTCGCGACGGACGTATTGGTAGGAAGTGCGGTGGGCTGGTATACCGGGCGGCAGGTTTTCCGGTCGCACTCTCACTATAGTGATGCAGAGATCGCTAAATGGGGCACGTTCAGTAAGAATGAGAAAGGTGATGTCGTACGCGAACCGGGGAACATGGGCTCCTCCTATGTGCCTTTGGACAGTTGGATCTATCCCGCGATGGAACGCCTGATAGCTTCGGGCTACATTCAGTCGGCCGATCTGGCGATGCGCCCCTGGACTCGAATGGAGTGCGCGCGTCTTCTCCTTGAGGAGGCCGGTACGGAAATGCAGGATATGGAAGGAGGCAGCGAACCCGAAAAGATTTATGCAGCCTTGTCAAAAGAATTCAGCGACGAAACTGCGCGTTTAGGCGGCGCCGCCAATCTCGGCATAAACCTGGATTCCGTTTACTCTCGCTTTACCGGCATTTCGGGCACAGCGTTGCGGGATGGCCTTCATTTCGGACAGACCATCGTCAATGACTACGGTCGTCCATATGGCGAGGGTTTTAATGACGTAACCGGATTTACGAGTCATGCGGTACTGGGCCCGCTCTCGTTTTATGTCCGCGGCGAGTACCAGCACTCGCCCTCAGTTGCAGCGTTTAGCGCTCAGGCTAATCAAGTGATTCAAGCGGTGGATGGGCTTCCGTCAGCGCCACCGGGCATACCCGTGCCAGCGGTGAATAGGCTTAATTTGTTGGAAGGCTACGTAGGTATGCAGCTTGAAAACTGGCAGTTCACGTTCGGCAAGCAGTCTCTGTGGTGGGGAGCAGATGCGAGCGGCCCAATGTTGTTTAGTACGAATGCTGCACCGATCCTCATGCTTCAAATCAACCGCGTAAAGCCCTTCCATCTGCCGCTGCTTGGAGGCATTCGAGTTGATTACCTCATCGGACGGCTCAGCGGCTATCACTGGGTGTTTGGCACGAACACCGGCTTTGTTGGGTCTTGGACGGAGTCGCTAAGTGACCAGCCGTTTATCGTGGGGCAGAAAGTCAGCTTTAAACCCACGCCCAACCTGGAATTGGGCATCAGTGCCACCGCTCTTTTTGGGGGTCCGGGGGTTCCGGCGACGGCCCATAAGCTCGGCCAGGCGATGTTCTCGAGTGGAAATGGACCGCCGGGAAGCTCGGGGGACGCCGGTGATCGACGTGGCGGCTTCGATCTTGCTTATCGAATCCCTGGCATGCGAGACCTAGTCACCTTCTATGCGGACGCATTTACGGACGACGAACCCAATCCTTGGCTTTCGTGGAACAAGACAGCACTCACCTCCGGCCTCTACCTGTCTCGAATTCCTGGAATCCCCAAACTCGACTTTCGAGTGGAAGGGATTTACACAGACGCGCCAGGAGGAGGGGCGACGGCGGAACATGGTTTTTTTTACAGCAACAGCCGCTTCAAGAGCGGCTATACGAATGACGGAAATCTGATCGGAAGTTGGATTGGACGGCAGGGACAGGGCGGACAGGCTTGGACGACCTACTGGTTTAACCCGAGGAGCAAATTGCAATTTAACTTCAGACATCAAAAAGTTAGTCGAGAGTTCATTCCCGAGGGTGGAAGCCTGACTGATTTCGGCATTTCCACCGATTATTGGTTCCGTTCGAACGTGGGCATTTCTGCTTGGGTTCAGCACGAGCGCTGGCTTTTTCCTGCGATCCAGCCCACCGCCTCGAGCAACGTGACGGCACAGGTCCAGATTATGTTTGAGCCGCACAAGTTGTTCCAGCGTTCCCGTTCGGTCACTAATACTCCCGCCAGCCAACCCTGAGATGAATGTCTCAGGTAAATCACGTATCAGTCATCTTCAATCGGAAATTTCATGGGCGCCCGGGAGGGAACCACATTAAAATTATGCCCAACGAAACATTCGGCTCGGTCCGGTGTTCATGCCAACCGATGCCCATCGAGAAGCATCTCAGCGGTAACCGTTCACATCCTCACTGGGGCTAGACATACAGGTTTGAGAAGTGTTGAATGGCATTACCGGAATAGAGAGCCGTTAGTATGATTCGCAGTCGGCTTAGCTTCGCACGTTTATATTTGAAAATTGTGACGCTGTTGTTGCCGGCGTGCGCCTACTTTATTGCCGTAAAGGTGCGCTTCGGCTTCAATTTTTTATTCTCGCGAACTCCTCCCGCTGGTCTTCCTTCTTACTGGAGTATTCTCTTGCTCACAACAATCGTGTGGGCAATCGCCGCAGAAGAATCAGGTCTTTGGAATGTCGAGCAGTTGTACGCTCCCGGTGGAAAAAGCCGACGACTGCTCGAAGCTTTAGCGTTTACCTATGCTGTGGTAATGGCTGCGGGGTTTCTGTATCGGCAAGCCAGTTATTCGCGGCTGGTTATCGGCATCAGTGCGGTCGCCCTTTTCTTCTTGGCCACCACTGTCCGAGTGGTCTTCCGGGTCACTCTGGAGTTATTGCGAAAAGATTGTAGAAACGAAGTCAAGATTTTGGTGGTCGGAACGGATCGGTTCGCCCGGCGGGTAGCAACTTCTTTATTACATGGTGAGGTACTACCTTGCAGGGTAATGGGATATGTGCGGCTTCCCGATCAGGAAATTGCTGTTGATGGTCCGGTATACGAACTGGATCAAATCCCCGCGTTTTCCAACGGCAACTCCATCAACGACGTCATCATTGCATTGCCTGCCGCGCGGTTGAACGATGTTCAGAAAATCTCGCCAGTTCTGGAAAAGCTTTGTGTCCCTACCCGGGTAGTAATCGATCTCGGCGAAGGCATTGTCATTCGCGATCGCCTCATCGATTTGGGTGGAATTCATATGCTGGATCTCCGGCCAAGTCTCGCCGAGACCGGTTCGTACTTATTTTATAAACGAATATTCGATGTTGGACTCTCGGTTCTTATTTTGTTGCTTACTCTTCCGATCACGCTGCTGATTGCCGCGGCGGTAAAGTTAGGGAGTCCCGGTGCCGTCTTTTTTGTTCAGGACCGGGTGGGGTTGAATGGGCGAGTTTTCCGGATGTTTAAATTCCGTACCATGAAGGTCGGCAGTCGCGAGGAAGGCGACACGCGGTGGACGTGCGATCAAGATCCGCGCCGAACCAGCATCGGCACCTTTTTACGCAAGACGAACCTCGACGAACTTCCCCAATTCTTTAACGTCTTACGGGGCGACATGAGTATCGTTGGACCTCGCCCGGAGCGTCCCTACTTTGTGGAGCGGTTCCTCGAAGAGTTCGATCGCTACAACTCGCGCCACATGTTTAAAGCCGGGATTACGGGGTGGGCCCAGGTAAACGGGTGGCGCGGAGACACTTCAATTGCCAAACGTGTCGAATACGATCTCTATTACCTGCGCAACTGGAGTCTCACCTTCGATCTGCAAATCATCAGCCTGACGTTACTCCGCTTTTTCAGCAGCAAGAATGCCTATTAGTTCTTGAGGTTGCTATCAATGGAACCTGGAAATTGAGTCGCCTCTCTGGCGGAGTCGAGAATCGCCCTGCGCAACGCTGAATCCCTTAAGAACCGCCCCCTTGCCATACGGAATGCATTCAGCGGACTTCTCATCGGCGGTTGGTTTCTCTTCGTTGATGCGCTTGTCCCTAACCCGGGAGTGACTGCGGGCCGACGGGTGTCGAAAGCGGGACTCAAGCTTTAGGGTGGACGCAGGGTGATCAGCGCCCAATTGCGATTGCAGCCGTCCTACCTCTCCTAGATTCAATCACTTGCCGTGATCCCTTGCTCCGCTCCAGTTTGGCATTCCCAATGCATATGCCTGCTTGTGGGTTCAGCATTCTTATCAGAATCGAAAGCTAATCCCAGACATAAACGAAAAACTAGGAGAAACAGAATGAATATTTTAAAAAAGCTGATTGCGCCCTTGGGATTGCTATCGGTCTTGTGCGCCATCCCTAGCATGGCCCAGATCGCCAATAGAGTTAAGTTCGAAGCGCCGTCCGCGTTTTATGCCGCGAACGCGAAGATGCCTGCCGGTAGTTATACCGTTACTCAGCCGGACGCAGATGCCAACCTTTTGTTGGTCGAAAGCGTGAACGGATCACACGCGGTGTTCGTGGAGTTCGAATTCGTTTCCTCAAATACTCCGCATAGTCAGACTGATGTCACTTTCAACAAGTACGGCAACCTCGATTTTCTAGGCACCATCTCGGTCCAGGGACAAGATTCCGAGATGCGCATCACGCCGTCGAAGGTCGAACAAAATGCGGCCAAAGCTGCGGCCCCTGAAAAACATATGCTGTCAGCCAAGAGCACTGGTTAGCGGTAGTAACAAAGCCGGCTCCGCCGGGACGTTCTAACGAACTAAAGGAGAAACATGAAGACACAAAACGCAATATTTTTATCGATCGCAATATTCTTTGCATTAACAGCTGCGTCATTCGCCCAGCAGGTGAAGACCGACTACGATCACAGCGCAAATTTCGGACAATACAAAACCTACTCTTGGGAGAAGGTCCAAACGAAAGATCCGCTGTTGGTCGACCGAATTAAGGACGCGGTGAATGCCGCATTAACCGCCAAGGGCTGGACCCAGGTCGACTCGGGCGGCGATGTCTCTGTCGCAGCAGTGGAGATCACGCAGCAGCAACAGACTCTTAACACGTTTTACGACGGCTTTGGTGGAGGTCGGCGTTGGGGAGGATTTGGAGGACTCGGAGATGCAACAACGACAACTGAAACCTACAAGGTCGGTTCTCTCGTTGTAGATTTGCTCGACGCCAAGACCAGGAACTTAATCTGGCGAGGCTCGTCCAGCGATACACTTTCCGACAACGCAGATAAGAACACGAAGAACCTCGACAAGGGAGTGCAGAAGATGTTCGCACATTTCCCCCCAAAGGAGAAAAAGTAACGCCGAATGCGGGTGGCAGCGGATCGGGCATTCATTTTGAAATCGAGATGAATGTGATTTCAACGTTATTTCCGGCCCGAACCGCTGCGTTCTTCCTCAGGCATCACTCACCTCGCACGTACACCGACTTGGGATACTTTCCGTGAAACCAATTTTATAGAGACCAACTCTAAAACTGGTAGCGAAACAGTCGTGGGAAGTGGAGGGATTTTTAGTGGTGAGTCGTAAGCAACGGGTTTGGATCGCAGTCATCGCGGGAATTCTGGTTTGCCTGTGGTCGTCCAGAGCCTTGTGCCAATACGGCCCAATTGCAGGACCGTATAAAGTACTTACGATCGACAATATTGTTTTGCACGATGCGGTCCGCAATAAGAACATCCCAATCAAGATTTATTATCCAGATGGGGCAGGTCCGTTTCCCGTAATCATCTTCTCCCACGGTGCATTGGCATCTAAAGATTCTTACTCCGGCCTTGGCCAATACTGGGCCAGCTACGGATACGTTAGCATTCATCCCTCTCACGGCGATTCCATTGCCGATTCGAGTTTCCGCGGCACCTTTCGCCAGGCGCTTACCGATCCCCGCGCATGGGAGAACCGGCCGGAGGACATTTCCTTCATCATCGATTCGCTTGCGCATGTGGAAAACTTTGCTCCGCAACTCACCGGAAAACTAGATCTGCGGCATATCGGCGTGGGTGGACATTCGTTTGGCGCTTACACAGCTGGCCTAATCGGTGGCACTACCATTCTGCTGCCGGGAAAACCTGTACCCGAGAGTTTCGCAGACAAGCGGGTTGCCGCGGTTGTGCTGTTATCGCCCCAAGGAGAAGGCGTCATGGGGCTAAGCGCGCACTCGTGGGACGCCGTTCATGTGCCAATGCTGCTAATGTACGGTTCGCGAGACTACGGTCCTTTTGGCGAGGAACCGGTTTGGCGAAGTGAGGCATTCGAAAAGGGGCCCGCCGGCAACAAATACGAGGTGGAACTCGAGGGCGGAACGCACATGGGATTCGCGGGCTTGTTTCGGGATGAAGGCCATCGTGTTCAGGTATTCCAATGCGCGAAGCTCGAAACGCTTGCGTTCTGGGATGCATACTTGAAGCAAGATCCGAAGGCCAGGGAGTACGTAGAATCCCATGGTTTGCAGAAGTTCAGCGGAGACATCGCGCGGTTTGCAAACAGGTGATCTTGGCTAACCCATGCCACAGCGAATAGAAGAACTCGACGCCCTTCGTGGCCTGATGCTGGTATGGATCACCTGTACTCATTTGCCCACAGTCCTGAGCACGTACGTCAATCAGCCGTTTGGATTTTTCGCCGCAACAGAAGGCTTCATCTTTCTTTCCGCTCTGTTTACGGGTCGCATTTATTTCCGGATTGCCGAGCGGGACGGCTCTGGCGCGATGTGGCGGAAGTTATGGACGCGAGCAGGAAAGCTGTACTGCTACCAACTGTTGCTGCTGGCGTTTGCCTTCGTCATAGAAGCTCCGATCGCGGCGCACGGCAACACTCCTGCGGTGCATAATCTTCTCGATTTCTATTTCACCGCAAGTCATACGCGTGCTTTCATCGATGCGGCATTGATGCTCTACAGGCCGCCCCTGCTCGATATCCTGCCGATCTACATCATCCTCCTCGCGTTGACTCCTCTCGCACTCATGCTAGGGGAGCGGTTTGGGTGGAAATATGCCATTGCTGGAGGCTTCACCCTCTGGCTGCTCGCACAATTCGGATTCCGGAGTTTCGTATATCACGTACAGAGTCGAGCGTTCGGCCTGCGGATCCCTTTAAACGAGATGGGCGCGTTCGATCTCTGGGCGTGGCAGTTATGGTGGTTAGTCGGTCTTTGGCTGGGCGTCCGCTGGGCTAAAGACGACTTCCGTCTCGACTGGGTGAAACGGATGACGATACCCGCGGCGATAGCAGCGATTTTTTTCCTGATTCTGCGCTACGCCCAAATGACTGGGGTTCTCACATTCGGGAAGTCCGGCTTGCTGCTCGATAAGTGGGATTTTGGAGTCGGCCGCATGATCGATTTCACCGCCGTAGGAGTGTTGGCAATTAGGTCTCGATCTGCCCTAAGTTTTTTTGCGATCCGGCCTCTGGTGATGCTGGGGCAGGCGTCGCTCCCTGTTTTCTGTGTCCACCTATTGTGTGTTTTCTTCGCACTCACGATCATGGGAAACGACCCGATCATACGAGACTGGAAAGCAATCGTTGTAATCCTGACAAGTTTGACGGCTCTCCTACTCACCGCGAGAATCGCCGCCAACCGACGTGCGAACTCAGGCGGAAATCGCGCTGCGAAGCCCAAGCTTCCGACCCCGCCGCCTGCTGGTTACCAACCGGGACTCGCGACGCAGAAAGTAGTTTAAGAAGCTGCTGAAAATCGGCAAGGCAACGGATCACTCTCCAACCGGGTCGGCAACTATTCTTGCAGCCCGACGGCGATGGGCCTACTTGCAGAGTGGAAGTCCGACATCCCCATTGGAACCAAGAGCGAACCCATTTGACGCTCTCACTCACAGCTTTGTGAGTTCGTCCTGTGGAGATTCGGCAGGTAAGCAAGACCTCGCATCGTCGACACGCTGACTCACCGTCCGCATATGGACACCGCGATTGCTCCTTCTGCTGTTCCGCACTGATCTTCGGCTTGCAAAACCTTATGCCGGTTGCCGCGCGGACGTTTGGAAACCTGGATGCATACCAAAGAGAAATCCGACGGCCTTGGAGATAACGAAATGGCGCGCTTGCACCATAGCGAAGTTGCCGAACGAAGCGCCGATGAGCAGGGACACAAATGGCTTTCAAACTAAGGACCACATGCGCGGAACGTTCTTTCTGCCTTATTGTGCTGATCGGTGCTTTCGCTGTCACACTGCCGGCTCAGACTTCAGCCGGAAACGGTGCATCCTCATTCTCTGGTTCTGGTCCGTCTCTTTCGTTTTGCGGCCAGCCTGCGGACGAATGCTCATTAGACTCCACCGCTCTTGATCAAGGCGGTTCCAATCTGAACGATACCAACAGCAGCAGCCACCAACAGGGCGATTGGGTTCACGCCTGGATGCGCAAAGTGGACAAGACGCGCGCCAGCCAGCCACATTTTGTTTCGCCCATCGTCACAACTCACGTCATGCTGGTCGAGCAATACCGTTACGACATGTCTTGGCAGCAAGATCCAACGGGTGGTACGGTGACCTCGAACTATGGCGCCTCACGGGGTTTGGAAATCATCCCTACTACACGCTTGGAAGTAGGAATATTTCCGCCCGGGTACCTGGTGCATCAATCGAAGACACCGGATGGATTTGGAGATCTCTCATGGCAAGTTAAGTACCGCGCGTTTTCCGCACCCGAGAGCAAGGGCGACTACTTTGTGGGATTTTTTCTTGGTGGTTCCGTTGCTACAGGCACCGTCCCGAACGGACAGGGCCACAGCGTCTTATCTCCCACTCTCGCTGCAGCGAAAGGCATTGGGCCATGGGATATCCAAAGCACAATTGGCGCGAATCTTCCAACCAGCGGAGCGGATATTCTCGGCCGCGCTATCGTCTTCAACACCGCCGTTGATTACAGGATCAAAGGAAAAATCTGGCCTATGCTCGAGCAAAATTCAATTTTCTGGTCGGGCGGGACGCTCGACGGAAAGAAGGAAGTTTTTCTCACACCGGGAATTGTGTTAGGCAGCCTTCCCCTCGCGGAGCGACTCCATCTCACCATCGGTGGCGGTGTGCAGATCGCCGTAACGCAATTCCACCAATACAACCATCGCTGGATTCTCTCGGTGCGCTTTCCCTTCTGAACTAACACCGAGTGGACCTCTCCTTATTACTAACACTCCGCCTCGTTCAGAGAGCCACCTGCTACTCTTGTCGGCACTGCTTGGATTGATTCCTGCGATCGTATGTCGCGAGGGGAGAGAATCTGCAGGGTGATCGCAACGGCAGGAATCACGTATGCGAACGTCACCCAAACCCACATCAGCGCGCCTGCACATTCCTGCTCTGCAAGGGGCCGCATGCTGAATAGCCGAGGTGTAGATAGATAGAAGGGGTAGATTAGCCGGTTCGAAAATACGAAGAACGCAGAAAGAATGTCACAAGGCAGCGTGGCGAGAAAGAGATAAAAAGCCATGGACCACTGCGGCGACCTCTTCGCGTTCGGCGAAGACCACACGATAGGCCACCAGAACAATAGGCCAGCCATCAGAAAAGATATATCCTCCAAGCTGTGCATCCAGTGAGAGCGCATGCCCAGCTGAAACGCAACGGGAAGATGCCATCCGATTACGGTAACCGTGCCCGCAATCCAACACAACACAGGATGCGTGGGACTGCGTTTGAACCGCCGTGCCAGCAGACTGGCAAGTGGAAGATGGCTCGTAATGAATACCTTCGGCAACCCGCACACCAGCGGAAACACCGGCGCTCCCGCCAGGAGTAGCGGAGCGGCGACCGTCATCAACAGAAGGTGCTTCATCATGTGAATTGTGAGCGACTGATGATCGAGGGTGGCGAGTGGAGAAGCGACGGCAGTCCAGACTAGAAAGAGGCCGCTCATGAATGTGGCAAGCCGCCAACCGCGAATCAGGTTTGGGAAAGCGTCGCGAAGAGAAAGCCAGCCGCGTAAATAAACCAATGCCGTGACCACCAGCGCGCAGATGATGGCGAGCGACCACGAATGCGTGTGTGCATGAGACTCGAACATGGCCGGGTTTACCGCGGCGAGACCTCGCTTGCGCCGAGCGTCACCGCTTGAGAAGCATTGCGAGCTGGTTTCTGATTTGCCGGATGCAGGGTTTCCAGGAATGCTACCAGTGCAGTTGTTTCCGCCGGACTAAGATTTTTCCCATAGGCCGGCATATTTCCACCGCCTTGAATCACCTGGCGAATAAGCTGATCTTCGGTCAGGCGCAGAGCAACACGGTCGAGCGCCGGCCCACGCTGACCGCCTTTGTCATCCAGCGAGTGACAGTTATGACATTGCTTGGCCTGGAAAACGAGCGCGCCGTGACGCTCCAATGCCGTTCTGCCATGCAGGAACTCAGACGGAATCGGCTGACTGCTCCAGGCATCCATCACCGGGCTCCAGGGTGTGTGCTCAGCCAGATGAGTCAGCGAGCCCAGGCCTACGGCGACCAGCAGAATCGTGAGAACTGCGATCGGCCTGCGCCTCCAGCTCTTCTCACCTTCGCCTGCTACAAACGGAAGCACCAACAGGACAATGAGTCCGACTGCCGGACCAATCAGCAGGATGGGCGTCTCGGCTGACGGGGGCAGGAAAGAGAGCAGAGCATACAGCCACAAGAAGAAAAAGTCGGGACGCGGCGCGGTCTGAATAATCGTGGGGTCCGGTTGGCCGCTTGGACCGAAGGGACCAAAGTGAACCGCGCAAACAGCAATTGCAAAAAGAATGAAACCGGAGAACAAGATGTCCTTCCACACCGCCTCGGGCACGAATGGTATGCCCTGCTTGTGGGTTAGCTCGCGATATTCCTGCATGTACGTGGCGCGCCGGACGATGCGTCCCGGCATCGGCCACTCGTTGATTCCCAGTTTTAGCACCAACAGCAGATGCACGCCGACAAAAGCGATCAGTAGTCCCGGGATGACAAAAACATGTAGCGCGAAGAATCGTGAGAGGGTAGCGCCAGCAATGATGGGTCCGCCGAGCATCAAGTTGACAGCCCACGGTCCGATAATCGGAACCCGGCTCGCGATCGATGCTCCGATGCCTAATCCCCAGTAGGCATCCTGATCGAATCGCAACACTTGGCCGGTAAATGCCATTCCAAGCGTCACAAGTAAAAGAAACACGCCAACGATCCACGTCAGTTCTCTGGGAAACTTATAGGCTCCAAAGAGAAAGACCTGCACCATGTGGATCAAAACAATCGCGACCATGAAGTTCGAGCCCCACCCATGCAGCGCGCGGATGAACCAGCCCAAAGAAACGCCGTGATTGAGCGTTTGGAGACTGTTCCAGGCTTCTCCCGCGGAAGGCACATAGATCAGCGCAAGCAGTATGCCGGTAACAATTTGGAACATGAAACATGTCAGCGCGGCGCTGCCGAAAACATAGAACCAGCTCGCGGTCTCGCGCGGAACCGGATGCCCGGCAGTTTCGCGAATCGGCGCGCCCAACTGCAGACGCAGATCCAACCACTCTCCGACTTTTTGGATCAGGCGCAAGTTGTCTTCCCTCCCGCCTTATTTGCAACGGGCTGACCAGGAGTTGGCATCTCGCCAGCCTTGATGAGAAGTTTTCCGCCTTCAACCTTATAGCGGTATTGGAACAAGCCCCGCTCAGGGGGGCCAGAGGCACGCGAACCGTCCTGGTAGTAAGCGCCGCCATGGCAGGGGCACATGAAGAGGTTCGACTGGGCGAACCAGCGGACGGGGCATCCAAGGTGCGCGCAGTTGATGGCAAAGACCTGAAATTTTTGATCGTCGACATTTCGCACCCAGCAAGCGATATCGCCGGTCTCTCCGTCCCAGGCATTGACCACGGGGTTCTTGTAGGTAGCGAGTCGAGTCTGGCCAGCGGGAAACTGGTCCAGGCCGCCGAGTAAGAGCCACGAGTCATAACCTGTCCTCCGTTCGCGAGTCACGGGCGAAAGGAGATAACGCAGGATCGGCACGGCCAAAGCAGCTCCGACGATGCCGTTGAGAAAAATACCCAGTTTCACAAGAGCTGCACGTCTGGAAATTCCATTCTCTGCAGT
Organism: Candidatus Sulfotelmatobacter sp.; assembly: GCA_025462865.1. Classification (GTDB taxonomy): domain Bacteria; phylum Acidobacteriota; class Terriglobia; order Terriglobales; family Acidobacteriaceae; genus Sulfotelmatobacter. The sequence continues at coordinate 19,363 of JAOAPI010000047.1, read as the reverse complement.
CATCGAGATCCTCCAGTGGCCGCGTTTGTCGAGGCAGTTGAATATGGCTGGCCAGGGAACTTTGGACGTTGGCTCGAGAGCCACGCCACCACATCGGAAATATCTTGCGGCGAGATGGGTCGACCCTCAACGTCGTTACGCCAGTCCGGTGCATCCAGCTCGGGCCGGCCTGCAATCACGATGGTTCGAAGTTGTTGGTTGCTGACCAGAGCAAGGTATGAGCCATCCACAATCGAACTGGCCTTGATGCCTCCGCGGCCGTCGGCTCCATGACACGAAGAACAGTATGTTCGATACGCATCGGCGCCACGTTGTGAATCACCGGCAGACTGCGCCGCATAGGGCGGCGGGGTGGCATCGCGTAAAGCGTCGGGCTTCGCCCAGGATCGAATTCCTCGCACAAGAGCATCGATCTGCTTGTCGGTGAGCATTCCGCCCGCACTCTGCGCAAAGGCGGGCATGGGCGTGCCTGGCACTCCATTCGCGGCGGTGTGGCGAATCACGGCATCGTTAGCGATTGCGAGATAAGTCGGATTTGCCAACGACATGGCTGCTCCGCCACTGCCTTCCACGCCATGGCAGCCTGCACAGTTCTGGGCGTACAGCACACTGAAATCCATAATGTGATCAGGCGGAATAACGGCGGAATCCTGTGCAGGACGGCCGGCCGAGTTACTGCACGCGACGCACACTGTAACGGCAAACATTGCGAGCGCAGAACCGACGATTTGCCAGTTGATCACCGGGATTTTCCCCCATCCTTCTCATGGATGCCTCCCAGCACTTCAAACCCCGCGCGGATCGCAAACGGAAGATGCTGCCGGGTCGGTACACGTTGTTGTCGAGAGACCACGATGCCAGCGACAATCCCAAATCCGATCTGAGAAAAAACGAACCACAACCAGTCGATCTGCTGGTTAAGGGTTGGATCGATGAGTTCAATAAAGCTGTGAACTAAGCCCGACCACAAAATGGGTGCGACCAAGCCACCAAGAACTATCGGGTGCCGCGGAAGCATCGGTAGCGTCGCTCCGTAGAGAAGTCCAACGCTTAAGGAAACGAGCAAGTGGAGGACACTCGCGATCAGCAGAGAGTCCCATTGAAAGGCCCCGATCTGCGCCAGCGGATGCCTGCCGGGGAAAAACCCCGCGGCGAGCACGTTGATTGCGTACCACATACCGCGCCTGCTGATGATTCCATACATCACCGCCAGAACCGCCATCGCGACGCTTCCTGCCATGCCACCCTTGACGCCGGCTCTGATTGGGTAGACCTCCAGCGGCAAGCGCGCTCGGTGCAGTTCTTCAGTCATCCACTCGACTACCGCCACTCGTGGACGACTGGTACTGACGGGCGGAGTCATCTCGATCGCGGACACCGATTCATGCTTCTCGCGCGGCAGCACATCGCGGAACCACCCGATGCACCCACTTGCTGCCAGGATCGCTCCCAGAAGACTCACCGATGAACTGGTAACGAGACCCGCAAAAACCAAAGTCAGGCCGAAAGCGAGAATAATCGGCCAGGCGCTAGACGCCGGCATTTCGATCGTTTCTGTCCGCTCGTCAGGTTGCGCGAGTGCGTCGATGCTCATGTTGTTTTCCATTCAGCGCCCAATGACATAAACAATGGTGAAGACCACAATCCAAACTCCATCCACGAAGTGCCAATAGAGAGACAACACATCGATGCGTTCGGCATGCTCTTGCTTCATAGCACCGACGATTGTGAAAACCATCACAGTGGTCATCGCTAAGAGACCCACGACGACGTGGAAGCCGTGCAACCCGACCAGTGAGTAGTAGGTGGTTCCAAACAAATTGGTCGTGATCGTCAGGCCGTCCTTATAAATGAGGCGGTGCCATTCCGACGCCGTTCCATAAAGGAAGATCGCGCCGAGGCTGATCGTCGAAAGCCACCATGCACCAAAGCTGCGCACGTTACCGACTCGAAGGCTTCTCGCGGCAAAGTGAATCGTCAGGCTGCTGGAGAGTAAGCAAACGGTGTAAAGGAAAGGTGGCGAGAGAACTTCCGAGGGCATGGGCCCGGACAAGCTCTTGCCGATATAAAAGAGATAAGCTACGACAAAGATAGTGAAGATCGCAGCCTCGGCCGCGATAAGAGCGAACATTGCTATGCGTCCGCGTGGGGGAAGCTTCCACTCGAGTTCTGTCGGTGCTAGCGGGAAAGATGTCGTGCTCATCAGGCTTGCTCCTTCACTCGTACTTCCAATCCGGATCGTCCGGATGCTTTAGGTCCCAGAGCGGACGGCGGCTCTGGACGCTTGGGATGGTGTAGAAGTTGTATGCGGGCGGCGGCGAATTGGTGGACCACTCAAGAGTCCACGCATCCCACGGATCGTTTCCGGCGGCTTTGCCGCGGAAGTAAGACCAGATCAAGTTTCCCAAGAAGACCACAATCGCAGCAGCTTGGAAGAAAACTCCGATGGTCACAATGAAGTTCCATGTGTCCCAACCGCGTCCCGGTTCGTAAGTGTAGATTCTTCGCGGCATGCCCAGCAGTCCCGGGATGTGCATAAAGTCGAAAGTCAGGTGGAAGCCAATCAGGAAAAGCCAGAAATGGAGTTTGCCGAGGGTCTCGCTGTACATCCTCCCCGACATTTTCGGGAACCAGTAGTAAAAGGCTCCGAAAAGCGTGAAGAGAATGCCGCCGACGATTACATAGTGAAAATGAGCAACCACGAAATACGAGCTTCCCAGCTGCCAGTCAAATGGGGCGGCACTCATCATCACCCCGGTGAGACCTGCGATCAGGAATTGGAAGAGGAAAGCGATGCAGAACAGCATCGGTGTCTTGAACTCGATCTTTCCTCCCCAGATAGTTGCGAGCCAGTTGAAGATCTTGATGCCCGTGGGAACCGCAATCGCCATAGTCGAGATCACAAAAAAAGTATTTACGTTTGCGCCCATCCCGACTGTAAACATGTGATGAGCCCACACGCTCATGCTGATGAATCCGATCGCGACGGTCGCTCCTACCATTACCGGGTAACCGAAGATCGGCTTGCGGGAGAATACCGGGATGATTTCTGAAGCGAAGGCGAAGGCTGGCAGGACAAGTACATAGACTTCGGGATGTCCGAAAATCCAGAAGAAGTGCATCCAAAACACCGCGGAGCCTCCTGCCTGGGTGTCGAAGAAGTGTCCGCCTAGATAGCGATCGACCAGCAGCATGATCTGCGCCGCTGTCAGCGGACTCACTGCGAGAATCACCAGGCCCGCCATCACGAGATTGAGCCACGCGAACAATGGCATTTTGGCCAGCGTCATGCCCTGGCAACGCATGCAGAGAATTGTTGCCACGATGTTGATCGCGGTGCCGATACTGCCAAAGCCAGAGACCAGCAGCGCCAGAGTCCAGAAGTCAGTGCTGTGCCCGACCGAAAACGTCCGCGATGTCAACGGCGCGTAGGCGAACCATCCAACGTCCGGAGCGTTTCCCGCTCCATAAAGCCCGTTGGCTCCCACTAAGCTGAAATAGAGAAGCAGGCCGCCAAAAGCCGTCATCCAGAAACTGAACGCATTCAGGCGCGGAAATGCCATGTCCCGCGCACCAATCATGAGTGGAATCAGATAGTTTGCAAATCCGAACAAGACAGGCATGACCACGAAGAAAATCATGGTGGTTCCATGCATGGTGAACAGCCGGTTGAAGACCTGGGGCGAAACAAAATTGTTGTGTGGACGGATCAACTGGATGCGGATAATGGCTGCTTCGATCCCGCCGATCAAGAGAAACACCAAAGCGTAAATGATGTACAGAATGCCAAGTCGCTTGTGATCGACCGTCGTAACCCACTCGTGGAGCGTGTCGACGAACGAACGAGATTCCGCGCTCGCACTCGGCCATGCGATGGACTCAGTCGACATTGCAAGTTCTCCTCATAGCATTAACGAAGCGTCTCTAAGTAAGCGGTCAGCGCGTTCAGATCCTGATCGCTCAACTGCATTGCTGGCATCAGGGAGCCAGGTTTGATGGCGTCAGGGTTTAAAATCCATTGCCGAAGATTTTCTGGCGTGTTCGTCGCCGCACCGGCTGCGATGGTGTCGCGGCTCATCAGGTGCGTGAGGTCTGGACCGAACCGGCCGCTGGCCACGGTCCCCTCCACCGTGTGACAGTTGATGCAAGCAGTGGTTTCGAATATTCGTTGGCCTTGGGAAGCTGCACTACTCACGGTTGCCGGCTGGCGTTGCTCCTGAATCCAGCGATCGAAATCACCACGCTGCTGAACGTAGACGCGCAGCAGCATCTTGGCGTGCTGTGTCCCGCAATACTGCGCGCACTGGCCCAGATAAACTCCCGCTTCATGGGGATCGATCCACATGCTGTTCGGATGATTGGGAATCAGGTCAGTCTTGCCAGCCAGGCGAGGGACCCAGAAGCTGTGGTCCGTATCCGCCGAGAGCAGCTTAATGAACGTGGGCGATGGCTGATTGTCATCGCTCACCGGCACGTGCAGTTCATTCGCAGTCACGACACCCAAACCCGGATAGCGGTATTCCCACCAGAACTGATGGCCAATGGCCACGACCTCGATCGCGTTATCGAGTCGTGGATCCTTCTGCACACTTGCGATCACTCTCGCCGTCGCCATGAACAAGGCAACGACGATGAGTATGGGAATAATGGTCCACGCCAGTTCCACCTGGTTGCTGCCGTACACCTGGGGAGGCTCACGGCCGTCGTCATTCCTTCGTTTCCTGAACTTCACGACTGAGTAAAGCAACAAAGTGAAAACAACTAAGAAAACGACTCCCGTCACTGCGAGCACAAATAGAGACAGTCCGAAGATCGATTTGGCTGGGGTCGAAGCAGGAGCAAAGATATTCGTCGGGCTCCAGGCAGGGGCCTGGTCTGCAAAAGCTGCCGCTGCACAGCAGAGCCAAACGAAAATCTGCCTACTAACGAAGCGCCAGTTGTTTGAGCCACGTGATCGCAATTGGTTCTCCTTAGTTCGGCTTGAGTGATATAGGACCGAATTTCAGAATCTCAGATTGTTCGTCAACGCCCACATCCTCACAGCTCATTCCAACACAGCCGCCACTGAGCTATTCAAGCTACGGAGATCCCTCTTGATCCCTAAGCAAAGGACTGGCCAAAGTGCCGGCGGGGCGGAAAAGAAGGCATGAGCTGTTGATTGCAGAGAAAATGAGACCGGGGAGACCGTTATTTCAACAATTTTGCGGAAACACTGTCCGCGGTCCGACACTTGTCGTCCTGTGGTCACGGCGTCTTTAACATGTGAGTGGATCGAAGCGCCATCTCGTCCTCCCGAGCCCATTAGCCACACGCCGGACGCCGTATCCCCTTGGAATGCAGAGCGGTTTCACTTGATTCCGTTTGGCACATGTCGTGCATAGACAAGGCGATCTTGGAACATCTGTTTAAGGAGTAAACACGCAATGAAATCGATCACTATTCATATGGTTCGACTGGCACGGAGGAGAACTTTAGCGATCTTGAGCCTGGTCATGTTTGGGGTCATCGCCCCGCGAGCCTTTGCCGATGGCGGTTCATGGTCTCTCGACTCCACTACCTCCACCGCGCGATTTTTTCAGGGCTCCACCGCGAATCCAGACTCAGTAAACACGGGTGTGGCGCGTATCACCGGCAAAGTGAAGCTGGACACAAATGATCTGCGAAACTCCGTCTTCGAACTCAGTATTCACCCGGCGGATGAGCAGTGGGCACACGCGCTTAGTGCCGACAGCGCCCTGCCAGTCGGCTACCATCCTGACGGAACCGATCACACCCTGCTGACCTTCCGGTCAAAACGCATTTTGAACCGAGGGGACGGCCAGTTGGAAGTGATCGGGGATCTGACATTGACACGCGTGGAACGCACGGTGACCCTCACGTCGAACGACGCTTATGCAGGGCCGGTTTACGGTGACCCTGTCCTTCACACTACAACTCGCGAGATCATGTTTCTGTTCCCAAATTTGGGCAGTGCACTCTCGTCGGGACCGTTGACTTCGGTTGCCCTACGGCAAAACAGAGCCCTCGACCTTTCGGGATCCGCTCGCGTGGGGCATGAGGATTTTCCTGAACTGTTAAATGCGATACAAGACACGAATTGGCCGGCTGTCGTGCAGAATGAACGCTGTCAGATGCCGTCCACAGTTGGCGAGGATTACCATGGGGCCACGTGCACCGGAACTGTGGTCGCCACCACCCGCCATGACAACTGTCATATGCCAGCTACAGCCGGGGACGACTACAGCGGAGCCGTATGCACACCGGCTTCCGGAAACGAGACGACAATCGTACTGAACCTGAAAATGCTTCCCGCAAGTTCCGGCGCGGTAGCAGAGATGCGGCCGGGCCAAGACATAACTCGATAAATAAACCGGGGTACGAAGGTCAGTTCATCGAACTAGTACCCCTTGTCCTTGCAGTTCACACTTGGAAATTAGTCGTTGTCTCGATATAGGTTCAAATTCAAGTAACCTAATCGCGCGGAAGCGAATTGTGCGCCGAATTCAGGCGGCGTCCAAAGGCTTGCAAGAAGTCAAGGGCTGTGGCCAGACCGCGGAGACTGTCTTTGCTGGCGAGCCGCCGGAGTAGGCGGAAGAGGCCAACGGGTTGGTCCCGCTCCGTTGTCGCCTCCGCGATGCCTTCGGGAATTGCCTGGACGACACCCTCTAACCATTCCGGGTCGATGCTTCCGAGAATACGCTGCAGGAGGAAGAGATTCCTGATGGCACGAATGGCTTCGGGCGTTTTGGCATTGTCTACTACTTTCTCCAGAAGGTCGTCGCTCGCCACCAAAGCACCGCGCATGATTTCCAGCACACCGCGATTGTGCAACTCCTGCAGCACTTCGTAGGCGGCCAACAGAGCTTCAGCGTGTTCTTCGGGAGCATGCTCCAGGCGAGACTGCAACGCTGCGCGCGGATTGCGCGGCGGAATTTCCAGGGGAATCGGTTGAGCCATTGGGTTCTCCTCGCGTCACTTTTTTGTTTGCAATGGCAGTGTCTGCAATTGCACTAGACCATTTCCCGGAGGGGTGTAGTCCGGTCGCTTCCATTTACGTTCGACCTCCACCCCATTCTGCGGTGTGGGATGACCGAAGCGAGAATTGATGCGGGGCAACGGACTGTCTCCAACTTCGGGCAACACGTTTAGATGAACGCTGGTCTCCTTATAAGCGGGCGTGTTGGTAACAGGATCGGTATGGCTGCTAGTCAACCGGTTCACGGGACTTTCAACCGAGTTCATCGGCATGTAGAGTTCTTGCCCCTGAACCCGGTCGGTCACTAGCGCACGAACCCTCACCTGGCCATATCTCGAGACCAGTTGCACCCATGTACCGCTTTGGATTCCACGTTCTTCAGCCAGTTCAGGGGAAACCTCGACAAAGGTATCGGGAGTTTTCTCACGAATCCCTTCGGTGCGGTAGGTCAAGTTGCCCTCGTGGAAGTGTTCGAGAAGCCGGCCATTGTTTAAGTGCAAGTCAAACTTTGAGTCCGGTTTGTCAGTGGGGCCAATCCAGGAGAGAGGGAACAGCCTCGCCTTTCCGTCGGGGAAGGCAAAGCGCTTGGTATAAAGCAGCGGCTCATCGGTGCCATCGGCCGCGACTGGCCACTGCAGAGATTTGTACCCCTCCAGTCTTTTGTAATTGACGCCGGCAAACATAGGGGTAAGAGAAGCAATTTCATCCATGATCTCGGAAGGATGCTGGTAGCTCCAATCCGCGCCCATCCGGTTGGCAATCCGCTGCGTAATCTTCCAATCCGGCTCACAACCCTCCAGCGGTTCGAGCACCTGGTAGAGTCGCTGAATGCGCCTCTCGGTACTGGTGAAGGTGCCTTCCTTTTCAAGGCTCGGTGCTCCGGGCAGCACAACATCGGCATAGCGGCAGGTGTTGCTGAAAAAAATATCCTGCACGACAAAGAAGTCGAGCTTGGCAAATGCGTCTCCTACATAGTTGGCATTGGAATCCACAATGCTCATTTCCTCGCCGATGAGATACATCGCCTTGAGCTTGCCCGCATGAATCGCTTCTACCATCTGGTGGTTGTCTAATCCTTTGGCCACGGGCAGCTTAACCCTCCACGCACTCTCAAATCGCTGGCGCACTTCGGGATCATCCACCGATTGGTAACCCGGCAGCATGTTCGGCATGGCCCCGTGGTCGCTGGCGCCCTGCACGTTGTTGTGACCGCGCAGCGGATACGCGCCCGTTCCCGGTCGCATATAGTTTCCGGTGATAAGAAGCAGATTCGAAATGGCGGTGGAACCGTCCGAACCTTGCGTGTGCTGAGTTATTCCCATCGCCCACAGGATGCACATGGCTTTGGCTTCCGAGATCATCCGCGCTACGGTCTTAAGAGTTTCCTCTGGCACTCCGGTAATGCTGGCGGCAGCCTCCATCGTGAAAGGCTCAAGGCTCTTTCGATATTCGGCCAGGCCATTCACCCACTGGTCCAAAAATTTGGAGTGCGCAAGGCCGTTGTCGAGCAGGTAGCGGCTGATCGCGCTCAGCCAAAACAAATCTGTTCCTGGTTTCGGGTGGAAGAAGAGGTCGGCACGCCTGGCCATCTCGTTCTGACGAAGGTCGGAGACAATGAGCTTTTGTCCGTTGAGCTTGTGCGAACTTTTGACACGTGTCGCGATGACGGGATGACTTTCAGCAGTGTTGCTACCGACGATCAGAATTAGATCCGCCGCCTCAATGTCGGTGATAGAACCCGAATCGCCACCATAACCCACGGTGCGGAACAAACCCTGGGTCGCCGGGGACTGGCAGTAGCGGGAACAATTGTCGACATTGTTCGTGCCAATGAGCGCTCTCGCCAACTTTTGCATCAGGTAGCTCTCTTCGTTGGTGCATTTGGATGAAGAGATGAAGGCCATTGAATCCGGACCGCTCCTCGTCTTGAGTTCCGACAGTTTGCCCGCAATCAGGGCGAGAGCTTCGTCCCAGCTGGCCTTGCGAAACTTGCCCTCCTCCCGAATCAGCGGAGTGGTAAGGCGATCTTCGCTATTGATGTGACCCCAGCCGAATTTCCCTTTCACACAAGTGGAAATGCCGTTGGCGGGCCCATGCTCCGGCGCTACTTTGAGAATATGGCGGTCTTTGGTCCAGACATCGAAGGTGCACCCCACACCGCAATACGTGCAAACGGTTTTCGTCTTGCGGACGCGGTGAGACCGCATCGCCGATTCCGCCTCGGAGATCTGAAGAATGCTTCCGTATCCAATCTCGGGTTCCACACCTTTTACGATATCGATCATGCCGCTTAAAGCGGACTTCTTTAGAGACGTCAGAAAACCAGCATGACCCAGCATGGTTTTTTCCATCAGCGCGTTGCAGGGACAAACGGTCACGCAATGACCGCAAGAGACGCAGCTCGATTCGCCGATGGTCGAGCCGCCGTCCCAGAGCACCCGGGGATTTGGATCTTCCCAGTTGATGGAGAGCGTTTCATTGACCTCGACGTTCTGGCACGCCTCTACACAACGACCGCAGAGAATGCATTGATCGGGATCGTAGCGGTAGAACGGATTCGTATTATCAACATCGTAGGGCTTCGACCGAAAAGGAATCCTCTGATGCTCGATGGCCAGCAACTTCGTAGTGTTATGGACCGTGCAATTGCCATTGTTGTTGTCGCAGACGGTGCAGTAAAGAAGGTGGTTGCTGAGAATGCGATCAAAGGCTTCCGTCTGGGCAGCGGCAGCCTTCGCTGACTTGGTAGCGATATGCATTCCCTCGACGACGGTAGTCGCGCAGGCTCGCACTAGGCGACCGTTCGCTTCCACCATGCATGTGTCACACGTCTGGACAGGCCCGAGTTGAGGATGGTAGCAAACCTGGGGGACAGCGCTGCCAGCACGGTTGAGCAGGTCAATCAGGACCTCGTCGGGTCGAGCTTCTCGAACGATGCCGTCAATCGAAACTTTGGCCACGGTTTTTTCTCCTCAGCTTTGATAGCAAGTTCAGCTCCAGTCGCGGTACTGACAAGATGAGGCTACATGACGCGGCATATCAAGGTCTGACGCGTTTAAAGGCAGTTGGGCCCTATTCCTCCGCGGCAACCGGAGACCAGTCGTGACGGCCCATCGACACTGCCGTGTCGATAGGGCTGTGTTCGCTGTTCTTCATATGGGCAAGCTGCAGGACAGACGACAAGGGCTGCTACAAGCGACGGAAGTCAATTTGTTCACCAACTAAGTTGTTTGATTGGCCTTTTTGATGGCGCATCGAGGTCGGCCGAAAGTATTCGCTGCCAAGGGAGACGCCAATCCGTCAGACATTCGCCTTGGCACTTGAACTCTTTGCCGCGTCCACCCATTCTGCCGCCGCACCCAGGGCACACCCAATTCAGAATGCCGGATATCACATCCGAACTTCCAACAACTATAGTCCTGCTCATGAACTGCATATGCACCTCGCGAAAAAAAGTCACAAATACCGAACGCATTTTCGCTTCCAAAAGTGGAGCGGCGGCTGTTTCATTTACTGGTTGTCGACTGCATCAACGCAACGGCATTGCACCCAACAGCGTCAAAGCCCGTGATCTTCTCTTTTCATACATGGACGCGCCGGCACAGCGATTCCTCCGCGTAAGTTTCTCGTTCTTTCCCAACACCCGCAGGCGTTTCTCACCGACATAACTCCTCGGCGTGCTCACGAGTAATGCACCCGCTGGCCACGATGGACGCTGCGGCTAACAGGTCCCGCAATGCCTGTTCGGAGGTATACGAAATCACAAAGCGCTCCGCGGGTCCGTCAGGGAACCGGGCCTGGATTGCTGCGTAGAGCGTGCTGGATTCTTCAATCAGCATTTTCGTAGTCTCAAATCCAATTCGGAAAAGTTGTTGAACACTTCTAAGAAAGCAAGCTGCATGCCAAACTTATTACTGGCACCGAGTAAGCCAAGTCTCTTATTCGCTTAGGAATCAAGGCTCGAACTGGACGGCAGCTGTCCCAATACCGTCGGCCTGTCACTCTGCGGCCAAATTCATGACAGCGAAAACTACGTCCTGCCACAAATGCCTAACAGGAGGAATTTGAGCGTCGGATGAACTTAAGCATTGGAATGAAGTTGAGCGTTTAGAAATTCGTACTGGCTGTGCACGTTCGCTGCGGCAGAAACCGGCGAGGTGTGGCCGGAGGAGGGTTAAGTCCGGAGGAGGGTTAAGTGACGTGAATCAACGTTACTGAAATCGAGACGGCGAATCAGTCTCCTGCCGTATCGGTCCTATTACATCCGCGACGCGTTGCGGATCAGGCCGAGAAATTCCCAGCTTCTGCATCTTGTGGATAAGTGTAGTGCGCTTCAATCCAAGTTTGGCCGCTGCGCCTTTCGGACCGCCGATCACCCAGTTGACTGCTTCCAGCGTGCGCAAAATCAGAACGCGTTCGAAGTCCCGCAGAGTAGTTGGGGCGGGAGAACCACTGACGTCCGGAACACTCGCAGTCTGCAGAGGATTGGGAAACACACCATCTCTTGAGAGAATCACGCCACGTTCAATCAGGTTCTGAAGCTCACGGATGTTGCCTGGCCACGGGTACGAAGTTAGCGCGGACATCGTTGCCGGCGGAATGTGTTGAATCTGGCGATTCATCCGGCGGCCATAAATCTCAACAAAATGAGCTACGAGGGCCGGAATGTCCTCGCGACGTTCGCGCAAAGGCGGCAGCAGGACCGGAAATACATTGAGGCGGTAGTAAAGATCGGTGCGAAACTCACTTCGGTTCGCCATCTCCATCAGATTACGATTTGTGGCAGCCACCAGCCGAACGTCTACCTGATGAGTGCGTGTGCCACCCAGGCGCTCGAACTCCTGTTCTTGTAGAACGCGCAGCAACTTCGGTTGTAAGGCTGGCGGAATATCTCCTACTTCGTCCAGGAAAAGCGTGCCTTTGTCGGCTAGTTCGAAACGGCCAACCTTTTGCGCGATGGCTCCGGTGAACGCACCCTTTTCGTGGCCAAATAGTTCACTCTCTAAAAGATCAAGGGGAATCGCAGCGCAATTTAACCTTATGAAGCCATGCCCGCACCGTGAGCTGAGGTTGTGGATGGCGTGTGCAATCAGCTCCTTGCCGGTGCCGGTTTCACCTTGTATAAGAACGGTGGAATCGGTAGGCGCAACCCGTTCGACTTGTTCCAGTACTGATTCAAGAGCGGGACTATTGCCGATTACTTGCTCGAATCTGCGTTCATACGATGCTTGATCGCCGGTCCCGAGTTTTTGGAACGCTCCCACAGAGAACCTCCTGGCGCGCACACGCTTTTGTCGGGCTTAACTCTCGAGAGCCGCTCGAACGCTTTCGAGCAGGACCTCATCATCAAACGGTTTGGCCAGGAATTCCACAGCGCCTGCCCTTAGCGCCTGCATACGCATTTTTGTGTCACCGTGGGCCGTGATGAAGATAGTCGGGATTCTGCAGCGCTCAGCGTTCAGTTTGGCCTGCAATTCCAGACCAGACATTCCGGGCATGCGAATATCCGCAATCAGGCATGCAGTCTGCTGGTACTGGCCGGACTTCAGGAATTCTTCCGCTGACGCAAATGCTAGTGATGGCAACCCGACGGATTTCAGCATGCCCTGCAATGCGCTGCGCATCAACTCATCGTCGTCGACAATCGCGATCAGTTTTGCCTTCGCCTGAGTACCCATGATGGGAAAGTATCCTTCCGTTAACAGCGGTGCAATCATACCTTGGTATAACTCCTCTAATCTTGCCTCAACACGGTGGAGGCATCAATACCTGGAATTCATGGACCTCGACCTTGCCGGACGGTTTGTCGCGAAAGCGCGCGCCACGCGGAGAGTCACGCTACCCAGAAGTGGTCGCCGTTTCGAGTCCACAATGAACTGGATGAACCGAAGAAGCCAATGGTTGCGGCTTAGTGGCAAAGAACGCATTAAGGATCTGCTCGGCGTGCTGATGGGGAAGTCCAAGACCGGTCTTAATATCCGAAACGCATCAGCCGATTCACCAAATGATGTAAGTGCAGGCAAGTGATTTTTGGCTTCCGTCGATCCAAAATATTTCGCCCGAGGGCCCGGGTCGTTCAACCCAGGCCCTAATGAGCGAATGTAAGTCATGCTCAGTTGCCACCTGCGGCAGCATCCGAATTTGACACTGTGGGGCGGTCAGCCATGACGATCTGTTGCTTGTCTCTAGATAGTTCCTTTTCTTCCTGCTTGGAATATACGAATTCATTCCCTGTTTCGCGGCCAGGATAGAACCACTTCACGAGGACATCCGGTTGACCAGTTCCCTGTTCTGCTAATGCGACCACAGTGTGATCGGTTGGCTCGGGACGGTCAGTTGAAACCGTATCGAGGGTTGCATAGAGGTGGGTCCTGTCGACATTGAAGATCTGCACGACATTCAGATCATCCCCGCTGGCCAACTTAAACAGGTAGGTCCCGGCAGGTAAAACCTGTCCCGGGATCTCGATCGGCTGGCTGAAAGTGATTTTGGTTGCTTCGTCAGACTCGTCTGCATGAGCGGCGAGCCCGAGGAAGAGCGAAAAAGCAATGATCAAACCTACTGCGATATAACGTTTATTGATTTTCATTTCGATTATCCCCTTGAATAAATGTTCTCTATTTCCGGACACATTGTTTAAAGCAAGGGGGATGCCAAACCCCGAGCGGATGCGCGCTTTTGCGCAAAGAGTTTATTCAGAGGAACTTAAGTCGAGTGGCGAGTGCTGTACAGTCGAAATAGCAGATGTCGAAACTGTCGTGTGGTGTCCACCTTGGGTCGCGAGACTTGTTTAAGGTCGACACCAAGCTTCTTCATCCGTGTGATTAGAGTAGTCGGTTTTGAGTCCAAAGCGGCCCGCGCCGCCATTTGGTCCTCCAACTCGGCCAATCGCAGGGGCTTGGACGATTTGATTGCGATCAACTTCGGCAAGGATACTCGGACGTGCCTGCGCTTCGTAGACTTCGACTTGCTTCTTCAACGCCTGGTGTAGCCGCTGTTGGAGCCTGTTCCAGAAATGCCGCAACGCAGGGGCTACGAGCAAGCAGCAATACCGCGTCTGGTCCACTGCAACCGTCAGGGTGTGAAATGCTCTCTAGATCCAGGCTTTGGCACCCAACGCCAAATCTACCGTCATTGCGTAGGTGCAATACATCAGCCATATACCAGTGATGAATTGGAACAGTCCTACAAGGCGGCCACCTGCAGTCCACGACAGTAAGCGGGTAGGAATTTCGATCGCGTAGATCAAGGTCAGGCCGACAAACACAAGCATTACAGGAATGTCTCCGGCACGCCAGAAAACATCAACTCCCAGAATGCTGAGAAATAGAAATGCTATTGCCATCCAGCCATCCGGCTGGGCGCTCGATTCGATATATCGCCGATACGACATCGCGAACCAATGAATGCCGTAAGCTGTGAACGCCAGGCCCGCCATGTATAGCGGAGCCGCTTTGCCGAAGACGTTGAACCAGGTCAGTCCCGTCAGCAGATAAAGCCCTGTCAGGAATTGCATGAACCCCGGCATCCAGAAACCCCATATGCCAAGCGTCCGGTTAACATCGGGACTGCTTTGGGGAAAACCAAACAAAGCCTGACCACCCCAGATGAAGTAGCCGGTGCCCAAGCCAAAAAATCCAATGGCGACCGGCACAAAGGGAGAACTTGCAAATGTAAGTACTTGCGCTTCCATTTGGACCCACTTTCCGCCAAAGAGAGTGCACGTTGTGTTCCAGTCAAGAAAAAGAGTGAGAGAGCCCAAAGGACAATAATTCACTTCACTTAACGACTAAGGATCTTTTGTTTATTGGAACATCCACCTCCGTCCGCAGATGGGCGGCCCCGAGACCGTCCAAATACTGACGCAGTATCAGCCTGCCGACGCCTGCGACTTCAAATGGTTGTATTGCTGAACCGCAAAACTGCTGGAAAGTATCGTTAGCCGCGAAAAAAGGTTTGGAGGTCTGCATGCAATCAGTCGGGGTGGAAAGGTGGGAATCGTAATGGCGAATAGCAAAATGAAAAAGTGCGCGCACATACCGTGCCTGTGCGACGTATCAGATGGAGAAGAATACTGCGGAGAAACCTGCCGTGACGCGGGCAGCAACGATGTGGAAATCGCGTGTCAATGCGACCATCCGGCGTGTCCGCTTACATTTCGAGGCTTCGCACCTCGACGTGCCGCTGGCTTAGCCGGCTGATAACGCTACTTCCGGGGTTTCGCACCGGGCCAACCATTCACTAATTGCAGACGCGAATGATTGAGAAGGAATTCATGCGCACAAACAATATGACGCTGGCAAAGTTTGAAACGTTTGTCGTAAGGCTTGCCTGCGGATTCGCATCCGTCGTCTTTCTTCTGCTGGTGCTGCTCATTGCCGTGGGCTTCGCTGAATCGAGCCTCGCTCGGGAGTCAGAACCAAATAAGTTGGGGTTTCCGGCGAAGCCTGCAAACTATACCGTCTCGAAACTTTCGTAGTCATGCGAGGCGATGTTGTTTAAGAAAAGACGTCCGGGCTCGACACAACAATAATCGTGCCGGGTGTAGGCGCGCGAGGTTCGGGGTGGCACCCGACGGAACAAAGGTGACGATGCGAAAACAGAAGAGACGGACAGGCTTCCCTATTTGGATTGAAGACGAGGGGCTGAGTTTCTTCCTCGCATTCCTGGTGCTCATCGCTGTCTTCGTTCCGATGGTTCACCTCTCCCGACCCGGCCGCATCGGACTTGACACCATTTTCGCGCTGATGCTCGTGTCGGGTGCGATCGCAACCATTCGCCATAGAACTCTTTTGTATCTAATCGTCGTCGTGACTGCTCTGGAGTTCACGGCGGATTTGATCATGGAATTCAATCCCACGCTCCGCCACTGGGGACTGGATACCGCCTTGAAGATATCTGGTATGGCCATCCTCGTAGTAATGACGCTGAAACACACGTTTCGTCCGGGCCCAATCAGCGTACATCGCGTCATGGGCGGAGTCGCCGCCTACTTGCTTGTCGGGCTGACGTTTGCGTTCGGATATCAGCTGCTCCTGGAAGAGCGACCCCTTGCAATTCATTTCCAATCCCCTCTTGCCGAAACTTTGGCCGGGGAACCGCGTCCTTTGGTCTACTTCAGCTTCAGTACCCTTACCAGCGTGACTTATGGCGACGCTTATCCCGTACATCGCATCGCGCGATCGCTCACGATGGCAGAAGCACTGATCGGACAACTCTATCCCTCGATCCTAATCGCAACCCTAGTGGGAATGTCATTGCAGGCGCGGTCTGGCGGAGGGTTGAGTCCTTGACCGGATCTTCGATCCCCAGGGGATGTTCAAGAACTTTAGTGAAAACAGGAGGAATCATGAAATTCGCTCTCAACCCTAAACCGACGGCACTCACGCTGCTCGGCCGGCAGCACAGTGACCATCACAGTTCGAATCTAGAGCTAGACCGGCGCCGTTTGCTGAAGGTAGGTGCCTTGTCCATCGTTGCAGGATCTCTGCCGGAGCCGCTGCTTCACGCACAATCCGCGCCGACGTCATGCTCTCTTCCAGTACCGCGGGATCACGCACCGTCCAATGGTGGTCCCTGCCCGTATCCCATTCCATGGCTCGACAAGAATGGCAATCACAACCAGGGCGCAATGCCGAGTGTCGAACTATCCAGCATCTATCACTTCAAGGGAAAGCTGGCCCGCTGCAATGGCTTCCACGGCATGGGTAGGGACAATAAAGGTAACCGTCTCGCCTGGGGGACTCCCACCACCGACTACAGTTATATGGCGGGAGAGTACTGGGCGGCACGACAAGCGCACCAAGCTATCTTCGCCCACACCTGACTTACCCTATTCAAGGGACCGGCGGTCCCGACGAACCAGATTCACGACTTCCATCCACCCATCTCGCCTGAAGGTCTGTATTGGGTGACACCGGTTTCTGCCAACGGGCTCGCGGTCACTGCAGACGGCAACACCGCAACATTGAAGATGACGAACGTGCCCATCATTGACCAACCCCGCTGGCCCGCGATGGACGCAGAAACCACTCCGGCATTCATGGATTTCAATCTGGTATTCAAGTCCACCCATGAGCCGGTGAAGTACGAAGACCCAACGCGGCAGTATCGCTTCGAGGGCTTCAAAGCTACCGCACAACTAGAAGCCACAATTCGTGTGCCATCAATTGATTTCACCTTCAAAACTGATCCGCTCGACACCTCAAGGTGCGATTTCGCAGTGATGGGCGAGGAAGTGAATGGGAAATATTACGAGGCAGCGGAAGGCTGAACCTTAATCTAGAAAACGGCGAGGCAAACATGGGTGCGATTACAAGGTACGACCTGATCGCCATGCCGGTTTAACGAATCCCACCATCCCCACGATTCTTTATCACCGTATTTTTCTTTCAGCTGTCGGCTGCAACCCGCTCGCACACAGGGTGCCTGCCCTTTGCTGTGACGACACGAGAGCGCGATGGCAGAGAGGGTGTCGATATGTGGACGCTGGCAGCAGACAAGTTCGAGGGGAGCGGGGTTTAGAGCGGCTGGGGTTGGCAGTTGGATTGCACTGACGAAAGAAGTTGTTCCAGCAAAGCTAGAACGCGACGGACACTTACAACCGCTGATTAAAAGGAGAACAGAATGGACAGCAACTATGTGTTTCTTTGCGGAGTGATGTGGTGCAGGTTCGGACAGCAAGACGCAGGCAAGGAACTGATCAGGGCTGCCGATTCCGGGGATCGAGACATGAAAGCATTGGCCTCAGCGATGTTTGCGAACGGGCAGCGTCGCTTGAGAGATTTGGAACGCGCGCATTCCTCTTCCCCCTCAACGCTCAGGGGAGAACTATGTGGATGAGATCATGCGCGGTTTGTAAGACGCTGTTGAACAAGCTCCGATTGCGCGAATCCATGTGTTATCGATCCAGATGGATTGCCAGGGCAATTGGAGTTCGAGAGATCAAGGAGATCGTCGTGGCAAAAGTGATCGAGTTTTACATACCGATGGGTTTCCGGAGACCGTTGAAACTGGTTCCTCCAGTGCAAATTGGAAAAATTGTCGAATTTTGTTTGCAGCCGAAGAAAACGGCCTAGCGTCCGAGCAATCGGTCGCCTTTAGGCACCAGGATCGAATCGAATTCACCGTAGATGGGGAAAAAAGCGATGAGTGATCAAAAGAAAGACAAGATGATGCAGGATGGAGTTTCGAGAAGGAGTGTCCTTGGAATCGGCTCCGCTGCTTTGGCTGCGGCCGCATTTGCAGGATTAAGTGCGCACGCACAAACGCGGGAAGGTGCGCAAAAGGCTGAAGGCGACCATTCATCGAGTAACCCCGGACAGGAGAATAAACCACTTCTGGCGCAAAATCCCAACTCAAATACGCCTCCGCCGACGGATTTCGGGGATGTCGGTCCTATTTGGTACTCCTACGATCTGACGAAAAGGCGAGTTCAAGAGGGCGGCTGGACCCATCAGGTGACGCAGCGCGAATTGCCGTCCTCAACAGACCTGGCCGGCGTCAACATGCGCTTAACGGCCGGCAGCTTTCGCGAACTCCATTGGCATACAGCCGATGAGTGGGCCATCATGCTTTATGGAAATGCCCGCGTTACGCTATTGAATCCTGATGGCACGATCTTTATCGACGACGTGAGCAAGGGCGATCTATGGTATTTCCCCGCTGGCTTTCCTCACTCCATCCAGGGCCTGGGGCCAGATGGATGCGAGTTCCTCCTGGTCTTCGATCAAGGTATGTTTTCGGAAGACGGTACAATGCTTATCTCGGAATGGGTAGCGCATACACCTCCTGAAGTGTTGTCGAAGAACTTTGGACTGCCGGAGAGCGCTCTCACCAATCTGCCGACTGGTTCTCTTTACATTTTTCCCGCAGACTTGCCGAAGTCATTAGCGGAAGACAAGGCCGCAGTTGGCGGACAGAAAGTGCAGTCTCCCATCCAGTACACCTTCAAAATGGAAGCGATGGCGCCGACCAAGCGAACTACCGGGGGCGAAATACGCATCGTCGACTCGCATAACTTTCCTGTCTCGAAGAATGTTGCGGCTGCCCTGAACACCATCAAGCCCGGAGGTATGCGCGAGCTTCATTGGCATCCCAATGCCTCTGAGTGGCAGTTCTGGATGGCGGGGAAGGGACGAATGACCGTGTTTATGCCGGTTGGGTCGGCACGTACCATGGACTTCAATACCAACGACGTTGGCTTCGTTCCATTTAATGCTGGTCATTACGTGGAAAACACTGGCGATACTGACCTGGTATTTCTGGAGCTGTTCAAAGCGAGCGAAGTCTTGGACGTCTCTCTCAACCAGTGGATCCGACGCCTTCCCCCCGAAATGGTTTATTCGCATTTGAAGCTTGATAAGAATGCGATCCAAACCATTCCGG